>JBFWVT010000016.1:0-76571 GCA_050246595.1 Alphaproteobacteria bacterium
CGGCCGGCGCCCACCCATCGTCAGGGCCGCTGCGCTCCCCGTCGCCTGGAAACGCTGCGACCATCGCACGACCGTGGCGACGCTCACGCTGAATAGCTTCGCGGTGGCGCGGCGCGAGCGACCGCCCGCCACCGCGGCCACCACTCGGTCTCGCAAATCCTGTGAATAGGGTCTGGGCATGCGTGCTGGCCTCCGCCCCCCAGCCAGCATCTTGCGCAGAGATCCCCGCGCCGGGGAACCCCTATCCCGTTTCAACCAGACCCGATCACACTCTAGCCTCGCTGACTATCGGAATTGCCAACCCGCTCGGGATGGGGATCAACTCGGGACCGCCGGCGTCTCGCCGGCGGTCCATCCTCTGATCGTTTCTCGTCAGACGCCGCCGCCCGCCTCCTTCCGCGCGCGGATGCGGCGGTGCAGGTTGCGCACGATCAGCCCGGTCAGGCGCTCGTCGTGGATGAACAGACGCTGGCCGATCGGGTACGGGTCCTGGCTCGTGACGGGAACCGGCCCTTTCAGGATTTCGTCCGGTTCGACGCCGCGATCGACACGGGTTTCGATAAACCCGACCCAGTTTTCGACGATCTGCGCCTGCTCGCGCAGGTAATCCTTGCCGCACGGCTCGCCGTGCCCCGGCACAATCGTCTCGACATCGAGCGCTGCGATCCGGTCAAGCGCCGCGAGCCACTCCCACGGGTCGCATTCCTGCATCCAGGTCCGGCATTTGTGAAAGACGTTGTCGCCGGTAAAGACAATTCCTTCCTCCGGGACGTAGACCGAAGTCTGCGGCGCGGTGTGGCCGGGCATGTGGATGATGTCGAAGGTGTGATTGCCGACGTTCAAGGTCAGCGAATCGGTAAAGGTCATTGTCGGTCCGTGCGACGGCGGATAGTCCGGATGACCGACCAGCCAGACGCTGTCCGGGTCGGTCTGCTTGAACCGCTCGCGTTTTTCCTCGGTCGAGCCGAACGCGTTCAGGTACTGGTCAAAGCATTCCTGCAATTTGACCTGACCGATCACCGGCACTTTTGGGAAATAGGCGTTGCCGGCGATGTGGTCGCCGTGCGGCTCGGTGTTGATCAGATAGCGGATCGGCGCCTTTTCTTCGAGCATCTCGCGCCAGCGCACCGCATCGATCGGCTGCTGCGGCGAGTCGATCATCACATAACCGTCGCTGGTCTCGACAAAGCCCGGGTTGCACCCGGCGAAATAGATTTCGGTAAAGCTGTTCGGTCCTACCCGGCGCATGTTCAACCTCCCTCGGGTTCGCTTCCCGCTGCCTGGTATTAGATTTCGGAGTTCGTTTGCCAAGTTGGCAGCGAGGGCAATGTCTCAAAGCAGCGCGGCAGCCTCTGCGGCCTCGGCGCTTCTCAGCGCGGCTTGGTGCCGACCGCGCAATGGTGCGGCTGAGCGATAAAGAAGCTGCCCTCTGCCTTGGCCACGGCCGCCGCCCGGTCCCACTCCGCCAGCTCGTCCCCTGACAGAAGGGCACGCGCCTGTTGCTCAAAAGAAGCGACGCGGATTGGCTCGATTTCGGGTATAGCAGAGACGTGCTGCGGGAAGAAGCGCAGATCGACGAGCCCGGCGGCGCAGAATCGGCGGTAGAGGCTGGCATCGGCGCAGCCGGTCGGCGATACGCCAAAACCGAGAACCCCCGCCCGGTCTATCTTGGCGCGCAAATCAGGGCTGAGCGGCAGATTCGACCACCACGACATATCCTGCGAGCGCACAATAGCGCCGATCCGCCCGCCTGGGCGGGTCACTCGCACCAACTCGGCCATCATGCGGTCGGCATCGCCTTCTTCCATGACGGTCAGCGCCAGCGCGACATCGACGCTGGCATTGGCTAAGGGCAATGCCTCGGCGCTGCCTTGGCGGAACTCGATCCGCCCGGCCAAGCCTTCCCTGGCAGTGAGGGCCGCGGCTTCGCGCAGCAGATAGGGGTTGATATCGATATCGAGGATCGGGTTCGCGCCGCCGGTCCGGCGGGCGATCTCGCGCAAAGCCACACCCGAGCCGCCGCCGACTTCAAGCACCGTTTCACCGGGCTTGATGTCCACCAGGTCGAGCACCGCGCGGATCGCGGCCAGGTAGTTCGAGCGGCCGCGGCTCTCGAGCATCGCAACGACGCCAAAAAGCGGCCCGCCGAGGCTGATTGTCGAGTAGCGCGCCGCGAGCTCCGGAATCAGCGGCTCCCACTGCGCCGGTGCCAGATCGAGCGGCATCAGTACGAGGGGAGGGCCGCTGCCGCGGTAGCTGATGCCGGCCACCTCGCCCTCGCCTTCCGGCATGACAAGTGCCGGTAGCGGAAGGCCGTCAAGGAAGCGCAACCACGCCGACGCGATTTCCGCGCCGCGATCGGCCGCCAGATCGGACCAGGCCAAACACTCGTAATCGCGCAGAACGAGCGATCGCGCCTGTGTCAGCTCAGTCAGCAATCTGGCGGGGCCTTGCGCGCTTGGGCCGGCATCGCCGGCGAGCACCAGGAACCGAGGACCCAGCGCCTCCAGCTCTGGCCGCCGCAGTCGCGGCGAGACGAGCGTCAGCGAGGCAATGCGTTCAGGATAACGCGCGGCGAGCCCGAGCCAGTCGTTCGGCACCATCTGTCCCGCAGCAACGTGGGCGCGGTCGATGCCCAGATGCTGGAAAAGATCAACCAAAGACGCCTCAAGCGGGCGCATAGGCGACGTCATACTGTCCTCCCTATCGCGCAGAGCGTGTTACGGTTTCTAACGACTTTCCGCTCTTGGAAACGGCGAAAGCCTAAGACCTTCAAGAGGCTTGTGTAGTAATACCGGCCTCCCTCACTCCGCCGCCTGCTTCTGCGGCCGCACCGTCTTTTCGCGCATGGTCACAAATTCCTCGGCGGCGCTCGGGTGGATGCCGACCGTCTGATCGAACACCCGCTTTGTCGCGCCGGCTTTGACCGCGATCGCGAGACCCTGGATGATCTCGGGCGCGTCCGGCCCGAGCATGTGACAGCCGAGCACCCGGTCGGTGCGGGCATCGACGACCAGCTTCATCAAGGTGCGCTCCTCGCGTCCCGACAGCGTATTCTTCATCGGCCGGAAGCGCGTGATATAGACATCGACCTCGTCGCCGTATTTGCTGCGCGCCTGTTCCTCGGTCAGCCCGACCGTGCCGATCGGCGGGTTGCTGAACACCGCGGTCGGTACGTCCGCGTGATCCATCTTGATCGGGTTGTTGTTGAACAGCGTCTCGGCGATCGCACGCCCCTCGCCGATCGCGACCGGGGTCAGGTTGAGCCGGTCGGTGACATCGCCGACCGCGTAGATGTTGGGCACGCTGGTGCGCTGCCACTCATCGACGACAATCGCGCCGTTGCGCCTGGTTTCGATCCCGAGTTCGGCCAGCCCGAGCCCTTTCGTGTTCGGACCGCGGCCGGTCGCGTACATGACCTGACCGGCCGAGATCTCCTGGCCGATATCGGTGAACACGCTGTAGCCTTCCGGCCCCTTTTCGATGCGCACGATATTGGTGCGGGTGCGGATTTGGATGCCGCGGTTGCGCATCTCCTGCGCCAGCGCGATGCGCAGATCGTCGTCGAACCCGTACAGCAATTCCTCGCGCCGGATGATCTCGGCGACTTCGCACCCGAAACCGCGGAAAATGCCGGCGAACTCGACCGCGATATAGCCGCCGCCGACGATGATAATGCGGCGCGGCAGTTCCGGCAGATCGAGCGCCTCGTTCGACGAGATCACGTGCTCGATGCCGGGAATGTCGGGCACGGTCGGGTGCCCGCCGGTCGCGATCAGGATGTTCTCGGCCGTGTAGTAACGCCCGCCGACCTCGACCGTGTGCGGATCGACGAGCACGCCGCGGCCTTCGACGATCTCGACGGAGCTGTTGCGCAGCATGTTGACGTAGATTTTTTCGAGCCGGTCGAGTTCGTTGTTCTTCGCGGTGATCAGCGCAGGCCAGTCGAATTTGGGCGGCGCCACGCTCCAGCCGAACCCGGCCGCGTCCTCGAACGCGTCGGCGAATTGCGCGCCGTAGACCAGCAGCTTTTTCGGCACGCAGCCGCGCAAGACGCAGGTGCCGCCGATGCGGCTCTCCTCGACGATCGCGACCCGCGCGCCATAGCTGCCGGCCCGCCGCGAGCTGGCGACGCCACCCGAGCCGGCGCCGATCGTGATCATGTCGAAATCATAGCGCGCCATGCCGGTTCTCTCCGATCGGGGATTGCAAGGTTTCTGGTTGTCACAACCTGATGCCGGCCGCAAGTGGACGCAGCGGGAGAATGCGCATCGGACTGGCTCGGTTGCCCAGCCCGGCGCCGGCGGCAAGCGCCATGAGGCGGAGATCGTTATCGGGTGCGAGGAGAGCCGCGGCGCGCAGCGTCTTTCCAGTCAACCATGTCCGGTGCGTGGCCCAGCACCTTCTCGACATTGGCCGTCAGCATTTCCCGATGCGTCTCGTCCGGGAAGTTCTGCAGGAACAGAGCCACGATGTCGTCGCGGTTCGATGCGGCGGCTTCGTTCTTTTCCCGTACACCGTCGAGCGCCGCGATCGCAAACGCCATGGCCGATCCGAGAAGGAGCTTGGAGCGCCCGGCCGGTATCCGCCGCGGACAAACAAGCCTGACCGACTCGCCTTGGAACATTTTCGGGTGCCTCTTTCGCGTGCCCTGCCGATCATCGCGGAGTTCGGGGCCACCCGTCGTCACCCGATCAGGTGACGGGTTGATTTTTTGAGTGTCACTATTGCGACGGTCGGTAGAAGAGGCTACGGTTTGGTTGTAGTTCGGTTACTGGCATATCTCGTAATAAAAAATAAGAAACTCCGAAGATTGAAAGGAGAATGTCATGCCGTCGATAAAACGAGGGCGCTATGAATCGCTTCTCAATACAATATATTCGGTAGCTGGCGATCCGGCGCGGTGGCCCGATGTCTTAACCCAGGTCTCGGATTACCTCGGCGCCGATGGCGGAATGCTGATTCATATCGGCCCTCCCGGTGAGCGCAGCTTCGCGGTTCTCGGCAGGATAAACGAGGAAATCGCCGCGACGTTTTGGGAACATTATGTTTGGAACCCGTGGTCGATCGGCATGACAGGCATTCCATTCGGCCAAGCAGTGACAGCAAGCAGACTGACAGATAGAGGCTCTCTCCGCCGCACCGCCTTCTACGCCGACATCGTACAGCCGATGGGGACCGAAGAGATGGTAGCGGTGAGCTTGAAGGAACTGACAATAAAAGGCGGAGTGGGGGGATTCAACTTCGGCCTTTCACCACGCGGCGAGAAGCAGACTTCAGAGAGCATGCGGCGCTTCACCCGTGTCTTGCCGCATCTGACCCGGGCGCTCGATGCCTCGTTGCAGGTGGGTAAAGTACGCGGATGGCTCCCGCCAGTTGGCGAGAGCGTTGGGCCTCATGCCCGGTGCCGCGCTGCTGTTGAATGCCGGAGGACGAATTACTTATGCCAACCCCGCGGCGGAAGCGTTGTTGCGCATGCATGACGGGCTAAGCGTGACGGCGAGAGGCAATTTGCATCTGGCTGCGGCGTTGCCTGCCGAAACGGCCGCTTTGGACCGGGTCATTGGACAGGCGCTTCTGGTCGCGAATGGCGATGACGGCGCATTGCACAAGCCGCTGCGGCTGACGCGTCCCTCCGGCCGGCCGCCGCTGCTGATCCTGCCAGTCCCGCTGCCGCCCCCGGCTTTCGTAATGTGGGAGTTGACGGAATCCGCGCGGGCCATGGTTCTGGTGATCGATCCCGAGGCGCAGGCGCTCTCGGCCGCGGCCTCCGTCCAGACAGCCTTTAGTCTAACCGCAGCCGAGGCACGCGTCGCGGCTCTGATCGGCGGCGGATTGAGCGGTCCGCAAACGGCGGCGGCGCTCGGTGTCTCGCCGGAGACGATCAAGACCCATCTCGCCCGTTGCTTCGCAAAGACGGGCGTACACTCCCAAGCCGGGCTGGTGCGTCTGGTGGGAATGCTGCCGCAACGAGGTATTGGAGGGAAAACGTAACCGTGGTAGGGCTGGAGGCGGCTTGTGGGCCGCCTCCAGCCCGATCGTCAGCGATCGATGCCGCCAAGACACAGATATTTGACTTCGAGAAAATCCTCGATCCCGTATTTCGACCCCTCACGGCCGATGCCGCTTTCCTTCATGCCGCCGAATGGCGCGATCTCGGTCGAGATGATGCCTTCGTTGATGCCGACGATGCCGTATTCCAGCGCTTCGGCCACCCGGAAGATGCGGCCGATGTCGCGGCTGTAGAAATAGGCGGCCAGACCGAATTCGGTGTCGTTCGCCATCCTTATCGCCTCGTCGTCGGTCTTGAAGCGATAGAGCGGCGCCACCGGGCCGAATGTCTCCTCCTTTGTGATCACCATGTCGGTCGTCACGCCGGTCAGCACGGTCGGCTCGAAAAAGCTGCCGCCGAGCGCGTGCCTTTTGCCGCCGACGACGATCTTGGCGCCTTTCTGCAAGGCGTCGGCGATGTGCGTTTCGACCTTCTCGACCGCCTTCATATCGATCAAGGGTCCGATTACGGCGCCCTGCTCGAAGCCGGAGGCGACCTTCATCGCGCCGGCGGTCTCGGCGAGACGCTTCGCGAAGGCGTCATAGACGCCGTCCTGCACCAGGATGCGGTTGGCGCAGACGCAGGTCTGCCCGGCATTGCGGTATTTCGAGGCGATCGCGCCTCGGACCGCCATCTCGATATCGGCGTCGTCGAACACGATAAACGGCGCGTTGCCGCCGAGTTCGAGCGAGACCTTTTTTACGGTGCCGGCGCATTGTTCCATCAGCAATTTGCCGATCTCGGTCGAGCCGGTGAAGGTCAGTTTCCGGACCGTCGGGTTCGACGTCATCTCGCCGCCGATCTCGGTGGCTCCGCCGGTGACGCACGAGAACACGCCCTTTGGTACGCCGGCGCGCTCGGCCAACTCGCACAGCGCCAGCGCCGAGAACGGGGTCGCGGTCGCCGGTTTCAGCACCATCGTGCAGCCCGCCGCCAAAGCGGGTCCGGCCTTGCGGGTGATCATCGCGGCCGGGAAGTTCCACGGCGTGATCGCGGCGCAGACGCCGATCGGCTCCTTGAGCACGACAATGCGCTTGTCGGTCCCGTGCGAGGGGATCGTGTCGCCGTAGATGCGTTTGCCCTCCTCGGCGAACCATTCGATAAACGAAGCGGCATAGGCGATCTCGCCCTTCGCCTCGGCCAATGGCTTGCCCTGTTCGGCGGTCATCAGCGCCGCGAGATCGTCCTGGTTCGCCATCATCAGGTCGAACCACTTCCGGAGAATCTGGGCGCGTTCCTTGGCGGTCCTGGCGCGCCACGCCGGCAGGGCCCGGTCGGCCGCCTCGATCGCGCGGCGGGTCTCCTCGGCCCCCATTTTCGGCACCGTGCCGAGCGTCTCGCCGGTCGCCGGGTTTTTGACCGGGATCGTCTCGCGGCCGATCGCATCGACCCACTCGCCATCGATATAGCAATGCTGGCGGAACAGTTTTTCATCCTGGAGCTTTATCGCCATCGCGCACCTCGCTCGCCCGCGTTTACCGGGATAAAGCGATACGTAGGCGGGGGGCGGGACTTGGCAAGGCGCCCCACTCTCCTCCGATGGACCGGCATTCCCGTTCGCGGGATTGTCACGCCGCCGCCGCACCGGCATGATCCGCCCGCCCGCAGGAGGATTGTGCATGAAATTCGGCATTTTTTACGAGCTGCAATTGCCGCGCCCATGGGAGCCGGGGGGAGAACATCGGCTCTATCAGAACGCGCTCGATCAGGTCGAGCTGGCCGATCGGCTCGGCTACGACTACGCCTGGGAGGTCGAGCATCATTTTCTTGAGGAATACTCGCACTCGCCGGCCCCGGAGGTATTTCTCGGCGCGGCCAGCCAGCGGACAAAGAACATCCGCCTGTGCCACGGCATCATGCAGCTGACAACGACGCATCCGGCGCGCTGCGCCGAGCGGATCGCCGCGCTCGATCTGCTGTCGAACGGGCGGGTCGAATTCGGCACCGGCGAGAGCGCCAGCGTCACCGAGCTTGAGCCGTTCGGCGTCAATTTCGACGAGAAGCGGGCGATCTGGGAGGAGGCGATACAGGCCATCATCCCGATGTTTACAAAGGATGCGGTCGAGCATCGCGGCAAATATTTCCAGATGCCGTTGCGCAACGTCGTGCCGAAACCGATCCAGAAGCCGCACCCACCGTTGTGGGTGGCCTGCTCGGCGCTGGAGACGATCGAGATGGCCGGCAGGCGCGGTATGGGCGCGCTCGCCTTTCAGTTTCTGTCGGCCGATGCGGCGCATGCTTGGGTCCACGCCTACTACAACGCCTTTACAAAGCGTCAGCAAAAGCTCGCCGACTACGCGACCAACCCAAACCTCGCGATCACCAGCTATTTCATGTGCGCCGAGACCGACGAGGAAGCCCGCCGCCGCGCCGACGGCATCCCGTTCTTTCAGTTCGCGCTGCGCTTCTACGGCCAGCAGGCGAACCGCCGCCGGCCGGACCCGGGCACGGTCAATCTGTGGGACGAATACGAGAAGTGGAAGCGCGAGAACCCCGAAAACCATCAGCGCGCGCTGCGCGGCGGGTTGATCGGCTCGCCCGAGACCTTGCGGCAGAAACTGCGCAAATTCGAGACCTCGCATATCGACTCGGTGATCCTGCTGAATCAGGCCGGCAAGAACACGCACGAGCACATCTGCGAAAGTCTGGACTTGTTCGCGCGCGAGGTCATGCCCGAGTTCCACGCCCGCATTCCCGAGCAGGAGGAATGGAAGAGAAGGGTGCTGGCGCGCGAGATCGAATTGGAGGAGATCGACACGCAGCCGTTCCGCGACCGCTACGGCCCGAATTCGGTGCAGCTCACCCCGGCGCGCGCGGCGGAGTGATTTCTCGATCCCCCTGATCCTTTGCGGTCCGTGGGCCTTCAGCCCACGGACTTGATCCGTGGGGAAAGGCGGGACCCGCCGGAGCGCCGCAAGGAAGCGAACCCGGTTAAGCCTTTTGTCGAACTCCGATCTTCTCCGCGCCGGTCGCGCTTGTTTCCGGGCGGGGCCTGCCGGCAATTATCCCTTGTCGAGCCACACCGTATCCTGCCGGACGACATCGTAGACGCCAAAGAAGTCGTAGGGGTGGAGACCTTTGACGTAATCGTACCAGACGTCGTTGATCTTTTCCCACGAGACCGGCAGCACGGGCGGGTCCTTCTCCATGATCTCCTCGGTCTGACGGACCAGCGCGATGCGCTTATTGTGATCGACCTCGCGGTCGATCTGATCGACCAGGGCGTTGAATTCCTTGTTGTCCCAGAAACCGTAATTCTGCGGCCCGCCGGTGCGGTACCAGGCGTTGAAGTAATCGGAGGGGTCGAGCAGGGTGGATACGATCGCGCCGACCGCCAGATCGTAATTGCCGTTCGCGGTATCGTCAAACCAGACCGATTCGACCGTCGTGCGCAGATTGGTCTGGATGCCGATCTGTTGCAGCATCGCCTGGATCGCCTGCGCCCACAGCTTGAAGGTCGGGACATCGCGGACCAGGAAGTCCAGCCCCTTGATGCCGTTGGCCTGACCGGCGGCGGCCAGCAGCGCCTTGGCTTCCTTGAGCGCCGCGGCCGTGTCGTCCTGGTATCCGAGGCGCTTTTTCAGCTCCTCCCTCGGGGTCGCGAACTCCGAGAACGGATAGATGAAACCGCCGACCTGCATCGGCGCCACATCCTTGACGACCTCGACCAGCACCGGCCGGTCGAAGGCGAGATGCATCGCCCGGCGGACCCGCGGATCGTCGAACGGCTTTTTCCTGCTGTTGACCCAGCAACCCTGAATGACGCTCTGGTTGTAGTCGGTCGTCTTCATGCCTTTGGTCTGCGCGGCGGTGCGGGCCGTCACCGGATCGGTGATGCGGACATAATCCACCCGGTTCGACAGCACTGCGGAACCCAGCTCGGTCGAGAACGGCAGGGCATGAAAGAACTGCACCGCATCGAGATAGGGCAGACCCTTGTTCCAGTAATTCGGGTTCTTCTCCAGCAGCCAGCTCTCGTTCTCGACGCGTCTGACGCTCTTGAACGGCCCGGTGCCGGGGTAGATCTCGACCCGGCGCAGATTGTAATTGTTGTCCTCCAGCGTCTTTTTGCGCAGGATCACGTTCCAGCCGCTGGCGATCGCCGCCATGATAAAGCTCGGTGGACGCGGCTCGGACAACACGAACTGCACCGTACGCTTGTCGGGCGCCTTGATCTCGCCGACCGCCTTGAACAGCACGCTGCGCGGGATGCTGACCCCTTGCGGCGGTTTGCGGATACGGTCGAATGTGGCCTGGACGTCCTCCGCGGTCAGCTCGGCACCGTCGTGGAACTGCACGCCCTCGCGCAGAAAGAACGTATAGCTTTTGCCGTCCTTGCCGATCTCCCAGCCATGCGCGAGATCGGGGATGATCGTCTTGCCGCCATCGCGCGGGTCGCGCCGGATCAGATTATCGAACATCACCCCTTGCGAGCCGAGATTGTTGATCGTCCCGGACTGGTGCACGTCGAAATGCGGCGGGCGCATCGTGATGCCGATGCGCAGCGTGCCGCCGCGCTTCGGGTTGGGTTCGGGCGCCGCGAGCTGGAAGTTCTTGCCGTCGAATTCCAGCGGAACCTCCTGCGCCTGCCCGAGACGCCAGCGCATCGCATAGGCCCCGGCCATCAGCGCGGCGCTGCTTCTGATGAACGCGCGACGGCTCCATGACGGACGGGCGGACTCTCGATCGGGCATCTGACGTTTCCCCTTTGGCTCTTTTCAGCACCGAGCGCGGCGTGCTCTGATAAGCGTTGCGCGAGGCCAAGATAGCATCGAACAGGCAGGTGTCACCCTTGAATGACCTGGAGCCGATCGAACGCACCCGGACCGGTTCGGCAGCGGCAACGCCGCTGCTCGAAATCGAGGAGCTGCAAACGCATTTCTTTACCGCATCAGGCGTGGTGCGGGCGGTGGACGGTGTTTCCTATTCGGTGCGCGCCGGCGAGACGCTCGGCGTCGTCGGCGAGAGCGGCTGCGGCAAGAGCGTCACGGCGCTGTCGATCCTGCGCCTCGTGGCCGACCCGCCGGGCAGGATCGTGGGCGGTACGATCCGCTTTGCCGGCACCAACCTGCTGGAACTGAGCGAAAGCGCGATGGAGGACATCCGCGGCAACGCGATCTCGATGATCTTCCAGGAGCCGATGACCTCGCTGAACCCGCTGATGACGATTGGCCGCCAGATCAGCGAAGCGGTCGCGCTGCATCAGGGGGTCGCCCGCCGCGAGGCGATGAACCGGGCCGTCGAGGCGCTGCGCCGCGTGCACATTCCCGAGCCGGAGAGCCGCGTGCACGCCTACCCGCACCAGTTGTCGGGCGGCATGCGACAGCGCGCGATGATCGCGATGGCCTTGTCGTGCAACCCGAAGCTGTTGATCGCCGACGAACCGACGACTGCGCTCGATGTGACGATTCAAGCGCAGATCCTCGACCTGATGCGCGAGTTGCAGGAGACATCGGGCACCGCGATCATCCTGATCACGCACGACATGGGGGTGGTGGCCGAAAACGCCGACCGGGTCGTCGTCATGTATGCCGGCCGCAAGGTCGAGGAGGCGGCGTCCGACGACCTGTTCGACTGCCCCGGACACCCCTATACGCGCGGGCTGCTCGGCTCGCTGCCGAACCTGGAGAAGGCGGCGCATGCCGGCGCTCGGCGGCCTCGGCTCAACGAAATCAGGGGAATGGTTCCCTCGCTGGCGCGGCTGCCGCAGGGATGCAGCTTCGCGCCGCGCTGCGGCTTTGCGACCGAGCAGTGCCGCGCCGTCTTTCCGCCGCTCGAACAGCACCGACCCGGGCACTGGATCGCGTGCTGGCACGCCGACCGCCTGCTGGCCGGTCCCCAGCCGGGGGACGCTGCATGATCGGCCCTGATCGGCAGAGCGGCAAAGGCCGGGAAGAGGAACGACCGCTGCTCGCGGTCGAGGGGCTGAAAAAACATTTTCCGATCCACACCGGCGTATTCTCGCGGATCTCGGGCTGGGTTTACGCGGTGGACGGCGTCTCGTTCACGATCCGGCGCGGCGAGACCCTGGGCCTCGTCGGCGAGAGCGGCTGCGGCAAATCGACGGCCGGCCGCACGCTGCTGAAACTGCTTGAACCGACCGACGGCAGGATCATCGTCGATGGCGACGACATCACCCGGCTCGGGCGCGACGCGATGCTGCCGTATCGCCGGCGCATGCAGATGATCTATCAGGACCCCTACGCCTCGCTGAACCCGCGCATGTCGGCGGGCGAGATCGTCGCCGAACCGCTCGTCATCCACGGGGTCGGCGACGCGGGTGAGCGCCGCGATCGGGTCGCGCATCTGTTCGAACGCGTCGGGCTGCGCCCCGAGCTGATCCATTCCTTCCCGCACGAATTCTCCGGCGGGCAGCGCCAGCGCATCGGCATCGCGCGCGCCCTGGCGCTGAGCCCGGAGCTGATCGTCGGCGACGAGCCGGTCTCCGCCCTCGACGTCTCGATCCAGGCGCAGATCATCAACCTGTTGATGAATCTGCAGGATGAGCTGGGTCTGTCCTACCTGTTCATCGCGCACGATCTCGCGGTCGTCGAACATATCAGCCATCGGGTTGCGGTCATGTATCTCGGCCGCATCGTCGAGATGACCGACAAAACGAGCCTGTTCGAGACACCGCTGCACCCCTATACCGAGGCGCTTTTATCGGCAGTGCCGATCCCCAAATCGGGCGCCAGAGGGCGCAAGCGGATCATCCTGTCGGGCGACGTGCCGAGCCCGATCAATCCGCCCACCGGCTGCCATTTCCACCAGCGCTGCCCCTACGCGATGGCGCGCTGCCGGGTCGAGTCGCCGCCGTTGCGCGAGGTATTGCCCGGCCACCTCGCCGCGTGCCACCTGCACGACGCCGGCGTGCGGCTGCCGCTCGGGCAAGCCGTGGCGGCTTGATCGGACCGAGTGACGGAGCCACCTCACGGCTATAAAACGGAGCGAGGCTCCGATTTGCCGGATAGCGCGGAAGACGATGTCTGATGTCGCATACAGGGCGATGACCCTGGAAGAGTTCCTCCGTTGGGACGACGGCACCGACACGCATTATGAGCTGATCGGCGGCTTCCCGGTGGCGATGGCGCCGCCAGCGGCGGCACATCGCATCCTTGCGATGCGCCTTGGTCCCCGGATCGATGCTGCGTTGGCAGGCCGCCGGCCATGCAATGCGCAAGGCGACGCTGGCATCATACGTCCCGACCGTGCGGACACCTACTTCGAAGCCGATATTGCCGCAACCTGCGAGCACCACGAATTCGGGCAGCAGGCGCTCAAGGAGCCATTCCTGATTGTCGAAATCCTGTCGCCGAGCACCGAGCGCCACGATCGCCGTATCAAATTGCCCGTCTACCGGCAGATCGATACCGTGCAGGAAATCCTTCTCATCGACCCGGACGGCATCTATGCCGAACTGCATCGGCGCGCCGGGGCGCAGTGGATTACCGATATCCTGCGCGGGCCTGATGCCGTTCTCTCGCTGGCATCGGCCGGCATGGAAGTCCGGCTCTCCGAACTCTACGAGGGCATCGAACTCGCCAAGCCGAAGGGCTGACCCCGCCTACACCGCCCCCCGCAGCCGCGGGTCGAGCACGTCGCGCACGCCGTCGCCGAGCAGGTTGAAGGCCAGCACGGTCAGCGTGATCGCCAGCCCTGGAAACAGCACCAGCCACCACGGCGGCACGAGGCCCGCGTTCAGCGAATCGGCCAGCATGTTGCCCCAGGTCGGGGTCGGGGGCGGGATGCCGACCCCGAGAAACCCGAGCGAAGCTTCGATGATGATCGCCACGCCGAGATGCGCCGTCGCCAGGATCAGAAACGGCGCCACGCATTGCGGCAGGATGTGCCGCGCCATCATCCGCAGATGCGACGCCCCGAGACCGCGCGCTGCCTCGATATATTGAATCTCCTTTAGCGACAGCACGACCGAGCGGATCACTCGGCCGCCGAACGGGATGCGCGTGATCGCGATCGCGACGATCACCGTGCCCATCCCGGCCCCCAATGCCATCGCGATCGCCATCGCCAGGATCAGATCGGGAAACGATTGCAGAAACTCGATGATGCGCTGGCTGACAGTGTCGAAGCGTCCGCCGAAATAGCCGCTCGCCAGACCCCACAGCGCGCCCAGCGTCGTGCCGAACAGCACCGCCCCGATCGCCACGGCCAGCGAGGCGCGCGCGCCGTAGATGACGCGGCTCAACACGTCGCGGCCGATCTGGTCGGTGCCGAACCAATGGGCTTCGCTCGGCGGCTTCGCCATGGCGCGGAAATCGGATTTGAGCGGGTCGTAGGGCGCGATCAGCGGCGCGGCGATCGCTATCACGATAATCGCCAGCGCGACCACACCCCAGAAGGCTGAAAACGGCGAGCGCCGCGCAAAGCTCCGCAGACCGCCCCAGACCCGCCGCGGCAGCGAGCGCCGCGCCGGCTTTCGTATCGCCTCGACCGGGAGGGCGCTGTCCGGATCTGTTGTCGTCATCGGTAGCGGATCCTTGGATCAATCCAGGCGATCGTCACATCGACCAGGATATTAAGGATGACAAACACGATCGCGTACAGAAACACTAGGTTCTGCATGACAAAGACATCGCGCTCGGCGACCGCAGTAAACATCGCATAGCCGAGACCGGGCACGCCAAAGGCGCGCTCGACCGGGATCGACCCGGCCAGCACAAAACCGAGCAGGATACCGGACAGCGTAATCACCGGCAGCAGCGCGTTCGGCAGCGCGTGCAATCTGATCACGTTGCGCCGGTTGAGCCCCTTGGCGCGCGCGGTGCGGACAAAATCCTCGCGGACGACCTCCAAGAGGCTCGACCGCGCCATCCGCGCGATATAGGCCGCCTGCCCGAGACCGAGCACGACCGCCGGCCCGATCACGATCTGTAGATTGCGCACGGGGTCGTCCCAGAACGCGACGCTGGCGAGCGGCGCGCGCCAGCCGAACCAGAACAAGAGCGCCAGCACGATCAGCATGCCGAGCCAGAACCCCGGAATGGCGAGAAACAGGATGCTCAGAAACCGGGAAATATTGTCGGCGATGCTGTTCGGCTTGAGGGCGCTGACAATCGCCACCGGTATGCCGACGATCCATGACAGCACCACCGAGATTGCGGCTATTTCCGCGGTCAGCGGCCCCTTCCGCGCGATCATCTCGGCGACGCTCTCGGAGCGGAAGAACGAGCGGCCGAAACTGCCGGTCGCGATGTCGCCGATCCAGCGGAAATACTGCACGATCAGCGGATCGCTGAGGCCCAGTTGCGCCATGTAGCCGGCGCGCTCGGCCGGGCTCAGCTTGGTAAACCCCTCGGGGCCGAAGATCGCGACGAGCGGATCGCCGGGCAGCACGCGCAGCACCATAAACACGACGATTGACACGCCGACAACGGTCAGCGCCCCGAAAGCCAGCCGACGGATGATATAGGTATACATGACCGGCCGGTGCCGCCTCCGTTCCTCCCGCGCCAGAGACTGCGGTGCTATCGCCGCGGCGGTCAAGGCCCGTTGACGAGACGGCAACTCGCGCCGGCGAATACCGGCGGGTGCCGCTTCGGTCTGGGCTCTGGGTAGTGTCTCTGTTTGAATTGCATAGGCATCGCGCGTTTTTCAAGAGGGGCGCTGGCCCTCAGAACCCGACCCGAAATAATGCCAACCGCTTTAGCCGCTCCATCGTCATTCCCGCGAAAGCGGGAGAATCCAGGGCCGGCACTCCGTGCGGTTCTCCTGGCCCCCTCCCCAGACGTGATCCGGGGACCGCGCGGGGGTGACACTGAACAGTTGAAATTACCCAACTCATTTCGGGCCAAGCTCTCAGCATGACATAAGTCTGTGAGGGGATTGAGAAAGAACCTCATCCTGAGGAGCGCCCGCAGGGCACGTCTCGAAGGACGCACCGCGCTCTTCCAACCGGACTGAGTCACTACCGGAATTTGGCCATCGCTCCGGCGAGGTAACCGATGTGCGGATTACCCGAAACATACAGGCTGGAAAATTTTGTACGAGCACTAAGCGGATCAAGAAGCGGGACGGTGCGGCGATCGTATGCCTCGTTGCGATCGCGCTCGTCACGTACTGACTGCCAACCGCCCGATACCAGGTAAGGTTCTCCCCTTGCAGCGCCAGCAGCGATACGGCCGCCAGATTCACGTTGTCCCTATATACTTTATGCTGTGGAGGATCAGCCCGCGGCTTGTTGCTGCGGTAGTGACTCAGTTTGATTGTAACATCACCTGCCCGAGGCCTTGCCGCATGTCGTTCTTGGCCGGGCTTGGCCCGTGGGCCTTCAGCCCACGGACTTGATCCGTGGGCATCCACGAGAAGGCGGGAGGCTGGGGCGGCTCGTGGATGCCCGGCCCAAGGCCGGGCACGAACGAACCATGATCCGGCATGACAATGCTGTCTGTTACATTCAAACTGAGTCACTACCGTTGCTGCGCACATGGACCTCCATTCCTTATTCACTCAACATCATGTCGCTGATCTTTTCGGCCGTCATCAGCGTCGGGAAATTGGTGTTGGCGCAGGGCACGGCGGGAAACAGCGAGGCGTCGACGACGCGCAAACCGGCGACGCCGCGCACACGGCCCTGATTGTCGGTCACCGCCATCGGATCGCTGTCCGCCCCCATGCGGCAGGTGCAGGAGGCGTGCCAGACGCCGATCGCGGCCTTGCGGATGAATTCCTCCAACGCGTCGTCGTCGGTCATCAACTGGTCGAAGCGGTAGCCCTCAACGATAAACCGGTCGATGATCCAGCGCCGCAGCCACTCCGGTCCGTCGAGCAGCCGGGCGACAATACCGGTCAGCCGCCGGTTCTTATCGTTGACGACGCCGATCTGGCGCACTCGGTCGCTATAGCTCGCCGGGAACGGGTCGCTGACCGCCTCGCGCATCGCTTCGAGCATGTGCAGCCGGCCAAAGCGGCGGAACCCGTCCATCAGCCGGTCGAGATCGCGCCGATCCGACAACAGGTTGAACTCGACGATCGGCTCGGCCCGCCAGTCGCGCGACGAAAGCCGAACCTGCCCGGTCTCGGACAAGGTCTTGTAGACGCAGACCAGTTTTGACGCGATCTGCTCGCCGACCGCGTGCCACGCCGATTTGCTGACCACCGCGACAAACATGTCGCCGGGCGGGATATCGTCGAGACCCGACGAATAGCGCAGCGCCAGCAGGATGTGCCGCCTTGTCAGCCCGTTGAGCCGCGCCTGTCTTTTCATAAACGACGACACCGAAACCGACGGATGATCCATCAGCCGCTGCCCGACCCCCGGCAGATGCGCGCGCACCTCGATCCCGAGATCCTTGAGCGTCGGAGCCGGTCCGATGCCGGCGCGCAAGAGATGCGCCGGCGAGTGGATCGCGCCTGAGCACACGATGACCTCGCCGCCATTGGGGCCGCGGTTCGGATCGACGCGGAACTCGGTTTCCTTCCCTTGCACAAGCGCCTTGACGCCGACGCATCGCAACCCCTCGAACAGCAGCCCGGTTACCTGCGTCTCTGCCGAGATCGTCAGGTTCGGGCGGCGGCGCGTCTCGGGGTCGAGATAACCGATCGCGGCCGAGACGCGCCGGTCGTTGAGGTTCGAGATCGTGATCGGGAAATAGCCGTCGCGGTATTCGCCGTTCTGGTCCTCGATATAGTCGTATCCGGCCTCCTTGAGGGCGGCGGCGACCGCCTTGGCATGGCCGCACCACATGTCGGGAAAGATGCGGCGCACCGGGATGCGGCCGTCCCTGCCGTGATACGGGCCGTCAAAATCCATGTCGCGCTCGACCTTTTTGAAATAGGGCAGCACCGCGTTCCAGTTCCACCCCGCGGCGCCCTTTTCCTCCCATTCGTCGTAATCGGTCGGGGCGCCGCGATTGGCGAGCTGACCGTTGATCGACGAGCCGCCGCCGAGCACGCGGGCCTGCTCGTATTTACGCAAGGGCGGGCGCTCGTCGGGCCGGTTGTGCGGCACGATCTGCGTGTGGACCTTGAGTTCCTGCCAATGGAAGCGCGGGTCGAAATAGGCCGTGCCGGGGTAGGAATCGAGGATTTCGGGCGGCACCTTGCCGTCCGGCGTGTCCTGCCCGGCCTCGCACAACAGCACCCGGTTGGCGCTTTTCGCGGACAGCCGGTGGGCCATGACCGAGCCGGCCGAGCCGCCGCCGACGATGATGTAGTCGTAAGCCATTTCCGTCCCCGTATCGTTCGAACAAACCAGTCGCCCGGACCAATCGTCGTCGGGGCGCGATCCGATAGGTGCTTATCCCGCGCCCGGAGCCGGCCCGCAAGATGTCGCGCTCTGATCCGGAGAGCCGAAACCGGTACGACGATACTCAACCTGCCGTAAAATTGGTGAACGCCGAGCGTCGCCTTCCGTTTGCGGAGTAACGGTGCCGGAGCGTCCTCCGGCCCGCACAACTTGTATTGACGCTTGGAGGATCGGAAGCAGCGCTTTTCCGGTCATCTTATCAAAGGAGAAAGAACTGATGAGAGGCATGATCCGCACGCTGGCGCTGGGCGCCGTCCTGGCCGCGGGTGCGACGACTGCGGCGATGGCGCAGGGCTACAACAACACCGGCTATAACCTCCCATACGCGAGCAGCGTCTATCCCGACAGCAACTACTATTATCAGGGAAATCGCAGCCCTTACGATTGGCGGGGCTATTACGGTTACGGTGACCGCGGCAACCGCTATAATTATCACAGCAACAACTACGGCTACGGCAGCTCGTACCAGCCCCGCTGGGATTGGGGTGGCGGAACCTGGTATGATGGCGGGCACAATCGCCCGTACTATCCCGGCTATTGGGGCCGCTGATCAGCCGAGCTTGGCTCCACCCTGGGACGCGGGGTTCGACCCAACCCAGGTTGTGCGAGGCTCCCGCCCCGGCGCGCCGAAAGCACTCCGGGGCGCGCTGGAACAGACTCGGTCGCGTGAATGTTTCCAAACTTGACAGCGGTTAATTGCCGCCTGTGTGCTTTCTCGAACTGGGTTGGAATGGAGATTCCGCTGATGGGCAACAAACTCAAAACACTGGCGCTCGGCGCCGCCTTTGCGATCGGCATGTCGGGCGGCATGTCGGGCGCGGCATTCGCACAGGCCTGCCCGCCGGGTTATTACTGGTCGGCGGGCATGTGCTATCCGGGGGCGGCCTACGCGCCGAACAATCCGGTTTCGGGCGCGGCCGCGGGGGCGAGTGCCGGCGCGGCGCAAGGCTCCGCGGCGGCCGGTCCGGTGGGGGCGATTGTCGGCGGCGCGCTCGGCACCGCAGGCGGCGCGCTGGCGGGGACGACCAACATGCTGACCGGACAGCCGGCGGCGACGGTCGGTACGACAGTACCCCCGGCCGCGCCGGGACCCTGCCCGGTCGGCCAAGTGTTCTACCAGGGCTATTGCTATCAGCGCTAGCGGCGCAGCGCCTACGCAAAGGAAACCCGGCCGGCTGATGCGGTCGGCCGGGGTCGCGAACCAACAGAGGCCGGCCTACCCGCCGCCGATTTTCGGGATCAGCACGATCTCGCTGTCGGGCCCGAGCGGCGTCTGCCAGGCATCCTGGTAGATCTCGCCGTCGATCGCGACGGCCATCCCCTCGTCGATCTGGTTTCCCAGCCCCGGAAAGCGGCGGTCCAGCTCGGCAATCATACGGCGGACCGTATCGGCCTCGACCTCGAACACGGTCTCGCCGCCGGTGAACCGGCGGGCCGCCATTCCGGAGAGGATCACGCGGGGCACCGGTCCCTCATCCTGCCCCTCTCCCGCATTGCGGGAGAGGGTGGCTCGCCCAGCCGGGCGAGCCGGGTGAGGGTATTTCGGCGTTACGGCCATCTGCCCCCCCACCCCGGCCCCCTCTCCCGATAAGGGAGAGGGGGGCTGACCTCGGGAACAAAGGATCCAACTCTCCTGCCTCCCGGTGGGCCGGAGTGCCGCGCGACAAAGTTACTCCGCCGCCAGCCGGGGCGGGTCCTGCGCGTCGAGCGCGGCGCGCAGCTTTGGCGGCGAGATCGGCAGGTCGCGCATGCGCATCCCGATCGCGTCGCAGATCGCGTTGGCGACCGCCGCCATCGGCGGCACGATCGGCACCTCGCCGACACCGCGCGCGCCGAACGGATGGCGCGGGTTCGGCACCTCGATCATGACCGCCTCGATCATCGGCAGATCGGAAGCGACCGGGATGCGGTAATCGAGAAAGCCGGGGTTATCGAGCCGCCCGTTCCTGTCGTAGACGTATTCCTCGTTGAGCGCCCAGCCGATCCCCTGCGTGACGCCGCCCTGGATCTGGCCCTCGACATAGGACGGATGGATCGCGCGGCCGACATCCTGGACCGCCGTATAGCGCAGGATTTTGACAAAGCCGGTTTCGCGGTCGACCTCGACATCGCAGATATGCGTCGCAAAGCCGGCCCCGGCGCCCTGCGCATTGAGCGACACCTCGGCGCTGATCGGGCCGCCGGTACGTCCGGCCTTCACTGCGATCTCCTGAAGCGACAGCGGCTCGAAACTGCCGGCGTTCGGACCGGCCGGGTAGGCTTTCCCCTCTTTCCACTCGACCGCCTCGGGGCTGATGTCCCAGATCATCGCGGCGCGTTTCTTGAGTTCGACGACGACCTTTTCGGCCGCCTGCGTCACCGCCATACCGGTCGCAAAAGTGACCCGGCTGCCGCCGGTCAGAAAGCAGTAGCCGGCCTGCGCCGTGTCGCCGACGATCGGGCGCACCCGTTCATACGGGATGCCGAGCACCTCGGCCGCCATCATCGCCAGCGAGGCGCGCGAGCCGCCGATATCGGGGTTGCCCTCGACGACGCTGGCGGTGCCGTCCTCGTTGATGTGGACGGTGGCGGCCGACTCGCCGCCGATATTGAACCAGAACCCCGAGGCGATGCCGCGCCCCTGGTTCGGCCCGAGGCGGGTCTTCAGATGCTCGTGCGCCTTCGCCGCCTCGACGGTCTGCATATAGCCGATATTGGCCCAGGTCGGCCCGTGCGCGGCCTTGGTGCCGTCCGTCGCGGCGTTGATTTCGCGCAGCCTGAGCGGGTCGATGTTCAACTCGCGGGCCAGCTCGTCCATGCAGCTTTCGGTGCCGAAGGTCGAGTTCGGCGCGCCGGGCGCGCGATAGGCGGCGACTTTCGGCCGGTTCGAGACGACATCGTAGCCGACGATATTGACATTCGGGATGTCGTACATCGCCAGACCGCACATGCAGGCCGGTCCGACCGGCGAACCCGGAAAGGCGCCGGCCTGGAGCTTGACGACGAGTTCGGCCGCCACCAGCGTTCCGTCCTTTTTGGCGCCGAGCTTGACCTCGTAGACACCGCCGGCCGCCGGTCCGGTGGCGCGGAACACCTCCTCGCGGCTCATCACGATCTTGACCGGGCGACCGGCCTTTTTCGACAGCGCCAGCGCGACCGGCTCCAGATAGACCAGCGTCTTGCCGCCGAACCCGCCGCCGATCTCCGCCGGGATCGCGCGGATATTGGCCATGTCGATGCCGAGCAGCTTGGCGCAGTAGGCGCGCACCATGAACTGACCCTGGCTCGAACTCCAGATCGTGCACTGCCCGTCGGGGGCGATCGAGACGACGCAGGCATGCGGCTCGATATAGGCCTGATGCACCGGCTGGCTGGTATAGCGGCGCTCGATCGTGACCTCGGCCTCGCGCCAGCCCTGCGCGAAATCGCCCTTCACAAAGGTGACGCGCTTGGCGACATTCGACGGCGCGGTCGGTTTCTCATCGACGCCCTGCGTGTAGAGATCGTCGTGCAGGACCGGCGCGCCCGGCCGCATCGCGTCCTCGACATCGATGACGTGCGGCAGCACCTCGTACTCGACCTCGATCAGGTCGAGCGCCTCCTCGGCGATCCACGGCTCGGTCGCCGCCACCGCCGCGACCGCGTGGCCTTCATAGAGCGCCTTGTCGCGCGCCATGCAGTTGCGCGACAGATCGCGGAAATTCATCGGCCCTTCGCCGACAAAGGCTTCCTCGGAGGGGATCTCGGGAAAATCCGCCGCCGTGACGACGGCCTTGACGCCGGGCAGAGCCAGCGCCTTCTGCGTGTGGATCGCCTTGATCCGGGCGTGGGCATGCGGGCTGCGCTTGATCTTGGCCCACACCATGCCCGGCATCGTCATGTCGGCGCCGAAATTGGCGCGTCCGATGACCTTTTCGACCCCGTCGGGACGGATCGGCCTGGTGCCGACGATTTTCAGAGACGCCTTATCGAGATACGTCATGCGATCTGCTCCCTGGCACATGCCCCTCTCCCGCACTGCGGGAGAGGGTGCCGAGCAAAGCGAGGCGGGTGAGGGTGCCGGAGGCGGCACCCTCACCCACCAAGCGCTTCGCGCTTGGTCCCCCCTCTCCCGCGGTGCGGGAGAGGGTATGGTTTGTCTAGGCGCCGGGCCGCTGCTGGCCGCGCACCACCTCGGCAGCGTCGAGCACGGCGCGGACGATCTTGTCGTAGCCGGTGCAGCGGCACAGATTGCCGGCCAGCCAGTAGCGGGTCTCTTCCTCGGTCGGGTTCGGGTTGTGGTCGAGCAGCGCCTTGGCCGCGACGATAAACCCCGGTGTGCAGAAGCCGCATTGCAGCGCCGCGTGTTCGAGGAATTTCTGCTGCACCGGGTGCAGCGTGTCGCCCTCGGCGACGCCCTCGATCGTCGTGATCTTGCGGCCCTCGGCCTCGACGCCGAGCATCAGGCACGAACAGACGATCTCGCCGTCGCAGATGATCGTGCAGGCGCCGCAGTCGCCCGAGCCGCAGCCTTCCTTGCTGCCGGTCAGGTTGAGTTCGTCGCGCAGCACGTCGAGCATCGTCTGCTGCGCCTCGCACAGATACTCGACCGGCTCTCCGTTGATGACAGTGGTTACGTGATGCTTACTCATTCAGACAACTCCCGAAACGTGTCAGCGCGACGCCGCGCGCTCGAAGGCCTGGGCCGCCACCCGGCGCGCCAGCACGCCGGCGACCTTGGTGCGGTATTCGATCGTGCCGCGCTTGTCGGTGATCGGCTTGCAGGCGGCCTGCGCCGCCGCGTCGAGCGCCTTTAGCGTGTTGTCGTCGAGCTTGTTGCCGATCAGCGCCCGCGCCGCTTCCTCGACAACGAGCTGGGTCGGCGCGACGGCGCCGAGCACGACGCGCGCATCGGCGCAGGTGCCGTCCGGGTTCAGGGTCACGTTGACCGCAACCCCGACCACCGCGATGTCCATCTCGGTGCGCGGGATAAAGCGCTGATAGGCGTCGCACTGGCGCGGCTTCGGCTTTGGGACCCTGAACTCGACGACAAACTCGCCCTTTTCGAGCGAGGTACGGCCCGGCCCGGTGACGATGTTCTCGACCGGCACCTCGCGCTTGCCGTTCGGGCCGGCGACGACCGCGATCGTGCGGGCGGCGATCACCGGCGGCACGCTGTCGGCGGCCGGCGAGGCGTTGCACAGATTGCCGGCGATCGAGGCGCGACCCTGGATCTGCTGCGAGCCGATCAGGTCCACCCCCTCGACAATGCCGGGCCAGGCATGTTCAAGCCGCTGGTCGGCGCTGATCATCACACCCGGGGTCGCGGCGCCGATCACGAAATAGTCGCCCTCCTCGCGGATCCCGATGATCCCGGGGATGTGCTTGGTATCGACGATCAGTTCGGGCTTGAGCCGCCCGCTCTTCAACTGGACCAACAGATCGGTCCCGCCCGACAGAACCCTCGCCTGACCGGCGGCGCCGGCCAGTGCCCTGACGGCCTCGTCCACCGTCGCCGGTGCCGTATAGCTGACCCTCGGCATGTTCGCTCCTGAAAATGACGCGGCAACGCGCCGCCCGGTCCGCGCCCGACAGGCTCTCCGATGCACGGAGAGGAGCAGGCGGGCCCCGGTCGGGCGCCGCATGGTGCTGGCTTACACCACCGGCACCGTCGCCGTGAAGCCCTAATTCCCGAACCGGGCGATCGGAACGCGCTCTTGTGTTGCCGGCATCTCGGGGAATTCGGCCGGTTGCGGCAGACCCTGCGCCAGCTCGCGCAGCCGCTCGATATCCCGAATGATGACGACCTGGCGCTCGACCAGCACGATCCTTTCCTCGCGCAGCCGCCGCAGCGTGCGGTTGACATGCACGAGGGTCAGCCCGAGATGGTCGGCGATCTGCTCCTGGGTCAGCGGCAGGTTGAAGGTGGGGCGGTTGATCAGCTCCCGCTGCCGCAGCCGGTCATGGATGTCGAGCAGCAGCACGCAGAGACGGGCATGGGCGTCGAGCCGCCCGATGCTCGCGGTCAGCCGGTCGGCGCGCCAGCGCGCCTCGGCGATCTGCGCCAGCAGAAACATCGAAATGCACGGGTCGCGGAGCAGTTCGCGCAACGCAGCCGCGCCGAGCAGGTGGTAGCCGACCCGGTTGGCCCCGAAGACGTCCTCCATCGCGCGGGCCAGCACGATATTGTGCAGCCCGCCAAAATCGCCGCTCACCAGAACGCGCAGGATCGCGCGGCGGCCGTCGGGCATTGTGCAGGAGCGATAGGCAAATCCGCTGCGGATCAGGATCGCCGCCGGTTCCGACATCCCGGCGCGCAGCAGCGGCGCGTCGCGCCCGACATGACGCAGCGGCGTCTGCATAAAAGCCGCGCGCAAGCGATGGCTGCCGAGCAGCAGATCCTCGGTCGCGGCGGGGGCGAAACGCGGGCGCTCCCAGTTCTCCGCTCGCGGCTGCCCCGGGTCTTGCATCCCTGGGTTTTGTATCCCCGGGTTTTGTATCATCGAGACGTGTTCCCCATCGCCGGTTTCTTGGGCAAACAGGCGCGTGCGCCGCCGCGAACCGGCGCCGCTGGTGCCAATGGTCGTTGATATAGATTTAAGCTCAAAAATGAGACATGCAAGGCTGGGACAATGCCCAGCCGCCCGACTCTTGGGTGGAACAGAACCCGGCGGCTGGTTGCGATCGCCGTGCCGATCGGTGATTGTCCCCATCCCACGGGCGGTCTTTTTTCCAACCGGGACAGACTGCTCCGCGCGGCTCGTCAGAGCGCCTGCACCGCCTGCAACACTTGCGCGACATGGCCCGAGACCTTGACCTTGCGCCAGACGCCGCGCACGATGCCGTCCCGGTCGATCAGAAACGTGCTGCGGTCGATGCCCATGTACTTGCGGCCGTACATGCTTTTCTCGACCCAGACGCCGTAGCGCTCGGTAACCTCGCCCGCCTGATCCGAGGCGAGGATGAACGGCAGCGCGTGCTTCTGCTTGAATTTGTCGTGCGCGCTCACAGGATCGCGCGACACGCCGATAACCACGGCGCCGGTTCTGCCGAAATCCGGAAACGCGTCGCGAAAGCCGCAGGCCTCGGCGGTGCAGCCCGAGGTGTCGTCCTTCGGATAGAAATACAGCACGACCGGCCTGCCGCGCAGCTCCGACAGCGTCACCGACCCGTTGCCGTCGGTCGGCAATGTGAAATCGGGAGCCTGGTCGCCGACCGCAACGCTCATTTCGCTCTTCCTCCCCCCGTCTCGTCGCCCGCGCCGCGTTCCGCCAGCTTTCGGGCCGGCTTGGCGACCAGCCGCTCGTACCAATCCCGCACCCGCTCGCAGGCCGCCGTCATATCGCCGTCGAGCCGGGCGAAGTCAATCGCGCCGGCGCAGCGCGCCAGTGTTGCGCCGGTCGGGGTTGCGCCGGTCGGGGTTGCGCCGGTTGGCCCGGCTAGCATCGCCGCGTTCGGCACCCCGTCGAACAACAGCGCCAGCAGCGCGCGCAGGTGCCGCAACAGGCTCAGCGCCTCGCCCAATTCGCGCGCGGCTTGCGGCGGCAGCACGCCTTCCGCCCCGAGCACCGCGATCGCCTCAGCCGGGTCGCGGCGCAGCAGGTCGGGCCGTCCCCCCGACTGCTCATCGGCCGCCTCGCGCAGCAGCAGGTATTGCACGGTGAATTCGAGATCGACCAGCCCGCCGGCGCGGTGGCGCAAATCCCACGGGGACGGCGCCGGATGGGCATCGGCGATGCGTCGGCGCATATCGGCGACGTCGAGAAGCAGCCGCTCCGGGTCGCGCTTGCGGGTCAGCGCCGTCCGGATCGCGGCGGCGACACGCTCGCACAGGGCTGGATCGCCGGCGATCGGCCGGGCGCGGGTCAGCGCCATGTGCTCCCAGGTCCAGGCCGAATCACGCTGGTATTGCGCGAAGGCCGACAGGCTCGACGCAATCGGTCCGCTTTCGCCGGACGGCCGCAGCCGCATATCGACCTCGTACAGCCGCCCCTCGGCGGTCGGGGCGGTGATCGCCGAGATCAGTCTTTGGCTGAGCCGCGCGTAATAGGTCGAAACCGCGAGCGGGCGCGGACCGGTCGAGCCGGAAGCGTCTTCGGGCGCGTCGTAGAGCAGGAGCAGGTCGAGATCGGAGGCGAGGGTCATCTCGCGGCTGCCGAGCCGTCCCATCGCGACGACCGCAAAGGCGCCGCCCGGCACCTCGCCATGGGCGCGCGCGAAATCGGCGGCGACCGCCGGCAACAGCGCCGCGAGACCGGCATCGGCGATATCGGCGAGCGCGGCGCCGAAATCGGTGCCGTCGATCATGCGGCGCAACAATTGCACCCCGACCTGAAACCGGCGCTCGTTGGTCCAGCGCCGCAGCAGATCGAGCGTCTCCTCGAAATCGCGCGCCCCCGCGAGCAGCGCGGCGAGATCCTCGGCCAGCCCGTCGCGTCCGGGCAGGCGGGCGGAAAACTCGGCCGTCAGCACCGCGTCGAGCAGCGCCGGACGATGCGCCAAACTTTCCGCGAGCAGCGGCGCCTCGGCCATGATGTCGGCGACAAACGAGAACAGGCCGGGATTGGCGTGAAACAGCGAAAAGAGCTGTACCCCGGCCGGGAGCTGCGACAGGAATCGGTCAAAGCGCAGGATCGCGGTGTCGGGGTTGGCGGTGCCGCCGAATACGCGCAGCAATTCCGGTACGAATTCGGTCAGGATCTCGCGCGCCCGCTGGCTGCGCGTCGCGCGGATGCGGCCGTGGTGCCAGCCGCGCACCATCGAGGCGACCTGCGCCGGCTCCGCGAAGCCGAGCCGCGCCAGCGTCGCCAATGTCTCGGGATCGTCCTCGGTGCCGGTGAAGACGAGGTTGCCGGGACCGGCCAGGCTCGGCGCCTCCTCGAACAACTCGGCGTAATATCTCTCGACCGCACCGAGCCGGGCGCGGAGT
This sequence comes from Alphaproteobacteria bacterium, assembly GCA_050246595.1. Lineage (GTDB taxonomy): Bacteria > Pseudomonadota > Alphaproteobacteria > ATCC43930 > CGMCC-115725 > DATARH01. The sequence goes on from JBFWVT010000016.1 coordinate 27,205, forward strand.
TCGGTCACAAAGGCATCGGGGTCCTGGTAGCCGAGAAATACCGCGAGCCGCGCGATCCCGGCGCGGTCGGTCGGCAGGCGATGCGTCTGCGCGTCCTCGACCATCTGGAGCCGGTGCTCGATCCGGCGCAGAAAGCGGTAATGGTCGATCAGCGTATCGGAAGTCGCGGCGTCGATGCGTCCGGTCGCAGCCAGCGCGCGCAATGCCGCGCCGGTCGGGCCGACCCGCAGCGCGCGAACCCGACCGCCCCAGATAAGCTGCTGCGTCTGGGCGAAGAACTCGATCTCGCGGATGCCGCCGCGTCCGGTCTTGATGTCGTGCCCCTCGACCGCGATTCGGCCGCCGCCCTTGTGCACCTGGATCTGCCGCTTGATCGAATGGATATCCTGGATCGCGGCGAAATCGAGGTTCCGGCGCCAGACGAACGGCTGCAACTCGGCGAGAAAATGCCGCGCCGCGACAAGATCGCCGGCCACCGGCCGCGCTTTTATCAGCGCCGCGCGTTCCCAGTTCTGTCCGACGGTCTCGTAATAGGTCAGCGCCGCCGGAACCGAAATCGCCAGCGGTGTCGAGCGCGGGTCGGGGCGCAGCCGCAGATCGGTGCGAAAAACATAGCCATCACCGGTGCGCTCGTCGAGAATGCGCACGAGATCGCGCGCGACGCGGCCGAACAGCGACTGCGCCCGGTCTCTCGGGGGCGCCGCCGGGCTCGCCGGGTCATGCAGAAGGATCAGGTCGATATCGCTCGAATAGTTCAGCTCCCGGCCGCCGAGCTTGCCGAGACCGAGCACGATCAGCCCGCTGCCCGGTTCCGGGTCGGAAGGATCGACCGGGGCGAGCGCACCGGTCGCGGCCAGCGCGCGCAGCAGGTGCCGCAATGCGGCCCCGATCGCGGCGTCGGCGAAACGGCTCAGCGCCGCTATCTGGGTCTCGAGCGACCAGAGTCCGGCCAGCTCGGCGACAGCGGCGAGCAGCGCGATCCGGCGGCGCGCGATACGCAGCGAGCGCATCAGCGATGTGCGATCCTCGCCGCTGTCCTCCCGGCGCTCGATGCGGGCGAGTATCGCCTCGAACGGGGGGTCGGCCCCGTCGTCGATCAGCCGGGTCAGAAAATCCCACTCGGCGACGGCGACCCCGCCGAGGAAGGGACTGTTGCCGAACAGCGCTGCCAGCAGCTGCCGGCCCTCCGGCGTGCCGCTCCAGGCGCGGGCATGGGCGGCGCGGTTCGCGTCACCGGTCTCGGTGAGCGCGGCGTTCCAGGCGGACACGCCCAGTTCGAGCAGCCGGGGGTCGGCGGGGTCGGGCAAACGGCTCCCATTCGCGGAGAGATCCGATAACAGCCTCACCGCACGATCCCGACAAAAGCCGCGCGGCGTTTTGGCTTCCGGCACCTGCACGTCGGCCGTCTTTGCGGGTTGTCGCCGAGAAATCGGCTCCGTCCCGCCCCAAGCAGCCGTCGGTTTATCGCGAAGCGGCGCGGCATCTCGCGCACAGCGCGCAGCGCCTGCTGCGCTGGGGCGGGGCGTTGGCCGCTGCGCTGAGCCTGGTTCTGGCGGTCGCTGCATGGCGGCTGGCGCAAGGCCCGGTCGCGCTGGATTTTCTGGCCCCCTATGTCGAGGCTGCGCTCGATCGCGCCGGGATCGGGATCGACGTGACGCTGTCGGGCATGCGGCTCGGGATCGATCTTCCGGCGCACCGGGTCGATCTGCGCGCCGACAATGTCCGTCTCGCCGCCCCCGACGGCACGAGGCTGGCGAGCCTGCCGCAGACGGCGATGAGCCTCGCGCTCGGCCCGCTGCTGCAAGGCCGGGTCGAGCCGACCTCGCTGATCGTCGAAAAGCCGGTCGTGCATCTGCGTCGCGATGCCGGTGGCGCGGTGTCGATCGACCTCGCGCCCTCCGAGCCGGGCGCCGATTCTGCCGGTCCGGTCGCGCTCGACCGTCTGCTGCGGCCGGCGGAGGGCGATCCGGCGGCGGCGCTGCCGCGACGGGTCGCGATCCGCGGCGCGACGGTTCTGATCGACGACGAGGGCAGCGGGCTGACATGGCGCGCCGATCCGGTCGATATCGCGATCGAGCGCGGCCCCGACCGCATCAGCGGCGACATCTCGCTGGCGATGCCGCTCGGCGCCAGCCGGCCCGAGCTGCGCGCCGTCTTCCGCTACGCCGCGGCAAGCCGAAATCTCGATCTCGATCTGTCGCTCGACGGCGTGCTTCCCGCCGACCTCCCGGCGCCGGTTCCCGAACTGGCGCCGCTGCGGCAGGTCGAGGCGGCGCTGTCCGGCAGATTGCAGATGCGGATCGATCTGGATGCCGTTACGGCCGAGGCCGCCCGCCTCGATATCGCGATCGGCAACGGCAGGCTGCGCAGCGAGCTGCTGCCTAATGGCGGGATCGCGATCGGGGGCGGGGAACTGCGCGCCGTCTATGACCCGGAGGGTCGGGAGCTGCGGCTCGACACGCTGCGCCTCGATCTCGGCGGCGGCGGCGAGCTGGCGATCGCCGCCGTCATGCCCGGTATCGCCGCCGAGCGGATCGCGGCCGCCATTGAGGGACGCCCGCATGCGCCAGTCAAAGCGGGCGTTACGGCCACCCTGAAGCATATCCCGGCGGCGCGGCTCGGCGAGTTGTGGCCGGCTTTGTTCAGCCCCGGCGGGCGGCGCTGGGTTCTTGCGAACGTCCATGACGGCGTGCTCGACGAAGCCTCGGTGCAGCTTGCGATCGACCTCGACCCGGCGGCGCGCACGGCTGTCGTTGCACAAGCTTCCGGGACGCTGCGGTATCGCGACGTGACCGCCACTTATCTGAAGGGTCTGGAGCCGGTCCGCAAGGTCGGCGGGCGCGCGGTTTTCGACAGCGACCGGCTGGAATTCACGCCGACCGAGGGCTGGCTGCGCGGGCTGCGGGTGACCGGCGGTGCGCTGCTTCTGACCGAACTCGGGCAGGATGTCGAATGGCTTACGGTCGATCTGCCGGTCGCGGGACCGCTGCGCGACGTGCTCGACATCATCGACGCCAAACCGCTCGGCTACGCACGCGATATCGGCGTCGATCCGGCCAAGGTCACCGGCCAGGTCGAAACGCGGCTGCATTTCCGATTGCCGCTGCTCGATGCGCTGAAGCTGGCGCAAGTCGAATACAAGGTCGAGGCGAGGCTCGCCGGGGTCGGCATCGCCGGCGCCGCGCTCGACCGCGACATCAGCGACGGCGATTTCGCGCTGGCGATCGACAAACCGGGGGCGCGGCTGCACGGCACTGCCCGTTTTGCGGATGTACCGGTGCGGCTCGACTCCGAGCTGCTGTTTCACGTGAAAAAAGGACCCAGAGCGCGCTATCGGGTCGCGGCTTCGCTCGACGACACGGCGCGGCGGCGTCTTGGTATCGAGATCGCGCCGGAGCGGTTCGGCGGGCCGGTCGCGATTGATGCACGCTATACCGAGTTCGCCGGAAACCGGGGCGAGGCCGACATCCTGCTCGACCTGCGCGATGCCGCGCTGGGCCTGCCGGAGACCGGCTGGAAAAAACTGCCGGGAAGCGCCGGCACGGCGCGGGTGATCCTCGACCTCGACAATGATGGAATTTCGCGGGTCCGAAGGATCGACGCGCAGGCGCCCGGTCTGCACGCCGTACTCAGCGGCCGCTTTACCGCGGACGGCAAGACGGTCGAACAGATCGACATCCACCGCCTGACGCTCGGTGACAGCGATCTCGCCGGAACGGTCGTGCGCCGCCCGGCCGGAGGGTGGCGCGCCGACATTCACGCCGCGGTACTCGATGCGGGACACCTGCTGAAAGATTCCGGCGGTGCCGCCGCGATCCGATCCGACGCCGCCGATCGATTGCCGCCGCTGGCGGTCAATACCCGCATCGGCCGGCTGCTGCTCGGTCCCCGCCGCGAGCTGCGCCAGGTCGCCGCCAGCCTTCTGTGGGACGGCGGGGACTGGCGGTCGGCGCAGATCGACGCGCAATACGCAGGCGGCGGCGCCCTGTGGCTGCGGCTTGGCGAGGAGAGCGGCGGTCAGCCTGTGATGGTTCAATCCGACGATCTCGGCGCGATGCTGAAGCTGCTCGATATCACCGACACTGTAGAGGGCGGACGGCTGCGAATGGATGGACAGCTGATGCGGGAAGACGGCAAGCAGGTTCTGCGGGCTCATCTCGAAGGTAAGGACTACACCGTCAAGAATTCCTCGACCGCGCTGCGCGTGCTGTCGCTGCCTTCGCTGACCGGCATCGCGAGCGCGCTGTCCGGCTCCGGCCTGCCGTTCAGCACGTTGCGCGGCGACCTTATCTACCGTGATGGCGTCGTGTCGATCGAGAATGCTTTGGCATACGGCGAGTCGATCGGGGTCACCGCGGCGGGCTGGATCGATACCGAGCGCGACCGGATGCAGCTGAACGGCACTCTCGCTCCGGCCTACGCGCTGAATTCGCTGCCCGGCAAGGTTCCGGTGATCGGCGCGGCGTTGGGCGGGTCGCAGGGTCTCTTCGCGGCCGATTTCCAGCTCAGCGGCGCGGCATCCGACCCGGAGGTCGCGGTCAACCCGCTCAGCATTCTCACGCCGGGCGGTCTGCGCACGCTGTTCGCCCCGCTCGTCGGTTTTCCGGAGCCGCAGCAGGTAGGCAGGACCGGGTAGTAGCGCTTCGGACCGATCTCAGCGGCACCGGGGGAGCCGGTCGGCGAGAGGGCGGGCCGCGCGTCGCGCAGCCCGCGCCCTGCAATACCGGAGTGCGGACCGCCGGCCTCCGGCCGGCAGCCGGCGAGACGCTGGCGATCCCGAGAGGCGCAGGCGGCAGGGAGCGCCCGATTCACAGCTCACAGCGTCCGGGCGATCTCTTCCATCTCGAAGCATTCAATGACATCGCCGACCTGGATGTTCTCGTAATTCTCAAAGGCCATGCCGCATTCGTAGCCTTCGCGCACCTCGCGGACCTCGTCCTTGAAGCGCTTCAGCGTCTTCAGCGAGCCTTCGTGGATCACGACATTGTCGCGCAGCAGGCGGACCTTGGCGCCGCGCCGCACGACGCCCTCGGTCACCATGCAGCCGGCCACCTTGCCGACGCGGGTGATGTTGAAGACCTCGCGGATAGAGGCGTTGCCGAGGAAACGCTCGCGCAGGGTCGGCGACAGCATGCCGGACAGGGCAGAGCGTACATCATCAATCAGGTCATAAATGATCGCGTAGTAGCGGATCTCGACCGCATCGCGTTGCGCCAGTTCGCGGGCCTGCTGATTGGCGCGCACGTTGAACCCGATGATCAGCGCGCCGGTTGCCTTGGCGAGGATGACATCGCTTTCGGTGATGCCGCCGACCCCGGAATGCAGCACCCGGACTGCGACCTCGTCGGTCGAGATTCTTTCGAGCGAGGCGACGATCGCCTCGACCGAACCCTGCACGTCGCCCTTGACGACGACGGCCAGCTCCTTGGCCCCGCCGGCCGCGATCTTCGAGAACATCTGTTCGAGCGTGCCGCGCCCGCCGGCCGCCGCAGCCGTATCGCGCTTGCGGCGCTGGCGGAAATCGGCGATCTCGCGCGCCCGGCTCTCGTTCTCGACAACGACAAAATCATCGCCGGCGAGCGGCAGACCGTTGAACCCGAGCACCTCGATCGGCGTCGAAGGACCGGCCTCCTCCAGGTACTGCCCGCGCTCGTCGATCAGCGCGCGCACCCGGCCCCATTCGCCGCCAGCGACGAAAATATCGCCGACATCCAGCGTACCGCGCTGCACCAGAACCGTCGCAACCGGACCACGGCCGCGGTCGAGCTTGGCTTCGAGGATGACCCCCTCGGCCGTGCGCTCCGGGTTCGCCTTCAGGTCGAGCAATTCGGCCTGCAGCAGGATCGCTTCCTGCAATTTGTCGAGATTGGTCTTTTTCAGCGCCGATACCTCGACATCGAGCACCTCGCCGCCGAGTTCCTCGACGACCAGCTCGTGCTGCAACAATTCCTGGCGGACCCGGTCGGGCCGCGCGTCCGGCCGGTCGATCTTGTTGATCGCGACGATGATCGGAACATCGGCCGCCTTGGCGTGACGGATCGCCTCGACTGTCTGCTCCATGATCCCGTCATCGGCGGCGACGACCAGCACGACGATATCGGTGACATTGGCGCCGCGCGCGCGCATTGCGGTAAAGGCCTGGTGGCCCGGCGTATCGATAAAGGTGATCTGCTTGCCGTCCGCCAAGGTTACGCGGTAGGCGCCGATGTGCTGCGTGATGCCGCCGGCCTCGCCGCCGGCCACGTCGGTCTGCCGCATCGCGTCGAGCAGCGAGGTCTTGCCATGATCGACATGCCCCATGATTGTGACGACCGGGGCGCGCGGCTCCAGCATATCCGGTTCGTCGGGTTCGCCGCGCAGCCCGATCTCGACATCGGACTCGGAAACACGGCGCAGACGGTGGCCGAATTCGGTCACGATCAGCTCGGCCGTGTCGGCGTCGATGGTCTGGTTGATCGTCGCCATCACGCCCATGCGCATCAGCGCCTTGATCACGTCGGCGCCGCGCTCGGCCATGCGGTTGGCCAGTTCCTGGATCGTGATCGTCTCGGGGATGACCACGTCGCGCACGATCTTGGTCTGATCCCGCCGCAGCATGCGCTGGCGCTCGCGCTCGCGGGCACGGCGGACCGAGGCGAGGCTGCGGGTGCGCTCGCCGGCGTCCTCGTCGAGGGCGCGCGTCACGGTCAGCTTGCCGCGGCGGCGCTGGTCGTCGGTGCGCCGCACCGGGGCGGCCGGACGCTTCACATCCGGGCGACGACCGGGCCGCGCGACGGCCGGCGCCTCCTCTTCCTCTCCCGCCTCGACGGCCGGAGCCGCCATCTTGCCGGCGGCGGTGAGCGCGGCGACCTTGGCGGCGGCGGCCTTGCCGGCGCGCTCGGCGACCTCGCGGCGGGCTTCTTCCTCCTTGCGGCGGGCCTCCTCCTCGGCGGCGCGCTGTTTCGCGTCTTCCTCGGCCTTGCGGCGCGCCTTTTCCTCCTCGACCTTGCGGCGCGCCTCTTCCTCGGCCCGCAGGCGCGCCTCTTCGGCGGCGCGCTCCTCCTCCTGGCGCCGGCGATCGGCTTCGGCGAGCGCGGCGCGGCGGCGCGCCTCCTCGTCGGCCTTGCGTGCGTCCTGCAGGACGCGCACACGGGTCGCATGCTCGGCGGCGGTCAGTGTGCGACCGCCACCGGCCGGACGGGCGGCGCCACGGCCGGAAGGGGCCGAAGGCGCGGCCGGCTGCGCGCGGGCGGCAGGCGGGGCTGGCGGCTCGCCGCGGCCGGGTTCCGCCGTACCAGGTGCCACGGCGCGCTTCTTGCGAACCTCGACGGTTACCGCCTTCGAGCGGCCGTGCGAGAAGCTCTGGCGCACCTGCTGCCCGGTCTCGGCCGGGCGGCGCAGCCCCAACGTGCCGCCGGAACGCAGCGTCAAACGCTTCTGCTCGTGCTCGTTGGCGTCGTGTTCGTTCGCTTCAGTCATGCGCTTCGGTACCGTCCTTATCTTGCGCCGGAGCCTCCGGCTTCAAACCGTCTTTTAATGCGGCCGATCCACTCGGCCCGGCGACGCGCAACCCGGCCAGCTTGTCCAGATCGGCAAGCAGCCGCCGGCACAGCTTTCCGCCGCCTACCGCCGCGTGCACGATCCGGTCGCGGCCGAATGCCGCGCCAAGCTCGGTCGCCGTGAGGGTTTCGGCGCAGGGCAGGCCGCGTCCCAACTCGGCCAGCTTTCGCCGCCCGCCTTCCGCACCGTCCCGCGCGCATAACAACAGCGCGGCGCGTCCGTGCCGTACCGCGTCGCAAACCCGATCGAACCCGGCGACCGCCAGCCCGGCCCGTCTGGCGAGCCCAAGCGAGTCGACACAGCGCCGGGCCAGCAGATTTTCCAACCGGTCCGCGAGGTCGGAAGACACCGACACAGGCCGGCGCGCCGCGCGCGCGAAGGCGCGTTTCGCGACCGCCCGATCGACTATATCCCGGCACGGCGTCAACCACAAACCCCGTCCGGGAAGCCGCTCGTCGATATCGGGCACGACCGTCCCGTCGGGTCCGACGACAAAGCGCAGCAGCCGGGCGCGATCACGCACCTCTCCGGTCGCGATGCAGCGACGCTGCGGCGAGGCGGCGCTCGCCGTCCCGTCCGCCGCAGCCTCCGGCTCTTCGTGGTCCGAGAGAAACGCCGTTGCCTCTACTCCTTTATCGCCTCGGCCGCCGCGCTCTCGCCGGCTTCCGCCTCCTCGAACCAATGGGCGCGCTCGCGGGCGTCCATGATCAGCGCATTGGCTTCGTCCGGTTCGAGCGCCGCGCCGCCTTTGTCGGAACCACCGAGCATCTCGACCAGCTCGTCGCCGGCCAGCCCGGCGAAGTCGTCGAGGGTCTTGATGCCATTCTCGCCCAATGTCACCAGCATGCCGGGGGTCAAGCCTTCGAGCGAGGCCAGATCGTCCTCGACACCAAGCCGGCGGTAGCGCTCCTCGTACTCGCGGTCGCGCCGTTCCAGCGCATAGCGCGCGCGTTCCTGAAGCTCGGCCGCGATCTCCTCGTCGAAACCCTCGATCCCGGCCAGATCCTCGATCGCGACATAAGCCACTTCTTCGAGCGAGCCGAAACCCTCCGTGACCAGCAGATGGGCGATGACATCGTCGATGTCGAGCGCGTCGATAAACATTTGGCTGCGGCTGCGGAATTCCTCGGTGCGCCGCTCCGATTCCTCGGCCTCGGTCAGGATGTCGATATCCCATCCCGTGAGCTGCGAGGCGAGCCGTACATTCTGCCCGCGCCGGCCGATCGCCAGGCTCAACTGGTCGTCGGGCACCACGACCTCGATGCGGCGCTGCTCCTCGTCCATGACGACCTTGCTGACCTCGGCCGGGGCCAGCGCGTTGACGACAAAGGTCGCCGGGTCGGACGACCACGGGATGATGTCGATCTTCTCGCCCTGCAACTCGCCGACCACGGCCTGCACACGGCTGCCGCGCATGCCGACGCAGGCGCCGACCGGGTCGATGCCGCTGTCGCGCGAGATGACGGCGATCTTGGCCCGGCTGCCGGGGTCGCGCGCGACGGATTTGATCTCGATGATGCCGTCGTAGATTTCCGGCACTTCCTGCGCAAACAGCCGGGCCATGAACTCGGGGCGCGTGCGCGACAGAAAGATCTGCGGGCCGCGGGTCTCCTGGCGCACGTCGAAGACATAGGCGCGCACCCGCTCGCCCTGGCGGAAGCTCTCGCGCGGCAGCAATTCGTCGCGTCGCAGCATCGCCTCGGCGCGGCCGAGATCGACGACGACATTGCCGAATTCGACCCGCTTGACCAGGCCGTTGACGATCTCGCCGATGCGGTCCTTGAACTCGGCGTATTGCCGCTGCCGCTCGGCGTCGCGCACCTTCTGCACGATGACCTGCTTTGCGGTCTGCGCCGCGATGCGGCCGAAATCGATCGGCGGCAGCGGATCGGTGATGAAATCGCCGATCTCGGCCTCGGCGTTGAGGCGTTTGGCGGCCGCGAGCGGGATCTGCGTCGCGTCGTTCTCGACCTCGTCGACGACCTCGCGAAAGCGCAACAGCCGGATCTCGCCGCTGCGGCGGTCGATCTCGGCGCGGATATCGTATTCCTGACCGTATTTCGAGCGCCCGGCCTTCTGGATGGCCTGCTCCATCGCTTCGAGGACCTCGTCCTTGTCGATGCCTTTGTCGCGGGCGACCGTATCGGCGACCTGCAACAGTTCGGGGCGGGCGTAGGTGGTGGTGCTTTCCATCGTGCTTCCGTCGATCAACCGTGCGTCAGAGCGGCACGTCTGGTTATCGGTTCATCAGTGCGTCTGGCCGGGCTTGCGCGCCGCCAGCGCGAGCAATTCGTCGTTCAGGACAAGTTTCGCCCTTGTGATCGCGTCCAACGGGAGGCGCACCTCGCTGCCCTCGACGGCGACCCGGATATGGTCTCCGTCGCGCCCGAGGACGCGGCCGCGAAACCGCTTGCGGCCGCCCTGGCCTGCAATATCGAGCGGGGCCGACAGGTCGATGCGCGCCTCCAGCCCGGCGAAACGGTCGTAATCCTCCGGGCGGACCAGCGGCCGGTCGATGCCGGGCGAGCTGACTTCGAGCATATAGGCGCCCGCGATCGGGTCGGCGACATCGAGCAGCGCCGAGACCGCGCGGCTGATCTCGGCGCAGTCCTCGACGGTCATCGGCGCGTCGTCTCGGCGCTCGGCCATGACCTGCAAGGTCGGCCGCCGCAACCCGCCGGTCTGCATCAGCCGCACGAGACGGTAGCCCATCGCGTCGAGCGAGGGTTCGATGATCCGGGCAATCTCGTTCGGGTCGATCGCCAACCGCGTCCCATTCCCTTCTCGCCGCGACCGTCCCCGCGCCGGAGGAGGTCGGTCGAGGCAAATCCACAAAGAAAAAGTGGGCCGCCGGGCCCACTCGAACAACCGGTCCGGCGAGCGATCGTCGCCACAGCCGACCCTATCGGAGTTTCATGGCATACAAATATAATCGGACCGCCAGGATGGCAAGGCGAAAGGCGCGCCGAGGCGGGTTCGGGAGGGTTGCGGCAATGGCTAGGCTCGACGGCAAGGTGGCGTTTATCACCGGCGCGGGGACCGGCATCGGGCGCGCGACGGCGCTGCTGTTTGCGCGCGAGGGCGCGCGCGTCGTCATCGCCGAGATCGACGGGACGAGCGGCGAGGAGACCGCGCATCTCGCCGGCAACGGCGCGATCGCGATCCGCGCCGACGTGACCGACCCGGATAGTATCGCGCGCGCGATCCGCGAGGCTGTCGATAAATTCGGCGCGCTGCACATTCTCCACAACAATGCCGGCGGCTCGACGGCTGCCGACAACACCGCCGTCGAGGCGCCGTTGGAAGAGTTCTGGCGCGCGATCAAGCTCGACCTGTTCGGCACGTTTCTCGGCTGCCGCTTTGGCATCCCCGAGATCGCGAAAGCGGGCGGCGGCTCGGTCATCAATATGAGTTCGAATGTCGCGCTGATGGGGGTGGCCGGGCGCGACTGCTATACGGCGGCGAAGGGTGGGATCGCGGCGATCACGCGCTCGCTGGCCGTCGCCTACGCGCCGCAAAAGGTGCGGGTCAACGCGATCGCCCCGTCGGCCACGATGACCGAGCGCGTCAAGCAGTTGGTCGCCGGCAATACGAATCTGCAAAAGCTCGCCGACTCGCACCTCGTGGGGTTGATCGAACCCGAGGACATCGCTCATTGCGCGCTGTACCTCGCTTCCGACGAATCGCGCATGGTCACCGGCCAGGTGATCCCGGTCGATAGCGGCGTCACGATTTCGTGACCGGCCATGCGGCCGGAGAGGGCGAATGGACGATCAGCGCGGGCCGATTGAAGGCGACGGGGGACAACCCCATCCTTCCGATATGGAACGGCGGGTCGCGACCCTCGAAACCGACATGCGCGAGATCAAGACCGATCTGAAGCGGCTGCTCGCGGATGTTGGCGAGATAAAGCGGGATATGCTCGGCGTGAAGTTAGATGTGGCCGAAATCAAGGGAAGGCTGTCGCAGACGCCGACCACGGTTCAGCTGATCGGATTGGTTTTCGGAATTTTCGCCGCCGCCTTGGCCCTGTTGAAACTCACCGGTCACCAGTAACCAAGCAGCGGCGGGACAGCCCAGCATACCCTGCCGGCCGTCTCGCCGCGGCGGGGCAGCACCCGATCGCCTGTGTGCGACCATAATTTACGAGATATGAATGTTAATATCTGCAATTATACATATCGTCTGTCAATCGCACCGCCCTCCGGCTATGATTGCCGCCAATCCACCTTTTCGGACCAGACAACATGAACGAACAGCACGAGCACGGCGCGATCGACTGGAAAATTCACGGGATCAAGGTGATCCCCGGCGACCAGCTCGACCCGAACACGGCGCAGACCCCGGGGATGGACCGCGCCGCCGCGATCAATTTTGCGCGCGCCGGCGCCAAGAAGATCTGGGCCGGCACGGTCAAGATTCATCCGAACGCGAAAACCGGAGCGCATCATCACGGCGCGCTCGAAAGCGTCATCTATGTCATCAAAGGCCGCGCCCGGATGCGCTGGGGCGATCATCTCGAATATGTCGCCGAGGCCGGCCCCGGCGATTTCATCTTTGTGCCGCCCTACGTGCCGCACCAGGAAATCAACGCGCTGACCGACGAGACCTTGGAATGCGTGCTGGTGCGCAGCGACAACGAAAACGTCGTCGTCAATCTCGATATCGAACCGGTCGAAAAACCGGAAGAGGTGCGCTGGGTCGATCCGGTCCACCCGAACGGGTAGACCGGGCAGGCGCTTCGACCGACGCGACCGGTACGAAACAATCTCACGGATTCGGCCTCCTGACGTACCGATCGAGCATCGCGGCGGCAATGTCCGGACTGCTCGGCCATTGGCCCTGCCGCCGACCGGCATGGGTCTGGTATTCGCTCAGGCGGTCGGGGTCGGGCTGTACCACCTCGCCGCCTGTGAGAAAGAGCAATCCCAATCTGTCGGTCGGCATGCGCGCGACAAACGCCTCGGCATCGTCAAGCGCTGTTCGCAACCGCGCCGTGACATCTTTGGGGTCGAGCGGATCACGGCTTTGCAAGGCGCGCCACTCGGCTGCCGGATGATGGGCATTGCGGCGAATTTCGGCGATCAGCCCTTCCGGCGTAAAGCCGGGCGATTTTTCGACCGCTGCCCAGATCACGGGGCCGAGCGGTAAAATGGTCTCATGGATCGTTACCAGATCGACGATGTCGCGCAACTCGCGCCTTCCGGCTGCGGCCATGACCTTGTTCATAGCCAGATCCACCGGATGCAGCACGTACCCGAATTCGTCGTCCCGCACGGTCGGGAAAAACCGGTAATCGCTGTCCGCCACCCATTCGAGCCGCGTGGCGGCATCCCTTCGATTCACTTCGGCGGTGTAGATCAGCGGCAATTGCCGCAGCCAGGAAACGTTGTATCCGGCAGCGGTCAATGTCTCGGCATCAGCCAGCGCCGCCGCGGCGACGCGTTCCTCGCGATCGTGAAAAACATCGATATCCTCGGAATAGCGCGCCGTATCCCGGTTGAGCGGCGTCGCCCCGGCGACATAGCTCTCGGGATCGCGATGCGAGGCCAGGAGGCGGAGAATCTCGATCTGGATTTCAGATAGCGGCACGGCAGGCCTGCTCGATCCGTTCCGCCAGTCTGCGGGCCTCGGGGTCGCCCTCGATCCGCAGAGCGCGCGCGATCACAAGCGCATCCTCGGCGGTCGGGTTCTCCAGAAGGCGCTTGTTCCAGAGCGCACGCGCGCCGAACTCGCGAAAGGCCTGCTGGTAGAGAGTCCGAATTTGCCCGGTGCAATCCTCGGTCATAATGAGAGACTTTCGACCTTACTAAACCCCTGGTACAAGTTTTGAGAGAACCAGCACAATCTCCAAAGCGCACGCGCAACAGTCGGCGCGCCGGTCAGAACCGGGCGAATTCGCGCTCGACGCGGGCGAGAAAGGCAGCGCGCTGGGCTTCGCTCGCGCCGTCGATATTGTACAGCGCGAGCCAGCGCCGCGGCCCATGTCCGCACAGCCGGCCAAGACCATTCATGATGATGGCGCGCGACGGGTCGGGCAGCACCAGGCGGATGAACCACCACGGCGCGCCGTAGGTCGTCACGACCGCGATCTTTTTGATGTTGGTCAGCGCCGGGCGGATCGCACCGCCGCCCTCGGGCAGGGTGAACGCCACATTATTGGCCCAGACCCGGTCGAAATACCCTTTCAGGATCGCCGGCATGCCGTACCACCAGGTCGGAAAGCACAGCACCAGTGCGTCGGCCGCCTTGAGGCGGGCAACATGCCCTGCGACCCCCGACAGATCGGGCGACGGCGTGTTGTAGGCGCGCCGCTCGGCGGCGCTTAGCACCGGATCGAACCCTTCCCCATAAAGATCGCAATCGTCGACCTCGTGGCCGCCCCGCCGCAACTGCGTGACGACCGCGCGGTGCAACGACGCCGCAAAACTGTCGGCGAGGGGGTGCGCGAAAAGGATGAGAACTCGCATCGGGCGATTGCGTCTGCCGTGGCTGCCGGTGTCATGCTAACGTTCGGGGACCGGGGTGTCAGCCGAGGAGGAGACAATGCGCGGCGTGGTGTTCTTGGGCGACCGCCAGCTCGATCTGATGGAGTTTCCCGACCCGACCCCCGGCGCGGGCGAGGTCGTCGTCGAGATGAAGGCATCGGGCATGTGCGGCAGCGATCTGCACCAGTATCGCCGGCAAAAAGGCGGCGAGTCGATCGGCGGGTTGCCGGTTGCCACCGAGCCGGTCATCGCCGGGCACGAGCCGTGCGGCATCGTCGCCGCGGTCGGCCCCGGCGTCCCCGAGGTGCAGGCCAAAATCGGCCAGCGCGTCATGGTGCATCACTACAAAGGCTGCACCGTGTGCAACCATTGCCGCTCTGGTTGGTCGCAGCTCTGCCAGGAAGTGCCGGTCGCGGTGTACGGCAACAACGCCCATGGCGGGCACGCCAAATACCTGAAGGTGCCGGCGTTTACGCTGGTGCCGCTGCTCGACGAACTGTCCTTCGAAGCCGGCGCGGCGATCTCGTGCGGCACCGGCACGGCCTACGGCGCGCTGCGCCGCATCCGGCTGTCGGGCAACGACACGATCGCGATCTTCGGTCAGGGACCGGTCGGGCTGTCGGCGACGCAGCTCGCCAAGGCGATGGGCGCACGCGTCATCGCCCTTGATGTCAGCGAGGAGCGGCTCAACCGCGCCAAGGAGTTCGGCGCCGACGAGATCGTCAACCCGCGCTCGAACGACCCCGTCGGGGCGATCAAGGATTTGACGCACGGCTATGGGGCCGAATTCACGCTCGATACGTCGAGCCAGCCCGAGGGCCGCATCTCCGCGGTGCGCGCGACAAAGGTGTGGGGCACGACCTGCTTTGTCGGCGAGCGCAACAACGTCACGATCGATGTCAGTCCCGACATGCTGCGCAAACAATTGACGATCGTTGCATCATGGACCTTCTCGCAGATGGGCCAGGCCGAATGCGCCCAGTTCATCGCCGATCGCGGCATCGATGTCGAAAAACTGTTCACGCATCGCTGGCAGCTCGACCAGGCCGACGAGGCGTACAAACTGTTCGACACGCAGACGACCGGCAAGGGCGTGTTCTTGATCTAGAGAGAATGAATTTAACGCAAAGGACGCGAAGGGTACATTCTTCCGTTGCGTCCTTCGCGTATCCTTTGCGTCCTTTGCGTTAACTGAATTGGAGGATGCGATGACCGCAACGACGCCGCATCTCGCGAACGAGGACATGCTTGGACCGCTTGCCTCGCGCTATGTCGAGGTGGTCCAACTGCCGTGGAAGCCGACGCCCTGTCCCGGTATCGAGATGAAGGTGCTGCTCGAAGACAAGGATACCGGGCTGTTGACCGCGCTGTTTCGCTGGCAGCCTGGCTCCGAGCTGACCTTGCATGAACATGTCGAGGTCGAGCAGACCTTTGTCCTCGAAGGCAGCCTCATCGACGACGAGGGTGAGGTGACGGCCGGGAATTACGTCTGGCGCCCGAAAGGCAACCGGCACATTGCGAAGTCGCCGAACGGGGCGCTGGTACTGTCGGTTTTTCTGAAGCCGAATATTTTTCTGACCGGCGACAAGGAAGGCGTGCAGTTGCGATAGGTACCGATCAACAACTGCCCAATTGCCTGGAGGCAAGCATGGGGGCGAGATTGGCTGCTGCCGTTCTAGTCATCACGGTCATATTGCCAGTTACTTTGGCGGCTGACGAACTCGATAGCTGGTGCGCACAGGTCCAGAAGGCGTCGAGTATTGTCATTTGCTCGGATGCGCGATTGCGGACTGAAACCCTCAACAGACAGGATATATTTGATGTTTTAAAAGAGCAATTAACATCGGAGCGATACAGAGCGCTAATGACTGAACAATCTGCCTGGGTTAAGGAGTATACCGCTCGTTGCGGAGTCCCTCTTGATGGCCCATCGCCATCGCTCCCGGTGAGCGGAGACATTATTAATTGTTATCTACGTGAATCCCGATCGCGTACTGCTGAGTTGGCGCGTCGGTATTCATGGGCGCTATCGCAAGAGCTTACAGGTAGCGTCAAGCCGTCGCCGTCGCCAATTCCAGCCGTACCACCCTCACGACAACCAGCCACATCTACAATCACCGATGTGGCCACCGAGGCTTGGTATGCTTGTTTATACGACGCTGCCGACACTCTTTCTCAGCAACCCGAGCCCGCCAGCGTGGTCGTTGACGCCGCCTTCGGAAGTTGCGTTAAGTATAAGATTGCTTACCGGGAATCCATCCCCGGCATAACGTGGGATCAAGTCGAATCAATTGCAAAAACGATAGTCTCACCGAAAGTTCTCGCCCGCGTTATGACTGTGCGAGCCGCAAGAGCAAAGCTCCGTGAAGAGAAGCAGCGTCGCGAACCACCAGCCGACTTCAGCAAGATGTAATCAGTACGGGACCAGGAATGCCTAAGAGCAAAATCTTCCCAAGCTTCGCCGACGCCGTGCGCGATATTCCGGACGGGTCGGTGATCGGGTTTGGCGGGTTCGCCGTCGTCGGGATGCCGATCAACCTGTATCAGGCGCTCACCGAGCAGGGCGCGAAGCGGCTGACCTGCGTCTCGAACGGGACGCGCGGCGGCACGACGATGCCGTCGGACGCGCCGACGATGGAATGGCTGATCCGCAACGATCAGGTCGCGAAGGTCATCTGCTCGTTCAGCGCGCCGACCCGCGCCTCGCAAAAACTCGCGCTGACCGAATACTACGAAAAGGGCCTCATCGAGGCCGAACTGGTCCCGCAGGGTACTCTGGCCGAGCGCATGCGCGCCGCCGGGGCCGGCATCCCGGCCTTCTACACGCCGGCCGCGGTTGGCACCGAACTCGCCGAGGGGCGCGAGACGCGCGTGTTCAACGGCCGCGAGTACCTCCTGGAAGAGGCGTTGCCGCTCGATTACGCCTTCATCCGCGCGCAGCAGGCCGACGAAGCCGGCAATCTCCGCTTCCGCCGCTCGCAGCGCAATTTCAATCCGCTGATGGCGATGGCGGCCAAGGTCACGATTGTCGAGGTCGAGGAGGATATCCTGCCGCGCGGCGCGATCGACCCGGACGACGTACACCTGCCGGGGATTTATGTGCACCGACTGGTGAAAGTTCCGCCGCCGCCCGAGGGCTGGTGGCCGCAACGCCCGGCCGAGGTGGCGAAACATGAGGCTTCAAAGGGTAGATAACGCAAAGAACGCGGAGGATACGCAAAGGGCGCGAAGGTGATCGAGGAAGATATCGGGCGCGCCGTTATTGGCTCTGCCATAAAGGTCCATTCCGCGGTCGGTCCGGGATTGCTGGAGAGCGCCTACGAATTGTGTCTGATGCACGAGCTTGAGAAAAGAGGCATCCCTGTTCGGAATCAAGTATCGATCCCGATACGGTACGAAGGGCTAGTCATTGAGAATGCCTATCGGATTGATCTTCTGGTCTGCGGATCGGTAGTGGTCGAACTGAAAGCGATCTCTGCCTTGCTGGACGTGCATCGGGCACAGTTGCTGAGTTATCTGCGGCTCGGCGGGTTCAAGCTGGGTTTTCTTTTGAATTTTCATGTTCCGCTAATGCGCGAAGGTATCGTGAGGCTGGTCAATGGATTATAAGCCATCGCGTCCTTTGCGTATCCTTTGCGGACTTTGCGTTACCTGTTTCGGAGATACCGGACAATGAGCGACGCCAAGGGGCTGACCCGGCAGCAGATGTGCGACCGGCTGGCGATGGAGTTCGAGGACGGCTGGGTCGTCAATCTCGGGATCGGCATCCCGACCCTGTGCTCGAATTATGATTTCGGCGACAAGGAAATAATCTTTCACGCCGAGAACGGCGTGATCGGCTACGGCCCGCTGACCGGCGCCGGCAAGGAGGATTTGCACCTCGTCAATGCCGGCGGGCAGCATGTCACGCTGAACTCCGGCGCGGCGATTGTGCACCACGCCGATTCATTCGGTCTCATCCGTAGCGGCCGCATCGATGTGACCGTGCTCGGCGCCTATGAGGTTGCCGCAAACGGCGATTTCGCGAACTGGAAGATGGCGGGGCAGAAAGGCGGCGGGATCGGCGGCGCGATGGATCTCGCCGCCTGCGCCAGACATGTCTTCCTGGCGATGGAGCACGTCACGCGACGCGGCCAGCCGCGGCTTGTCGAACGGTGCTCGATCCCGGTGACGGCGAAAGGCGTTGTCAATCTCGTTATCACCAATTACGGGCTGTTCGAGATCACACAAGGGGGGATGGCGCTGCGCGAGATCGCGCCGGGCGTCTCGGTCGAGGAGGTCAAGGCGGCGACCGGCTGCAATCTGCTGATCCCGCGCGAGGTGCCGCCGGTGCGGTTGCGCGGTTGAGCCGCTTTTCGGGACCGGCCGGTTCGGGTATCCCGGAATTGTCGGAAATCAAGGCCGGCGCAGCAGCCGCGCCTCGGGCGGCACCGGATCGTCGGGGAGCTGGATTTCGCGGTGCCGCGCGATCGCTTCGTCGATCAGCCCCGACAACAGCGCCGTAAAACCGAGCGGCGGGTCGGCCGCTTCCCACAGAAAATACGCAAACGAGCCGGGGATCGGGTTGATCTCGTTGAGCCAAGCTTCGCCGGTCGCCGCGTTGCAGTAGAAATCGACGCGCGGCGCGCCGGTCCCGAACACGGCCTCGAACGAATCCACGGCCCAGCGCCTGATGCTGTTTTCAAGACCCCGCGGCAGGGTCGGGTTGATGTCGCGGGTCAGCGACAGCATTCCCTGGCTGGCTGCTCCGTCGCCCTTCGTGCCGCTTTTGCCGTCGCTGCCGGACAGGTATTTCTGCCGAAAATCGAGCAGCTCCTCGGCCCGTTTCGGCTGCTCGATCGCCGAGCTGCGCACCACGCCGCCGACTCGGGTCACCGCGAGATTGTATTCGACGAGGTTTGGCACAAACGGTTCGATGATCGCCTGCGGGTCAAGCCGGAAGATTGTCGGCAGCAGCGCGCGCACCTCCTCCACGCTGTCGGCCTTGCCGACCCCGATGCTGCTGCCGAGATGCACCGGCTTGACGATGCAGGGAAACCCGATATCCGACAGCAGCATCTTCAGCGATTCGGCCGAGGGCAGCCCGCCGGAAGTGCGCGACACGACGACATAGGGCAATTGCGGAATGCCCGATCCGCGCAGCAGGCGTTTGGTCGCGACCTTGTCCATGAACACGGAAGAGGCCAAGGTGCGCATCCCGGCATAGGGCAGGTTGGCGGTCTCGAACAGCCCCTGGATTTGCCCGTCCTCGCCGTAGAGACCGTGAAACGCCGGCAACGCGATATCGAATTCGATCGGCGCCCCCCGCCCGAACAACCCCCGCCCGAACAGCCCCGACCGCTTTGGCGCGAGAAGCCCCTTGCCGGGTTCGCCGAGCGACAGCGTGACCTCGGTCAACTCGCCCTGCGCGCGGGCGTCCGGCAGATAGGTGCGACGGTCGGCGAGCACCTCGCCGACAAACCATTGGCCGCGCGGGTTGACATAGACCGGAAACGCCTCGAAGCGCTGCTGGTCGATCGCCCGCAGCGCCTGCAATCCGGTGATGACGCTGACATCGTGCTCGGGCGAGCGACCGCCGAACAGGACCGCGACACGGGTTTCATTCCTGCTCGCCATCCTGTACCCCAATCCTGCAACCCGCCAGAAGCCATGGACCCGTCAAAGATAGAAGCCGCACACGACGCAGCACAGCCCCGGATCGAACGCATGGAGCGGGAGACAGTTCGCGTCCGCGACGCCGAGATGGCTGTGTTCGACATTGGCCGCGATTCGGCTGGCGCTTCGCCGTTGCTGATCTGGGCGCATGGCTGGGGGCACACGCATCGCGATATGCTGCCGCTGGCCGAGGCCGCAGCGCGCTCCAGCGCCTCGGTGCTGCTCGATCTGCCGGGGTTTGGCGCCTCGCCGCTGCCTCCCGCCGCCTGGGGCACCGAGGATTATGCCGATGCCGCCGCGGATTGGCTGGCGCGACGGCCGGCAGAGCGCCGGGTGTGGATCGGGCATTCGTTCGGCTGCCGGGTCGGATTGCAACTGGCGGCGCGCCATCCGGGGCTGGTCAACGGGCTGTTTCTGATCGCCGCCGCCGGGCTGCCGAGAACCCGCTCGCTGCCCGAGCGCGTCCGCATCGCCGCGCGGCGCTGGGCGTTTCGGACGGCGCGGCATCTCACCCCCGAGGGTCCGGCGCGCGACCGCTTGCGGGCACGGTTTGGCAGCGCCGACTACACAAGCGCCGGAGCGCTGCGTCCGATCCTGGTCAAAGCCGTCAACGAGGATCTGACCGAGGTGGCGCGGGCGGTCCGCGTTCCGACCGTGCTGGTCTACGGCGACCGCGACACCGAGACCCCGCCCGAGATCGGCGACAGGCTGAACCGGCTGATCCCGCAATCGCGGCTGGTCGTGCTGCGCGGGTTCGATCACTGGAGCGTTCTGACCGATGGACGCCACCAAATCGTGCAGCGCCTGTCGGAGTTCGTGGAGCAAGTCGCGTGACCGCCTTTGTCGTCCTGTTCACCCTGCTCGGCTTCACCCTTTTCGCGGCGCGCCGGCTGCTGACCTATCTGCACCTGTTTCAGCAGGAGGAATACGACAACCGCCGCTTTCTGCGGTGGATCGGCGAAAGTCGCGGCTGGGATCGGCGGCTGTCGCTGATCCTGTTTGCGATTTTCGCAGCGCAGCTGATCCTGTTGGCGCTGGTGCCGGAACCCGTGTTCGTCGCGCTTGCCGGGCTGGCCTGCCTTGGCGTCGCGGCGATCGAGCGCGATCCGCGCAAGGCGGCGAAAAAGAAGCTGGCGATGACCGCGCGCGCCAGGCGGATTTACGCGATCGCGCTGGGTCTGGCCGTGCTGATCGGGATCGCCGCGGCGCTGATCAGCGAACTGGTTATTGTCTGGGTGATCGCGGTGCAGATCGTTCCGCTGACGCTGATCGGCGCCAACCTGCTGCTTGCCCCGGCCGAAGCTCGCGTGCAGCGCCGCTACTGGAACGAGGCGCGCGCCCGGCTCGACCAGCTCAAACCGACCGTGGTGGCGATCACCGGCTCGTATGGGAAAACATCGGTCAAGCACATCATCGGGCATGTGCTCGAAACCGCTGCGCCGACCCTGATCACGCCGGGCAGCGTCAACACGGCGATGGGGATCGCGCGGGTGATCCGCGAACGGTTGCAGCCGCAGCATCGCTATTTTGTCGTCGAAATGGGGGCCTACGGCATCGGCTCGATCCGCCGGCTGTGCGCGCTGACGCCGCCGCATCTCGGGATCATCACGGCGATCGGCAAGGCGCATTACGAGCGGTTCAAGACGCTCGACGCGGTGTCGCGCGCCAAATTCGAGCTGGCCGAGGCGGCACGCGATACCGGCGGTTCGGTGATCGTCGCCTCCGACACGCTGAGTTTCGACTGGCCGCGCCAGTTTGTCGAGCGGCACCGCGACTTGACGATCACGGTCGGCGAGGACGCGGCTTCCGATCTGATCATCGATTCGGTGCGCCAGGAGCCGGACGGCATCGTCGCCGCGATACGCTGGCGCGGCGAGCGATACGAATTGCGCGCGCCGCTCTACGGGCTGCATCACGGGCACAATATCGCGCTCGCCTTCGCGGCGGCGTGCAGCCTCGGGCTGGCGCCCGAGGATATTGCCGCCAGCCTTAGAAGCACGCCGCAGATCGCGCATCGCCTTGAGGTCAAGCGCCAGCCGAACGGCACGATCGTGATCGACGACGCCTACAACTCGAACCCGGTCGGGTTCGCCTCGGCGCTCGAACTGCTCGACACGCTGCGCCAGCCCGACGGACGCCGCATCGTCGTGACCCCCGGCATGGTCGAACTCGGCGCCGAGCACGAGGCCGAGCACGCCCGCATCGGCAGGCTCGCGGCTGAACACGCCGATGTACTCGTCGCGGTCGCGCCGCACCGGGTCGCGCCGCTCGCCACGGCCTTCCGCGAGACCGCGCCCGAGCGCGAAATTGTCTCCTGCGCCGGGTTCGCCGAGGCGCGCGCCTGGCTCGACCGCAATTTGACCGGACGCGATGTCGTATTGCTCGAAAACGATCTGCCGGACCTGCTCGAACAGAAGCCGCGGCTGTGATCTCTATGATCCGGGGCCGGAACGGACGCATTCGAACAGACCGCCGTCGAGCGTCGGCATGACGTAGCGCGGTACGCGCTCGAACTGCGCGCAGTGCTTCCGCGCCAGCGGCATCGCGTTCGACACGTCGCCGCTGAAGCCGATCTCGACCGACTCGGCATTTCCCTCGCGCACAAACGGGCCGGGTCCGGCAAAAGGACCGCCCGATCCGCCGCACGCCGCGAGAAGCGTGCCAGTCAGCGCGAGGGGCAGAACGTACATCGATGGCCCCCACCCTTCCCTCCCCCGCTTGCGGGGGAGGGTTAGGGAGGGGGTGCGGCGGCGGAATGGGGCAGGCATGGCGCCGTCCCTACATGCGGGCGCACCCGTCCAATTTTTCTCAGAAAGCGGCTTCCGGCACCCGGAAACCGATATCGCCCTCGCGCTCGATCTGATGGACCAGCTCGATTTCCCATTTCAGATAGCGCTCGCGCGCGCCCTCGCCGGCGTAGGGGTCATAGGGGCGGCGCCAGCAATCGTCAGGGGTGTCGGCCATCGCCTCGCGCCCGGTCGCGAGCTTCAGCCCGGCGTCGCACCACGAGTCGGTGCCGCCGTCGAGCACGTACACGGCCGGAAATCCGCTATCCGCAAGCTCGGCCGCGGCCAGCCGGGCGAGCACGCCGTCGGGCGAGGTCAACACCAGCACCGGGCGGCGCGGCAGTTTTCCGAGGCTGCCCGGCAATCGCGCGCGCACCGCGAACCATGCCCCCGGAATATGACCGGCTTCGTAGGCAATGCTCGGGGCGAGATCGGCCACCACCGCCTCGCCGGCATCGAGCAGCCGCTTCAGCTCGGCCGCGTCGATCGTTGGCACGTCGGCCTCGTCGAGTTCGGGGATTACCGGCACGCGCCGCCCCGGCACCAGAGCGCGGTCCGAAAGCCCGCCGTCGAGCACATAGACTTCGGGCCAGCCCATCTGCACCAGCCACGACCCGGTCATCACCGCGCGCACCCCGTCACCGTCGACCAGCACCACGCGGGCGTTGCGCGTCGCCATGTAGGTGTCGGTGGCCTGCACGAGCTGACCTCCGGGGGCCGAGCGCGCAATCGCGAGATGCCCGGTTTCGTACTCCTCCGGGCTGCGAACGTCGAAGACATAGAGCGTGCGCTGCTCGGCCTCGCTCTCGAAACGGGCCAGCGCCGCGTCGTCGATGCGTTTGATGCCGAAACGCTCGGCGACCTGATCGGCGAGCGCGCGCGATTTGGCCAGCCCCTCCGGAGAGGGCGGCGGCAGCGAGTCCTCGCGCCCGCGCGCCAGTTGGAGACCGGCCAGCTCCCACCCCATTGTGCCGTTTTCAAGCGCCATGACCGGGTTTCGGAGGCCGGCGTTGCGCAAGGACTGGGCGCCGATGATGCTGCGCGTGCGGCCGGCGCAGTTGACGACAACAAGACTGTCCGGCGAATTGAGCCGGTCCGGCACGCGATACACGAGTTCCGCGCCGGGGCAGTCGAACGCGCCGGGAATGCTCATATTGCGGAATTCGCCGATCGGCCGGCTGTCAACGATCAGGATCTCCTCGCCGGCGTCCAAGCGGCGCTTCAGCTCGGCGGCGGCGATATGCGGCGTGCCGCTTCGGTGCTCGACCAGCTCGCCAAACGCCTTGCTCGGCACGTTGACCCCGGTGAACAGCTCGAACCCCGCCTCCGCCCAGGCCCGGCTGCCGCCTTTCATCACCGCGACATTGCCGTAGCCCATGCGGTCGAGTTTCGCGGCGGCGCGCTCGGCCAAGCCCTCCTCGCCGCCGTCGAGCACGACCACGCGCGTCCCCCGGCGCGGCACCAGGTCGCGGATCATCGGTTCGAGGCGCGACAGCGGCACCGAATGGGCAAAAAACGGGTGTCCCTCTTCCGAGAACACCCCCTCCTCGCGCACATCGATCAGCGCGATCTCGCCGCCGTTGCGCAGCATCGCCTTGACCTCGGCCGGCGACAGGACCCGGCCCGCCAGTTCCGTCATTTTCTGTCTCCCGATCCGGTCTTAGAGCTTGGCTTGAAAAGGCTACTCAAACCGCAGTCCCGGCGAAAGCCGGGACCCACTTTTCCGCTTCCGAGCGGCTGATCGGTGGATCCCGGCTTCCGCCGGGATGACAATAGGAGAAGGCGGCCTCACGCCGGAACCAGCGGGGCGTGCAGCCGCGTGTCCTTGCAGATGATGCCGCCGCGATCGCCGACCGTCACACCGCCGTAGCATTCGGCGAAAACCGGCGGCAGCTTTCTTCCATCCGGCGGGCAAAGCCACAGCCGCAGCAGGTGGCGCTTCTTCTCCGGCTCGGGCCAGTCCTCGTAGCCGGTGCGGGCGTGCAGCATCGTGTGGTTGTTCAGGATCTGCAAATCGCCCGGCATGAAACTCATGTCGAGCCGCAATTCGGGGTCGCCGGCCAGATCCTGCAGCATGTCGAGCGCCTCGATATCCTCCGGGGTCAGGCGGCGCGCCCCCGGGAAACGTTGCGCCGAGCCGATATGCAGCCGCGAGTAAAGAATGGAGACGCGCCCGGCATATTCGTTGAAGACCGGCGCCTCGTAGAACGGCTCTTTCCCCACCGGCACCTCGCCGCGGCGATCGACCGGGACCGGGCGATAGAGCCGCTCCAGCAGATCGGGGCGGCGCTCGGCCATGACGTTGTGCAGGGTCATCGCGCTGACCAGCATCGATTGCCCGCCCGCTTTCGCCCGTTTCAGGCACAGCAGCGCGACGAGATCGCAGCGGTCGATGTGAAAATTCTGCCGCTCGGCGGTGGCGTAGCTGCGGAGGTTCGGGTTCTCCGCGCTCAGCCCTTGTCCCAAGTCGTAGACATGGCCCAAGAGGTGCCCTTTGGCGTTCTGCGAGCGCGCCTTGCCGAAATACGCGCCGACCCCCCAATAGGCGGTCGCGCTCTCCTCGATCGGCCGATCCTCGACCGGCATGCCGCGCAACCGTACAAAACCGCGCCCCTCGACCAATTCGACGCGCAGCCGGTCCAGAACCGGACCGAGCGTCGGCAGCGGGAAATCGTCGCTTGTGATCGCGGCGAGGTCGAGCCCGCGCGCCCGCACCGCCCGCGTCGCCTGTTCGATCTCGGCGATTTCCGCCGGAGACAGGGGATGGGTCCATTCGGCTTCGCGCCGGCGCATATCGGCGCCGACCCAGGCTGCCGGCCCCTCGACCGGACGCCGCCGCGGCGTTCCGAGGGGTTGCGCTTGCGTCATTTGGAGCGACTCGATCGGCGTCATGGATACCTCGATCCCGGCTGAATGGGTCGGGTTCAGGTCCGAGCGCGTCAGCTCCGACGACCGACCCCGATCCGGCAAGAGCCGGGACCACTTTACAGCCGGGGAGCTTCCGGACAAGTAGGTCGCGGCTTGCGCCGGGACCGCGCCTCCAGGCTCAAAGGGCAGGTTGAAATCTCGGTCGGATACGCCTGTTGCAGAGATCGCCCCCACCTTTATTGCAGCCGGACCACTCGCCCCTTTTCCGGCTGCGCCGACGGTGATCGTGCGAGGTCCGAGACGGCCGGAACAGGGAGCGTCCAGCCATCCCGGTTGCGGGGCCGGTTATTTCCCCTTGGCTTCGGTGTAGGGCAGGATCACATCGCCGGCTTTGTACGCCTCGGGCCACACGACGACTTCGCCTTTGCCGTCCCGGAAATCGTCGAGGCTGGTGCCGGCGATGTTCTGAAACTGCACCGCCAGGATGCGCGCCCGGTCCCACTCGCCCTTTTTGCCGAACTTCACGTCGCCGACGACGGTATTGAACGTGTTGTCGCGGATATAATCGGCGACTTTTTGCTGATCGAGGCTCTTCGTGCCCTCGATCGCGTCGCCCAGCACCTGCATCCTGGCATAGGCCCAGGGGCCGAGATAATAGCCGAGCGGATCGACACCCTCGCCGCCGGCCCGAGCCTGATAGCGTTCGAGAAACGCCGCGACGCCGGGAAACATCATTTTCGGCGCCGGCAGCCACCAGTCGAACGTGATGATGCCGTTCAGCATCGGACCGAGCGAGGTCTTGATCGAGGTGCTTTGCGGGCCGGTCATGTTGCCGCCGAACACCTTCGCCTTGAGGCCCAGCTCGTTGGCGCTGCGGATGATGCCGACGCTGTCGGCAGGATAGGACGAAATCAGGATCACATCCGCATTGGTCGCCTGCAACGCGCGCACGACCGGTGTGAAATCGGCGGTGTTCAGCGGGTAGGTCCGGTCATAGACGATCCGCAGACCGGCCTCTTTGGCGTTTTCCCGGGCGCCGTCGGTGCCGTTGCGCGTCGCCTCGCCGTCGCCGGTCGCGATCGCGATCGTCTTCAGCCCGAGCCTGTCCTTGTGCGCCTTGATGATTTCGAAAAAACCCTGGGTCAGTGCCCGGCGCGGCTCGGGGCCGGTCGGCAGCATCGAGAAGTATTTCGGGTAGTTGAACTCCTCGTTGATATCGAGCGCGAACAGGCTGATAAAGGTCTTGTCGTGCCCGATCACGATCGGCATCGCCGGCGCCGAGATGTTGGTCGCGTATCCCGAGACGACGAAATCGACCTTGTCGACATCGAGCAGCTTTGTGTAAATCCCCGGCACCTGCGACGGATTGCTCTGGTCGTCGTAATAGACCAGCTTGACCGGGCGGCCGAGCAGCCCGCCTTTTGCGTTGACATCCTCGGCCCAGATCTGCGTGGCCAGCAGGCCGCTTTTGCCGTTAACCGCGAGCGGGCCGGTCAGCGCCATCGAAAACCCGATCGTGATCGGTTCGCCGCTCGGCTCCTTTGCCGTCTGCGCGAGCGCCGAGACGGCGAACAGCAGCCCCGCCGCGAGCGCGCCGGCGACGCTGCCGAGCCGACGCCATTTCAGTCCCATAACCATGATGTTCCCGATATCTGCCTCTGACTTCCGCAACCCGCGGAAGGGGCGGGAGGATATCAGCCGCGCCCAGGGACGACACCCGCATCGGGAACCGCGCCGCTGCGACGCTTCCGCGCGTTATGCCCGCACGGCTCCTGTCCGGCGCCAACCGCCGCCATCAGCCGGCGCGGCGCAGCATCGGCCCGAGATCGCGGCCGCCGAACAGATGCAGATGGAAATGCGGCACCTCCTGGTGCGCCGCTGCGCCGTGATTGGCGAGGATGCGATAGCCGCCCGCGACGACGCCCTCCTGGCGAGCGACCCGCCCGATCGCCCGCGTGAACGCCGCCAGCTCAGCCTCCGAGGCGTTTGTCGAGAAATCGTCCACCGAGACGTATTCGCCCTTCGGGATAATGACGATATGGGTCGGGGCCTGCGGGTTGATGTCGCGAAAGGCGAGAACGTGCTCGTCCTCATACACTTTTGTACAGGGCAGCTCGCCGCGCAGGATGCGGGCAAAGACATTGTTGCGATCGTAGGCCACGCCTCTCTCCATGGTCATCGCCGCGCCGCGGCGCCGACGATCGAGGCTACAGCGAGGAGTAGCGTGCGGGAACCGTAAAGCCGCCGTAATCGCCCCTTGCCTCGTTCAGGCCGTGGTTGAACGACACCATCGACGATCTCAGACCCTGCTTTATGTTCCAGTCGGTGAAGTCGCGCGACCCGTACCACGCCGTCGAGGCCGACAGCCACGCATACTCGGCCAGCCCGATGCGTTTCAGGTAACGGCACACGGCGCCGGACCCGTAGACCCCGACCCGGTACGGCGGCGAGCCGCCCCCGGCTGCCGCCAGACCGGCGTGCACGCCGCGGAAATACTGCTGGACGACGCCGGCGATATCCCGCGCCGGGGCATCGTAATCGACCGCGAAATAGATCGCGCTGCCGGATGGCTGGCCGAGCACGCGGGCCTGCTGATAGGCATTGACCGCGTCCGAGTGGCCCCGTTCATAGGTGAAATGATCCGGCCGATGGGAAAGATGCTGCCACACGGCCACCACCTTCATGCCGTTCGACGAGATGCTCCCGGCCTCCTCCGCCGTCAGGGCCGGCCAGCGCGATACCGGGCTGCGGTAGTATCGGGCGACAAAATGCAGACCGCTGCCCTTCAACTCCTGCGTCACGTCGCGGCTGTCCATCCCCATGTCGATGCCGCGGATCGGCCCGCCGACGGACGGCGCCGCCACTGTCCGAGGCTGCTGCGGCGCGGTACCGCAGGCGGCCAGAAACAATACCGGCAGCACAAAACCCAGCTTTCTCATTCCCCCGCTTCCCCCGTTTTCCGCATCCGGCGGTGCAGCCTTCGTGCGGCATCGGCCCGCCGCGAACCCGCTGGTGCGGTGCCCCGATCGGCACCAAGCGGCCGCCCCGCTCGGTGCCGGATGCCCGACCGACGGCATGCCCGGCCGCCGCATGCCGGCGCGGTTTTCCCCAGTGCGCCGACTGTGAGCGCGGCCCGATGCGGCGTCAATCCGCGCGCGTTGTCTCAGTTGAGCCGAGGCGTCGCGCTCTCCGATGGAGCGAGGGGGCCGGTTTCGAGCGGCGCCGGCAAATCGGCGGACAGCGACAGCGCGGCGCGAATCGGCGCGAACGAGCGGCGATGGTGCGGTGTTACGCCGAGCCTGCGGATCGCCTCGACATGCGTCGCCGTCGGGTATCCGGCATTGGTCTCCCACCCGTAACCGGGATGGCGCAGCGCCAGCGCGTGCATGATCCGGTCGCGCGTCACCTTTGCCACGATCGAGGCCGCCGCGATCGACAGACTCGCTGAATCGCCCCTGACGACCGTGCGGACCGCACAGGGCAGCGGCGGCGCGATATTGCCGTCAACCAGCGCCACATCCGGCGCGATACCGGTGCGTGCCGCCAGGGCCGCCACCGCCCGACACATCGCGAGCAGGTTGGCGCGCAGCACGTTGAGGCGGTCGATCTCGGCGGCGCTCGCCGCGCCGACCCCGATGCCGACGATCCCGCCGCGAGCGCCGGCGCGCAGACCGTCATAGCAGCGCTCGCGCAGTTCGCGCGACAGCACCTTCGAATCGTCGAGCACGCGGCGCAATTCGCCGCGAAACCGCCGCCGGTCGATAACGACCGCCGCGGCGACGACCGGGCCAGCCAATGGCCCCCGCCCGGCCTCGTCAACACCGCAGACGATCCCGCCGTAACGCCGCTCGATCGCGAAATCCGGCATCCGCACCCCTTCTCCGTTGCGCATCGCCCTTGCAGATGCGCCAGCGGGGCGGCGCATCTGTTGACCTCCGCCGAAAAGGGAAGCGGAGCACAAAGACCATCGTTGACGCGAGCCCACGGCGACCATATTCTATCTTTATTTGTATTTTTCTCGAATACCAGGAGGAATCGCAATGAAAACGATGGCTTTCGCTATTTGCGCGGCCGTCGCCCTCGGCTTGCCGATCGCCGGCTCCGCCACACCGGCCGAGCCCGCCGATGCGGCGAAAGCGAGCGGCGAACCGGCGGACAGTGCCTCGGTTACCTTCGAGCAGTACCGCAATTGGCGCCTCGTGGCGATGGAAAGGCGACGCAGCGAAATCGAGGTGCAACTGTCCGCCGCCGATCTGTCGGCTGTGCGCAAGGCGCGGCTGGAGGAGACGCGGGCCTATTACAACTGGCTGGCCGGGCTGTCCGAGACCGAGCGCGATCGGCGTTTCCGCGAGCGCTTCGATCGGATCGACGCCAATCGCGACGGCACTCTCGACACCGCGGAACGCGCCGCCTGGCGCGAGCGGCAGCGCGCCTATTACGGCAACAGGAAACGCGAGGCGCAGCCCCCCGGCGCCAATTGAATTGCGGCGGATCACGGCGAAGCGGGCGCGAGCGGCGTGGGACGTGGTATGGTAAGCGCCATCCGTTCCGGTCAGAAGCGGGGATGCCGAAATGGCCAGATTTAGCGACTGGACGCCCGAGGGCGTCATTCCGGCGGTGCTGCTGCCGTTTCACGCCGATTTCTCGATCGACAAACCGGCTTATCGCGCGCATCTGCGCGACGTCGCCGCGGTGCGCGGGATCAGCGCGATTACGGTGAACGGCCATTCGAGCGAGGTGCACGCCTGTACCGTCGACGAGCAGCGCGAGGTGCTGCGGCTCACGATGGACGAGGTCGGCGACCTTCTGCCGGTTGCCGCCGGGGTCTATGCCGACGGCAGTATCGAGGCTGCCCGCATCGCGCGCATCGCCGAGGCCGAGGGCGCGTCGGCGCTGCTCGTGTTTCCGCCGCAGAGCATGAGCATGGGCGGGCAGATGCGGCCGGAAATGGCGCTGGCGCATTTCTCGACGATCGCCGCCGCCACCGATCTGCCGCTGATCTGCTTCAACTACACGCTGGCGGGCGGGCTCGGCTACCCGCACGAGACCCTGCTGCGCCTCGCCG
Source organism: Alphaproteobacteria bacterium (assembly GCA_050246595.1). Taxonomy (GTDB): domain Bacteria; phylum Pseudomonadota; class Alphaproteobacteria; order ATCC43930; family CGMCC-115725; genus DATARH01. The sequence continues at coordinate 57,606 of JBFWVT010000016.1, forward strand.
ATGCCGTACCGACGATCCGCGCGATCAAGGACTGGTCGGGCGATCCCGCGCTGCACGAGCGCAACATCCGCGTGTTGCAGTCGCGTTCGCGGCCGGTGACGGTGCTGACGACGCACAGCGCCTGGCTGATGAGTTCGCTGGTGCTGGGCTGCAACGGGCTGCTGTCCGGGGCCGGCAGCGTCATCGCCGGGTTGCAGGTGACGCTGTTCGAGGCGGTGCGCGCCAACGATCTGGCCCGCGCCCGCGCCATCAACGACCGCATCTACCCGCTGGCTCAGGCATTTTACGCACCGCCGTTTCTCGACATGCACAACCGCATGAAGGAGGTGCTGGCGATGCTCGGCCGCCTGCCGCCCGCAATCGTGCGCCCGCCGCTGGTCAAACTGCCGCCGCATGAGGTCGAGCGTCTGCGCCAAGCAATCGAGGCCGCCGGGATCGGTCGCGACCTGGCCGCAACCGCCGCGCCGCTTGCCGCGGAATGAGCGTGGAGAGCGCGGTGCGGAAGCCGACCGTCGACAGCGGACTGGCGGGGCTTGTCGCCGCCGAGACCGTGCTGAGCCACAGCGACGGAGCGCGCGGCATTCTGTGGGTGCGCGGCTATACGCTGCCCGAACTGGTCGCGCGCTTCGGTTATGACGGCGCGGTCGGTCTGTTGTGGGAAGGGTTCGCCGGCGACCAGCTCGACCGCGATACGATGCGCGCGCTTCTCGGCGCCGGGCGCGAACGGGCTTTCGCGCAGATTGGCGCGTGGCTGCCGCAGGCGCGCGGTGGGCCGTTTATCGAAGGCGTCCGCCTCGCGCTGGCGAGCCTGCCGGAAGACAGCGCCCCGGCCGAAATCCTCGCCGCCTTGCCGGTCGCGATCGCCGCCTTGCTGTGCGACCATCGCGGGGCACAGCCAGTGCCGCCCGACGCGAGCCGCGGCACCGCCGACGATCTGCTGCGCATGACGCACGGCCAGCCAGTCGCGCCGGTCATGGCCGAGGCGCTCGACACCTATTTTGCCAGCGTCATCGATAACGGACTCAACACCTCGGCCTTTACCGCGCGGGTCGTCGCATCGAGCGGAGCGTCGCTCGTCTCGGCCGCGCTCGGCGCCTATTGCGCCTTTACCGGTCCGCTGCATGGCGGCGCTCCCGGCCCGACCCTCGACATGCTCGACGAGGCCGAGAGAAGCGGCGACGCGGCGGCATGGGCCGAGCGCAAGCTCGCCGCCGGCGAACGGCTGATGGGGTTCGGTCACCGGGTTTTCCGGCTCGGCGACCCGCGCGCCGTGCTGCTGCACGATGCGCTCGAAAGGATGGGCGAGACCTTGGGTCCCGGTATCGGCCGGCTGGCCTTTGCCGCCGAGGTCGAGCGCGCGGTCGGGGCCGCCTTTGCGAAGCTGAAGCCGGGCCGGCCGCCGTTGCAGCCGAATATCGAGATCAACGCGGCTTTGCTGCTCGACGCGGTCGGTTTCCCGCGCGACGCGTTTACACCGGTTTTCGCGGTCGGACGCGCCGCCGGGTGGCTGGCGCACGCGATGGAGCAGCGCAAGGCGGGGCGGCTGATCCGGCCGTCCTCGGCCTATATCGGGCCGCGCCCTCAGTAGCCCCGCTCCCAGTCGATGACGTTGCGCAGCGGTCGGCCGTCGAGATAGGCGCGCAGATTGTCGCAGAACAGGTCGATCGCGCGGTGCAGCTCGTTGTCGCTGGCGCCCGAGACATGCGGGGTTATCAGCACGCGCTCGTCGCGCCACAAACGCTCCGGCGGCGGGCGCTCGAATTCGCCCTCGTACACGTCGAGCACGACCCCGCGCAGCCGGCCCTGTTCGAGAGCTTCGGCCAGCGCCGCCTCGTCGACGATCTCGCCGCGCGCGACATTGACCAGCACCGCGCCTTGCTTCATCAGCACGAAACGCTCGCGGTTGAACAGATGCGTCGTTTCCGGTGTCCACTGACAGCAGACCACGACAAAGTCGCTGTCCGGCAGCATCGCGTCGAGTTCCTCGGCCCCGCCGATCCGGCCGAACCCTTCCGGCAACGCCTCATCGGAGGCGGGCGGGCGGCGCTTTGTGCCGATGACGCGCATGCCGAGCGCGGCGCATAACCGCCCGACCTCGACCCCGATCCCGCCGGCCCCGACAACGCAGGCGGTTTTTCCCTGGAGCAACAGCGGCCGGTAGGCGCGGGCATCAAAGGCGCCGGCGGCACGATCGATGACCGCGCGGTGCAGGCTCTTGGCGAAATGCAGGATGCCGGCGACCGCGTATTCCGCCATCGCCAGCGTGTTGCCGGCGCCGCGCGATGTCGTCACGGTCACGTCGCTGCCCCAGAGATCGCCGAGCCGCAGATTGCTGGCTCCGGCGGGGCGCTGGTGAAACCATTTCAGCCCTCCGGCGCGGGCGCGCAGATCGAGCGGAAACGGCCAGCCGCCTAGGATCACCTCGGCCTCGGCGAGCAGCCGGTCGCGCTCCTCGCGCGTCCCCTGCCCGGTGCTGGCCCGCGGCAGATATCGGGAAACCGCGAATTGCGGCCAAGTCTCGCGGATTTCGCCGTCGAACCAGCCGCCCGCATCGGTGAAGCGGATAGCCGGATCGATTGCCTCGATCCGCTGCCGGTCCGCCGCCCCGATGCGCTGGATGCTCAAAACCTTTACTTCCCGCATTCCTGGTCTCCGATCGCCTCGCCGCAGAATAGAGTTGCAGGATAGCATGGGCGGAAAGCGGGATCGCTGCGCCGCGCATGATCCTTCCCTCTCCCGGAGATTGCCGATGTACCCCGACGATATCGACCCGCAATCGGGCTGCCGCCTGCCGTTGCCGCGCCGCGACGAACTCGGTCCCGAGGGAAGCCGTATCTATGACGGTCTCGCCGACCCGAACGGCGGCACGCTGCGGGGGCTGCGCGGTCCCGGCGGCATCATGCTGCACAGCGAGGAGCTGGCGCGGCGGGCGCGTCCGGTGAACCAATACCTGCGCCACCAATCCGAACTCGGCCCCCGCCTGCGCGAGCTGGCGATCCTCGCGACCGCCCGCGAGCTTGACAGCCAGTTCGAATGGGCGGCGCACGAGGCCGAAGCGCGGCGCGTCGGCGTTCCGGCGGATGTGATCGAGACGATCAGACACCGCCGCCCGCTCGACGCGATCGACCCCGACGATGCTGCGGTTATCCAGTTGGCGCGCGAAATCTTCACGGCGCGCAAGGTCGGGTCGGCGACATTCGCGCGGGTGCTGGCACTGTTCGGCCGCAAGAGGCTTGTCGAACTGGTCGCGCTGATGGGCAATTACGCCGCAACCGCAGCGCTGCTGACCGCCTTCGACATGCAGCTCGACCCGGATCAGAAGCCGCCGCTGTCGTCAATATCGACGAACGCATCAGGTTTGTAGGGCGGAAAAGCGCAAGCGCATTTCGCCGATGCCGAAGATTGGCGGAAGGCGCGCTGCGCGCTTTTCCGCCCTACTGGACCGGAGGTGCTGCGTAAGACACACGTCACGTTGACAACGTCGCTCTGTCGCGCCTCCAATCGTGCGGAACGAAAAGGGAGACAGGCGTGTCGGATCAGGTCGCGGCAGCCCGGGGACCGGGCGAGATGATCGGGAATGCCGGACCCGGCATGCTGACCGGTCTGCGGGTAATCGAGATTGCCGACGAGCGCGCCGAATATACCGGGCTGCTGCTCGCCGGACTCGGCGCCGAAGTCATCAAGATCGAGCCGCCGGAGGGCAACGCGACCCGAAGGATCGGGCCGTTTCTCGACGACCGGCCGGGGCCGGAGCGCTCGCTGTTTTTCTGGAACTATAACCGCAACAAGAAATCGGTCGTGCTCGACCTCCAGAGCGGGGCCGGACGCGAGCACCTGCTGCGTCTGCTCGGCGGCGCCGACATCCTGCTCGACGCGAGCTGCGGCGCGCTCAATACCGCGCTCGGTCTCGACCGCGCCGCGCTCAACGCGCGCTTCCCGCAGTTGATAACAGCGCGGATGACCCCGTTCGGCGATGACGGGCCGTGGGCGGACTTCAAAGGGTCGGACCTGATCCATCTCGCGCTCGGCGGGATCATGATGAATTGCGGCTACGACCCGGACCCGAATTTCGCATACGACACGCCGCCAATCGCGCCGCAGATCTGGCACGCCTACCACATCGCCGGCGAGCAGCTTGCGACCGGCATCATCGCCGCGCTGATCCACCGCGCCCGCTCCGGCGAGGGACAGGATTTATCGCTCGCGATCCACGAGGCGGTGTCGAAAAATCCGGAGCAGGATTTGATGTACTGGGTCTGTCGGCGGGTGCCGCTGTGGCGCATGACCTGCCGCCACGCCGGCGAGCACCCCAACCACAGCCCGAGCATCTGTCATACCAAGGACGGGCGCTGGTTTATCACGCACGGGATGGGCGCGCGCGATCTGAAGAACCTTGTGCCGTTGCTGAGCAAATACAACGCGCAGGCCGATCTCCAGCCGCCCCCTCCCGATACCGACCTCAAGGCCCGCGCGGTGCCGGGCACCGCGGGGAGCGACGAGAACAGGGCGCATATGCTCGATGTCGTGCAGCGCTTTGTCCGCGCCTGGACCTACAAGGACATGCCGTGGCTGGAGGCGCAGGAAGCCGGCCTGTTGTGGGCGCCGCTGCGCAAGCCGCACGAAAACGCGCTCGACGAGCACTGGCGGGCGCGACACACCTTTGCCGAGATCGAGCATCCTGAGATCGGCCGCTCGTTCCCCTACCCGACCAGCAAATGGCTCAGCAACAAGACGAGCTGGCAGGTCGGACGGCGCGCGCCGCTGCTCGGCGAGGACACCGCTTCGGTGCTTGGCCAAGCGGCGCGGCGCCCGCACGTGCCGGCCGAGCCGCGCCGGGTCGAGACCCCGCGGCGCTCGGCGCTGCACGATAAGCCGTTCCCGCTGCAAGGCATCAAGATCTTCGATTTCGCCTGGTTTCTCGCCTCGGCCGGCGGGACGCGGTTTCTCGCCGCGATGGGAGCGGAGAGTTACAAGGTCGAGTGGAAGGACAACCCCGATACGCGGCTGGCGGGGATGGCGCCGGTCGGTGGCCGCGCCGCGCGCGATGCTGCGACCGGTCCGCTGCCGGGGGTCCGGGACCCCGACATGGGCGGCAATTTCCTCAACAAGAACTCCGGCAAGCGCGGCATCTCGCTCAACATCCGCCACCCGAAGGGGTTGCAGATCGCGAAGGACATGGTGCGCATCTGCGATGTCGTCGCCGAGGGGTTTTCGCCGGGCGTGTTGCAGCGGCTCGGTCTCGGCTACGACGTGCTGAAGAGCATCCGGCCTGATATCATCTACATCCAGCAATCCGGCATGGGGGCGCACGGCACCTACGGACGGATGCGCACGGTCGGGCCGGTCGCGGCGGCATTCGGCGGGCAGGCCGAGATGTCGGGACTGCCGGAGCCTGCGATGCCGGTCAGTTGGGGGTATTCGTATCTCGACTGGATGGGCGCCTACGGCTACGCGTTGGCGCTGCTCGGCGCGATCTACCATCGCGAGATGACCGGCGAGGGGCAGTGGATCGACGCCTCGCAATGCGAGAGCGGCATCTTTCTGACCGGCGCGACGATCCTCGACTGGGCCGCCAACAACCGAGTTTTCCGCCGCTACGGCAACCGCTCGCCGTACAAGCCGGCCGCCCCGCACGGCGCCTACCGCGTTGAGGGGAAAGACCGCTGGGTCGCGATCGCCTGCTTTACCGACGAGGAATGGCTTGTGCTGGCGCGGGTCGCGGAACGCGGCGACTGGCTCGACGATCCCCGGTTCGCGACTTTGGAGCACCGGCTAATGCACCAGGACGCGCTCGACGTGGCGGTGGAATCATGGACCCGGACGCAGGACCGCTACGAGCTGATGCTGAAGCTACAACGGGCCGGGGTGCCGGCCGGGGTATGCCAGAATGCCGAGGACCGGGTCGATACCGACCCGCAATTGCGTCACCTGAACTGGCTGACCGAGATCACCGGCACCAAGATCGGCACTTGGCCGATCTATGAGATACCGATGAAGCTGAGCAAGACCCCGGCCTATATCGGCGGCCCGATCAACCGCGGCGCGCCGTGCTATGGCGAGGACAATATGTATGTGCTGACCGAGTTGCTCGGACGCACACCGCAAGAGGTCGAACGGCTCGCCGAGGAGGGCGTCATCTGATGAGCGAGTGGAGCCAGGTGATCCGGCCGATCCCGGTGCCGAACGAGTGGACCAAACCGTTCTGGGACGCGGCCAGACGCGAGTCGCTGGAATTGCAGCGCTGCCAGAGCTGCGGCCATTTTCAGCACCCGCCTTACGCCACCTGCACGCAATGCGTCTCGACCGATCTGAGGTTCGAGAAGGTGCGCGGGCAGGGTGCGATCTACGCCTACACGATCATGTACCACACCGGCGACAAACGGTTCGCGCCGGCGGTGCCGTATGCCAGCATCATCGTCGAACTCGACGACGCGCCCGGCGCGCTGATGGCCGGCAATCTGCTCGGCGTCGAATACACCGAGGCGAAGGTCGGGCGGCGGGTGGAAGTCGTATTCGAGAAGCTCAATGACGAGATTACGCTGCCGCAATTCCGGCTGGCAACTGAGAATAGGTAACGCAAAGGACGCCATGGATACGCAAAGGACGAAGGCGCTCCGATGCCATCGCGCCCTTTGCGTAATCCTTTGCGCCCTTCGCGTTAAATTCATTCCGACATGAGGAAGCCCCGATGTGGGAAAACCGGTGCAAGGTGGCGGTATCAGGCGTGGGGTTCTCAAAAGTCTCCCGCACCGCCGAGACGCCGCTGGCGGTGCACGCGCTGACCGCGGTCAAGGAGGCGGTCGCCGATTCCGGCTTGCAGATGTCCGATATCGACGGGCTGGCGACCTATCCGGAACTGCCGGCGACGGGGCACGCCGAGATCGACGGGATCTCGATCGTCTCGGTCAACTGCATGATGGCGATGCTGAAACTGCCTGATCTGACCTGGCACATCCAGGTCGGCACGGTGAATATCGGCGGCGCGATGCAGCAGGCAGTCAACGCACTCCTGGCCGGGGTGTGCAACTACGCGGTCGTCTGGCGGGCGATGCACAACCCGCGCGGCACCTATCAGAACCTGCCGGGCCAATACGCCGCCGGCGCGGCGCAGTTCACCGCCCCTTACGGGTTTGGCGGACCGGGCCAGGGTATGGCGGTGGCCTATACGCGCTGGCTCGAACGGCACAACCAGGACCGCGAGAAGATGGCAACCCTGGCGGTCACGCAGCGCCGCCACACGCAGCACAACCCGCACGCCTATTTCTACGGAACGCCGCTGTCGCGCGAGGATTATCTGGCGTCGCGGATGGTGGCGTATCCGTTCTGCCTGTTCGATTGCGACATCCCGGTGCAGGGGGCGGTGGCGATCGTGCTGACCACCGCCGAACGGGCGCGCGACCTGAAACCCAGCCCGGCCTATCTCGCCGGATACGGGCAGCGGCTGCATTTCGAGGTCGCCGGCCGCATCGGCAGTCTCGCCGATTACATGGAAGGCGGGCGCAGCTCGGCGAAACTGACCTGGGAACGCTCCGGCTTCGGCCCGCAGGATGTCGATGTCGCGCAGATTTATGACGGGTTTTCGGCCTCGGTGATCTACGGGCTGGAATCCTACGGGTTCTGCAAGGAAGGCGAGGCGCTCGACTTTATCCAGGACGGGCGCATCGAGCTGGACGGCGAGTTGCCGCTCAACACGTTTGGCGGCAGTCTCGGCACCGGGCGCATCCATGGGTTGTGGCACATCATCGAGGGCGCGCTGCAAGCCTCGGGCCGCGCCGGCTCGCGCCAGGTCAAGGATGCCAACGTGTCGTTTGTCGGCGCCAGCGCCCCGATCGTCACCGGCACGACGTTTCTGTTTGTCCGCGAACCGTACTGACCGCGACGGCGCCGATTTCCCCGCCAGCGCTCTGCGCCTGCTAAAAAATTGCCGCCCCGACGAACAGGGCAATAATCAGGAAGATTATAAAGAGGGCAACAAAGATAAAGAACAGTATCTTCGCGATCCCGGCCGCCGCCGCGGAGATTCCGGTAAACCCGAATACGGCGGCGATGATCGCGACGACAAGAAAGAACAGGGCGAGTTCAAGCATGAGCCGTTCTCCGGAAAACTTTTGCCGGCAGAGGGTGTCCGCCGGCATAAAACGCAGAGCCGAGCGGCACAAGGCACGCACCGGCATATGCAGCGAAACGCGCCAACCGGATGCGAGTTCCGGTTGAGCCGCGTCGCCCGTTCCTTAAAATAGGCCGCTCCCTGCATGGCGAACCCGAGAGACGTCGAGCGGAAAACCGCCGGCCCGCGTCCCCGGACTTGATCCGGGGATTGAGTTGCGGAGAAGCGCATTCCGCCCGGCCGGGTGGCCAGTGTCGGCGAATTACGCCGCGCTCATCCGCCTTGCGCTTGCAACGCGGATTCGCACCCGATCAGTCGAGGAGAGTATTATGGCCTACTATAAAACCTTCGATCGAGATAGAGCTTTACAATCGCCGGTTTTTCTTTTCTGGTTTCGGAGATATGCCCCTTTCGAGAAATTCGGAGGAGCAACCGGTTTCGACTTCGAAGGGGACAAACGCTCAGGTCCTTCAACTTCGCCGGGCGCGACATCCCGCACCTATGGTTGTTTATTCGTGAATAGAAATGAAGTTCTGTATGGATTTTCCGGCACGAGCGGCACCCGCTTTCTTGGATATTCCAACTGGACGGGCGGCTTGCTGGCGATTCGGATCATGATGGACTACATCAATCACGACGTCAAAGGAATCATCGGCCACTCGGATGTTTCTCTGAAGATAACCGAAGCGAATGCTTCGGGTTACGTCTCATTCAAAGCAAGTACCGCCGGCGCCAATCCGTTGATTCCCGGCTCTCCGGATATTGATACGATCGTCAAAGCCTCGTTTAACTTCAAACATCCCCGAGTGCTCGTCGTGGAAGGCGAGGCATTTGGCGATGATTTTCCAAATCTCGAAATTTTCCTATCGTCGGCCTCAGGGCATACGGCAATCCTCCTGGACTTCCGTACAACAGGAGGTCAAGAAACCGGGCCGGTCACCCGATTGCCGGGGCTGCATGCCGACCAGTCGCTGGGGAAGTTCTCTGCCACTCTTCCGCTGAACGACAAGGGACAGCTCGCAGCCGACTTCAAGCCGGCCGCCAAATGACAAAAGCAAGGTCGGGTGGAAAAGCGCAGCGCATTCCGCCAAGCGGAGTACTCAAATGTCGGCGGATTACGCTCCGCTCATCGTTCTACGCCTGCTGCATCGCCGGTAACGACGGCGAGATTGCCGTCGCAGAGCCGACCTGACCGCCGAGCCGCTCAGAAGGATGGCCGCCGCCTTCGCGCCGTAAATGCCAGTGCCGCCAAGCCGGTGATCAGCATCGCCCAGGCGGAGGGTTCAAGTATCGGTGCGGGCGGGGCCGCCAGCCGGAACTGCAAGGGGCCGCCGCTGCTCGTGATGTCGAACGGATCGCCGATAAAGGCCTGATAGCCGGTTTCCGGGGTGGATGTGCGGCCAAACGCGGTGAACGAGTACCGGATGTCCAACAGCCCGCCCGCCGGAATGTAGAGCGGGGCCGAGCCGCTGAAGGCGCCGTAGCGAAGCCCGTTCACGTCGCCGTCGGCATAGGGCGAGCCGCTGCCCGCGTCGATCACCAGATCGGGAGAGCGGATGAAGTCGACACCGGTCGAAACCTTGTCCGCCGTCAGCAAATAGAGGAAGACATCTTCGTCGACGCAATCGGAAAGGTCGGCATTGCAGGCGGTCACCTCGAGCGCGGCGCGCGCGGTGGCCTCGGGACCTTGCAGAATTAACGGCCCCGCGAACACCGCGGCCTCCATATTGGGTATCGTATAGTCGACGGTGAGAAATACCGGCTCGTCACTATCGTTGTAGAGGGTCTGCTCGTACAGGGCGAAAGCCTCGGTATTGAACCGGTTCAGCGCGATGCCGCTTATGCCGACACCGCCGATCATCAGCGCGGTGAAGGTGGCCGACGCGAACCCCGCCGGCAGAGCGCTCGGGCTGGTCGGAAATCTGGCGAGACCCAGCGGCTCCACCAGGGTCGTGAAAATCTGCGGGTCGTCGGGGGCAACGGTGCTGGTGTCCACATCCTCGATGGTGGTGAAACCCTGAAAGGTCGATCTCGTCTCGATCAGGACGTCGCTAAACGTCACTGTCGCGGTCGCCGGCGAGGCGGCGCATGCCGCGAGCGCGGCCAGACAGGTAACCGTCACCGATTTGGTCATGCGTATCCGTCCCCCTCCTGCGAAGCGTGCGACCCGACGCGCCTCGCTGCTGGTACACCGCCTCACCGGAGCGCTCCAGCAAGCATCGGGCGGAAGGGCGCGGCGCATTCCGCCAAATCGCAGGCCCGGTGTTGGCGGATTACCCCCGGCTTTCGCCGGGATCATCCGACCTACGTATCCGTAACAACGGCGAGCAACGCCGCGCCGTAGCGGTCGAGTTTGCGTTGGCCGATTCCGGGGATCGTGGCGAGGGCGGTCGGGGTCGTCGGGCGGCGGCGGGCGATCTCGATCAAGGTCGAATCGTGGAAGATGACGTAGGGCGGGACTTCCTGATGGCGGGCTTCCTCCAGACGCCAGGAGCGCAGAGCCTGCCATAGCGCGTCGGCATCAGGGTCGAGGGTCGGGGAGGGGTGTTCGGTCGCTTCTCCGCTCCGGGCGGATTTTCTACGGCGGGCGGGGCGCGCGGGTTCGGTGCGGAAGCGGATCGGGGTTTCGCCGCGCAGGACCGGGCGGGCGTTCGGGCCGAGCATGAGGCCGCCATGGCCTTCCGGATCGGGCAGCAGATGGCCCTGCGCGACCAGTTGGCGGAGCACCGACAGCCAGGCGCGCGCGTCGAGTTCGCTGCCGACGCCAAAGGTTTTTATCCGGTCGTGACCAAACCGCGCGATCCGGTCGGTCTTATTGCCGACCAGCACGTCGGCGAGATGGTGCGCGCCGAAACGCTCGCCGGTGCGGTAGACGGCCGACAGCGCCTTCTGTGCGGCGACGGTGCCGTCCCAGCTCTCGGGCGGGTTCCGGCAGTTGTCGCAATTGCCGCAGGGCGGACGGTCGCGTTCGCCGAAATAGAAGAGCAGGGCCTGACGGCGGCATCCGACCGTCTCGCAGAAGCCGATCAGCGCCTCGGTCTTCTGGCGTTCGATGCGGCGCTGGCGCTCGTCGATGTCGCTTTCCTCGATCAGGCGGCGCAAATTCATCACGTCGGCGATGCCGTAGGCCATCCAGGCGTCGGCGGGCAGACCGTCGCGGCCGGCACGGCCGGTCTCCTGGTAATAGGCTTCGAGATTTTTCGGTACGTCGAGATGGGCGACAAAACGGACATTGGGTTTGTCGATGCCCATCCCGAACGCGACCGTGGCGACGACGATGACTCCCTCCTCGCGCAGAAAGCGTTCCTGGTTGCGGGCGCGGATCTCGGGCGCGAGACCGGCATGATAGGGCAAGGCGTCGCGACCGTGGCGGGTCAGCCATGCGGCGGTTTCCTCGACCGCGCGGCGGGTCATGCAATAGACAATGCCGGCATCGGCCGGGTGCTCGTCGTCGATAAACCGCACGAGATCGTCGCGCGGGCTGCGTTTCGGGACAACGCGATAAAAGATGTTCGGGCGGTCGTAACCGGCGGCGAAAAGCGGCGCGGCTTCGAGGTGGAGACGCTCGGCGATGTCGCGGCGGGTCGGCTCGTCGGCGGTGGCGGTCAGCGCGACCAGCGGGATGTGCGGAAAACGGTCTTTAAGGATGCCGAGCGACTGGTAATCGCGGCGGAAATCGTGGCCCCATTGCGAGATGCAATGCGCCTCGTCGATCGCGAACAGCGCGATCCGGCATCGGGCGAGCAGGTCGAGGGTATGGGGCAATGCGAGGCGCTCGGGGGCGATGTAGAGCAGGTCGAGCGCATTGTCGCGCAGCGCCTGGTGGATCGCGGCGGACTCGCCGGGCGGCAGCGCGGAATTGAGCGCGGCGGCGCGCACCCCGGCCTGGCGCAGCGCATCGACCTGGTCCTTCATCAGCGCGATCAGCGGCGAGACCACCACCCCCACCCCGCGACGCAGCAGCGCCGGAAGCTGGTAGCACAGCGACTTGCCGCCTCCCGTCGGCATCAGCACGAGCGCGTCGCCGCCGGACGCGACATGCTCGATGATTTCCTGCTGCCGGCCGCGAAAGCTCGGATAACCAAAGACGCGGCGCAACAGGCCGAGCGGGGTCTCGACCGGAGGCTCGACCAGGGGCTCAATCGGAGTCTGGGGATCGGGGTCGCTCACCGGCGGCGCGGTCGAATTGTGCTGCACAGAGGGTGGTTGGTTATATGCTGCCGCCGGTTCCGGCAAGCAGGACGCAAGCGGCGGAGAACAGATGCACGAGATGGCCCAGTCGTTTCTGCTCGTCTATGCCGGGCTGTTCCCGATCGTGAACCCGGTCGGCAGCGCCCCGATCTTTCTCGCGCTGACCGCCGCCCACACCGATCGGGTCCGCCACACGCTGGCGCGCCGGGTTGCGGTCAACGCGTTTGTGCTGCTGCTCGGTTCGCTGTTTGTCGGCTCGCATGTGCTGCAATTCTTCGGCATCACGATCCCGGTATTGCGGGTGGCCGGCGGGCTGGCGGTGGCGTCGTTCGGCTGGCTGCTGCTGCGCGACGGCATCGCGCCGACCGGCGCCGCCGGCAAGGTCGAGCAGGGCGGACCGGACGACGCGTTCTATCCGCTGACGATGCCGCTGACCGTCGGACCGGGAGCGATCGCGGTCGCGATTGCGCTGGGGGCGCAGCGGCCGCAGGAGGTCGAGAGCCTCGACCGGATGGCGCTGCTGGCCGGCGCCGCAGTGACCGGTCTCGCGGCGATCGCGGCGACGGTGTTCTTCTGCTATCGCTTTGCCGACCGGATGGTCGCGGCGCTCGGGCCGAACGGCATCAACGTGCTGATACGCCTGTCCGCCTTCATCCTGCTATGTATCGGCATCCAGATCATCTGGAGCGGCTACAGCGCGCTGGTCGGGGCGCCGGGACACTGAACCCGATCGCCGGCGGCGGCCGGGAGCGCGCGGCGCTCAACAAAAAGAGAGGACATATGGACGACCGTATCGATCCGACGATGTTTGCCGATGACGAGGACAGGTTCGCGATCGGCCAGCCGGTGCCGCGCTCGGAAGACCCGGTATTATTGCGCGGCGCGGGCAAGTATTCCGACGACTGGAACCTGCCGGGCCAAGCCTATTGCTGGATCGCGCGCAGCCCCTACGCGCACGGGATCATTCGCGGGATCGATACGGCAGCGGCGCGCGCGGTGCCGGGGGTGCTGGCGGTCTACACGGCGGCGGACCTCGCGAAGGGCGGCATCGGGCCGTTGCCGGCGCGGCAGGTCATGAACAACCGCGACGGCACGCCGATGCTGCAACCGGTACGCTACGCGCTGGCGACCGACAGGGTGCGTCATGCCGGCGAAGCGGTCGCGGCGGTGATCGGCGAGACCTTGGCCGCGGCGAAGGACGGGGCCGAGGCGGTCGAACTCGACATTGAGCCGCTGCCCGCCGTCACCGAACCGGAAGACGCGGTGTCTCCGGACGCGCCGCAATTATACGACGACGTGCCGAACAATATCGGATTGGATTTCCATTTCGGCGACAGCGCGGCGGTCGAAGCCGCCTTTGCCCGCGCCGCGCATGTCACAAAGATCGAACTGCGCAACAACCGCATCGTCGTCAACCCGATCGAGCCGCGCGCCGCCCTGGCCGAATACGACGCGGCAACAACGCATTTCACGATCCGGGTCGGCAATCAGGGGGTGTTCGGGTTCCGCAACTATATCGCCGGGGTGCTCGGGGTCGGACGCGACAAGGTGCGCGTCGTCACCGATCGGGTCGGCGGCTCGTTCGGCATGAAACAGGCGAACATGTCCGAGTATTACTGCATCCTGCACGCTTCGCGCGAGTTGGGGCGGCCGGTCAAATGGACCGACGAGCGCTCCGGCAGTTTTGTCAGCGACACGCACGGGCGCGACCATGACGTGACCGCCGAACTGGCGCTCGACGCAGAGGGCAATTTCCTGGCGGTGCGGCTGACCGGGTACGGCAATCTCGGCGCGACATACGGCGCTCCGGGGCCTTCGACCCGCAACGCGCAGCGCAACACCTTGGGCGTCTACCGGACGCCGCTGATCGAGGTGAACACGAAATGCGTGTTCACGAACACGACGCCGGTCGGGGCCTATCGCGGCGCCGGACGACCCGAGGCGAATTACTATATGGAGCGTCTGGTCGATACCGCCGCGCGCGAGATCGGGATCGATCGGGTCGAGCTGCGCCGCAAAAACCACATCCGCCCCGAGGACATGCCGTACAAGGCGCCGAACGGCACGACCTACGACAGCGGCGATTTCACCAATCTCTTGAACAAGGCGCTGGCGCTGGCCGATTGGGACGGGTTCCCGGCGAGACAGGCCGAGAGCCGGGCGCGGGGGAAATTGCGCGGGCGCGGCATCAGCGACTATCTCGAACTGACCGGGCCGCCGGGGCGCGAGATGGGCGGCATCCGCTTCGAGCCTGACGGCGCCGTGACGATCGTCACCGGCACCCTGGATTACGGGCAGGGGCACTGGACACCGTTCGCGCAGGTGCTGGCCAGCCGGCTCGGCATCCCGTTCCAACGCATCAAACTCGTGCAGGGCGACAGCGACCGGCTGATTGCGGGCGGCGGCACCGGCGGGTCGAAATCGATGATCGTCAGCGGCAACGCGATCGTCGGTGCGGCCGAGAAGGTGATCGAGAACGGCAGACAGATCGCCGCGCATGTGCTCGAAGCGGCTTCGGCCGATATCGAATTCCGCGCCGGGCGGTTTGTCATCGCCGGCACCGACCGCGCGATCGGCATCATGGAGTTGGCCGCAAAGCTCCGCGAGGGTCTGCAACTGCCGCCCGACCTGCCGCAATCGCTCGACGTGGCGGAAATCTATGACGGGCCGCCCTCGGCTTTTCCAAACGGGTGCCATATCGCCGAAATCGAGGTCGATCCCGACACCGGCGAGGTCGAGGTGGCGAAATATACCTTCGTCAACGATTTCGGGGTCGTCATCAACCCGCTGCTGGTCGATGGCCAGGCGCATGGCGGGATCGTTCAGGGGATCGGCCAGGCGCTGCTCGAAAGCACCGTGTACGATTCAGATGGGCAGTTGCTGAGCGGGTCCTATATGGATTACGCGATGCCGCGCGCCGACGACGCGCCGCTGTTCCGTCACGCCAGCCACCCGGTGCCGGCCAAGACGAACCCGCTCGGCGCCAAGGGCTGCGGCGAGGCCGGCTGCGCCGGCGCGCTGCCGTCGGTGATGAACGCGCTGGTCGATGCCTTGTCGGAATACGGCATAAGCCACATCGATATGCCGGCGACGCCGGAGCGGGTGTGGCGGGCGATCCGCGAGGCGCGGGGAGGATGATTCCGGACTGCCGGGCTTGGAGAGGTAGCGTCTGAGTATGCGGATTTTGCGAGGAATCGCATGAGGCGGCGCCACTTGCTCCTGCTGGCGGCGGGTGCGACTGCCGCCGGGCCCTCCATCGCCCGCGCCCAGAAACCTGAAGGCGTGTGGCGGGTCGCCTACCTGGATGCTGGCCCGCAGCAGGCGAGGGGGCCCCATATCGGGGCGTTTCGCAGGCGCATGGGTGAACTCGGTTATGTCGAGGGTCATAACGTCATCTATGAGACGTATTCGGCCGAAGGTCATTTTGAGCGTCTGCCCGAGCTGGCGCGTGCATTAATCGCGACCGATCCAAACGTAATGCTGGCGGCTACCACCCCGGGCGCCAGCGCGGCAAAGGCGGCGACGACGAAGATACCGATCGTCATCGTCGCCGTCGCGGACCCGGTTGGCGTGGGACTCGTGCAAAGTCTCGCCCGGCCTGGCGGCAACATCACGGGCATCACCAATATTGTTGCCGAACTCACCGGCAAGCGGCTGGAACTCCTCAGGGAGCTTGTTCCCGACGCGGCGCGCATCGCCGTTCTGATAAATCCGGACGACCCCAATGCCGGGGTCCAGCGTCAATACGCGGAAGCGGCGGCACGTAACCTGAGAGTCGAGCTTCGGCCCGTTGTCGCCATCCGCGGCGGTGCCGATCTCGAACCGGGTTTTGCAAACGCTGTACGGGAGGGTGCCAAAGCTGCGATCCGAATGGTTGACCCGCTCGCGACCCCTCTGGCAAAGCAGACCGCCGAAGTCGCGGTAAAATATCGGCTTCCGGTAATCCATGCCTTCCGACAGAGCGTGGAAGCCGGCGGACTGATCGCCTACGGCACCGACCTGCCCGGTCAGTTCGCTCAAGCGGCCGATCTTGTCGATAAGATATTGAAAGGCGCGCAGCCGGCCGACCTGCCGGTGGAGCAGCCGACCACATTCGAGCTGGTCATCAACCTGAAGACCGCCGCGGCGCTCGGCCTCACCGTACCGCAATCGCTGCTGGTCCGAGCAGACGAGCTGCTTGAATGACGCTCTGTATCCGGATGGTTGCGAAAGCTCGCCCGATCGGTGCCGGTGCCGGAAGCGCCGGCTTCAATGCGGTCCGGCATTGACCTCGACGCCGAAAGCGTACGGGCCATTGGACAGTGCCGTATGAAACCGCTCCCCTCGCCGCCGCTGCTGGTCATCTCCGACCGCTCGCAGGCGACGCAGCCGCTGATTGAGATCGCCGCGGCGGTGTTCCGCGCCGGGGGGCGCTGGTTCAGCCTGCGCGAGAAGGATCTTCCCCCGGACGAGCGGCGCGACCTGCTGCGGGAGCTGGTTGCGCTCGGACACCGCTGCGGCGCGACCGTGACGGTGCATGAGAATGTCGCGGCGGCGGTCGCGACCGGGGCGGACGGGGTGCATCTGCCCGGCGGCGGCGACCCGGCGGCGGCGCGAAGGCTTCTGCCGTCCGGGCTGATCGGCGTCTCGGCGCATACGCCGCAAGAGGCCGCCGCGCAACTCGCCGCCGACGCCGATTACGCGACCTTGAGCCCGATCTTTCTGACGCAGAGCAAACCCGGTTACGGTCCGGCGGTCGGGCTCGACGCGCTGGAAGCGGCGTCGCTTCTGGCTCCCGGCCCGGTGGTCGCGCTCGGCGGCATCGACGAGGGAAACATCGCCGCCTGTTTCGCGGCGGGGGCGCGCGGTGTCGCGGTCATGGGCGAGATCATGCGCGCCGCTGATCCCGAGGCCATGACACGCCGCCTGCTTGCCGCGCTCGGGCCGCGCTGACCCGAACGAGCGGCGCCGGGGGGCCGGCCGCGCGACAACGCCGCAACCGCCCTGCCCCGCGTACCCGCCGGGGAACCTCGAAGAGCAGGGAATGTTCAGCGCTGCGGCGGACAACAGAGGACAGACATGCCTTTGATCAAATACCTCAAATATATGATGGCAGCGGCGATGTTTCTGCTTGTTGGAGCGGCACCGGCCGACGCCCAGTACCAATGGCCCTCATACCAGTATCCGTCTTATCCCACGGTTTATGCCTATCCGTTTCTGCCTTCTGTTGCCGTCCATCCCTACGTTCCGACAACGCCGCCGGAGTGGAGCTACAACCCGTATACGAGCGGGCTGGGACCCTGTCCGCAGCGGCTTCCGGGCGATCAACCCTGCAAGGAGACGATGCAGCCGAGCTACGGCCAGCCGAGCTACTGGTCCCGGTAGCCCGACACCGGCATCGGCGCCTTTCGTGCCCGGCGGGGCGGGGCGAACCGACCCCTCGCGGCGCGGCAGCGGCGTCGGTGGAACCGGGCACCGGGCGCCCAAGCCCAGCGAACAGGTCATATCGGCTCTGAGACAACCGGTTCATGGCACGCCCAGACGCCCGAACAGCCGCAGCAGCACCGCCTGCGCGCCGTCGGCCAACAGATCGCGCTCCATACGCCGCTCGTCGGCGAAGAAATCGACCGCGAGCCTGCGGCCCGCCAGCAATGTCGCCAGGATGCCGTCCGCCCCTTTGTCGTCGAACAGGCTCTCGGCATAGACCACCCTGTTGCCGCTCTCGGCGACGCCCAGCAGGTTGACAAAATAGCCGAACACCACATTCCCCGGCCGCGCGGTCTTTGCCCCCAGAACGACAACCATCGTCCGCCGCCGCTCGTCTTGGCCGAGCGCGTTCCACCACGGGCGAACCTCGCGATCGATGGCTTCGAGCTGATCCCGCGCTGCATCGGCGGCATCCGCCAGCAGTGCCGGCACGAATTCCCGGAGTTCCTGCTGCAACTCGTCGCGGCTCGGCGCGCCGTGCGCGAGACAGCGATCGATCAAACCGAGGGCGCGATGCAGCGTGTGGTCGGCGCGTGCGGCGGCAGGTTGCGGCAGCCCGGTCCGCGGCAGGGCGCGCAACGCGGTCTCCACCCCGTCGCGCAGCCGGGCGAGCTTGGCGCGCCATTCTTCCTCGGGATCAAGACCCTCAAGCGCCGGGATCAGAGCCGCCCAGATGCTGCGCGGTACGTGGCCGATTGTTTTCAGCACATGATAGGCATCCGGGGTCTGCCCGACCCGCCGCTCGCCGCCGCGGTGCCTGATCAGGACGGAGCCGCCGCCGGCGATGATCACGGGGTCCGCCCGCGCGAGAAAGCGGCGCTTGGCGTCCTGGTAAATCGAAACCGCCGTATCGTTCAGCTGGCGAAACGATGCGGCGGCGGACGCGGCATCCTGCGCCTGGGCGGGTGCGGTGTGCGCCGCCAGGGAAATCCACGCAGCGGCAGTAAGCTTGAAGGTTTTGCGCATGATCTCCGCCTGCTCAGAGTTCGCGCCGGATCGCCTTGGGGAGCGAGGGTGGGGGCGGGGGTCCGCGTTAAGGCTTGCCGCCTGAGACCCGCTCGGCGGGGCACATCCGAACCTTAGAGTGTGATCGGGTCTGGTTGAAACGGGATAGGGGTTCCCCGGCGCGGGGATCTCTGCGCAAGATGCTGGCTGGGGGGCGGAGGCCAGCACGCATGCCCAGACCCTATTCACAGGATTTG
>JBFWVT010000017.1:0-75000 GCA_050246595.1 Alphaproteobacteria bacterium
GATCCGCGCACCACCGAGGACACGTGGCGCCAGATCGGCTCCTTGCTCGATCATTTCTCCGCACAGGAATGCGCAAACTACCTCGCCAATGCCGGCTACGCTTCAACCTGATGCGATCACGCTCTAAGCGATTTATGTTGCGGAATGTGCCAATCGGGTGCAGCGTTACCTCAAACGCTCGGTCATCCGGGAATGTCGGTTCAGGAGTAGAGAGCGTAACGGGTGGTAGGCCCGGGATTAATAACTGTCAAAGGAAATTGGAGCTGGGTGAAATCGGCGAGAACGAGTAGCTCCAAAGGGGAGGAAAACATGAGCATCACACTAGGCACAAAGTTAAATTTGGCGTCGTTCCTCCTGTTCTTTTTAGGAATGACATATACAGCTGAAGCGAGTATTTTTTCAGCGCTTGACGACTTTTCAATAGCATCTAATCCAAATGGACCGTGGTCATACGGATCAACGCCTGGACCTGTACCGGGAGGGCCATTTTCGCTCAATCCGTTTGTTGGGGGAGCGGATTGCAACAATCCAGATCTCCAGGGATGGCAGAATTCAGGGATTTTCCCATACGTCCTCAAGAACTTTTCAGCCGTATCGACATCTTGTCCCGGTACTGTCACCGTATTTCCTGATGTGCTTCATCTCCATCCCGCATCTGATGGAAAATACAGTGTTGTCCGTTGGACCGCACCCTTAGCCGGGGTCTACGAAATCAGCGGGTTCTTTGAGGGCCTCGATTTTGTGGGACCCACTACAACAGACGCTCACGTCTTGGTGAATGGAGTTTCAATCGTTAACATTCCTATTAGTACCTTTCATATACGGTTTGGTTTCGATTTCATAACAACTCTAAATGCTGATGACACGGTTGATTTTGCTGTGGGCTTCGGTAATGGTAATTATTTCAACGATAGCACAGGCCTATCGGCCACGATTGCAACGGTTTCCGAGCCTGGGATAGTTAGTGTGCTCACCACGGGATTAGTCCTCGTTTTTGGTGCATTTCGCTGGTGTCGGAGAAGGAATGATCTTTTGCGAACTGATCGGTGCGCCAATGCTGACTCAGTAATGGTAGGATGGGCTGAGCCATGGCGAAGCCCATGCTGCCCGGCCACAACATGATGGGCTTCGCGTTGCTCAGCCTATCCTACGGTTCGACTTCGTCATTCCTCCAATCGCGATGAGGAATGGAAAACCTCCCGACCTCGTCATCTTCGACTGCGACGGCGTCCTCGTCGACAGCGAGCCGATTTTCAGCAGCGTCCACGCCGATATCCTGTCACAATGCGGATACGAGACCACGCCGGAGATTGTCGGCAGCAGATTTTGCGGCATCTCGGATGCGGAAATGCTCGCCGCGATCGAACGGGAATGGGGTCGGCGGCTCCCCGCCGATTACGACAAGCGGGTCGCGGCGTTGCTCGATGCGTCGTGCGAAGCGTCGCTGACCGCCCTTCCGGGCATTCGCGAGACGCTTGACCTGATACAGGCCCCGATCTGCGTCGCATCGAGCAGCACGCCCGAACGGGTTCGCAGAAGTCTCGGCATCGTCGGTCTGCTGGACCGGTTCGAGCCGCATATTTTCAGCGCGGTCATGGTCGCGCGCGGAAAACCGGCCCCCGATCTGTTTCTGTTTGCCGCACGGGCGATGGACGCCGACCCGGCGCGTTGCGTCGTCATCGAGGACAGCGTGCCAGGGGTCAGAGCGGCCGTATCGGCGCGTATGGCCGTGATCGGGTTTTGCGGCGGGAGTCACTGCCCAGCCGGGCATGCCGAAATCCTGCGCCGCAACGGCGCGATGACGACCATCACCGATTTCCGGGACTTGCCGCCGAGCATCGAAACGCTGGCGCTGCCGCCGCGAGGTATTGCCAGCCCGATATCGGGCTGATCCGATATCGGGCTGGCGCTGTGTACGATGCTACCGGCTAAACCGGATCAGTCCGCCGCCCCGGCCGCCGCGGCGACGCGCAGCTGCGCCCGACCTGCGGCCGGCTCGTCGTAGAGATGACACGAGACGATCCGACCACCAATGTCCTTAAGGTGCGGCACGTCCTGCGAGCAGCGCGGCATCGCGCTCGGGCAGCGCGGATGGAAGCGGCAGCCGGAGGGCGGGTTGATCGGGCTCGGAACCTCGCCGGGCAGGATGATCTCCTCGCGCCGCTCGTCGGGGTGGCTCGGCAGCGCGGCCGAGAACAGCGCCTCGGTGTACGGATGCTTCGGGTCGCGCGCGAGCGCCTTCGCCTCGCCGGTCTCGACGATCTTGCCGAGATACATGACTGCGATCACATGGCTCATATGCGCCACCGCCGCGAGGTCATGCGCGATGAACAGGTACGAGACGCCGAGCTGCGTCTGCAGATCGCGCAACAGGTTGAGGATCTGTGCGCGGATCGACACGTCAAGCGCCGATACCGGCTCGTCGAGCACGATCAGTTTCGGGTTGAGCGCGAGGGCACGGGCGATCGCGATACGCTGACGCTGACCCCCCGAGAATTCGTGCGGGAACAGGTCGGCCGCGCGCGCCGGCAGACCGACCAGATCGAGCAGCTCCTCGACGCGCTTGCGCACCTCCGCGCTGGTCACCTTCTCGTTCGTGGTCAGCGGCTCGGAGATGATCGACAGGACGCGCATTCTCGGGCTGAGCGAGGCATACGGGTCCTGAAAGACGGCCTGGACCGATCTGCGGTATTCGCGTCGCCCGGCCGCATCGAGCTGCTGCAGATCCCGATCTTCGAACCGCATGATGCCGCCGGTCGGCGTTTCCAGCCCGAGCACGAGCTTTGCGGTCGTCGTTTTGCCGCACCCGGACTCGCCGACGATCCCGAGCGTCTGACCCTTCTCGATCTTGAACGAAATCCCGTCGACCGCGCGGACGGCCCCTCCGCCGCTGCCGCCGAACAAGCCGCGACGCGCCCCGAAATGCTTGATGAGGCCTTCCGCCTCGATGACAGCCATTACGCTACTCCACTATTGGCGACGCGCAGCGCGGGACCGGCGGCCACCGGCTCGGCAAGCCAGCAACGGGCGCCGCGACCCTCCTCCGGCAGGAATTCCGGCGGCTCCTGAGCGCGGCAGCGCGCCATCACGTTTGGGCAGCGCGGCGCGAACGAACAACCCGGCGGCAATGCCGAGAGGTCCGGCGGCTGTCCCTCGATTGCCGTCAGCCGCCGATCCTCCTCACCCATGCGCGGGATCGAGTTCAGCAAAGCCCGTGTATAGGGGTGCACCGGGTCGTTGAAAATCCGCGACACCGGCCCGTACTCGACGACCCGGCCGGCATACATGACCGCCAGCGTATCGCACATCTTGGCGACGATGCCGAGATTGTGCGTGATGAAAATCAGCGCGAGACCGTGCTCACGCTGCAGATCGCGCAACAGGTTCAGGTATTGCGCCTGGATCGTCAGGTCGAGGCTGGTGGTCGGCTCGTCAGCGATCAGCAGCCGCGGCTCGCAGGCAATCCCGATCGCCCCGACGATGCGCTGACGCATGCCGCCCGACATCTCGTGCGGGTACTGGTTGACGCGCGTTTCCGCCGAGGGGATGCGAACCGCCTTCAGCAGACCCACCGCGCGTTGCCACGCGCTCTGCCGGGGAGCGCCCTCGTGCACGATGATCGGTTCGGCGACCTGGTTGCCGATCGTGAACAGCGGGTTCAGCGAGGCCATCGGGTCCTGCACCAGCATCGCGATCCGCTTGCCTCGGATCTCGCGCATCTCCTCATCGGATTTTGTCACGAGATCCTCGCCTTCGAGCAGCATCCGGCCGCTGACGATACGGGCCGCCGGCGGCAGCACACGCATGATCGTCAGCGCCAGCGTGCTCTTGCCGGAGCCGGATTCGCCAACGATGCCGAGCGTCTCGCCGGCGTGAAGGGTCAGCGAGACGTCCTGCACGGCGCGCACCACGCGGGTGCCCTTCGCCGACACGTAGTGCGTCGACAGATTGTCGAGTTCGAGCAACGGGGCGTTCGTCTTCATCACAGCTGCCGCAGTTGCGGGTCGAGCTTGACCCGGAGCCAATCGCCAAGAATGTTCGCGGACAGCACCATCAGGACGATGCACGCGCCCGGGAACACGGTCAGCCACCAATAGCCGACCATCAGACCCTGCTTGCCGTCCGACAGCATCAGCCCCCAGGCCGGCTCCGGCGGCGGCACGCCGACACCGAGGAACGACAGCGAGGCTTCCGCGACGATCACGACGCCGAGCATCAGCGTCGCCAGCACGATCGCCGAGTTGAGGACGTTCGGCAGAACATGGCGCAGCATGATTTTTGGTTTCGAGCAGCCCGCGACAATGGCAAGGCGGACAAATTCGCGTTCCTTCAGCGACAGCACCTCGCCGCGCACGACGCGCGCGTATCGGGTCCAGTACACGCCGCCCAGGATGATGACGATGTTCCACATGCTGGGGCCGACAATCGCCGCGAGGAAGATCGCGAAGGTCAGCGACGGCAGCGCCAGCCACGTATCGGTCAGCCGCATCACTACCTGATCGACCCAGCCGCCGAGGTAGCCCGAGATGATGCCGAGCGTCGTCCCGATGATTCCGGCGACAAGGACAGCGGTTAGGCCGACGACCATCGAAACCCGGGCGCCGAAGATCAGCCGAGACAGCACGTCGCGTCCGAGCTGATCGGTGCCGAGCAGGTACTCGTACGAGCCTCGCTCCATCCAGAATGGCGGTCTGAAGCGCGCGGTCAGCATCCCGACCTCGGGATTATGCGGCGCCAGGAACTCGGCGAAAATCGCCACGAACGCGATCGTGCCGAGGATCAGTACCGGCAGGAGCGGAAAATCGCCGAGCCGGAACCGACGCAGCGCGGCAAAGCGCGGCGAAGGAGTGGGTAGGCGTCCGACATCGGTTGCAATCGTCATGTCACGTCCCCAGTCGAATACGCGGATCGATGATCGCGTAAAGGATGTCAACCACAAGATTCACCATAACGATCATTGCGCCGCCCAGGATCACGACCCCCTGAACAATCGGAAAATCACGGAACGTGATGCCCTCATACAGCAGCCGGCCGATACCCGGCCAGGCGAACACGGTCTCCACGACAACCGCGACATTAACCATGATGACCAGGTTGATGCCGGCCAGCGTCAGCACCGGGATCAGCGCGTTCTTGAACGCGTGTTTGGTGATGACCATGAATTGCGGCAGGCCCTTGAGGCGCGCCAGCTTGATGTACTCCGAACCCAGCACCTCAAGCATCGACGAGCGGGTCAGACGCATATGCGAGGCCGCGAAATACCATCCGAGCGCGAAGGCCGGCATGATCAGGTGCAGCGGCGTTCCCGCCCCCGATGACGGCAGCCATCCCAGATAGACCGAAAACACCAGGATTAGCAGCAGCCCGACGAGGAAGGACGGCAGCGACAACCCGAGCAGGGTGAACAGCTTGCCAAACCCGTCCCAGAACCGGCCGACCTGCACCGACGCCAGGATCCCGGCCGGGATGCCGATCAGCAGCGACAGCGCCATCGCGACAGAGGCGAGCAGCAGCGAGTTCGGCAGCCGGTCGAGATAAAGCTGCATGACCGGCGTCTGGTAATAGAACGATTTGCCGAGATCGCCCTGGAACAGGCTGGTCATGAACTTCCAGTATTGGACGGCAAGCGGCCGGTCGAGACCGAACTGCTTGTGAATCGCCGCGATATCGGCCTGGCTGGCACCCGGTTCGACCAGCAGGACGGCCGGATCGCCGGTCACCCGGACGAAGAAAAAGATCGTGACCGACAGCAGGAACAGCGACAGAAGCGAGTACGCTGTTCGCCGAAGTATAAATCGCTTCATCTTATCCTCAATTACGCCTCGCGACCTGCGAACCCGTTACGATTTTATCGTGAGGTCCTCGAAGGGTGCCGTGTAGGCAAAGCCCTCGATCAGCCCGAATGTTGATTCTCCGACCCGTGGGCCAACTGCGTTGATAAAGCCGAGCTGCCAAATCGGCGAGTAGATCGCCTTTTCATGCACGAGCTGCTGCATCCTGTGCAGGATTTCCGTGCGCTTCTTGGGGTCCAGCTCGTTGGCCTGCCGCGGAAGCAGCTCGTCGATATCGGGATAGCTGCCATAGGCGAAGGCGCCTCCCTTGACGACGAACGCCGCCAATCGGGTCGCTGCGTTGCCGAATGCACCGCTGGCGCCCTGGATGATGCCACGGTCGTATTTCTTCGCCGCATAGCCGGCAAAGAACCCGGCACGCTCGATCGGCTGCAAGCGGGCTCGGATCCCGATCTGCGCGAGATTGTTGACCGACACCTCGGCCATGTTCGCATAGGACGTGTCGCAATAAAGCAGTCCGGCATCGAACCCGTTCGGGTAGCCAGCTTCCTGCATCAGCTTGCGCGCTTTCGCCGGATCGTAAACCGCTTCCGGCGGCTGCCAGTAGTAGTCGAACGTGTAGGGGACGACGGCGTTGTTCGTGACCTTGCAGTAACCGAGGAACAACGCCTTGCTCATGCCCTCGCGGTCGATCGCCAGATTGGCGGCCTGCCGCACCTGCAGCTTGTGCCACGGCGATTTCGGATCCCACTGTTCCGGGAAATACAGCCAGTTCGGCGCCTGCAGCACGACCGGCTTAAGGGTCAGGCCCGGCGTCTGCTGGACCTCGGCGGCCAGTTCCCCGCGGATCGAGTAGGCGATATCGACCTCGCCGGCCTTCAACGCCGCCGTGCGTGTCGCCTCGTCGGGGATGACCTTCATCACCAAACGTTTGACGTTGGGCGTCTTGCGCCAATACCCGTCAAATGCTTCGAGGACGAGTTCCACCCCCGGGTTGAACGACACAAACTTGTACGGCCCGGCGCCGATCGGGTGCTTCATAAAACCCTCGGGCCCGACCTTCTCGACATATTTCTTCGGCACGACCCAGCCGGCGCCGGTGGCGGTCGCATAGAATGTCAGGAAATCAGGCCACGGTTCCTTCAGCTTGAACCGGACCCGTCGCGGATCGACGACCTCGATTGCGGCAACCTTTTCTTTCAGCAGCGCGTTCGATGTGCCCTTGTAGCGCTCGAACGAGAACTTGACGTCCTCGGCCGTCACCTTCTCGCCGTTATGAAACGTGACGCCGTCGCGCAGCACGAATTCGTGCGTCAGGTGGTCCGGCGACGTGGACCAGGCCTCGGCAAGGCTCGGAGCCTGCGGCTTGCCCGGCATGTCCTTGACCATCGCATCATGCAGCGCGTAGAGCACCATATAGGGCGTAATGATGCCCTGCGTCTCGGCCGGGTCGAACCAGGTCGGCGCGACCGATACATGCAGGCCCCAGGTCAATTGCCCTTGTGAAGCGGCTGCGCCGGCCACGCCGGGCGCGGTGGCGGCCAGCCCCAGGGCCGCCGCGCCGCCGAGCACGCCGCGGCGCGTCACTCCGGGGCGGGCATTCTCCCCGGCCAAATCATCCGTTTGCATCTGGTACGCTGGAACCTTCATCGACGTTTACACCTCCCAGTAGCCTCTTCCAGGCAAAGGCCTTGCGCCGAGTGTAGCCCAGCGCGCCACGCGCTGTCTCGGTTTTCTTCGTGACAATCCGCTGCACCAAAGGATTAGCGCCACCCTGCCGCCGGCTGCCGGTCAGGCGCCCTTCAGCATTATGTCTTCGTAGGGCGAGCTCCAGGGATCGCCGCCGATCAGGCCGATGCCCGATTCCCCAACCCGGGGACCGACCCCGCTCAGCGCCGCCAGGTGCCAGATCGGCGCCGCGATCACCTTGTCGTGCACGAGAAGCTGAATCCGATCGAGCAGCGCCGCCCGCTTCTCGCGGCTGATTTCGACCGCCTGCTGCTGGAACAGCTCGTCGATATCGGGGTAGCTGCCATAGGCATAGACCCCGTCCTTGACGACAAAGGCTTCGAGCCGGGTCGCGGCGTTGCCGAACGCGGCGCTGCCGCCCTGGATCAGACCCTTGAGCTGATTTTCGGAATACCCTTTGTAGAAGGCCGCGCGTTCGAGCGGCCGGAGGTTCATGCGGATGCCGGCGTCGCGCAGGCTGTTGATAATCGCCTCGGCGACGCTTGAAAACGCCGCGTCGCAATAATACGGTCCGCCGTCGATCCCGTTCGGATGCCCCGCCTCGGCCAGCAATTGCTTTGCCCTGGCAACATCGTATACCGGTTCGGGGGGCTGCCAGTAGAACTCGAAATGCGACGGGACAAACGCGTTTCCGGTCAGTTTCGAATAGCCGAGCGTGATCGCCTTGTTTATATTCGGGAGATCGATCGCCAGCGAGGTGGCCCGGCGGACGCGGACATCGTGCCACGGCGATTTCGGGTCGAACTGTTCCGGGAAATAGAGCCAGAACGCCGCCGTGTGGCTCACGTCGAGCTTCGTACCCGGCGTGCGCTGCAGCTCTTGGGCCAACTCGCCGCTGACCCAGTAGATGATATCGACTTCGCCGCCCTTCAGCGCCGACATCCGCGTCGTTTCATCCGGGATGCTGCGCATGACAAGACGCTTGACGGCGGGAGGCTTACGCCAATAACCCTCGTTCGCCTCCATCGTGACTTCGACGCCGGGCGTGAACGATACGAATTTGTATGGCCCGGCCCCGACCGGCGCCTTCTTGAACCCGTCATCGCCGACCTTCTCGACATATTTCCTCGGCACGACCCAGCCGGCCCCGGTGGCGCTGCCGTAAAATGTCAGAAAATCGGGCCACGGGTTCTTCAGTGTGAAACGCACATGCCGCGCGTCGGGGGTCTCGACCGCGGCCACCCGTGCCTTGAACATATCGTTTGCGACGCCGCGGTAGCGCTCGAACGAGAATTTGACGTCCTCGGCCGTGACCGGATCGCCGTTGTGAAAATGAACCCCGTCGCGCAGCACGAAATCGTAATGCAGCCCGTCCTTTGACGCCTCAAACGACTCGGCAAGGCTCGGCGCGATCGCCTGGCCCGGCATCGGCTTCACGACCGCGTCGTGCAGCGCATACAGCATCATGTAGGGGGTGATGATCCCCGATGTCTCGGCCGGGTCGAACCAGGTCGGAGCCAGCGACACATGCACGCCCCAGGTCACCTGCCCCTGCGGCGCGGCGCGCGCGACCCCCGGCAGACCGGTCATTCCCAGCGCGGCCAGCACGAGAAGCTCGCGCCGGCTCGGACCGGAGCGCGGGACGGCGGCGAGCAGGTCAGAACCGCGGCACCTCTCCATCATCGTCCTCCCTCGCTGTCGTCGCACCGGTTGTGGGTGTCGGGCGGGGCGGCAACGCGCCCACGGGGCGCGTAAACTCGCACCGGCCGGCATATAGCGCAAACCGCCGCGCCGCGCCACGGCGCCCGCGCCGCATCGCGCGCAAACGGATCAGGCCCGCTCCAGCCCCAGCATCAGCGACAGGTTCTGCACCGCCGCTCCGGAGGCGCCCTTGCCGAGATTGTCGAGCCTTGCGACCAGCACCGCGTGGCGGCGTACCTCGTTGGCGAAGACGCGCAGCTCCAGCCGGTTTGTGTCGTTGAGCGCCTGCGGTTCGAGCTTGCCGTCCGCATCGGGTTCGGCGACGCGCACGTACTCGCAGCCGTCGTAGAACGCGGCGAGCGCATTGCGCAGATCGGCGGCGCGCGGCCGCCCCGGCAGGTCGTCGAGATGCAGCGGCACCGAGACCAGCATGCCCTGCCGGAAATGCCCGACCGACGGCACAAAGATCGGCCGCCTGGTCAGCCCCGAATAGAGCTGCGTCTCGGCGACGTGCTTGTGTTCAAGGCCGAGCGCGTACAGCTCGAAGGCAGGGCCGCCGTCGCGGTCATGCGCTTCGATCATCGACTTCCCGCCGCCCGAATAGCCGCTGACCGCGTTGATCGAGATCGGATGGTCGGGCGCGATCATCCCTGCCTCGACCAGCGGGCGCAGCAGCCCGATCGCGCCGGTCGGATAACAGCCGGGATTGGCCACTTTTCCCGCTGCGGCGATGCGCTCGGCCTGGTCTGTCGCCATTTCTGGAAACCCGTAGGTCCAGTCCGGATCGATCCGGTGCGCGGTGCTGGCGTCGAGCAGCTTTGGCGCGTCGTCGCCGAGTTCGGCCGCCAGCGCCGCCGACTCGCGGGCCGCGTCGTCCGGCAGGCACAGCACGACCAGATCGACCGCCGCCATGATGTCGCGCCGCGCCGCCTTGTCCTTGCGATATTCGGCCGGCAGGCTCCTGACCGCGACCTGCGGCAGCGCGTCGAGGCGAGCGCGGATGCCGAGCCCGGTCGTGCCGGCCTCGCCGTCGATGAACACGCTAGGCTTGTTGCCCTTGGGCTTATTGCCTTTCATTCCCTGGCTCCTGCAACGAAAAACCCCGCCGGAGAGAACCGGCGGGGGTCTGGTCTGTCGCCGCGGAAGTGCTGGTCAACGCGGATTTCTTGAACCCTATCGCCGACCGACCGCCTGCGCCGCGCATACCGCGCCCGCCCCGCCATGGCGGCGGCATCGGCGTCGATCGAAGCGCGGCAATCGCAAAACCATACCGCCGAGGCTAGGAGGCCGTATTACGGCCGTCAATAGCGCCGTCATTGCCGGCGGGACGGCGCTGCTGCGCAATCAGTTCGTTCAGGCGCGCGAGGCAAGCGGCGCGATCGGCGCGAAAATCGCTCTCCTCCCACCAGTCTCGCACCTCCCCGAGCAGCCGGCCGATCCGCGGGCCGGGCGGTATCCCGAGCGCCGCCACGTCGCGCCCGGCGATCGGGAAAACCGGCGCCTCCCACGCGGCGGCGCGGGCCAGCAGATCAGCCAGTCTTTCACGGTCGAGCCGCCCCTCGGCGGCCAGCAGCCGTGCAAGATCGCAAACGCGGTCGGCGCCGAGCCGGTACAGCGCGCGCCGCTGCTCCCTGTCGCCGGCTGCCGGGTCGAGCGGCCACGGTGTTGCCAGTCCGGCGAGCCGGTCGCGCATCGCGTTCGACAGCCGCAACCGCTCGGCCAGCCGCATCGCACCCTCCGCATCGACATCGACCAGCGCCGCCAGCCGCAGCACCGGGTCCGGCACGGCGTCGGCATCGGCTTCGAAGCCGCTCTGCCCCCACCCCGACCCTCCCCCGCCAGCGGAGGAGGGGACAGCAGAAGTAGCTGGTTCGCTCAGCCCTTCGCCTCCCAGAGGAGAGACAATCGAAGAGAACTGCTCCTTTAACCCTCCCCCGCCAGCGGGGGAGGGCAGGGTGGGGGCATTGCCGGCAACCGGCGCCTGTTCGACCGCAATCAGCCGCTCCAACCGGTCGAGCCGGGTCGCCTCGGGCAGGATCGCGGCGAGCACCCCGTCCGCGCGCATCATCCGCAAGACCGGCACCGGGTCGGCGACAACCAGCAGCCGCAGCACTTCCTGCGCAACCCGCTCGGCCGACAGGGTCGGCAGCAGCGGCACCGCCTCGCGACACGCCTCGCGCGCCGCCCGGTCGCCCTCGCCGCGGCCGAACCGCGCCTCGAAGCGGTAATAGCGCAGCACGCGCAGCACATCCTCGGCGATGCGCCTTGCCGGCTCGCCGACAAACCGCACACGCCGCGCCGCGAGATCGGCCAGCCCGCCGACCGGGTCGTATACGGTCCCGTCCGGGTCGAGATAAAGCGCGTTGATCGTGAAATCGCGCCGCGCCGCGTCTTCGGCCCAATCGGCGTCGAACGCGACGCGCGCACGCCTTCCATACGTCTCGACATCACGCCGCAAGGTGGTGATCTCGAAATAAAGCGGCGGCACCACCGCTGTCACCGTCCCGTGCGCGATGCCGGTCGGCACCGCCCTGATACCGGCCTTTTCGAGCGCGGCGATAACCTCCTCCGGCCGCGCCGGGGTCGCGAGGTCGAGATCGGCACTCGAACTCCCGAGCAGCGCGTCGCGCACGCAGCCGCCGACAAACCGCGCCTCGATCCCGGCCGCCCGCAGCGCGTCGAGCAATCTCAGTGTCGCCGGTTCCCGCATCCAGAGCGGCGCAATGCATGCCGCCGTCAATTATAGACCGGTTGCGTGCCTGGAGCCGGCGAATAGCCAAAGCTGCCGCGCTTGAGGATCGCCTCGCGCCCGCCGAGCGCGGCGATGCGCGCACCCTGATCGGCCCTCGCCAGAGCGTCGGCGGCCTCCGGATCGACCACCCGCCGCAACAGCTTCTCGCAATCGGCCACCAGCCCCCGATACCCCTCCTCGCGCGCCAGATCGCGCGTTTCCTGCGGGTCCGCCTCCAGGTCGAAGAGCTGCGGCGGCATCCCGACATAGTAAATGTATTTGAACGGTCCCTTGCGGATCATAAAGGCGCCGGTCGCCGCTCCGGTCGCGTGGTATTCCGATAGGATCGTGCGCCGCCGCGCGGTGCCCTTCGCCACCTCGAACAGCGGGTCGCCGGGCAGGTCGCGGTCCTTGGGATGCGGCGCGAGACCGGCCCCGGCGACGATCGTCGGGAACGCATCGACCAGCGATACCGGCTCATGGCAGACAAAGCCCCGCGGCACGTCGGGGCCCGCCAGGATCATCGGCACCCCGGCGGCCTCCTCGTACATCGTCGATTTGCCCCACAGCCGGCGCGTGCCGAGATTGTCGCCGTGATCGCTCGAATACAGCACGCGCGTCGTTTCGGCGAGACCGGCGGCTCCGAGCGCGCGCATGAGCTTGCCGACATTGTCATCGACAAAGCTGACGAGACCAAAATAGGCGGCCAGCGCCCGCCGCAGCTTCGCGTTGTCAAACGCGCGGTCATAGACCTGGCAGTTGCGGATCGCCGCGATATAGGGGTGGTCCGGTTGTCTTTCGTGCGCCTCGTACAGCGCTGGGATCGGCACCTTGTCCTCGGGATAGAGATCGTACCATTCCGGCCGCGCGATCAGCGGGAAATGCGGGCACACCAGCGACACGAACAGCACCCACGGCTTGCCGCCCCCTGCCCCGGCTTTCGCCTTGAGCCAGTCGATCGCGGCGGCGGTGATCCGGTCGTCGTATTGCTGATACGACGAGTCGCCGCATCCGGCATCGTTCGCGAGCCGCAGACAGGCCCGCCGCTCCGGCAGCGGATCGCGCAGCCAGCCGAGCGGATCACCGATCCCCTCGACGACATGCAGCGGCATGATCTCCTCGGTAAACCCGTTGTCGTCGTCGGCGCTGCGGTAATGCAGTTTGCCGATCGACACGACCTCGTGCCCGGCCTGCTTCAGCCGGTGCCCCCAGGACGGCACGCTGCCGTCATAGGGGATGCCGTTGTCCCAAAACCGAATTTGATGGACATAACGCCCGGTCGCCAGCGCCGCGCGCGCCGGCACGCAGATCGGCGAATTCGTGTAGGCATCGGTGAACCGCACCCCCGAGGCCGCCAGCCGATCCAGGTTCGGCGTCCTTATCATCGGATGGCCGGAGCACCCCAGCACCCGCCTGTTGTGCTCGTCGGACAGGATAAAGAGGAGATTGGCCGGTTTCATTTTTGCCTCAAGACCAGAACCGATTGGCCCCGTTCAACGCTCATCACGGCGAAAACGCCGCCGCACTCTACGGGGTGACAGGACCGGAGCCACCATACACAATCCGCCCGACACACAGGAGGGCAGGATGAACGACAGAGCGCCGCCCCAAACCGGCGATATCGGCCCCGGTAATATCGGCATTGTCGAGGATCAGTTCTTTACGATCCGCGATTTTCCGCTGGCGAACGGCGCCGTGCTGCCCGAGGCGACGATCGCCTACGAGACCTACGGCAGGCTTGCGCCGCACGGCCGCAACGCGGTGCTGGTTACGCACGGTTTCACTGGCAGCCACCACGCCGCCGGCCGCAACCCGGCCAATGGCGACCAGCCCGGCAGTTGGGACGGGCTGATCGGACCGGGCAAGCCAATCGACACCGACCGCCTGTTCGTAATCGCGAGCAACATGCTGGGGTCGTCCTACGGTTCGACTAACGCCGCCAGCCTCAACCCAGCGACCGGAGCGCCCTACGGCCCCGATTTCCCGGCGATCGCGATCCGCGATATCGTCGAGGCGCAGAAACTGCTGCTGCAATCGCTCGGCGTCGAACACCTCGTCGCGGTCGCCGGCCCGTCCTACGGCGGCTATCAGGCGTTCCAGTGGGCCGTCGCCTACCCCGATTTCATGGATGCGATCGTGCCGGTCAACACCGCGCCGTGGGCCTCGGTCAACACCGACAGGCAGCTCGCCGAGGTCACGGCGCGGCTCGAAGCCGACCCGGACTGGCAGGGCGGGCGCTATCACGACACTGGACGCGCTCCGGTCGCGATGCTGACCCAAATCCGCATCGACACGCTGAGCCGCTACGGTACGGCGGCAAATCTCGCACAACGCTACCCCGATCCCGCCGAAGCCGAGGCGGCCTTGCGCGATATGTCGGAAAGATGGGCGCACAACTGGGACGCGCATTCGCTGATCATCCTGCGCCGCGCGCTGCTCGACTGGGACACGCGGCCCGATTTCGCGCGGATCAAGGCCAAGGTGCTGTACCTGCTGTGCCGCAGCGACCCGCTGTTTCCGCCGAAGATCGCTCCCGCCGTAATCAATGCGCTCAAGGCGGCCGGGGTCGAGGCGCGCTATTTCGAGATCGACAGCGATCTCGGCCATTCGTCGAGCGGTCCCGAGCACGCCAAATGGTCGCCGGTATTGCGCGCGTTCCTCGAACCGCTGATCGCCTGCGCCGCGTAGAGGCACGCAAAAGACCGTATAGAAACCCCGCTGTTTCCTTCCATCTAAGACCGCTATTGGTCGGCAACGGGTCGGGGGTTGTGGCTGCATTTCATCATCTGAGCGCCGATGCCGTTCTCGACCGGCTCGGTTCGGCGCGGGAAGGGCTGAGCGAACAGGAAGCGGCGGCGCGGCTCGAACGCCACGGGCCGAACCGCCTGCCGCAACCACGCGGCAAGACCCTTGCCGGCGTCTTTATCGCGCAGTTCAAAAGCCCGTTCGTCTATCTGCTGCTGATCGCCGCGGCGGTCTCGCTCGGTCTTGGTCATGTGACCGACGCCGCGTTCATCGCCGCGGTGCTGCTGCTCAACGCCGGTGTTGGCACCTACCAGGAATGGCGGGCGGAGACGCGGGCGCGGGCGCTCAAGGCGCTGATCGCAGCCAATGTGGCGGTCTGGCGCGAGGGGCGTCTGCGGCGCCTGCCATCCGAAGCGCTGGTACCCGGCGATGTTGCACAGCTCGAAAGCGGCGAGCGGGTGCCGGCCGATCTGCGGCTGATCGAGGCACAGAACCTGACCGCCGACGAAAGTCTGCTGACCGGCGAATCGCTGCCGGCGCGAAAATCGGCCGAGGCCGCCGTGGCCGAGAACGCCCCGCTCGGCGACCGCGCGACAATGCTGCATGCCGGGACAACCGTGCGGACCGGCCGCGCTCTCGCCGTGGCGGTGGCAACCGCTCGCGAGACGGCGGTCGGGGTGCTCGCCGCGACGCTGGAGCGGCCGGAGCCGGCGCCGCCGCTGGTCCGGCGCATGGCGCGCTTTACGCGGCACCTCGCGGTCGCGATGGTCGGACTGATCGCACTCTTTGCGCTGCTGGAAGCGTTCCGGGGCGCCGCGCCGGCGGACATTTTTCTGCTCAGCATCGCATTGACCGTCGCGGCGATCCCCGAGGGTCTGCCGGCCGCGATAACCGTGGCGCTGTCGATCGCGATGCACCGCATGGGTTTGCGCAACGTCGTCGTGCGCCAGCTTCCGGCGGTCGAGGGGCTGGGCGCCTGCACGCTGATCGCCACCGACAAGACCGGGACGCTGACCCTCAACCGGCTGACTGTCGAGCGCGTCTGGACGCCGGGCGACGGCGAACTCGCGCCCGACGACCGGCGCGGGGCGCC
This sequence comes from Alphaproteobacteria bacterium, assembly GCA_050246595.1. GTDB lineage: Bacteria > Pseudomonadota > Alphaproteobacteria > ATCC43930 > CGMCC-115725 > DATARH01. The sequence goes on from JBFWVT010000017.1 coordinate 15,752, forward strand.
GCTGCTGACCGCCGGGGCGTATGCCAGCGAACCGCCGGCCGGAACCGGCGACGATCTCAGCGGCGACGCGGTCGATCTCGCCTTTCATGCCGCCGCCGCGTCGCATCGGCCGGCAGCCTCGACCGCGCTTACCGCGCGCATCCCCTACGAACCCGAGAAACGCTTCGGCGCCGCCTTTCACCGTGCCCGCGACGGTCTGGCGGCTTATGTCAAAGGCTCGCCCGAGACGATTTTCGGGTTTTGCGCCGATGTGCCGCGGGACGCTGCGACGGCGGCCGAGCGGCTTGCGGCAGCCGGATATCGCGTGCTCGCGGTCGCCGCCGGTCCGGTCGCGGCGGCGGCCGAGGAGGAATGCACCGGATTGCGGCTGCTCGGGCTTGCCGCACTGATCGATCCGCTGCGGCCCGAGGCGAAAGACGCCGTGGCCGCGTCGCGACGCGCCGGCATCCGCGTGGTGATGATCACCGGGGACCATCCGCTGACCGCTCTGGCGATCGCGCGCCAGCTCGATCTAGCCTCAGGGCATTTTGACCGGAAGCGCGACGAGGTCGTCACCGGCGCCGGGCTTTCCCGCCTGGACGGCAAAGCCTTCGATGCCGCCATCGCCCGCGCCTCGGTGTTCGCGCGTACCGAACCGCTGCAAAAGCTCGCCATCATCGAAAGCCTGCGGCGGCAGGGGGAGATCGTTGCCGTCACCGGAGACGGCATCAACGACGCTGCGGCGCTGCACGCCGCCGATATCGGCGTCGCGATGGGCCGGGGCGGCACCGATGTGGCGCGCGACGCCTCGGACCTGATCCTGACCGACGACAATTTCGCCTCGATCGTCGCCGGGATCGAGGAGGGCCGGATCGCCTATGCCAATATTCGCAAGGTCATCCTGCTGCTGCTCTCGACCGGGGTGGCGGAGATCCTGCTGATGCTCCTGGCGACCCTGTCGGGGCTGCCACCCCCGCTCAGCGCGGTGCAGCTCCTGTGGCTCAACCTGGTCACCAACGGGCTGCAAAGCGTCGCCCTCGCCTTCGAAAGAGGTGAACCGGGCATCCTGGAGCACAAGCCGCGCGCCGCGCATGCGCCGATTTTCGACCGGCGCATGATCGAGCAGATTGCACTCGGCGGGTTGACCGTCGGATTGATTGCCTTCGCCAGCTACAAAGCAGCGCTGGCCGTCGGCGTCACGCACGTGGCGGCCCAGGGCATCGTGCTCTGGGTACTCGTCTGGTGCGAAAACGCGTACTGCCTGAACAGCCGATCCGAGACCAGATCCGTATTTCGCATCCCGCTGGCGAACAATCCGTTTCTGATCGCGGCGATTGTCGGCACCCAGCTATTGCAGGTTGCGGTCCTTGCGATACCGCCGCTGCGTAGCCTGTTGTCGCTCGACGATCTCACGCTCGCCGACGGCATGCAGCTCGCGCTCGCTGGCGCGGTCGTACTGGCCGTCATGGAGGCGTACAAGCTTGTCCGCCCGGCGGACGGCCCGCCCGACCGCGCCGTCAACCGCGATATCGCCGGCACGGCGGGGTAGCCGGGCGGGCTGGGACGGCTAAACCCGCTCGTATTTGACGACCCGGCGGGCGCGCGGGGTCCATTCGCCGGGTTGCACGCAGTAGAAATCGCCGCGCGAGTCGCCCCAGATGCCGTGGATCGAGCGCATGACCGGCCCGTCGCCCCAGCGCGCCAGCCGCTCGCCGTCCAGGGTCAAAAGGCTGACCATCCCGCCATTGTGCTCGGGGATGTAAACGATGTCGTCCTTGTCGACATAGAAGAATGCCGGACCGATCAGCTCGACCGGCCAGATTTCGAGAAACTTGCCGCTCCGGTCGAACACCTGCACCCGGTCGTTTTCGCGGTCGGCGACCAGCACGCGGCCGCGACTGTCGATCCATATTCCGTGCGGCAGGTTGAACTGGCCCGGCGCATTGCCCGGATCGCCCCACGAGAACTCGTGCTTCGCATCGGGCGAGAATTTATGGACGCGCGCGTTGCCGTACCCGTCGGTCATGAACATCGACCCGTCCGGCGCAAAGGCGATATCGGTCGGCAGATTGAACGGGCCGCCGCTATGCGTGACCTTTTTCCAGGCCGTCGAACTCAGATCGCCGTCGGCGATGCCGGTATCGGAGCGATAGCCCCTCTCGCCGATCGTCTGCAACAGCTTGCCGTCGGTCGTGAACTTATAGAACTGGTTCAGGTGCTCGTCGCACAGCCAGACGCGATCCTCGCCGTTCTCCGGAACGATGCGGATCGCGTGCGGGAACTTGAACAGCCCCTCGCCCCACGACGACACAAACTTGCCGTCGCGGTCGAAGATGACGACCGGGTGCGCCTCGTTGCGATTAAAGCAGTAGACACGGTCCTGCGAGTCGACCGACACAGCGCAGGCCTTGACGTCGAGCCATTCCGGCGGTTGCTGCCAGTCCTCGCGTACCCGGTACCGGTAATTGCCGCTGCCGACGATCGGTTCCATGTGTTTCCCCTTGGAAGTAGCCGCTATTTCGGATCGCGGGCCTCTGGCCCGCATGTGGCCGGGACGGAAGCGGTCCCCATTATCCTCCCCGCTCAAGCCGGGAACGACACAAAGCATTTGTCCGAAGCCAGGATATAGGTCTCCATATAATCCTGGATGACCGGCTTGCGGTCGAGCGCCTCCATCGCGCCAGCGAGCGCCATCCAGTTCAGCATCTCGTGCTGCCCGGAATATTCCATATCGGCCAGCGAGCGTTTGCGCCAGGCGCCCCAATCGGCCCGTTCCAGCGCGTCGAACAAGATGCGGTCGCCCTCGTGATCGGGCCACAGATACCCGTTTTTCGGCGACAGGAAACAATGCGACCACGACGACGACGCGATCAGCGCCACCCGGTACGGCGAGCGCGCCAGCACTTCCGCGACTGCCGCACCAACCTCCATAACGCGCCAGGGAGGCGGCGAGGGCGGGTCGCCGGTCTCGTCCTCCGCGAGCGGCGGCGCGAACAAGTGGCCGAGCCCGCCTTTCGCGTGGATCAAGTTGCGGCCGTAGCAGTTGATCGCGAACGGCACGACCGGATACGGCAACCCCGCCCGGTCCCAATCCAGATACAGAAACGTATTGGTAAAGGCGTGCGCCATCGGATGGTGCAGCGGCTTGTAGGCATAGGCCAGGTCGATGCCGCGTTCGATCAGCCCGGTCGCTATGTGTTTTGCCGCCTCGCGATGGCCTTTCAGATGCAGCGTCCAGTCGCCCGCCTCGCCCCAGCGGTTCGGTTTGCCGATCCCGTTGCCGCCGTTGGCAATCGCCCACGGTTGCAGGTCGAAACTGTCGTCATAACCGAGAATGCAGAAGGGCGGGACGATGTCCTCGCGGAAATTCTCGTACTGGTCGTCGCCCCACACCAGCACGAAATCCGGGTCGAAATCGTCGAGGATTTTCCGCAGGGCGCGGAAATCGTTCCCGAACCGCTCGCCGCAGCGTTGCGCCGCCGAGAGGCCGTCGTCGTTGCCGAGTTCGGCGAGCAATTCGGACGGCCAGTTCGCCGGGTCCTTCACCGCCGGATCGACATTCGGAGCGCTGAGCACGCGCTGAAACACATCGGTCAACCGCTCGTTCGGCAGGCACAGGGTCGGCCAATGCGTGCAGCCGAGGCCGAGAATTTCCGCCATCCTGGTGTTCCTCCCGATTTTCGGGCCGATCAGGTCGGCCGTTTGGCAAAGCGCGGGATGTCGCCGTCGATATGGAGCCAGGGCCACGCATCGTCGCGGAAGGTCTCCCGCATCGGCATCACCATGGCCGGATCATCAAAGGTCCCGACATTGAGAATGAGCATTCCCGGCCGTCTTGTCGGCGACTCCTCCGCGAGCGAGGAGCCGCATTGCGGACAGAAATGCCGCAGCAGCGGCTGGCCGCTGCCGCCCGGGCTGCTGAATGTCGTCATCGCGCCGTCGATCGTTACCGCCGCCTTTGGCACGACAACCAGGGCGGCGAAGGCGCTGCCGGTGAAGCGCTGGCAATCGCGGCAATGGCATATCCCTGCGGCAGCCTGCTCGACTGTCGCCGAATAGCGCACCGCGCCGCACAGGCACCCGCCTTTGATGTCCATCTCCATCTCCCGAGCCGCAGCCGCGATCGCACCGGGACTCTACTCCGCGGCAAAGTGCCGCCGCAACGTCCTCGCCGTGCTCGGGAACCAACCGGTTCAGCCGCCTGTCGCGAGGCGTTCGAGGTTCTTCCTGGCCGCCGCCGCCTCCGGACTGACCGGAGACATTGCCGCGACGCGCTCCCAGTCGAGCCGCGCCCCCTCCCGATCGCCGCGCAGCGAGCGGATATTGCCGCGCTCCAGCAGGGCCGGCACCGAACCCGGCGCGAGCTTGAGCGCCTGGGTGATGTCGTCGAGCGCCGGGTCGAGCCGCTCCAGCGCGCGATTCGCGGCGGCGCGGTAGATCAGCGCCTCGACACGAGCCGGGTCGGCCGTCAGCACGCGGTCGAGATCGGCGACCGCCTTGCCATACAGCCCGGCCGCACCGGCCGCCTCGGCCCGGTCGAGCAGCAGCTCCGGATCGTCGAGTTGCAATTGCAGCGCCAGGGCCGCAACTTCGTGGGCGCGCGCCGGATCGCCCGCCAGTATCCAGGCTTGCCAAGCCTGGATAAAAACCTCGGCGCGCAGGCTCTCGGGGGCGCGCACCATCGCGTGCCCGAGCGCTTCGAGGCGGCCAGCCGCCTCCTTGTATTGCCGCAACCCGATCAGCGCGACCGCGAGGCAATGCTCGGCCGGATGGCCGCCGCCGCTCCCCTGCCATTCTCGCGCCTGCTTGCTTCCCGCTTCCGGGTTCTCGCGCGCCAGCTTCATGCAGCGCTCGTATAATGCAGCCGCAGCCGCGGCCGAACGCGGCGTTTCCAAAGGCGCCGCGGCGGGCGGAGCCGACAGCAGCGGCGGCAGGCTGCGCCGATCCTCCGCCGCAATCGCCGCCGCCGTCAGCAGGACCGGCAACGCCAGCGCGAGCGCCGCGATGCACCCTCTCTTTTGGCTCACGCGGTCGCGCCGCCATCGACCGGCAATGCCGCCCCCGACACGAACGAGGCTTCGTCCGACAGCAGGAACAGCGCGGCGTTGGCGATCTCCTCCGGGCGTCCGGTGCGGCGCATCGGGATCTGCTGGCTGCGCCGGACGACGAGCTGCTCCTTGTCGATCCCGGTTTCGCCGGGCGGCAATTGCTGGTCCGGGCGGGCGACAAAGACGCGCAGCATCGGCGTGTCGATCGGGCCGGGGCAGATCGCGTTGACCCGGATCTTGTCCGGCGCAAGCCGTTTCGCCAGCGAGCGCACAAAGCCGACGATGCCGAACTTGGCCATCGAATAAACCGGGCTGAACGCCGAGCCGACCAGACCCGAGGTCGAGGCCGTGTAGAGCAAGGCGCCGCCGCCGCGCGCCCGCATTTCCGGGATTGCTGCCTCGGTCGTCACCAGCACGCTGCGCAAATTGAGGTCGATCGCCAGCTCGTAATCCGCCATGTCGATGCCTTCGAGGGCGGCCGGGCCGGGATGGCCGACGTGGTTCCAGACAAAATCGAGGCCGCCGAACGCGTTGGCGGTGCGCCGCACGATCTCGCGCGCGAACCCGTCGGTGCGCAGATCGCCGACCAGCGCCAGCGCGCGCCCTCCCGCCGCCGTGATCTCGCCGACCACTGCCTCGACCCCGGCCTGATCGATATCGGCGACCCCGACCGCCGCGCCCTCGCGCGCAAAGCGCAGCGCCCCGGCCCGCCCCATGCCCGAGGCCGCCGCCGTGACGATGCCGATCTTGTTTTCGAGCCGCATGATGCTCCTCCGCGATGTTGCCGGGCGGAGCTTAGCAAGCGGGGCAGACTAGCCGCCAGACGGGGGCGGAGAGCAAATTCCCTGGTAGCAGGGAAAGTTTCGATTCCGGGCGTCCGAGGTCGGCGGAAGCGGGCGGAGTTGCTTGGTTTTCGGCGAAATTCCCGGTATGGAAGCAGGGAATTTTCTGCCCCCCAACAGGGAGCGGAGCGGACCCATCAGCGAATGTCATCATCGGTAGCACGGTTCTGGCGAACGATTAGAGGGCATTCACTGCCACAGGAGTGTGGCGATTTTAGCGTCGCTCCGTTCACGGAATCGGCTGAAGATCTTACCACGGAGACACGAAGAGCACGGAAATGATTTCCTTCCGTGTCTCCGTGGTGACATCGGCGTCCGTTGATGGGCTTCGCCTGGCTTCGCCGGGATCAGTCATCCGCTCAGTGACTGGACACAACGGCGTAAGGCGGAAAAGCGCAGCGTATTCCGCCACATTGCCAATATCGAGGTTTGGTAAATTACGATTCGTCCATCTCTCCCAAGTTTGCTGTGCTTACTGGGATAGCTGTTTCGGATCGTCCAACGAGGGATTCTGTGCCGCCCAGTCGATGCAGTGGAGCAGGCAGAGTCGGGCGAAATGCTCAGCGAGGCCTTTCGTTTCGCTCCAGTCGTGGCCCAACTTTACATTCGTTCCATGAATCGTGCGGCTCCGGCCGTCCTTATAGATTTCTTCGACTGCTTGCTTGAGGGTCGGGCCATTTGGTCGAATTGGCGTGTTGTCTTGGATGCCAAGCCGTGCGTTGAGGAGTCGCCGAATCCCACCAGATTTGCCGCCGCACGCTAGTGCGTCGAGCACCGCTGAATATTTCACTATGGCCATCAAAGTGACAATTTCGCGACACCCCTCATGAAACCACAGTAACGCCTGGGCAAGCGTATTCATCATCTTCGGTCGCGCGGTATTCCCGGTGACGTCGATTACGTAGTCCAGAACCTCCCCGACGACGCGAAAATGCTCCTCGTATTTTACAAACTCACCCTCCCATTCACCGTTCTTCAGCCAGGGACCGTGCGGCGTATGCGACAGGCGAAAGCCAGCGAGCACAATCTTGCCCGGGATGAAGCTCAGCGCCTTTTGGCGATGTGTGCGGTAGTCGAACAACAGATTCATCCCTTCGAGCGCGCGGGATGGGATTACCCACAGTAATGCGATCGCGGCAATTGCCAGGCGCGCCGCGGTGAGTGCCTTCTCACGTCCCGCTTCTGCCGCCAATCCTGTTATTGTAACGCTGCACACAAAGGGACAACTGCCAACGGTATCGAGAATATCCGTTTCGCAAATGCTGTCGATGGACGGCTTCCGCTTTTTTGGATGCTTGCCCGACCATGCTCGTTCGATACGACGGTGCGTTGTCGCCGAAACCGCACCGTCGCCACTCTTTCTAGCTAGCCAATCCAATCTAGACTCGAAACGAACCGGGCCAATTGAAAATGGCTGGACGGCTCCATTGCCGAAAAGCGTGCATCCGAAGGCAAACTCACGCACGCCATAGCCGGAGACATGCTTGCTCAGCATGGTTCTGATTTCAATGAGAACGGTGTCAGCGTTCTTAGCTAGATCGATGTCCAGATCAATCATCGCGAGCGCCGGACCAAACGTCCCACGAACCAACGCCCTCCATTCAGCGCGGGTGACTTTCGGGGATAGGGATGCATCGGCCGTCATCAATTGATCGGCGACCGTGACGATCGCATCGTCAATCTTCTGGGACACTATAATGGAGCCCCCATTTCCTGCGCCGATTACGCGCGGTAACGGAAAATCATCGTTCTTGTCCCGGTAAGGCGCAGGAGCCGTTTGGAGCCTAGTGAACTCCTCGATAATCGCCTCGATCTCTTCTTGTACAGTTGCCATTCTCCTTGTCTACGGCATGGTGGTTGTGTGGTCCATAGCAAGCGTAAGTAACATATAAAACAGCTGAGCAGCGCGAGGTCCAAGCACCGCACCGCTGCACGGCATGGGCTTCCCCCGGCTTCGCCGGGATCAGCCCATCCGATATACCCGCTACGCCGCCCCGCGCCGGTGCGAGAAGGCGGTTTCGGCTGATGTGATGAACTCCAACAGCGCGGCGCGGCCGCTGTCGTTGATCTTGCGGGCGCGTTGGATCGCGCCAGCGACCTCGCCGGGGTCGGTGATGCGCTCGCCCCAGCCGCCGAGATCGTTGGCCAGATTGGCGTAATTGCCGCCGAGATCGCGCGTGCGGTGTTTCTCGTGCGAGAACGCCATCGCCTGCGTCTCGATCGCCATCGTCGAGTTGTTGAGAACGATCGTCGTGATCGGGATGCCCGAACGTGCCGCGGTCTCGAAATCGAGACCGGTCATGCCGAACGCCGCGTCGCCCATGAAGTTGACGCACATCTTGTCGGGCGCGCCGACCTTGGCGCCGATCGCCAGACCGAGACCGGTGCCGAGCTGGTGCGACTTGCCCCAGCCGAGATAGCCGCGCGGCTTTTTCGCGACGTAGAACGGCAGCAGCTGGTCGCGTGGGCTGCCGGAATCGTGCGTGACGATCGCGTCCTCCGACGGCACCACCCGCATGAACTCGGACATCACAAAATACGGGCAGATCGGCTTTTCGGTCGAGCGCAGCTTGGCCTCCCAGCGCGCTAGCCAGGCCTGTTTCAACTCGGCGATGCGCGGCCGCGCGCCGGTCTCGTGCGTCTTGCCGCCGAGCCGGTCCTTGGCAGCCTCGGCCAATTGCGCGAGGACGAGTTTGGCGTCGCCGAGGATCGGGATCGCGGTGTCGTTCGCCTTGTACAGATCGCGCGCATCGTTGGTCGCGTGGATGATTTTCTTTCCGGGCGGAATGATCGGGGTCGAGATGTTGTGTCTTGTCAGGCTCGTTCCGACCGCGAAGATCACGTCGCTGTCGAACAGGAATTGCCTTCCGTGCCCAGTATAGACGACGCCGCCCGAGCCGAGAGCCAGCGCGTGGTCCTCGGGAAACGCGCTCTTGCCGTCGGTCGTGGTCATCACCGGGATGTCGAGCAGTTCGGCCAAGGCGAGCAATTCGGCACTGGCTTCGGCGTAGAGCACGCCCTGGCCGGCGATGATGATCGGCGATCTGGCCTCGATCAGCATCTTTGCGGCGTCGTCGATGTCGCGCGCGTCGCCGGACGAGCGGGTCGGGCGGATCGCGGTGTAATCGACATCGTTGCCGGCGAACTCGGATGTCATCACATCGGCCGGCACCTCGACCATGACCGGACCGGTGCGGCCGTTTTTCAGCGCGTTAAAGGCGCGGCGCATCGCCGGCACGGTGTGCTCGGGCAGCAGCACCGGCTCGACATGCTTGGTGACGCTCTCATAGGTGCGGGTCGAGTTGAACAGCGGCCACATCGTCGCGGTCTCGCGCGGGTGGCCGAGCGGGATCAGCAATATCGGGGTCGAGTCCGAATAGGCCGAGGCGATGCCGGCAAACGCGTTCTCGGCGCCGGGACCGTATTGCATCGCAAAGACGCCGGCCGGCTTGCCGTTGGCGACGCGGGCCGCCCCATCGGCCATATGGACGCCGACCCGCTCCTGGCGGCAGATCACCGGCCGCATGCCACCCGCCACCGCCGCCTCGATGATCGGCGTCGTCGGGAAACAGAACATTGTCGAGATCCCCTCGCGCTTCAGGATCTCGGTGATTGCATCCATGACCAGCATCGGCGTGTTCCCTTTTGTTGAGGAAGGCGGTTCGGCGGAGCCTAGCGCCGGAACCACGCCCGCGCCAGCAGCCGGGCGCCGGGATCGTGACTCGGTTTGAATTTTGACCTTGCCGTTCTGCGGCGCCGGCGCTCCCGAGCCTGCCCCCGGATCAAGTCCGGGGCGGGCTCTCGGGCCGACCGCAGGCCGGAGTCGCGACCGTCCCGAACTGGCGGTATGATCCGATCCCAAACGGAGGCGCTGTCTGAAGACAAATCAGCCCGAAGACAAGTCAGCTTGCCGAGGACGCTTCAGGACCGCCGGCCGGCCGGCGGGACGCCGGCGGTCCCGAGGGGGTTACTCCGGGGCGGCGCATCAGGCCGACATCGGGCCGGCAACCGAGCCGATCAGTCGCCGGTCGGGGCGATGCGGAATTCGATGATCCCCGGCACGGTGCAGAGATATTGCGACAGCCGCGCGGCGGCAGCGCGATCCCGCGTGCGGATCACCATCCGGTACTCGAAAACCTTTCCCATTTCGGTCAGCCGATGCGACAGGTTCGCGATCGTGAACCCGTGCCGTCCGATCAGTGCCCGCAATTCCGGCTCGGGAATGATTGATTCCCGGACAAAGCGGATCGTGTGATGCGCGTAGAACTCCGACGGCAGCCGGGTCTCGACGGCGCGAAACACGCCGAGCACGATCAGCGTCGCGACGGTGCCGATCACCGCCGGGAGGTAGAAGCCGACCCCGACGAGAATGCCGATCGCGGCGGTCATCCAGATCGAGGCCGCCGTCGTCAGCCCGCGCACCGTCAGCCCTTCCTTGAAGATCACGCCGGCGCCGAGAAATCCGATCCCGGTCATGATCCCCTGCGCCATCCGGGTCGGGTCGGTACGGATCGCTTCGAGCGGTGTCGCGGTCATCCAGTCGCTTTGATAAACCGTGACGAGCATCAATAGGGTAGAGGCGACCGAAACCAGCGAGTGGGTTCGGAAACCGGCGGGACGGCCGTGAAACGTGCGCTCAAAACCGATCAGACCGCCGATCAGCAGCGCTACAGCAATCCGGGTGACGACCGCTATCTGTCCGTGATCCATCGAAGTGGCCCCTGCGCAGCGGCCCCTGATCGGGGAATACGGCGCCCTCCTATCGGCCGGTCGGCCCCGCCTGCCCCCCGTACAATTCGCGCAGCCGCGTCTTCATGATTTTTCCCGTTGCGGTATGCGGCAGTTCATCGACGACGAGCACATCGTCGGGCAGCATCCAGCGCGGGAATTTTTCCGCCAGAAATGCGATCAGCGCGTCGCGTTCGGGTTTGCGTCCGGCCGGCAGACCCGAGCGCAGGGTCACAATCAGCAAGGGCCGTTCGCCCCAGCGCGGGTGCGGCACCGCGATCGCCGCCGCCTCGCCGACAGTCTCGTGCGCCATCGCGGCGTTTTCGAGATCGATCGAGCTGATCCATTCGCCGCCCGATTTGATGATGTCTTTCCTGCGGTCGGTGAGTTGCAGATACCCGTCCGGGTCGATCGTCGCGACATCGCCGGTGTGAAACCAGCCGTCCGGTTCGACCGCCGAAGCGGTTGCCTCTTCGTCATTGTAATAGGCGCCGACGATCCACGGGCCGCGCACCAGCAATTCGCCGGCCGATTTTCCGTCATTCGGCAATTCGCGACCCTGATCGTCCACGATCTTCATCTCGACGCCGAACAGCGGACGGCCCTGTCTGGCGCGGATCGCGAGCTGCGCCTGCGGATCGAGCGCGGCGTGCTTGGCCTTCAGCAGCGCGGTCGTGCCGACCGGGCTCATCTCGGTCATGCCCCAGCCCTGGCAGACCTCGATACCGTGCCGTTCAAAGGCGGTGAACATCGACGGCGGCACCGCCGAGCCGCCCGACAGGATGCGGCGCAATGTCGAGCAGCGCGCCCCGCTCGCGCTCAGATGCGCCTCAAAGCCGAGCCACACGGTCGGCACGCCGAGGCTCAGCGTCACCCCCTCGCTCTCGAACAGCTCGTAGAGGCTGGCGCCGTCGAGATAGGGACCCGGCAGCACCAGCTTGACCCCGTTCATCGGCGCGTAATACGGCACGCTCCAGCCGCAGGCGTGAAACATCGGCACGACCGGGCAGATCGCGTCGCGGCTCGATGCCGGGATGCCGTCCGGCAGCGACACGCCATAGGCGTGCAACAGCGTCGAGCGGTGCGTGTAAAGGACGCCTTTCGGCCTGCCGGTCGTCCCCGAAGTGTAACACAGCGCCGAGGCGGTCCATTCGTCGAATTCGGGCCAGACGAACCCGTCCTCGCTCTCGGAGGCGACCAGCTCGTCATGCGTCGCCAGCACCTTCAGATCGGTCTCGGCCGGTTCGAGCAGCACGATGCGCAGATCCGCCGGCAGTCGCGGGCGCAGCCGCTCGATCAAGGGGAGAAAACCGGTTTCGACAAACAGCAGCCGGTCCTGCGCGTGGTTGACGATATAGACGATCTGCTCGTCGAACAGGCGCGGGTTGATCGTGTGGCACACCGCGCCGATGCCGGAGACGCCGTAATACAGCTCGACATGGCGGAAATTGTTCCAGGCCAAGGTGCCGACCCGGTCGCCGGGTCCGATCCCGAGCCGCAGCAGCGCGCGCGCCAGACGCCGCGAGCGGCGCTCGGCCTCTGCATAGGTGCAGCGGTGGATCGAGCGATCGCCGAGGCGCGAGGCGATCTCGGTATCGCCGTGATAGCGCGCCGCGTGCTCGATCAGGGTCGAGATCAGCAGCGGCCGCTCCGACATCAACCCGCGCATGCTTTCCCTCCGTCGCGCCAAACCGGGACCTGCCCCGACTATAACCGGAGCGCCGCGGCCGGTCTCGCCAATCGCGGCGGGCGGCGGTTTCGTGCATCGGTCGCGACGCACCTCCCCGACCAAGGACTGCCGGCCTCCTGGCCGGCATGCCGGCCAGGAGGCCGGCGGTCCGGTGAAGCTACCCCGTGCGGCGGCGGCGCTCCGGTACGGGTTGCGGCGTCAGATACGGCAGCAGATAGCGCCCGGTATGGCTGGCCTCGACCCGCGCGACCTCCTCCGGGGTGCCGGTGGCGACGATGTCGCCGCCGCCGTCGCCGCCCTCGGGACCGAGATCGATAAGCCAGTCGGCGGTCTTGATGACTTCGAGATTGTGTTCGATGACCAGCACCGTGTTGCCGGCATCGACCAGCGCGTGCAGCACTTCCAACAGTTTCTGCACATCTGCGAAATGCAGCCCGGTGGTCGGTTCGTCGAGAATGTACAGGGTCCGCCCGGTGGCGCGGCGCGACAATTCCTTCGCCAGTTTGACGCGCTGCGCCTCGCCGCCCGACAGGGTCGTGGCCGGCTGGCCGATCTTGATGTATCCCAGCCCGACCCGCTGCAATGTCACCAGTTTGTCGCGGATCGCCGGCACCGCGCGGAAAAACTCCGCCCCCTCATCGACGGTCATATCCAAAACATCGGCGATCGATTTGCCGCGGAACAGCACCTCCAGGGTTTCGCGGTTGTAGCGTCTCCCTTTGCAGACATCGCATTGCACATAGACATCGGGCAAAAAGTGCATCTCGATCTTGATGACGCCGTCGCCCTGACACGCCTCGCAGCGCCCGCCTTTGACATTAAAAGAAAACCGCCCCGGCGCGTAGCCGCGTGCCTTGGCTTCCGGCAGACCGGCAAACCAGTCGCGGATCGGCGTAAAGCAGCCGGTATAGGTCGCCGGGTTCGAGCGCGGCGTGCGGCCGATCGGCGACTGGTCGATATCGACGATCTTGTCGAGATATTCGACGCCCTCCAAAGCCGTAAACGGCGCCGGGGTTTCGCGCGCGTTGTTGAGCCGTTTCGCCAATGCCTTGTACAAGGTCTCGACGATCAAGGTCGATTTGCCGCCGCCCGAAACGCCGGTGACGCAACAGAACGCGCCGAGCGGGATTTCGGCGGTTACATCCTTCAGATTGTTGCCGCGCGCCCCGATCAGCCGCAGGATTTGCCGGTCGTGGCCGCGCCGCCGCATTTCGGGCACGTCGATCCGGCGCGCCCCGGTCAGATATTGCCCGGTGATGCTGTCGGGGTTGCGCATAACCGTCTCGGGTGTCCCCTCGGCTACCAGATTGCCGCCATGCACCCCCGCCCCCGGCCCCATATCGACCAGCCAGTCGGCGGTACGGATCGCCTCCTCGTCATGCTCGACAACGATGACCGTATTCCCCAGATCGCGCAGCCGTTTCAGCGTTTCGAGCAGGCGCGCGTTGTCGCGCTGGTGCAACCCGATCGACGGCTCGTCGAGCACATAGAGCACCCCGGTCAGCCCGGAGCCGATCTGCGACGCCAGCCTTATGCGCTGGCTCTCGCCGCCTGACAGCGTCCCCGAGGCGCGCGCCAGGGTCAGATACTCCAGCCCGACATTGCGCAGAAACCCAAGCCGCTCGTTGATCTCCTTCAGAATGCGCGCGGCGATCTCCTGCTGCGCCGGGGTCAAGGTCGCGCCAATGCCCGAGAACCAGTCGAACGCCGCCGCGATCGACAGCGCAGCCGCCTCGCTGATGCTTTTCCCCGCCACCTTGACCGCCAACGCCTCGGGTTTGAGCCGCGCACCCCGGCACACCTCGCAGGTCCGCGAATTCTGGTAACGCCCCAATTCCTCGCGCGTCCAGGCGCTGTCGGTCTCGCGAAACCGCCGCTCCATGTTCGGCAGCACGCCCTCGAACGGCCGCTCGGTCGAATACTGCTTCAGCCCGTCATCATAGGTCATGCGGATCGGCTCGCCGCCGGAGCCGTACAGGATCGTCTGCCGCATTTTCGCCGGCAGGTCGCGCCAGGGCGTGTGCATGTCCTGCTTGAAATACCGCGCCAGGCTTTCGAGCGTCTGCATGTAATAGGGCGACGACGAATGCGACCACGGGCTGACCGCGCCTTCGGACAGGGTGCGGCCGTGATCGTGCACAACGAGGTCGGGGTCGAAATACAGCTTTGTGCCGAGCCCGTCGCAGGAAGGACAGGCGCCAAACGGGTTGTTGAACGAAAACAGCCTGGGTTCAATCTCGGAAATCGTAAACCCCGACACCGGACAGGCGAATTTGGCCGAAAAGACCGTCTCCTCGCTGCTGTCGGCGTTTTCCGTGATCGCGATACCGTCCGCCAGACCGAGCGCGGTCTCGAACGAATCGGCCAGACGGTTGCCGAGATCGGGTCCGACGACAAGCCGATCCACGACGACCGAGATATCGTGCGCGATATTCTTTTTCAACGCCGGGACTTCGTCGATCTCGTACATCGTCCCGTCGATCTTGATCCGCTGAAACCCGCGCTTCTGAAAGTCGAGAAATTCCTTGCGGTATTCGCCCTTGCGGCGGCGCGCCACCGGGGCCAGCAGATAGAGGCGGGTCCCCTCCGGCATCGCCAGCACGCGATCGACCATCTGCGACACGGTCTGGCTGACAATCGGCAAACCGGTCGCCGGCGAGTACGGCACCCCGACTCGCGCCCATAACAGCCGCATATAATCGTAGATTTCGGTAACGGTGCCGACCGTCGAGCGCGGGTTTTTCGATGTCGTCTTCTGCTCGATCGAGATCGCCGGCGACAGACCCTCGATCGAATCGACATCGGGTTTCTGCATCAATTCGAGAAACTGGCGGGCATAGGCGCTGAGGCTCTCGACATAGCGCCGCTGCCCCTCGGCATAGACCGTGTCAAAGGCCAGCGACGACTTGCCCGACCCGGACAGGCCGGTGATGACGACCAGGCTGTCGCGCGGCAAATCGACATCGATATTCTTCAGATTGTGCTCGCGCGCGCCGCGGATTCGGATCTGCTGCATAGACGGACCTTAGCGCGGCCGGCGCTTGCCTGCCATCGCGGCGCAGCGGAGGGGGCTATGGGGCATAGAAACAGGAATAAAGTGGGAACATTCGGCGGGCTTTGGTAAGATGGGGTCTCCACGCTCCGTTTTGCATGCGGCGAATCGATGGCGGGCAGCGTCATCGAGGTGATCCGGATTGGCAATCCCGGCCGTTGCCCCGAACTGCGCTCGTGTACGGCAGCATGCAAAGCGCCAGTCGGAAGCCGGCAATCAGCGACGGCTGGCACATCCAGCAATCGGGCGAGCGAAAGGATCGTCCGAATCGCATCGTTCGGCAACAAGCTTCGTGTCTGACAAGGTTGCTCAAGATGGGACTGGAGCACTGGGATTCCGAAAGAAGAAAATTTGTTCTATACCGAAGCGATCAGGAGCATGCCAGCGATTGCGCTCGTTTTCCGTTCGAACGGATTCCACGGAATATCTTTTTAGATACAAATATAATAAACATACTCGTCAAGTACAGCGCACATGTTTTCGAACATGAGTCTATCCCGCTGGACACCGAACCAACGCTGGCGACCGATATTGAGGCTCTGATGCACGTGTTCTATATTGGCAGTCGGGCCAACTGGGATATCCAAGCCTCACCAAAGACAGTAAAAGAGCTTATGGACACCACGGATGAGGTATTGCGGAGTGAACTTGTTGAGTATGCAGTGGGGTTTATCAATCGGGAAGTCAACGCCGACGACCATAGATTCGCGGGAGATTTCGCGAGGCGAATAAGTGATTCGACTTTCCTAGCAGCTCTACCGGATATAGCTGACCGCGAGCTGGTCGGCTACGCCATTGGACTCGGCTGCGACACTTTTTGTACTTGTGACAGAGCTACTATTGTAAAAAAGCGTAAGCGTCTAATACGAATGCCTCTGCGGATTATGACACCCGCTGAGTGGTGGGCACACGTGAAACCCTGGGCAGGGCTTTGGGGCTAGCAAGCGAGTGTGGGGCGGAAAAGCGAAGCACATTTCGCCTGTCGCCGGGGTATTCGGCGGTTGACGGGAGACGCTACATTCTCCCGCTTTACGGCAGCCTTGGTGGTGCGCATCGAGGTAGGGTTCGCGATCGCCGCAACCCTTTTCCGGCCTACCACACTCGACAACAAGATAGCGATCTTAGCGTCCGGAAGCCATCATTACCACGCATCACGTATCAAAGCGCGGGACGGAATTCAGCGGCGAGGCTTGTCCGGTTCGGCTGTCGCGTGTTCCAGCACCTCGCGGATGAAGCGCGTATAGGGAATCCCCCGCGCCTTGGCCTTGGATTTTACCGCGTCCAGCAAGGCCGCCGGCAGACGCATGTTCAGCCGCGCCGCCTTTGCCTGAAACTCGAACCGCACCGGCTTGAATTGCGAAAAATCGAGATCGGACAGGTCCTGCTCAAGAAAGGCCTCAGCTTCCTCGTCGGTCGTCATTCTCGGAACTTTGCGCTTCATAGCTCCTGATCTCCTTTGGTGCGTGTAGCGGGCGCTCACCGGGTGGATAGCTGGTTGCCCGAACTTCTCCCGGATCGAAGGCGACAAGGAGCGCGCGTCCCCGCGCCGTGCGGCCCACCGCGATCAGCCGATCCTCAAGCTGGGCGTGTTTCAGGTCCGGCCCGATCGCAGGAGCGGACGGTGATGCTCGCTCCGACTGGTTTGTGGGGTTTTATCGCGGACAAAACGCGGCAGCGGCCTTTCGCTGCTGATTAACTGTAAATTCAGCAATCACGGGGGATCGTGCTGACGTGCTGTCACGGAGGATTTCATGCTGCCAGGGGGATTTCATCGCGATATCGGTTGCGGCGGTTGCGGTTGCGGCACCGGTACTGCCGGCCGGGTCGATCGGCGCTTTCTGTTGCGCGCGACCGGGGCCGGGATGTTGCTCGCCGCCGCGCCATCGCTGGTGCGGGCGCAAGGCGGGAAATACGAGGCGATGATCCTCGCCTGCATCGACCCGCGCACCCAGGAGCCGGTGCATGTCTATGCCGCGGAGCGCGGACTGACCGGGAAATACAGCCAGTTTGTCGTCGCCGGCGCGGCAGTCGGGGTCGTCGCCCCGAAATTTGCCGATTGGCACAAGACGTTCTGGGACAATCTCGCCGCCTCGATACAACTGCACCAGATCGGCAAGGTCATCGCGATCGATCACCGCGATTGCGGCGCCGCGAGGATCGCCTATGGCGAGGCGGCGCTCGCCGATCCGGCGCGCGAGACCGAGACGCACCGCAAGGCGCTCGCGCAATTCCGCCGGGAGGTCGGCCAGCGTCATCCGAAGCTCGGGGTCGAGACCGGGCTGATGGCGCTCGACGGCTCGATCGAAATGTTTGGCTGACGGCGGCAACCCAACGCCGATGCCCCGTGTGCTCGCCGTTGCGTGTGCTCGCCGTTGAACGCGCGCCGAGTTCCGTGCGAAAACCGGCATGGGCAAGCGTTTCCGGCGCTTGCGGGCGAAAAAGGGAGAACCGCCATGCCGTTTTACCAGAAGGGCGACGTGCGCATCCGTTACGAGGAGGTCGGGTCCGGCTTTCCGCTGCTGGTCACGCCGGGCGGCGGGCTGAACTCGCGGGTCGCGATGTGGCCGACCGCCGCGATCAACGCGATGGAGGAATTCAAAAACGATTTCCGCGTTATCACGATGGACCAGCGCAACGCCAATGGCGGCGAGTCGACCGGCCCGGTGCCGACCGAAAAGGCGTGGGACGCCTTTGCCGACGACCAGCTCGGGCTGATGGACCATCTCGGCATTCGCGAATTCTTCTATATGGGGTACTGCATCGGCGGCTGTTTCGCCGGCAAGCTGTTGCAGCGGGCGCCCGACCGGGTCGTCGCGGCGGTCTTTCATCAGACGGTCGGTCACCCGCCGCAGGACCCGGATGTCATGATGCGGCACAGCCGCGACAACTGGCTTCCCGACTTCAAGAAGCGCCGGCCCGAGGTCAGCGACGAGACGATCGAGAAATACTTCCACAGCCTGTGGCGGGAGCAGCCCGACTTTCTGTACAGCGTACCGCGCGAGTTCATCAGGAACTGCCGCACGCCGATCCTGGTTCTGCCGGACGACACGCCGTCGCACCCGCTGCAAACCTCGATCGATGTCGCCTCGCTGGCGCCGAACGCCGAGATCACGGTCTTTCCGTGGCGCGAGCCGGAGGAGCTGAGACAGCGCATCATCAGCAAGGTGCGCAGCTTTCTGAAATCGCACCTCCCGATGCGGGCCGCCGCGCAATAGGCTGTCGGCGGATAGCGTCGCTCGGAGAGGGTTCTTTCAATCTCTCTCCGAGTCTGCGCCGAGTGAGTTTGCCGTATCCTGGAACAGCGATAGAGGGAAAAGCCGATGTCGCTCAGCCGCCGCGCCGTTCTCGCGGGAGGACTCGGCCTCGCCGCGACCGCCGCCCTCGCCCAGGCTCCTCATCAGCACCGCGAGGGTCAGTTCGAGCGGCTGAACCAGCCCGGGCGGATCGATATTCCCGACCTCCATCACGCGCACGCGGTGACCGAGAGCCCGGCGCCGATGGCCGCCAATCCCGGACTCTGGGCGCCGCGGGCGCCGCTGCCGATCCCGCGCACCGAGATGGCCTGGGCGGTTGCCTACAAGGACCGCATGCATCTTGTCGGCGGCTATGCCGAGCAGCGCGTGGATCGGCCCTACCACCACGCCTACGATCCCCGCGCCGATAGCTGGGAGGAACTGCCGCAACTGCCGCGCGGCGCGAACCATGTCGGGGTGGCTGCCCTCGGCGACCGGCTCTACGCCTTTGGCGGCTTTATCGAGCAGAACCGCACGCCGCATGACGGCGTCTTCGCCTTTGACGGGGAGCGCTGGCACACGCTGCGGCGGCTGCCGGAGGCTTCAGGCGCGATCGCCTGCGTCGCGCTCGACGGCAAAATCCATCTGATCGGCGGCGCGATCGGCTCCGACAATCGCCGCTCGATCGACTGGCACCTCGTTTACGACCCGCAGACCGACAGCTACACACAGCGCCAGCCGATGCCGGTCGCCCGCGACCACACCGGGATCATCGCGGTAAACGGGCTGATACACCTGATCGGCGGCCGGGTCGATACGTTTCACACCAATTCCAACCTGCACCACAGCTATGATCCGAAGACCGACCAGTGGAATTTCCGCGCTCCGATCCCGACAGCGCGGTCCGGGCATGGTGTCGCTTGGTACCGCGACCGGATTTTCTGCATGGGCGGCGAAGGCACCAACCGGGTCTACGGCCAGAACGAGGCCTACGATCCGGCCGTGAACAAATGGGAAGCCTATGCCCCGATGCTGACCCCCCGCCACGGCATGGGCGCGGTTCTGCTCGGCGGGACGATCTACGTCGCCGGCGGCGGCCCCCAGATGGGCGGCGGTGTCAAGAGCGCGATCAACGAGGCCTTTACGATCGGCTGACCTGCATTGATGGACGACCGGACCTGAACGGATTTTGCTTCAGGCTGCCTCGGCCGTTTCCGGCTGACGCTTCGCTGCGCTTTCCGCCGGTTCAAGCTCCGGCATGACCAGTGCGGGGTCGTGGTACGGGGTCGGATCGCGCTCGACCCTTTTGCGCAGCCGGTGCAGAAACCAGTAATAGGAAACCAGCTTGCCGTGCGTCTCGGCCACCTCCCGGACGCGGCGCGGGTAGAAGATCAGCGGGTTTTCGAGCGGGAGGCCGGAGCGGCGCTGGGTGCGGATTTTGCGCCGAAAGAAACCGCCTTGCAGCGGATGCACCTTTTCCTGCTTGAAGATGAAATAGAATTGCAGGACATGGTTCAACAGCCGCACCGGCTTCATTCCCGAAGCCTTGGCGCGCCGGAACATGCGCTCGATATGCTCCGGCGAGTAATAGAAGTCGAACGCCTTGCGATAGAGTTCCTGCCAGTCCGAATCGCTCATCACGGGGTGATGCGCGGTGACGTGCTCCAGATCGTATTTGTTCATGTCGGGGTCCATCCATACCCCGGTCTTGTAGTTTTTCTGGTGATCTTCGGAACCCGGCAATGGGGTCAGGATAAAGAATTCGAGGACATCGACCGGCAATTCGTCCTGCACGGTCTTGATGTCTCGGAAAATCCGCTCCGGCGTGTCGTTCGGGAAGCCGAGGATGTACCCGGCATAGGTGATGACCTTGTGCTTGCGCCATTCGAGAAACAACTGGCGGTATTCGTGCACCCGGTTCTGCTTTTTCTTGACCGACAGCAGGTTGTCCGGGTTGATGTTCTCCAGCCCGATATAGGCCCGGCTGCACCCGGCGCGTGCCGCCTTCTCGATAAAATTCGGGATGCGGTGGCACAGCGTATCGACCTGGATCAGGAAGTGCAATTTCAGCCCTTCCTTTTCGCGCATTTCTATCAGGCGGTCGAAGATCGCTTCCCAGTTGCGGTTGCGCGCGAAATTGTCGTCGGTGATAAAGAAGCGGTACACCCCCTGCGCGATATTGGCGCGCACCAGACGCTCGACATCGTCGGCGTCGCGCCAGCGCGACTTTCTCCCTTGCACGTTGATGATCGTACAGAAACTGCACTGGAACGGGCAACCGCGCCCGGCGTCGAACGCGCCCAGGGTTTCGTTGTAGCGCCTGACGATCTCGATCGGCAGAAACGGCGTGACCTGCTCCTGCAACCCCGGAAGATCGTTCATAAAATTGTAGATCGGCTGCAACGAGCCGGCGAGCGCGTCGGCGAATACACGATCGAGCCGTCCCTCGGCCTCGCCGGCGAACAGCGCAATCCCCATATCGCGCGCCGCGGCGATGTCGGGCGGCAGTTCCGGCAGCATCGAGATGCAGCCGGAGACATGAAACCCGCCGATCGCGACCTGGATGCCGGCTTCACGGAACTGCGCGGCGATGTCCATGGCGCGCGGAAACTGGTTCGACTGCACGCCGACCAGACATACGAGACCGCCATCGGCCGAATTGATACGCCGGATGATGCGCTTGACCGGGATGACCGTGTGGCATTCGTCATAGGCATTGATCTCGATCGCGACATCCGCGCCGAGCACCCGCCGGGAAGCCGCGTCCTGCGCGATCGCGTAGAGGCAGGCCAGCGAGTTCGAGGGAATCCACGACCGGACCCACTGGATGACGTAACCGTCATCGTCGTAATGCGACGGCTTGATCAATTCGACGACGAAGCGCCGTTCCCCCATCACAGCCCCCTGCGACCCCAATTAAACAAGTGTAGCGGCAGCCGCACGATACAGAAAGGCTTTCGTCCGACGCCGCGCCGGCCCCATTTTATTGCAGCATAATTGCGCGGAGCAGGGCATGGACGGCAATCACATCGGACGCTCGCTGCGCCGTCTCGAAGATGTCAGGTTTCTGACCGGGCACGGGCGCTATGTCGAGGATTCGTCCCCGTCGGGCCAGCTGCATGCGGTGGTCCTGCGCTCGCCGCACGGGCATGCGGCGATCGACCGGATCGATACGGCGGCGGCCCACGCGATGCCGGGGGTGCGCGGCGTCTTCGTCGCCGCCGATCTCGACAGGGACGGGATCGGGAACCTGCCCTGCATCGCGCAGGTTGCGACCGTCGCGCCGATGATCGTGCCGCCGCGCCCGGCGCTGGCGCGCGACCGGGTACGGCATGTCGGCGATCCGGTCGCCTTTGTGGTCGCCGATACAAGCGAACAGGGGCGCGATGCCGCCGAGCGAATCGCGGTTTTGTACCGCCCGTTGCCCGCAATCGTCGATGCCGTGGCGGCACTCTCCCCCGATGCGCCGCTGTTATGGGACGAGGCGCAAGGCAATCTGTCCTATCGCTTCGAGCGCGGCGACAAAGCGGCTGTCGAGAAAGCCTTCGCCGCGGCGGCGCATACGGTCGAGATCGCGCTCATCAACAACCGGCTCGTCGTCGTGCCGATCGAGCCGCGCGCCGCGATCGGCAGACACGACGCCACCGCGGATTCGTTCGACTTGCTGCTGACCGGTCAAGGCGTCCACTCGATCCGCAACCAGTTGGCGAGCGCCGTGTTCCATATGCCGCCCGAGCGCATCGCGGTACACGCTCCCGATGTCGGCGGCGGGTTCGGGACCAAGAATTTTCTCTATCCCGAATGGGTGCTGGTGCTGTGGGCGGCGCGCCGTCTCGGTCGGCCGGTGCGCTGGGTCGCCGAGCGCGGCGAGGATTTTCTCACCTCTGCGCAGGGCCGCGACAACCATACGCGCGCCCGTCTCGCGCTCGACCGGGACGGGCGGTTTCTCGCGCTCGATGTCGAGACGGTCGCCAATCTCGGGGCCTATCTCTCGACCAACGGACCGGGCAGCTCGACAAATTCGCCTTCCACCGCGATGGGCGGAGTCTATGACATCCCTGCCGTGTTCATGGCGGTATCGGGCGTGTTCACCAATACCGTGCCGATCGACGCCTATCGCGGCGCCGGCAAGCCCGAGGCCAATTACCTGACCGAACGGCTGGTCGACCTCGCGGCACGGCGGCTCGGCATCGACCCGATCGAATTGCGCCGGCGCAATGTCATCAGCCGGTTTCCGTACCGCAGCGGTCTCGGCGTCACGATCGATTGCGGCCGTTTCGCGGCCAATCTCGACGATATCGCCAACCATGAAGCGGTCCGCGGCTTCGCCGAACGGCAGCGGAAGGCGGCATCGCGCGGCAGGCTGCGCGGTCTCGGGATCGCCTGTTTTCTCGAAACTTCGCGCGGCACTCCGGGCGAGCGCGCCGAGATCCGCTTCGCGCCGGACGGGCCTGTCGCGCTGGTCCTCGGCACGCAATCAAACGGCCAGGGCCACGAGACGAGCTACAAGCAGATCGCTGCCGATCTGCTCGGGTTGCCGATCGACGCCTTCCGCTATGTCCAGGGCGATACGCGCGCGGTGAAAAGCGGCAACGGGCATGGCGGCGCCCGCTCGATGCATATGGGCGGCGCGGCGCTGCATCAGGCGGCGCAGATGGTCATCGCCAAGGGACGCGCAATCGCCGCGCACCTGCTGCAAGCCGACCCGGACGAGGTGGCGTTCGCCGAAGGCCGGTTTACGGTCGGCGGCGGCGAGCGCGGCATCGATCTGCTCGCTGTCGCCGCGGCATCGCGCGACCTGGCCAATCTGCCGGACGGCATGTCCCCCGGTCTCGACGCCGACGCCTATAACGATTCGGACCTGTTCACTTTTCCGAACGGGTGTCATGCCGCCGAAATCGAGATCGACCCGGAGACCGGGGCCGTGACCCTGGAGCGCTATATCGCGATCGACGATTACGGCCGGCTGATCAACCCGATGCTGACCGCGGGACAGGTCCAGGGCGGGCTGGCGCAGGGGATCGGCCAGGCGATGCTCGAACATACGGTCTATGACGGCGAATCCGGGCAGCTGCTGAGCGGCTCGCTGATGGATTATGCGCTGCCGCGCGCCGACGATCTGCCGCCGCTGGAGGTCGCGCTCGCCGGAGTGCCGACCGAACGCAACCCGCTCGGCGTCAAGGGGTCGGGTCAGGCCGGGTGCATCGGGGCGCCGCAGACGATCATGCACGCGATCCTCGACGCGTTAGCCCCGCTCGGCATCGAGCATATCGACATGCCGGCGACCCCGGAACGCATCTGGCGCGCGATCCGCGACAGCCGAAAGACGCCGGCCGGCGGCATCGATAAGCCAAGGCCGATGAGTTAGCGCAGATTTCGATAAATCTGATAGAGAATCATTGCAGTCCCGGCTTTCGCCGGGACTGCGGATATGTATCGATTTCGGTGGAGTTCGCCCGGCTCCGCTTTTTTGCGGAACCCGCTCAGCCACCTGCCTTGCCGAATTCGGCGAGCAGCGCATCGCGCACCGT
This sequence comes from Alphaproteobacteria bacterium, assembly GCA_050246595.1. Taxonomy (GTDB): domain Bacteria; phylum Pseudomonadota; class Alphaproteobacteria; order ATCC43930; family CGMCC-115725; genus DATARH01. The sequence goes on from JBFWVT010000017.1 coordinate 39,855, forward strand.
GTCAAGATCGAGCCGGTGCGCCTCGATCATCGGCGCGGTCTCGACGATGATCTGGTCGATATCGCCGATCAGCTTGAGCTGCTTGTAGGAATCCTCGCTGTCGAGACCCAGACCCTCGCCGAGCAACTCCATGAAATTGACGATCTCGAAACTGCGGCCCTCGCCGGCGTCGCAAATCTCGCGGTGACAGGCGTGATAGATCGTCGCGAGGGTCGTCACCCCGGCATCGGCAACCGCGGCCAGTTCGCGTTGCACCAGCTCGCGCTTGTATTTCGGCAATTGCGCGAGGCTGTTGGCCTGGGTGCCGACCCGCGGCACGTCGATCTCGACCAGTTCGGCGCCGGGGATGATCGAGATCAGCTTTTTGACCGCGGCGACGACCTCGGGAAATACCGGCCGCTCGTGCAGCGCGATCCGCTTCTCGACGCGGTGTTTCATCAGCGCCGCGAGACGGTCGGCATGGGCGGCGAGAAAGGTCAAAAACGGGTTCAGATCGAACGGCTTGTTGCCAAACTGCAACTCGTAGTTCGGCAATGACACCTCGCCGATCGAGATCTGGCACGACGGGCACCAGGACAGCACGGTCGAGGCTCCGGAAGAGGCCAGCCCGTCGATCGTCGCGTAGGCGACCTTGTTGTTCGCGACAAAATCGCCGGCGCGGTACTGGTACACGCCGCAGCATTGCCCGACCCCGCCCATGACCTCGTAATCGACCCCGAGCAGGTCGAAGATGTCGAGACAGAGAAGCGCGATATGCGGCGTCTTGAGGACGTTGCAGCCGGTATAGAAGACCACGTCGGGCGGGGAGGTGCGTCTCTCGTGCGGCGGCTGAAAGCGGGCCAGCGTCTCGGGCGGGATCTGCAACCGCGACAATACCCGCACGCCGCGGCTCATCGTCCGGAACCCGCCGCCCCAGCGCCCGGCAAGCGGTCCGCTGCCGGTATTGAGACGGGCATAGCCGCGCGCCAACTGCACCATGAAGCGAGGGTTGATGCCGTATTTGCAGGCCGGGATGCAGTAGCCGCTGCCGCTGCACGCCTCGCCCCAGCGTATCGCCGCCTCGTTGCCCGCGCCGCCGGTGATCAGATCGACAATGCCGCCGGCGGTGGCCGAGGGGTCGGCGTCGCCGATACCGGCCGGGCCGGTCATCGGGCAGGCGCGAAAACAGTCGCCGCACCTGACACAGGCATCGGCAATCGCGGCGCCGCGCGCCCGGAACGTGTCGGCCAGAACGACCGTGTCGGCATGGTCCATCCGGTACACCTCTCGGCCCCAGGGTTCGGGTCAGGGAGGGTTCGGGTCGGCGACAGCGCCCGCATCCCGAACCAGGTCGGTATGGCTTATCACAGCTTGTCACGATTTGGGCAGCACGCCGGCGGCGTGCAAGTCAAACGGCAGGTCCGGTTCCCGATTCGCCCGAACCGTCAGGAACCTGTTTGAGGTATCGCTATCTATGCATCCCCGCATGTCAGAATTGCATTTTAGCATGGGATGGCGGCGTGTTACAGATTGTTAGCGTTTCGTCATCAGTGAGACATGGGGCGCGATCCGGACGGGATCTCCGGCCTCGAATGTGACAGGAAAGTTCCGAGTCCTCAGGAGTGTTAAGAAATGTACTCCGCCGCCCAGCGCCGCCGCCCCCTCAGAGGTCAGTCCGTCGCACGTCATCCGGTCCGGTGCTCGACCGAGCGTGAGCTTCGCGATTTCCTCACCGGCAAGACCGACGGCGAAGACCTGCTGCATAGGCTGTACGACCATGTCCTCGACGAGCCGGTTCCGGAGCGGTTGACCGCGCTGCTGAAGCGCTGACGAAGGGTTGCGCGCCTGTCGGTTTGAGCGGTGAGTGTTGGAATTCGCCATGCTCGCGCTCGCAAAACCCGTCCTTTCCCGCATGACCGTGGCCGAGTTTCTCGACTGGCCCGGCGACGGCAGCTTCCGGCGCTTCGAACTGGTCGATGGCGAGCCGCGCGCCCAGGACCCGGCGAGCGCCACGCACGGGATCATGCAGGCTGCGATAGGGCGGTTGCTGGGGAATCATCTTGTCGGGACCCGCTGCAAGGTGGTCATGGCGCCGGGCATCATCCCGCGGGTCAGAGCGTCGATGAATCTTCGCATACCGGACATCGCGGTCAACTGCCTGCCGGACGAACGCGGTCAGCGCGCGCTCCCGGACCCGATCCTGATCGTCGAGATCCTGTCGCCGAGCAACGAGCGGGAGACGCGCGAAAACGTCTGGGCCTATGCCACGATCCCCTCGCTGCGCGAGATCGTGCTGGTGCGCTCGACCGAGATCGCGGCCGAGCTGCTGCGCCGCCAGGAAGACGGCAGCTGGCCGGAGCAGCCCCGATTGCTGGCGGCGGATGACGCGATCGAACTCGGCAGTATCGGTTTCACCTCGCCGCTTGCCGCCTTCTACAAAGACACGCACCTGAACCCGTAAGCGGCGCCGCGGCGGACGTTGTTAGCCTCTCGCGGATGTTTGCGCGCCTGACGCGCCTGAAAAGCGTTTCCCGGTCTTACCCCCGAGGCTGGCTCGCGACGTTTGGAGCGGCAGCCGCGGCGGACAGCTCGGCTTCGAGAACGCGCCGGATTTCGGGATGCATCGTAAAGAACTGGCGCCCGTCCTCGGGAAGCTGCGGATGGCGCGGCGGCAATTCTCCGGTCGCGGCGACATAGCGCACGACTTCGCCCAGCAGCTCGATTTGTGCGTCATCGACCAGGGTCCGGAGGGTCGCGATGCTGGCCGCGCGGCCGGTCTCCACCGGACGAACCGCGATGATGTCTCCGGTATCGATGCCTTTATCGATGACATGGACCGAGCAGCCGATCGGATCGCCATTGAAAGCGGCCCATTCGGTCACGTTCATCCCACGGTAGAAAGGCAGGATGCCCATATGGGCATTTATCATGCCGAGACGCGACACCGCCAATAGTGGAGGGCGGATGATCCCGGCCCCCGCGTGGACCAGCAGGTCCGGCTGTAGTGCTGTTACGGCTTCGAGCGCGGCCGGCGCGGTCAGCGACTCCAGTTCCAGGGTCGGGATCCCCAGACCGGCGCAGTATTCGACAATGGATTCGGGTGGACCCCCGGCGGCGGCGGGCGACCCCGCGTCATCGGGGCGGCGGGTCCGCCGTCTCAGGACACCGGGGAGAGGCAGCCGCCGCGTTATTCCGCCGATGCCTTCCCGTTGCAGGATCTGCGCGAAACGGGTGCCGACCGGCACTGCCGGCGGACGCTCGACGACGACCGCCGCCGGCGCGAAATCCCAGCGTCGCCACGCATCGAGCAGCCGCATTGCCTTGGTCGAGCCGGCCCCGGTGACCAGCACGATCCGCTGCGGTCGCGACACCGGAGACGAGGGGATGGCGGGCAGAAGCTGCGGCACCTGCCGAGGAACCGCGACCCCCCGCCGTGGCCGGTTGGGCAGGTTCGCCAAGACTTTCTGTTTGGCAAGCAAGGCATCGATAAAGTATTTCGCGGCCCAGTTGGGAAGGGCGTTGCTGATATACTCGCCCCATACCGGAAAGGACCCCGGTATGCCGCCGCGAATGCCGGGGTTTGGGTTGTCGAGATCCTGCGCTCGCTTGACCTCGTCGATCGCCTTGAGCGCCGCGTTCAGCAGGGCGGTGTCGCCGGTCCGGTCATAAAGGCGCAGCCAGATCAACGCCATCTGGCAATTCCCGGTAAGGCACACCGCCTTGTTTCGCGCCCGCCATTGCGAATCGAGAAAGCCCGGCAACGATCCGAGAAGCTCCATTCGGCGCGCCACCCGGCGTGCGGCGCGCAGGGCTGCCTCGATACCCTCGTCCCGCCCGAGGATCTCCGCGGTGAACAGGACCCCCCAAATCGTGTAGGCGATAGTATGGGTTACCGCTATGCCGGCGGCGTGATTTGCGGCCGAGAAACCCGCCCGCCGAAACCATCCCGTTTCGGGGTCGCAGTCGCCGAGCACCCAGTCCAGATGCCGGGATGCGGCGTTCAGGTATCTGGGATCGCCGGTATGGGCGCCGAGTTCGGCCACCCAGCACGAAAGATGCGCCGAGTAGTCGGTTGGGATCTCGTTGTAGAAGTGCCTGGTCCAGCTGCCGTCGGGCTCCTGTACCGACAGCAGCCAGTCCGCGCCGCGCCGCGCCGCATCGAGCGAAGGCATATCGCCGGTGGCGCGGTGCCACACCAGCAAACCGTGCATGATCTGGGCCGTATTGAAGGGCGACGGCTCCGTCCTGTTTTCGGCGATTTCCAGACCCGGGAAGGCTCCGGAGGCAAGCTGCACCGACAGCAGAAAATTGACCGCGCGTCGCGCGCGATCGCTGAACTGTCCGTCGCCGAGGACATTGGCAAGCGCCAGCAGCGTGGGGATCGTGTATCCGGTCGTTTCCGGGTAGGAGGAGGTCCAACCCCGATCCAGGCGATACCGGCCTGAAATACCGCCATCCGGTTGACTGTCCTGCGCCGCCGCAAGCCACGCGGCGGCGGCTTTCATATGGTCGAAATCACTTTGCTGCGGGGTGGGGGCGCCCAGCGCGCTGCGCCACAGGAGGCGCCCGTGACCGCGTTGCCAGGGACGGTCGTCACGAATCGTAACAAGGGCATGTTTTAAATCATATCCTCTCATCGGGCGGTGCTTTTAAGCCGGTGATGCGTCGATACGCGGTGCCGGACAGGCTCTGCGGTAACAGGATAGTGCCTCGGTTTGAATTGTAACTTGGCCCACCCTTACGGATTGCGGCTGTCAGGCCCGCGCCGGGCGTTGCGCGATGTCGCGCCCGAGGGCGGCAAGCACCGTCGCGACGATGTGGCGGGCGTTGAGACCGGCCGTCTCGTATTGCGCGTTTGGCGAATCGTGATCGAGAAACAGATCGGGCAATACCATCGTGCGGATCTTCAACCCGTTGTCGAGCGTTCCGGTCATCGCCAGGTGGTGCAGCACAAAAGACCCGAACCCGCCGATCGCGTTTTCCTCGATCGTGATGACGACCTCGTGCTCGCGCGCGAGGCGGTTTATCAGGTCGGTGTCGAGCGGTTTTGCGAAACGCGCGTCGGCGACCGTCGTTGACAGCCCGTAAGTGCCGAGTTCGTCGGCCGCCTTCAGGCATTCCTGGAGCCGCGCCCCGAGGCTCAACAGCGCGATGCCGGTGCCCTCGCGCACGATCCGCCCGCGGCCGATTTCGAGCGGCGTGCCGATCTCGGGCAAAGCCACCCCGACCCCGTCGCCGCGCGGAAACCGCACCGCCGACGGCGCGTCGTTGATCGCGACGCAGGTCGCGACCATGTGCACAAGCTCGGCCTCGTCGGCGGCGGCCATGATGACAAAACCCGGCAGACAGCCGAGATAGGTCACGTCGAACGAGCCGGCATGGGTCTGCCCGTCGGCGCCGACCAGCCCGGCGCGGTCGATCGCAAACCTGACCGGCAGTTTCTGGATCGCGACATCGTGCACGATCTGGTCATAGCCGCGCTGCAAAAAGGTCGAATAGATCGCGGCGAACGGTTTCATGCCCTCGGCGGCGAGACCGGCGGCGAAGGTCACGGCGTGCTGCTCGGCGATCCCGACATCGAAGCTGCGCGCCGGGAATTTCTCCTCGAACAGGTTGAGACCGGTGCCGGACGGCATCGCCGCCGTGATCGCGACGATGCGATCGTCCTGCTCGGCATGCTTTATCAAGGATTTGGCGAAGACGCTGGTATAGGACGGCGCCTTTGACGACGATTTCGCCTGCGCGCCGGTGATCACGTCGAACTTGGCGACGCTGTGCCATTTGTCCTCGGCCTGCTCGGCCGACAAATAGCCGTGGCCTTTCTCGGTCACGACATGGATCAGCACCGGTCCCTTCTCGGCGCTGTTGCGGACGTTTTTCAGCACCGGCAGCAGATGGTCGAGATTATGGCCGTCGATCGGGCCGACATAGTAGAAGCCGAGTTCCTCGAACAGCGTGCCGCCGGTCACAAAGCTGCGCGCCAGCTCCTCGGCGCGGCGGGCGGCCTGTTCGAGACGCTTCGGCAGGTGGCGCGCGACCTCGTCGCCGATGTGGCGCAGCGACAGAAACGAGCGCGAGGTCAGGACGCGCGACAGATGCGCGCTCAGCGCACCGACCGGCGGCGCGATCGACATATCGTTGTCGTTGAGGATCACGATCAGGCGCGAATCCATCGACCCGGCATTGTTCATCGCCTCATAGGCCATGCCGGCGCTCATCGCCCCGTCGCCGATCACCGCGATCACGTCGCGCGTCTCGCCCTTGAAATCGCGCGCCACCGCCATGCCCAGCCCGGCCGAGATCGACGTGGAACTGTGCGCCGCGCCAAACGGGTCGTATTCGCTCTCCGACCGCTTGGTGAACCCGGACAGACCGCCGCCCTGCCGGATCGTGCGGATGCGGTCGCGCCGCCCGGTCAGGATTTTGTGCGGATAGGCCTGATGGCCGACATCCCAGATCAGCCGGTCGTGCGGCGTGTCGAAGACATAATGCAGCGCGACGGTCAGCTCGACGACGCCGAGCCCGGCCCCGAAATGCCCGCCGGTTATTGACACCGCGTCGATCAGCTCGGCACGCAGCTCGTCGGCGATCTGCCGCAGATCGGATTCGGGAAAGCGCCGCAGGTCGGCCGGGACATCGATCCGGTCGAGGAGCGGCGTCCGGTTCGAAATCTGGACGGGTTTGCTATCCAAGGCACAGGCTCCTGATCACGTCCGGCGATTAACGACGAATCGCGCGACTTGTCGCAACAGTTCCGCGCGGCTCTCGAACAAATCGAGATGGGCAACGGCTTGGCCGACCAAAAGCTGCGCCTGCGCGCGCGCCCGCTCGACCCCGAGGATCGAGACAAAGGTCGCCTTGCCGGAAGCGGCGTCGGCACCGACCGGTTTTCCCGTCTCCGCCGCGACGCCCTCGACATCGAGCAGATCGTCAGCGATCTGGAACGCGAGACCGAGGTCATGAGCGTAGCCGCGCAACGCGGTGCGCAGTTCGCCGGGCGCCTTGGCCAGGATCGCGCCGGCCTCGCACGAAAACGCGATCAGCGCGCCGGTCTTCATACGCTGCAACCTTGTGATCGCGCCGATATCGAGTTTTGTTGTCTCGGCGATCAGGTCGATCATCTGACCGCCGACCATGCCGGCCGGACCCGCCGCCCCCGCCAGCGCCGCGATCAGCTCGGCGCGTACCGAAGCGTCGCCATGCGTATCGGGGTCGGCCAGCACCCCGAACGCCATTGTCAGCAGCCCGTCGCCGGCCAGGACCGCGGTCGCCTCGTCGAACTGCTTGTGGCAGGTCGGCCGGCCGCGCCGCAAATCGCTGTCGTCCATCGCCGGCAGGTCGTCGTGGATCAGCGAATAGGCGTGGACCATCTCGATCGCCGCCGCGACCTGCAACGCGCCGCGCCGCGACACGCCAAACAGTTGCGAGGAAGCGAGGACCAGCAAGGGCCGCAGCCGCTTGCCCGGAGCCAGCGCCGAATAACGCATCGCCTCGTAGACCCGCGATTCGAGACCGGACGGTACCGCCAGCAGCCGCTCGATCAGCGCGTCGGTCAACCGCGTCGCGACCGCCGACGCTTCCTCGATCGAGACGTCATCCTGCCACAGTCGTTCGGTCACGTCGGCTCCCGATCCGGTTCCTCTAGGGGGTCGCTCAATCGAGCCTGGCCGGCGCGGCGGAAACCGTGCCGTCGGCGCCGACCACGATGCGATCGACCCGCTGCTGCGCCTCGTTCAGCTTCTGCTCGCAATGCCGCTTCAGCCGTGTTCCCCGTTCGTAGCACAGGATCGCATCGTCGAGCTTGACCTGCCCGGCTTCCAACCGGCGCACGATCTGCTCCAATTCGGCCAGCGCGTCCTCAAAGCTCATCGCTTCGATGTCGGCGGGGGCGATATCGGCGGAAACGATCCGGTCGCTCATCTCTGCTCTGACTCAACACAATGTAGGCGCGGACGTGACGCGCTTTTGCGATACCAATGCGCGAATACCCGACATTGTTGCCCAGATGCAACAATCCATCGCGGTCAGGAGGCCGCCATCAGTGTCCGGACATGCGCCGCCGCGCTGGCACCAAGCGCCGGCAGATCATAGCCGCCCTCCAAGGTCGAGACGACCCGGCCGTTTGCGTGCCGACGGGCTGTGTCGAGAAGCTGCTCGGTGACCCAGACGTAATCCGATTCATCGAGCAGGAGCTGCGCCAGCGGATCGCTCCTGTGCGCGTCGAACCCGGCCGAGATCAGCAGCAATTCGGGACGGAACGCGTCGAGCGCGGGCAGAATGTCGCGCGTCACGCCGAGGCGGAACTCGCGCGAGCCGGACATCGGGCGCAGCGGCACGTTGACGATGTTGTCAGCGGCCCCGGTTTCGCCGCGCCCGCCGGTTCCGGGGTAGAGCGGCGACTGGTGGGTCGAGGCGAAGAACAGGCCGGGATCGTCCCAGAAACAGGCCTGCGTGCCGTTGCCGTGATGCACGTCGAAATCGATGACGGCGATCCGCGCGAGTCCGTGCACCTGATGCGCCCGCAGCGCGCCGATCGCAACGTTGTTGAACAGACAGAACCCCATCGCGCGGCCCGGCTCGGCGTGGTGGCCGGGAGGACGCACGGCGCAGAACGCGTTGTCGGCCTCCCCCGCGACGACCGCATTGACAGCCGCGGCGACCGCCCCGGCGGCGCGACGCGCGGCCCGCCCCGACCCCGGCGACATGATCGTATCGGCGTCGATCCCGGCATGGCCGGATTGCGGTACCGCAGCGAGCAGCCGCTCGACAAAGCGGCGCGGATGGACACGGGCGATATCGTCGATCTCGGCCTCCGGCGCCTCGCGCCGTTCGAGCCGGGCGAAATCGGGACCGTCGAGCGCTTCGAGCACGGCGCGCAGCCGGGAAGGCGATTCCGGGTGGTACGCCCCCGGATCGTGTTCGAGGCAGGCGGGATGCGTGTAGAGCAAGGTCGTCATTGCTGCGGACTCACTGCAACAGAGGGCGCCGGTGTCGCACGACCAGTGTCGCACAAAACACCTTTGGTCCCGAATGCCATCGGATCACGGGGCCGGCCGGAATGCCGGTCAGCAATCCGCGGCCGGCCCGTCGCGCAGCTTGCGCAAGGTCAGCCGATGGTTCGAGGCTTCTTCGAGCGTCTCGGTCGACTCGATCTCGATGCCAAACCCGGCCAGCCCGATATAGCTGCGTTCGCGCGTCGCGTAGAGCCGGATCGACGAGATGCGCAAGTCACGTAATATCTGCGCGCCGAGTCCGACCTCGCGCCACTCGCGGTTGCGCTCCAGCTCGGAGGCGGTGCAGTCCTCGGCAGTCGCGCTGGCCTCGGCGATCGCGCTGGTCGGCACCCCCGACGTGCCGTCGCGCAGATAGACGAGAACGCCGCGCCCGGCCTCCTTGAAGCAGGACAGCGCGGCGTGGATCGTCTTGGCGCCGCCGAACACGTCCTCGACGACATTGCCGCGATGCAGTCGGGTCGGCACGTCGCGCCCCTCGCCGATCCTGCCGTACACAAAGGCGTAATGGTGCACCTTGTCGAACGGGGTCACATAAGCGTAGCCGGCGAATTCGCCGGTCTCGGTCTCGATCGTGAACTCGGCGACCCGCGTCACGAGCTTCTCGCGCGCCTGCCGGTAGGCAATCAGCTCGGCGACCGATATTCGCTTCAGCCCGTGCCGGTCGGCAAAGGCGGCGACCTGCGGCCCGCGCATCACGGTGCCGTCGTCATTGACCAGCTCGCAGATCGCGGCGGCCGGCTCCAGCGCCGCCAGCCGGCACAGATCGATTGCCGCCTCGGTGTGCCCGGAGCGGATCAGCACGCCGCCATTCTTGGCGATCAGCGGAAAGATATGTCCGGGGCGGACAAAATCGCCGCGTCCGGTATTGTTGTTGGCCAGCGCCCGGATCGTCGCGGTGCGTTCCTCGGCCGAGATGCCGGTCGTCGTGCCGTGCCGGTAATCGACCGAGATCGTGAAAGCGGTGCCGTGGATCGCATCGCTGTCGGCGACCATCGGCGCGAGGTGCAGCCGTCGTGCGGTCTCGGCGGTGATCGGCGCGCAGACGATGCCGCAGGTATGACGGATGATGAACGCCATCTTCTCGGGGGTGGCGTGGACCGCAGCGATGATCAGGTCGCCCTCGTTCTCGCGGTCGTCATCATCGGTGACGACGACGATCTCACCGCGGGCAAAGGCGTCGATGGCTTCGCGGACGCTCGATTGCGACACGTGCTCTACTCTCCAAACCCGTTTGCGGCGAGGAATCCCGGATTGCCCTCGCGCAGCTTCAATATCGTGAGCCGCCATAATATCGCACGCGCGATCTGCCCGCGCGATCCGCATCGCTCGAATGCCCCGCCGCGCAGATCGGCAGCAAAGCGGCGCAGCAGGTCGTTTTCAGGAGCTTCAGAAGCGCCGGCATTTTGCGGACCGCTTGCATCTTGCCCGCCCCTGGCGAAGCAGAGCTTCGCCTGATGCGGGCGGGACGCAAGCGGTCCGTAACAGCGTTGGAGCATCGCCGCTATTTCCTGTGCCGGCGCGTCGCCGGTCTCGACCTCGCGCTCGGCCATCGCCATGGCGGTCGCGACGAGCCGCAGCTCGCGGTGCCGCTCCGGCGGCAGCAGCGGCAGGATTTTCTCCAATAGCAGTTCGCGCCCGAGCGCCAGCAACCCGGCGCCGCCCGGCAGGTCGCGGATGCCGGAAGATCGGACCGCCGACATCCCGCCGGCCTCGGGCGAAGCAAAGCTTCGCCTGAGCCGGCAGGATGCCAGCGGTCCGGGTTCGGGCGCTCCGTCCGGGTCGAGCAGCATCAGCAGTTCGAGGTCGCATTCGGTCGCGCGGCGGCCGATGATCGCGGTGATGAGGTCGCGCGCGCCCTGGATCAGGCAGCGGTCGCTCTGCTGCAACGCGATGACCGCCCAGCGGAGATTCGCCAGAACTTCCCAGAACCGCACCCGCTCCGGATCGAGACGCCGCCCCGAGGCTGCCTCATAAGTCCGATAGAATGCCGCGCGCGCCGCGATGCCGCCGGCCTCGCGATCGAGCCGGGCAAAACGCCAGCCCTTGCAGCAGAACCAGCCGATATCCTCGTCGGGATCGCCCCAGCCGGCGAATTCCCAATCGAGGATCGCGGTCAACTCGGTTGCGTCGAGCATGTAGTTGCCGGTACGGAAATCGCGGTGGCACAGCACCGGCGGCAACGGCTCCGGGATATGGGTTTCGAGCCAGCGTATCGCCCATTCGAGCACCGGACGCGGCCGGGGATGCCGATCGAGATAGGCGCGGAACCCGGCGATGTGCCCGGCCGCGTCGATAGGGGGGAGAAAATCGAGGTCGGGGCACGGCGGCCGGATCGTCTGTATCCGCGCCAGTTCCGCGCCGAGCCGCGCGGCAATATCGGGAAGACACGGCTCCAGCGCCGGGTCTGACGTGATCTGTCTTCCGTGCGCGGTGCCGGCGACCCGCCGCATGACGAAAAACGGCCGGCCGATCACCGCCGGGTCCGGGCAGGCCCAGAGCGGTTCCGCGACCGTGACACCGGCGGCAAACGCCGCCTTCTGCACCGCGAATTCTTCGATGCGGCCGAGGCTCGATCCGACCCCGGTCGCCGCGTCGGTGCGCAATACCAGGGAATGCTCTCCGGCCCAGGCGCCGCCGACGAATTCGGTTTCGAAGCCCCAATTCTCCTGGATCGCGCCGCCCGCCAGCAATTCCGGCTCGCTCACCCGGACCTCCCGCGCGCCGCTCGCCCCGGCGAGAAAACCGGCGAGAGGCTGCGGGTCAAATCGCGGCAACGCCGTGGCCGCCATCCACGGAAATCACCGCGCCGGTGACATAGGCGCTGGCCGGCGAGGCCAGAAACAGCAGCGCCCCGTCGAGGTCCGACGCCTGTCCGATGCGCTTTATCGGGATACGGCCGATCAGCGTCTTGCCGGCCTCGGTCTGAAAAAAGGCGCGGTTGAAATCGGTCTCGATATAGCCCGGCGCCAGCGCGTTGACGAGAATGCCGTAGCGCGCCAGCTCCATCGCCAGCACGTGTGTCAGATGCGTCAGCCCCGCTTTCGCAGCGCAATAGGCCGGCACCCTGCCGATCGTCCGGAAACCGAGGATCGAGGAGATGTTGACGATGCGCCCCGGCCGTTTTTTCTCAACGAGATTGTGCGCGAATTCGCGCGCCGTCAGCCAGGCGCCTTTCAGATTGGTATCGACGACGTAATCCCAGTCCTCTTCGGTGTGCTCGAAGAACGGTTTCGAGACGACGACCCCGGCATTGTTGACCAGGATCGATAACGGCCCGAGACGGTCTTCCGCCGTCGCGATCGCAGCTACAATGCTTTGCCGCTCGGTCACATCGCAGGCGACCGGCAGACAGGTGCCGCCCTTTGCCTCGATGCGGCGCGCGAGGTCGTCGAGCCGGTCGGTGCGGCGCGCCGCGGCCGCGACCTTGGCGCCGGCGGCGGCGAGGATCTCGGAAAAATGCTCGCCGATGCCGCTCGACGCCCCGGTGACAAGCGCCACCTGGCCCGAGATGTCAAAGCTGGGTAATTCCGTCATTTGTTACCGATAGCGCGTTGCGTTGCCCGTATCCAGAGCATCGCAGGATGGCGGCGCACGGCGCAATCCGCCATGCCGGATCCGATGCCAAACGCTCTCGGGTCCGACCTTTTCCGTACCCCTGTCTCCTCCTCCCCCGTTCGCCCTTTTAACCCTCCCCCGCTTGCGGGGGAGGGCAGGGTGGGGGCATCGGCCGGCGTCCTGACAGTTCGCATCAGAGCGGACGACCCCGACGTAGACCGGGGATAATCGCCCGCGCCAACGCCTGTCGCCTCCGTCGCGGATCAGACCGAGTAATACATCTGGAACTCGACCGGGTGAGGCGTGTGCTCGAAATTGTACACCTCCTCCCATTTCAGCTCGATATACGATTCGATGAAATCGCGGCTGAATACGTCGCCTTTCGTCAGGAAGGAATGATCGGCCTGCAACTCGGTAAGCGCGTCGCGCAACGAACCGCACACGGTCGGGATGTCCTTCAACTCCTCGGGCGGCAGATCGTACAAATTCTTGTCCATCGCGTCGCCGGGATGGATGCGGTTCTGGATGCCGTCGAGCCCGGCCATCATCATCGCGGCATAGGCCAGATACGGGTTGGCCGCCGGGTCCGGAAAGCGCACCTCGACCCGTTTCGCCTTTGGGCTCGACACGATCGGGATGCGGCACGAGGCCGAGCGGTTGCGCGCCGAATAGGCCAGCAATACCGGCGCCTCGAAGCCCGGGATCAGCCGCTTGTAGCTGTTTGTAGAGGGATTCGTAAAGGCGTTGAGCGCCTTGGCGTGCCGAATGATGCCGCCGATATAGTACAGCGCCGTTTCCGACAGATCGGCATACTGGTTGCCGGCGAAAAGCGGCCGTTCGCCTTTCCAGATCGACTGGTGCGTGTGCATGCCCGAGCCGTTGTCGCCCTTGATCGGCTTTGGCATAAAGGTCGCGGTCTTGCCGTACTGGTGCGCGACATTGTGCACGACGTATTTATAAATCTGCATGTGGTCGGCGGTTTTGACCAGGGTCGAGTACACAAACCCGAGTTCGTGCTGCGACGGCGCCACCTCGTGGTGGTGCTTTTCGACTTCGAGACCCATGTCGAGCATGACCGACAGCATCTCGGCGCGCAGATCGCTGGCGCTGTCGACCGGCGGCACCGGGAAATAGCCGCCCTTGACCGCCGGGCGGTGCCCCATATTGCCGTCGGGGAATTTTTTCGCGGTGACGTAGGGACCTTCCTCGCTGTCGATTTCGTACATCGCGCCGTTCATCGCGCTGTTGTAGCGCACGTCATCGAACACGAAGAACTCCGCCTCGGGACCAAAATAAGCCGTGTCGCCGATCCCGGTCGCGATCAGGTGCTGCTCGGCCTTTTTTGCGATCGAGCGCGGGTCGCGGCCGTAGGGCTGCCCGGTCAACGGTTCGTGCACATCGCAGAACAGGATCAGCGAGGTCTGCGCCGCGAACGGGTCGAGCACCGCGCTCTCGCAATCCGGCATGAGCAGCATGTCGGATTCGTTGATCGCCTTCCAGCCGCCGATCGACGAACCGTCGAACGGCACGCCGTCATTGAGAAAGTCGTCGGTGATCGTCCGCACGTGATGGGCCAGGTGCTGCCACTTGCCGCGCGGATCGGTAAAGCGGAAATCGACGTATTTGACGTCGTGCTCCTGGATCATATCCAGGACCTTCTCGGTATCGGCCATCGCACTGTTCCGTTACTGGTTGAACCTTGGAAAGTTTTGCTAAATCGCGTCCGGCCCGCGCTCGCCGGTGCGGATGCGGATTGCCTCGTCGATCGAGGAGACGAATATCTTGCCGTCGCCGATCCGTCCGGTATGGGCCGCCTGCATGATCGCCTCGACGGCGCGCTCGACCATCGATTCCTCCATGACGACCTCGATCTTCACCTTCGGCAGAAAGTCGACGACGTATTCCGCCCCGCGATAGAGTTCGGTATGGCCCTTTTGTCGGCCAAAGCCCTTGGCTTCGGTGACGGTGATCCCTTTGATCCCGACCTCGTGAAGCGCCTCCTTCACCTCGTCGAGCTTGAACGGCTTGATGATGGCCTCGACCTTTTTCATCGCAATTCACTCTCCTGCCGGGAACGCCGCCTCGGATCGATTATCGTTGCACGGCTCATGCCAAGCCCGTCGATCCAGGCAGGCCGGGCCATTGCCGAGACTGACGCCTCTTTCAAAGGCATATTCCGGCGAAAATGCCTAAAAATTCATCCCTCAATCACACCTCGGCGCGGCGTGTTGCCGAGAAAACGCCTTATGCGCTCGATCGCCTCGGTGATCGCCTCAAGACTGTTGGCATAGGAAAACCTGATGTAATTCTCTCCGAATGCGCCAAAGCTGGTGCCGGCGATCGTCGCGACGCCCTCCTGGTCAAGCAGTTGGCTCTGGAAACTGCGGGCATCGTGACCCGTGCCGGAGATGTTTGGGAACGTATAGAACGCCCCGCCCGGATTGGCGCAAGTGACGCCGGGCAGGCTGCTGAGCGCTGCGACGATCACCTCGCGCCGTTCGGCGAAGGCCCGCACCATCCGATGCACCGGCTCGCGCGGGCCTTCAAGCGCCGCGATCCCGGCATATTGCGCCGCCGCGTTGACGCAGGAGTGACAGTTGATCGCGAGCCGCTCGGCATAGGGGAACAGCGCCTGCGGCCACACGCCGTATCCCATGCGCCAGCCGGTCATCGCATAGGTCTTGCTCCAGCCGTCGAGCAGGATCAGCCGCTCGCGCAACGACGGGTATTGCAGCAGGCTGACGTGTTCGGCGCCGTCATAGACGATCTCGCCATAGATTTCGTCGCTCATCACGGCGACCTGCGGGTGGTGCTCAAGCCCGGCGACAAGACGGTCGAGTTCGGTCCGCGGCACGACCCCGCCGGTCGGGTTGGCCGGGCTGTTGATAATCAGCAGCCGGGTTTGCGGTGTTATCTTTTCCAGCACCTCGTCGGCGCTGAACGAGAAACCCCTGCTCTCGTAGAGCGGCACCGGCACCGGCGTCGCGCCGGAAAACCGGATGACGCTCTCGTAGATCGGAAAGCCCGGGTTCGGATAGAGGATTTCGCTACCAGGTTCGCCGAACATCATGATCGCGAAAAACATCGTGACCTTGCCGCCGGGGACCACGAGCACCCGGTCGGGCGAGACCTCGACCGCGTGGCGCCGATAGAGATCGGCGGCGACCGCTTCGCGCAATGCCGGGATGCCGTTGGCCGGGGTATAGCCGTGATGGCCGTCGGCGAGCGCCTTTCTGCCGGCCTCGACAATATGCTCCGGGGTCGGGAAATCGGGTTGTCCGATCCCGAGATTGATGATCGAGCGGCCCTGCGCTGCCAGCGCGTTGGCCCGCGCCAGTACCTCGAACGCCGTCTCGGTGCCGAGCACCTGCATGCGGCCGGCCATCTGCAACATGCGTGTTCTCCGCCAGTGAATGCCTGAAAACTAGTCGTCCTTGCGAGCAAAGCGAAGCGGTCTCGTGCCGCTTCAGGCCCGGCCGCGCGAGATTGCGTCGTACCCGCGCTCGCCGCAACGACAACCGATCAGCGCGGCACGGCAATAAAAAACAGCCGCGGATACGGCAGCAGGATCTTGCCGTCGTCTCGCGGCGGAAAGGCCTCGGCCAGCAGACGCTCGTAGCGCTCCAGAAATTGCCGCTGCTCGTCCGGATCGAGCCGGCCGAGAAACGGCCCGAGACCGGTGCCGCGCAGCCAGGCGATGATCGCCGGCACCCCGTCCATGATCTGGATGTAATTGGTCTCCCACAGGATCACGCGGCGGCTCAGCGGCGCCAGGCAGTCATAATAGAACTCCGGCGGTCGCACCGGCGAGGGATCGCGCGCGCCCGCCAGCCGATCGCGCCATGGCCCCTCGGCGGCAGCCCGGCGCATCAGCGCATGCGTCGCGAAATCGTGATTGCGCGGCATCTGCACCGCCAGTGCGCCGTCCGGCTTGACCGCTGCGATCAGACGCGGGAGGAGTTCGGCATGGTTCCCGACCCATTGCAGCGCCGCGTTCGAAAACACGACATCATACGGCTCGGCCGGCGACCACGCGGCGATGTCGCCGGCGGTGAACGCGATCCCCGGATGGCGGCGGCGCGCCGCCGCCAGCATATCCTGTGACGTATCAAGCCCTTCGAGAGCGGCATCGGGCCAGCGTTGGCGCAGCAGCGCCGTGCTGTTGCCCGGCCCGCAGCCGAGATCGATCACCCGAAGCGGCGCCGCGATCTCGATCTGCGCGAGCACATCCAGGGCAGGCCGGGTGCGCTCGTCTGCAAAGCGGAGATATTGACCGGCATTCCATTCGTGCATGATCCGCCTACTTGATGAACCTCTCGCCCGATGCGCGTTGCGCGTGCGCATCACCCGCCACGATAAACCAAATTTCCCTAAGGAGCCGGGAGCAAACCCGGAACCCCTGCCGTTTTCAAGGGTCACTGGTGCTGCGTGAATGATCGAGCCGGCAAAAACCATCCTTGTCGTCGAGGACGATCGCGACGTGCGCGAGGTCGCGCTCACGGTGCTCGAGGGAGCCGGTTATCGGGTCATCGAGGC
Source organism: Alphaproteobacteria bacterium (assembly GCA_050246595.1). Taxonomy (GTDB): domain Bacteria; phylum Pseudomonadota; class Alphaproteobacteria; order ATCC43930; family CGMCC-115725; genus DATARH01. Next base: position 56,939 of record JBFWVT010000017.1, read on the forward strand.
CGCCAGCGGCGACGACGCGTATCGCCTCCTGCTGGCGCATCCGGAGATGCAGATCGATCTGCTGTTCACCGATGTCGTCATGCCGGGACGGCTCGACGGGATCGATCTGGCCAATGCCGCCCGCGGGCTGCGTCCGCATCTGCACGTGCTGTACGCCACCGGCTTTGCCAATCTCGTGCGCGCCAATCGCGACGCCGATCTGCAAGGCCCGGTCCTGCGCAAGCCGTATCGGCCGCGCGATCTGCGCCGAGCCATCGCTGCCCTGCTCGATCAGGTGAATTGAGCCGGGTTTGAGCGTGGATCAGTCGGCGGCGTGCTCGGCGCCGCGGGAGGTACCGAGCCGGCCGCGCCGCATTCGCAATCGCCATCGGTCGAGGTACAGATAGACGACCGGCGTCGTGTACAGCGTCAGCACCTGGCTCACGAGCAGCCCGCTGACGATCGCAATCCCGAGCGGCCGGCGCAATTCGGAGCCTTCGCCAAACCCGATCGCCAGCGGCACCGCGCCGAGCACCGCCGCGGCCGTCGTCATCATGATCGGGCGAAAGCGCAGCAGCGCCGCCCGGTAGATCGCCTCACGCGACCCGAACCCCTGGTTCCGCTCGGCGGCGAGCGCGAAATCGATCATCATGATCGCGTTTTTCTTGACGATGCCGATCAGCAGAATGACGCCGATCATCGCGATGACGCTGAATTCGATGCTAAACAGCAGCAGCGCCAGCACCGCCCCCACCCCGGCCGAGGGCAGGGTCGACAGGATCGTGATCGGGTGGACCAGGCTCTCGTAGAGCACGCCAAGCACGATGTAGACGGTGACCAGCGCCACCAGGATCAGCAGCGGCTGGGTCTTCAGCGACGATTGAAAGGCGCGCGCCGTACCCTCGAAGGTGGCGACGATCGTAGCCGGCACGCCGATGCGCAGCATCGCCTCGTCGATGGCGCGGGTGGCCTCGCCGAGCGACACGCCCGGTTTTACGTTGAACGAAACCGTCGTCGCGGCGAACAGCCCCTGGTGATTGACGGCGAGCGGGGCGTTCCCGGTCTCGAAGCGGGCAATGGCGGATAGCGGCACCATCCGTTCCGGCGCCGTACTGACGGCCGTACCGGTCGAGACGCCGCCGCGCCCGCCATTCGCGATCGCGTTGGTTGCCCGATTGCGCACCGCCTGCGCCGCATCCGGCTGGCTGTCCGCACTCCCGGTGCCGGCGGTCGTGCCATTGCCGACAGTTGCGAGCGTGCCCGCGAGCGCGTTTGTCGCCTGTGTCCCGCTGATCCCGCCGGCGGTGCTGATAAAAATCTTGTTCAGCGTGTCGGGAGTCTCCCAGTATCGCGGCGACGCCTCCATGACCACCCTGTACTGGTAGCGCGTGGTGTAGATCGTCGAGACGACCCGTTCGCCAAAGGCATTGTACAGCGCATTGTTGATCTGCCGGGGGGTTACGCCGAGCCGCGCGGCGGTTGCGCGGTCGATCACCAGCCTGGTTTCGAGCCCGCCCTGCTGCTGATCGGAATTGACATCGATCAGTTGCGGCAGCTGCTCCAACGCGGCGGCGATGCGCGGCCCCCACTCGTATAGCTGCGCCAGATCGTCGGCCTGCAATGTGTACTGGTATTGCGCAAACGACTCGCGCCCGCCGACGCGGATGTCCTGCACCGCCCGCAAATACAGACGCGCGCCGGCGACCTGGGCGAGTTTGGGCCGCAGCCGGGCGACGATTTCGGCCGCCGCGGCATCGCGCTCAGCCAAGGGTTTCAGCGCGACAAAAACATAACCGGAGTTCGAACGTCCGCCGCCGGTAAAGCCGGTGACGTTGGCGACCGCCGGATCGTCGCCGAGGATGCGGATGAACTCGGCCAGCTTGCCCTGCATCAGCTCGAACGAGGCGCTCTGATCGCCCCGGATCCCGCCCACCAGTCGTCCGGTATCCTGCTGCGGCATCAGCCCCTTCGGGATCACCATAAAGAGATGGATGTTGAGCGCGACGGTCAGCAGCAGCGCCACCAGAACCAGCGCCGGCCGGCGCAGCGACCACGCCAGACTGCGCGCGTAAACCCGCAGCATCGCCGCGAACAGACGGTCGCTCGCTTCCCGCCATCCCGAACCCCGCGGCTCCGGCCGTTTTGTCGCCAAATAGGCGCACATCATCGGTGTCGTGGTCAGCGAAACGATCATCGAGATCAGGATCGCCACCGACAGCACCACGGCAAACTCGCGGAACATCCGCCCGATCAGACCCGGCATCAGCAGGATCGGCACAAATACCGCGATCAAGGACAGGCTCATCGAGACCACCGTAAAGGCGATCTCGCGCGCGCCGCGCAACGCCGCCTCGATGCGACCCATCCCGGCCTCGACATGCCGCATCACGTTTTCGACCACGACAATCGCGTCGTCGACCACGAACCCGGCGGCGATCGTTAGCGCCATCAGCGACGGGGTGTTGAGACTGTAGCCGAGCAGGTGCATCGCCCCAAACGTGCCGAGCAGCGATACCGGCACCGCGACGCTCGGGATCAACGCCGTGCGCGCGTCGCGCAGAAACAGGAACACGACAAGGATCACCAGCGCGACCGCGATGACCAGCGTGATCTCGACCTCGTGCAGCGAGGCGCGGATCGTCGTGCTGCGATCGAGCGCGACGGCGAGGTCGATATCGCTCGGCAGCGCCGCCCGGAGCCGGGGCAGGATTTCGCTTACCCGGTCGACGGCCTCGATGATGTTGCCGCCGGGCTGCCGGTGCAGAACGACCAGCACCGCCGGTTTGCCGTTCGACAGCCCGATATTGCGCCGGCTTTCCTGCCCCTCCTCGATTTTTGCGACATCGCCGAGGCGTACCGGCGCGCCGTTGCGGTAGGCGATCACCAGCGGCTTGTAATCGTCCGGCGTCATGGCCTGATCGTTGGCGTAGAGCTGCCAGCGCCTGCTGCCGTCCTCGATCGCGCCTTTCGGACTGTGGGCGTTGGCCGCCGCGATCGCGGCGCGGACATCCTCAAGACCGATGCCGTGGTGGAACAGCGGCGCCGGATCGATCTCGATCCGCACCGCGCGGGCCGCGCCGCCGCCGATCGTGACCTGCCCGACCCCCGGGATTTGCGACAGCGCCGGAACCAGCACCATCGACGCCGCATCGTGCATCTGGCCGCGCGTGCGCAGATCGGAGGTCAGCGACAGGATCAGGATCGGCGCGTCGGCCGGGTTGACCTTGCGATAGGTCGGGTTGCTCCTGAGACTGGCGGGCAGATCAGCGCGCGCGGCGTTGATCGCGGCCTGCACCTCGCGCGCGGCCCCGTCGATATCGCGGCTCAGCGCGAATTGCAGCGTGATGCGCGTCGAGCCGACCGTGCTCCACGAGGTCATCTCGGTGACATCGGCAATGACCCCGAGATGCCGTTCCAGCGGGGTCGCGACGCTCGTCGCCATTGTCTCCGGGCTGGCCCCCGCCATGCTCGCGCTGACCACGATTGTCGGGTAATCGACCTGCGGCAGCGGTGCGACCGGCAGCTTGAAAAAGGCGACGAGTCCGGCCAGGGCGAGCCCAATCGTCAGCAGCGTCGTCCCGACCGGCCGCCGGATGAAAACTGCCGACAGGCTCATGCCATCGGCCTGAGGCGAAAGCCCCTCTCCCGCACTGCGGGAGAGGGTGCCTCCGGGCGGAGTCCGGAGGCGGGTGAGGGCGGCGCAATCGAACGAACCCTCACCCACCGCTTGCTGCCGCGAGCGGTCCCCCCTCTCCCGCAATGCGGGAGAGGGTTTTGGGCGAGCCATCCAAGCGAGGTCACCGGACCGCTTCGTCCGGGTTGACCAGATGGCCGAAGCGGCGTTTTGCGGCGCGCCCGAGCCGGTCAAAGGCGAGATAGATCACCGGCGTCGTGAACAATGTCAGGATTTGGCTGACGATCAGACCGCCGACGATCGTCACCCCGAGCGGATGGCGCAGCTCCGATCCGGTGCCGCTGCCGAGCATCAGCGGCAATGCGCCGAACAATGCCGCGGCCGTCGTCATCACGATCGGACGAAACCGCAGCAGCGAGGCGCGGAAGATCGCGTCGCGCGGCGACAGCCCCTGTTCGCGCTGTGCCTCCAGCGCAAAATCGACAATCAGGATGCCGTTCTTCTTGACGATGCCGATCAGCAGGATAATGCCGATCACGGCGATGATCGTCAGCTCGCTGTCCTCGATCATCAGCGCCAGCAGCGCGCCAAGCCCGGCGGAGGGCAGGGTCGAGAGGATCGTGATCGGGTGGATAAAGCTCTCGTAGAGCACCCCCAGCACGATATACATCGTGATGATCGCCGCCAGGATCAGCAGCACCTGATTGCCGAGGGTTGCCTGAAAGGCCAGCGCGGCGCCCTGGAATTTTGTCACCATGCTCGGCGGCAGCCCGATCTCGCGCTGCGCGTCGCGGATCGCGTCCACCGCGTCGCCGAGCGCGGCGCCGGGAGCGAGGTTGAACGAGATCGACGCCGACGGAAACTGGCCGAGATGGCTGATCGAGAGCGGCGCGGTCCGTTCGACAACCCGCGCGATCGCCGAGAGCGGCACCTGTCCGTTGCGCGCCGTCGAGGACGGCAGATAGATCGAACCGAGCGCTTCCGGCGATTGCGTCAGACCCGGATCGGCTTCGAGAATGACCCGGTACTGGTTCGACTGCGTGAAAATGGTCGAGACGATGCGCTGGCCGAACGAATCGTACAGCGCGTTGTCGATCGTCGCCGGTGTGATCCCGAACCGCGCCGCGGTCGCGCGATCGATCTCGACATAAGCCGCCAACCCGCTCTGCGTATAGCCGGTCGATACATCGTCGAGCAGCGGCACCCGGCGCAGCCGCTCGACCAGGCGCGGCACCCACGCGGCCAGCTCGTCGGGGCTGGCGTCCTGCACCACAAACTGATACTGGCCGCGGCTGACCGTCGCGTCGATCGTCAGATCCTGCACCGGCTGCATGTGCAGCGTAATGCCGGCGACCATTTCGGTCCGCTCCCGCAGCCGGCGAATGATTTCCGCGACCTCGGCATGGCGCTCGTCGCGCGGGCGCAGATTGATCAGCATGCGGCCGCTGTTCGGCGCCGTGTTGATGCCGTCGACCCCGATCGACGACGACACGTTTGCGACATCGGGATCGCCGAGCACCGCCGCCGCGAGCGCCCGCTGACGCTCGGCCATCGCGGCAAACGATATGTCCGGTGAAGCCTCGGTGATGCCCTGGATCAACCCGGTGTCCTGCACCGGAAAAAACCCCTTCGGGATCACCGCGTAAAGCGCCACGGTCAGGGCCAGCGTCGCGACTGCGACCAGCAGTGCCGCGGTCTGGCGGTCGAGAACCCGGTTCAGCAGCCGTCCATACACGCCGATCGTCGCGGCGAGCCAGCGCTGCGTCAGGCGCGTAACCGGCGCGGTTTCGTCGGGGGAACGGTGGCGCAGCAGCCGGGCGCACATCATCGGCACCAGCGTGAGCGACACCACCGCCGAAATGACGATCGTCACCGCCAATGTTATCGCGAACTCGCGAAACAGCCGTCCGACCACATCGGGCATGAACAGCAGCGGGATCAGCACCGCGATCAGCGACACGGTCAGCGAGATGATCGTGAACCCAATCTGGCGCGAGCCGCGCAGCGCGGCGCGCATCGGCGTCTCGCCGGCTTCGACATGGCGGGCGATGTTCTCGATCATGACGATCGCGTCATCGACGACAAACCCGGCCGCGATCGTCATCGCCATCAGCGACAGATTGTTGAGGCTGAACCCGGCCAGGTACATCACGCCAAACGTGCCGACCAGCGACAGCGGCACCGACAGGCTCGGGATGATCGTCCCCGATGCGCTGCCCAGAAACAGAAAGATCACCAGCACGACCAGAATGATCGCGAGCGCCAGCTCCGATTGCGCCGAGATCACCGAGGCGCGGATCGTTTCGGTGCGGTCGCTCAGCACCGCAAGCTCGACGGCAGCCGGCAGCGTCGCGCGCAGCCGCGGCAGCAGCTCGTGGATGCGATCGACGACATCGATGACGTTGGCGCCGGGCTGGCGCTGGATTGTAATGATGACCGCCGGCTCGGTATTGATCCAGCCCGCGAGTTTCGCGTTCTCGGGTCCTTCGACGGCGGTCGCCACATCGGCCAGGCGAACCGGCGCGCCGTTGCGGTAGGCGATCACCAGATCGTTGTACTCGGCCGGGCTCTTCAACTGATCGTTCGCGTTGATCGCATACGCCCGGCTCGGCCCGTCAAAGCTGCCTTTCGGACCGCTGACATTGGCGTTGCCGATCGTCGTGCGCAGATCGTCGATATTGAGACCGTAGGCAGCGAGCTGGCGCAGATTGGCCTGAATGCGCAGCGCCGGCCGGTTGCCGCCGCCGATCCTGACCAGCCCGACCCCGCCCAGTTGCGCGATCTTCTGCGCCACGCGCGTGTCGGCGAGATCGGCGAGCTGGGTCAGCTGCATCGTCGCCGAGGTCAGCGCCAGGGTCAGGATCGGCGCGTCGGCCGGATTGATCTTGGCATAGATCGGCGGCGTCGGCAGGTCAGAGGGCAGCAGATTGCCGGCCGCGTTGATCGCCGCCTGCACCTGCTGCTCGGCGATGTCCAGACTCAGCGACAGGTTGAACTGGAGCGTAACCACCGAGGCGCCGGCCGAGCTGACCGAACTCATCTGGCTGAGCCCCGGCATCTGCCCGAGCTGCACTTCGAGCGGTGCGGTCACCGAGGACGCCATCACCTCCGGGCTGGCGCCGGGATACGGCGTCGTTACCTGGATTGTCGGATAATCGACTTCCGGCAGCGCCGACACCGGCAGAAGCCGGTACGCAATCATGCCGACCAGCATGATCGCCGCCATCAGCAGCGAGGTCGCGACCGGGCGCAGGATGAAAATGCGCGACGGGTTCACAAACTTCTCCGCGCCGGGTCGGTCTTCCTGAAGCGGCGGTGCCGGGTCACTCGCCGCTCCGCCGACGCTGACCGCGCGGTCGTTCGCCGGTCGGGGCCGCGGCGTCGCCCTCCGGCTTCCGCTCCGCGCCCGCGACCCGCACCTTGGCGCCATCGCGCAGCCGGTCGGCGCCGTCAACGACAACCGCCTGCCCCGGTTGCAGCCCCTCGGTGATCGCGACCCGCTCGCCGCTGCCCGGACCCGGCGTTACCGGCTGCACGGCAACCGTATCGTCCGGTTTCACGACATACACAAAGGTTCCGACCGCGCCGCGCTGCACCGCGGCGGCCGGGATCACGGGCCGGTCGCGCAACGTGTCGAGCAGCAGCTGAACCGTCACAAACTGGTTTGCGAACAGCGTCTCGTCGGCATTGTCGAACGACGCTCGCAGCTTGATCATGCCGGTCGTGGTGTCGATCTGGTTGTCCGCTGTTTCAAGGGTGCCGGTCGCCAGTCTTGTGGTTCCGGTCCGGTCGGACGCGGTGACCGCAAGCGCCGCGCCGGCACGCATCCGGCGCATCACCGCCGGGAGTTCGTCGCCGGGCAATGTAAAGATGACCGAGATCGGGTGGATTTGCGTGATCACGACGATGCCGTCGGCATCGCTGGTCTGCACGTAATTGCCGGGATCGACGCGGCGCAGCCCGACCCGGCCGCTGATCGGCGCGGTGATCCGTGTATAGGCAAGATTGAGCTTTGCCGCATCGACCTGCGCCTGATCGGCCGCCAGCGTGCCGCGGTTCTGCTGGACCAGCGCGGCCTGCGTATCAACGGTCTGACGCGCGATCGAATTCTGCGCCAGCAATGTGCGATACCGCCCGAGATCGACTTCCGAATTGCGCAGCGCCGCCCGGTTTTTCTCCAGCTGGCCCTCGGCTTGGGCAAGCGCGACCTGGTACGGGCGGGGATCGATCTGGGCCAGAAAATCGCCCTTTTTTACAATCTGGCCTTCCTTGAAGGCGATTTCGATCAATTGTCCGCCGATCTGCGGTCTGACCGTCACCGTCGCGAGCGGGGTTACGGTGCCGAGCGCGTTCAGGATGATCGGCACGTCGGCCGTTTCGACCGGAGCGGTCCCGACCGGCATCGGGCCGGACTGACGGGAGCGCCCGGTTTGGGGCGGCGCGTCTTCACCGCTGGGCCACATGAACAGCCCCGCCCCAACACCGGCCAGCAACACGAGCAGAAGCCACAGACCCCAGCGCCGGCGCGCGGAGCGGGGTTGCGGCGCCGGCGCGGTCTGCGCATCGGGGTCGCGCCGCTCCCGTCGCGAGAAATCGTCAAATTCGTCCAGACTTGGCGGGGGGGCCGCAAACGGGCGGCTCGGATGGTCATCCATCCGGTGCGAGACCAAACCGCCGCCGTGCCGCGGCCCTATGCCGTACTCCGATCATTCCCGGACTCTACGCAGGGTTACGCGAGAACTTCCCTGCGCACCTCGCCAGTCACGCTTGCGCTCACCAATACCGCGGCGACGCCCCACTCGCCCCAATCTTGAGCGCCGAAATCAGAAAACGCTGCCGACGACGCGGCTGAACCAGCCTTCGTCCGCCCGCCGCGGCGAGCCTTCGCCGGTAATCAATCCATAAGCATCGCCGTACCATTGGCTGCCGGGATAGTTGTAGCCGAGAACCGCGGCGTTCGCCTGTGCTTCGTTGGTCAAGCCGAGCGCCAGATTGATTTCGACCAGCCGCTCAAGCGCCTCGGGGACGTGCGTCGTGGTCTGAAAATTGTCGACGACCCGCTTGAACCGGTTCATCGCGGCCAGATATTCCCGGCGCTTCAGGTAATACCGGCCGATCTCCATCTCTTTTCCGGCCAGATGATCGCGCGTGAAATCCAGCTTCAGCTTGGCGTCGCGCCCATATTTTGTGTCGGGGAAGCGGCGCACGACCTCGTCGAGCGCCTTCAGCGCCAGCTCGGTCATTTTCTGATCGCGCCCGACATCGACGATCTGCATGTAATAGGAAACGGCTTTCAGATAATAGGCGTATGCCACATCCCGGTTGCCCGGATGAAGCTGGATGTAACGGTCGGCGGCGAGGATTGCTTCACTGTAAGACCCGCTTTGAAAATAGGCGTAGATCTGCATCAACTGGCTTTTTGTCGCCCATACGGAATAAGGATGTTGGGCATCGACTTCGTCGAATGTTTTTGCAGCCGTGACATAGTTCTCCTCCAGCAAGGCGTCCATCGCCTTGTTGTAAAGATCATCGACCGGCTTTTCGATATAGACCTGCTCTTTGTTGCCGCTGCACGCGGCGAGTGCGAGCAGCAACCCCGCCGCGAGCAGCCGCGACGGCGATAACGGCGGATACATCGGCACTCCGATTCGGCCCAGATTTCCCCGCCGCACTTATAGCACAGATTCCCGGCGCGCCGAAAAGCGGCGACCGACAGGTAGTGCCTCAGTTTGAAATTGGCCCGCTGCGCCGCCCCGGAGCAACCCCTAGGGATCGCCGGCCTCCGGCCGGCATGCCGACGGGACGCCGGCGGTCCTGAAGCGCCCTCCTTTCGGTGCAGTCGCTGCGGGTCCGGCCTGCGCCGCAGAACGACAAGGCCAAAATTCAAACTGAGACAGTACCCAAGAACGACATGCGGCAAGGCCTCGGCAGGTGATGTTACAATCAAACTGAGTCACTACCGACCGACAAGGCGGTGTCGAGACCGCCTCAGGCCGCCTCTGCCCTGGCGGCAGCGGTCCAGACCGGCGCGCCGAGATCGGCCGCTTCGAACATTGTCGTAAAGCGCCATGAAGCGGGATCGGCGAACAGCGCCGTCAGCAACCGCCGGGTCAGCGCGTGACCGGAACGCGACCCTCGGAAATGCCCGATAATGGCGCCGCCCGCCAGAAACAGATCGCCGATCGCGTCAACCAGCTTGTGCCGCACGAATTCATCCGCGAAGCGGAGCCCGCCGGCGTTCAGAACGCGATCGCCGCTGACGACGATTGCGTTGTCGAGCGATCCGCCGCGCGCCAGACCGGCCGCCTTCAGCCGAGGCCAATCGTCGAGCATCCCGAAGGTGCGCGCCGGTGCAAGCTCGGCGTTGAACGCCTCCGGATCGACGGTCAGCGAGATATCCTGATGCCGGATCAGCGGATTGTCGAAGTCGATCTCGAAACTCATCGAAAAACCGGCATCCGGCAGCAACGCCGCTGACGATCCGTTCTCGGCGACCTCGACCGGTTTCATGATCTTGATCGCGCGCCGCGGCGCGTCCTGCATCTCGGTCCCGGCGCTTTCGATCAGACGCACGAACGGCGCGGCGCTGCCGTCCATGATCGGGACTTCAGGCCCGTCCAGTTCGATAACGGCGTTGTCGATGCGGTTGCCGGCAAGAGCTGCCATCAGATGTTCCACCGTGGCGACATGAATGCCCTCGCGATTGGAGAGCACGGTCGAGAGCGCGGACTCGACACTGTTGCTCCAATCGGCCCGGACCTCGGCGCCGGCATCGGACCGGCGAAACACGATACCGCTGTCCGGCGCGGCCGGGCGCAACGTTATTGCAACAGGCTGCCCGCAATGCAACCCGATCCCCCGACAGCTCGCAGCGTTCCGCAAGGTCCGCTGCGGCACGATCCCCATTTCCCCCAACATGCGCAACCGGTCCGGCCTGAAATCAACCCCTGCGTACGTTATCCGGGCGCCGCACTGATCCGAAATCAATCATTGTTACCGATTGTTGCAGGCCAGCCGTAATCCGTCGCCAAACACGTTGCCGATTGCGAGAAAGCGGCTGCCGGTGACGCGCCGGCGCGGCTCAGAGGTGAAGGGGTACGGCTTCTGCCAATTCGGCAGACCAAGCGTCTATGGCAGAAGCGGATTTACCCGTCGGCGGCGAGCGGTCCCGCCGCCTCGGCATCTCCGGACGACAGAAGGCGGGTGGGGAATCCCGCGGCGACCAGCGCGTCGACGATCGCCCCGACATGGCGCCGGTTCTGCGTCTCGACAACGAGATCGAGTTCGGCGCGCTTCACCGACGAATCGTGAAACAGCCGTTGGTGATGTACCTCGACGATATTGGCGCCGAGACCGCCGATGATGCCGGCGACCCGCGACAGCACGCCCGGCAGGTCGGGCAGCTCGGCGCGCAGCCGCACCAGACGCCCGCCGCGCACCAGCCCGCGCATCAACAGCGACGCGAGCAGCCGCGAATCGATATTGCCGCCGGTCAGTACGATCCCGACCCGGTGGCCGCGGAAACGCTCGGGTTCGGCCATCAACGCAGCCAGACCGGCGGCGCCGGCGCCCTCGACGACGAGCTTCTGACGCTCGATCAGCAGCTCGATCGCGGCTTCCAACTGTCGTTCGGTGACGAGGCGAACCGCGCCGACCAGCTCGGCGACGATCTGCCGGGTCAGCGTTCCCGGTTCCTTGACCGCGATCCCCTCGGCCAGGGTCGTGCCCTCGCTTGGCAGCCCCGGATCGATGCCTTGCAACACGCGGTACATCGACGGGTACAGCGCCGACTGCACGCCGATGATCTCGACCTGCGGCGACACGCAGTGAGCCGCGACCGCGATCCCGGAGATCAATCCGCCGCCGCCGATCGGCACCACCAGCGTATCGAGATCGGGGGCGTCGGCGAGCATTTCGAGCGCGATCGTCCCCTGTCCGGCGATGACCGCCGGGTCGTCATAGGGATGGACCGGCACGAGACCGCGCTCGGCGGCGAGCGACTCGGCGGCACGGCGCGCATCGACAAGGCTGTCGCCGCGCAGCACGACCCTGGCGCCCAACGCCTCGGTGCGGTCGATCTTTGTAAACGGCGTGCCGTTGGGCATCACGATCGTGGCCGGGATGCCGAGGCGGCGTGCATGATAAGCCACGCCCTGCGCATGATTGCCGGCCGACATCGCGACGACCCCGGCGCGCCGCTCCGCCGCTCCGAGCGTTATCAGCTTGTTCAGCGCGCCGCGCTCCTTGAACGAGCCGGTCGCCTGCACTGTTTCGAGCTTCAGAAAAACCTCGGCGCCGATCATCTCGGACAGCGTGGCGGCCCGGACCAGCGGCGTGCGCACGATCTCGCCGGCGATTGCCGCCTCGGCCCGTCTTATATCGTCGATCGTGACGGGCAGATCGATCATCTTGCGGGTTCCAGGGTCAGGGTTACGGCCGGCACGGCTTTGCCGGGCACGAGATAATCGAAATCCCGCCACCGCTGTAACAGATCCGAATAATGCGGCGAGAGCGGATTGCCCGATTGCCCCGGCGCCGCGATCATCCGCGATCCGGCCGGGTCGGCGAGATCGGTGACGATGCGCAAACCGGCGCCGTGATGGTGCCGAAAGGGGTGCTCGTCGTCGCGGATCGTCATCGACCCACGGTCGACGGTGTCGAACCCGCCTCCGGTCGGGATCGCGACATCGAACCAGTCGCGCAATACCGGGATGCGCGAGAAGACCGGGTTCGGAAATGTCGCGACATGGGCGCGCGCCCATCGCCACGCAGCCATATCCGGGCCATAGGATTCGCGCAGACCCGCCAGCGCGTCGTCCAAACTCGCGGCGAGCAGCGCGTCGCAGCCGTTCTGTGGCGAGCCCGCAGGGTTTCCCGCTCTCTCGATCCCTCCCCTCCCCTCCCCCGCGGGCGGGGACGCTGCACGGGGAAGATCGACAGAGCCGGATACTGCCGGGACGGCGCACCATTCGGGGTGACGGGTCAGGATGGTCTCGACGACCTCCGGACGCAGGTTCCAGTAATCCTTGCCGGCTTCGCCGAGCCGACCGATAAACACCGCCCTGGCGAATTCGCGCAGCCAGGCCGTAAACAGCAGCGGCTCCACCTTCTCCGCATCCATCCGGAAATCCCAGCCCCACAACCGTTCGATCGCCTCGCGCGACGGCTCGTCCCGAGGGGCGATGCGGCTCATCAGCGGCGTCAGGCGGCGCGCCGCGATCGACAGCGTATCCGCCTGGATCGCGGCGCTCGCCTCGACCGATTGAAGCGGTTCGGCGGCCAGCCTCTCGTTGATCCGCTCCGCCCGGTTTGGCAAATCCCAGTCGCGCGACAGGAAATAAGGATAACTGTCCGGCACGATCTTGTTGTTGGCGCTGACAAAGCGGCCCAAGGCGGGGTTGTTCCCCTGCGGCAGCCCGGCGAACGGGATAAGGCCGGTCCAGTCGTACTCGCCGGTCCAGCCCGGCATCGGCAGCCAGCCATTGCCGTTCCTGCGGATCGGGATATGGCCGGGCGCGATAAACCCGATCTCGCCGCTCGCATCGCCAAACACGATATTCTGCTGCGGTGCGACAAAGTTTTCGAAAGCAGCGCGAAACTCGCCCCAGTCGCGGGCGCGGCCGGCAAACCACAACGCCTCGGCGCTGCGGTCGGCCTCGGTCAGAAAGGTAGCGGCGAGCGCCAGAACGTAGCCTGTTTCGACCGTTCCCGCCGGCAATACATCCGACAGGACCGGGCCGTGGCGCGTCGAGCGGACCGTCACCGCGACCGGCGCGGCGTCGCGCACCGCGATCGTCTCCTGCCGGATTTCGAACGCCGCGCTGCCCCAGGGGGCGAGATAGCGTCCGGGATCGTCCGGATCGAGCTTTTCGATAAACAGGTCGGCGACGTCGCTGGCTGTCGTGGTAAACCCCCAGGCGATCCGATGGTTGTGGCCGATCACGACAAGCGGCACCCCGGGGGCCGTGCCGCCGGCGATCTCGCGTTCCGGCGTCCTGAGGCGCGCCAGATACCACACGCCGGGAGCGGAAAACCCGAGATGCGGGTCGTTGGACAATAACGGTTTGCCGCTCGCGCTGTGCGCCCCGTCCACGACCCAGTTATTCGAGGCGTAGATCGGGCCGGTTTTCGGGGCGAGGCTCGCATGGAGCGGATCGAGCGGCAGGTTGCGGTAGAGCGCCGCCAGCTCCGCCAGCGTTGTCGGCGCCTCTTTCGGGTAGGTCGGATAGAGAAAGCCGAGCTGCTCGGGCGACAGGTGGCGAGCCAGCCGCGCCCGCAGCAATTCCTTGCGGTAGTTTCCGGTCAGCTCCAGATCCATCAGCTTGCCCCAGACGAGGCTGTCGGCCGGTCGCCACGGTTCCGGCGCAAACCGCAGCAACTGGAACTCCGGCGGCAGTGCGCCGCGATGCGTCGCCAGAAACGCATTGACCCCGGCGGCATAAGCCTCCAAGGAGCGTTGTACCGGCGCAGACAAATGCGAGAACGAGGCTTCGGCCAAACGGTAAAGGCCGAGCACCCGCATCTGCCGGTCGGCGCCGACCGCCCGATCCCCGAAAATCTCCGCCAGCCTGCCGGCGCCGTAGCGCCGCATCGTCTCCATCTGGAACAGGCGGTCCTGGGCATGCGCAAAACCGAGACCGAAGGCGGCATCCGCGTCATCGCCCGCCGTGATCAGCGGCACCCCGTCGGCGTCGCGCGCGATCGTCACCGGCGCGTTGATCCCCTGGACCGTGATGCGGCCTTCGACCTGCGGCAGCGACGAGCGCAGATAAAGATAGAAGCCGCCGGCGAGCACGAATAACAGGATCAGGGCACCGATTGCTATGCGGCCAATCATCGGGCCTCATACCAGTTCAAGACAACGATGCCGTCCTCCCGGTCGTCCCGTGGACCTTCAGCCCACGGACTTGATCCGTGGGGCAGGCCGGGGTCTACTTCTGCCATGGATACCGGTCGGAGTTTATCCTCGGGCTGGCCAAAGGCCAGACCCGTGAGCCGGTATGACGGTACAGGACCGGCGCTGATTCCCGGACCCGTTGCTCGGGCAGAGTTTATAGACCCAGCTCTTTCAGGACGGCGGCGCGATCGGCGTCGAGATCGGGGGCGGGCGGGCGGGTTGGCGGGTCGGGGAAGGCGGACAGCTTCATCGGGTTGCCGGCAAGCTTCAGCTTCCCCGTCACCGGGTCGTCGCACTCGATCAGCATGTTGCGCGCTTCGACCTGCGGGTGGGCGACGGCCTGCGCGACATTATTGACCGGGCCGCAGGGAAGACCCGCTTTCTCCAGCACCGCGATCCAGTGCTCGGTGGTCCCGCCCGAGAGCGCCGCCTCGATCTCGGCCTTGAGGGCCGGCTGGTGCTGGTTCCGCAGCGGGTTTGTCTTGAACAGCGGGTTCTCGGCCAGATCGGGACGTCCGATCACCTGTGCCATCTTGACGAACAGCCCGTCATTGCCGGCCGCGATGATGATATGGCCGTCGCTTGTCGCAAACGCCTCGAACGGCGTGATCGAGGGGTGCCGGGCTCCCAGGGGACCGGGGATTTCTCCCGTTGTCGTATAGCGCATCACCGCGTTTTCCAGCAGCGCGATCTGGCAGTCGAACAGCGCGACATCGACCTTGGTCGCCTCGCCGGTACGCTCGCGATGCAAGAGCGCCGCGTTCAGCGCGATTGTCGTGTAGAGACCCCCGGCGAGATCGCCGACCGACGTGCCGACCCGCACCAGCGGCCCGTCCGGGATGCCGGTGATGCTCATGATGCCGCCCAGCCCCTGCACCACCATGTCGTAGGACGGGTAATGCGAGTACGGCCCGGTATGACCGAACCCCGAGGCGGCGGCGTAGATCAGCCGAGGATAGCGCGGATGCAGCGTGTCCCAGCCGTAGCCGAGCTTCTCCATCGTCCCCGGACGGAAGTTCTCGACCAGCGCGTCGGCCTTGTCCAGGAGACGCTCGAAGATGTCGCGATCCCCCGGCGCCTTCAGATCGAGAACGATCGACTCCTTGCCGCGGTTGACCGACGCGAAATAGGTCGATTTGCCGTTTTTGAACGGACCGTATTGCCGCGCGTCGTCGCCGCTTCCGGGGGCCTCGACCTTGATGACCCGCGCCCCCAGCTCGGCCATCAGCAATGTGCAATACGGCCCGGCCAGAATGCGCGACAGATCGACGATCGTGATGCCGGAAAGCGGCCCAGCCTGTGGCATGCTCGAGATCCTTTTCGGTGCGGCCCGTCAATATTCCGAAAGGGCAGATAGCCCGGAACGGGGCCGGATCGCAACCGGGCAGCGCCGCACCGGTCCGGACAATTCACGCCGGCTGCGGCGCGCCGAGCCCGAGCTGATCGGCGAGGCGGACAAGCTGGGCAACCCCGCCGGCCTGCATTTTCCGCATCACCTGGCGGCGATGCATCTTGACGGTCATCTCGCTGACCCCGAGTTCGCCGGCGATCTGCTTGTTGAGCCTTCCGGCGACGACCAGCGACATCACCTGGCGCTCGCGCGCGGTCAGCGTCTCGAAGCGGGCGCGCAATTCCGCCAGCTTCATCTCGCCAGCGCGGCGCTCGCGGTCCTTTTCGAGCGCCGTCCCGACCGCGTCGAGCAGATCCTGGTCGCGGAACGGCTTGGTCAGGAATTCGACCGCGCCGGCCTTCATTGCGCGGACCGACATCGGGATATCGCCGTACCCGGTGATAAAAATGATCGGCAATTGGGCCTCGGCCTGCGCCAGGTCGCGCTGCATGTCGAGACCGCTGCGCCCCGGAAAGCGCACGTCGAGCACAATGCAGCCGGGACGGTCCGCCCGCCGGCTCTGCAGGAAATCCTGCGGCGAGGCATACAGCTCGACATCGAAACCGACCGACTTGAAAAGGTTTTCAAGCGCCTTGCGCATCGACGGATCGTCATCGATGACGACGATCGCCGGTTGTGGTCCGGTGCTTGCGTCAGGCTGCTGCATCTCGCCGCTCAATGTGCCGTGAACCTAGCTGGGACGCTGGATATAGGCACGACCGTACCGGGCGAAAACCTCGTTGAACTCGCGCACGGCTTCGCGCGGTCCGTTGGGGTTGGACCAGACGGCGCCGATCACGGCCAGAAAATCGGCGCCGGCCTCGACCAGGGGACCGCAATTCCGCGCCGTGATGCCGCCGATCGCACAGCACGGAACGATTGTTGTTTCGGACCAGTCGCGCAGCAGCTCGGGGGTAGCGCGGTATTTCGTCCCGAGCTTTGTGGCGCTCGGAAAAAACGCACCAAAGGCGACATAGTCGGCCCCGGCCTCGGCCGCGACGAGGCCGCGATGCCGGCTGTCGCCGCAGGTCACGCCGACGATGCTGTCCGGCCCGAGCAAGCGGCGCGCCTCCTCATAGGGCGCATCCTCCTCGCCGACATGCACCCCGTCGCAATCGAGTTCGGCGGCGAGATCGGGGCGGTCGTTCATGATAAACGCGACATCGCGCGCGTGGGCGATCGGCTGAAGGACGCGGGCGGCGCGCCGGATCGCGTCGTCGTCCAAATCCTTCAGGCGCAGCTGCAGACAGGCGACATCGCCGCCGGCCAACGCCTCGTCGAGTTCCTTCGCGAACTTGTCGGGGTCGAGGGCGGGCGGCGTGATCAGGTAAAGCCGGGTCGTCACCGGCGTTTCGATGCCGAGGATAATTCAGTCCTCCCCTGAGTCCGGCCTATGCGATGGAGGCGCGGTAGATTTCGTCGATCGATTGGGCGAGAGCTGCCTCGAATTCGGCGTCGCTCATCGAGATGCGAAGGTCCTGGACAAGGGCGCGCGAGAAGCTTGCGATCATGCCATGATTGGCGGCAAGCCGCTGGCAGGCGTCGGCGCGTGCATAGCCGCCGGAAAGGGCAACGACCCGCGCGACGCGCGGGTGATCGACCAGCGGTTTGTAGAGATCGGGGACATCGGGAAGGGTCAGCTTGAACATGACCTGCCGACCGGCCGGCAGCGCGTCGGTCAGCTTTTTGATCTCGTCGAACAGGATCGCCTCGGCCCCCTTCTTATCCGGGCTTTTGATCAAGACCTCGGGTTCGAGGATCGGCATCAGCCCGTGTTGCGCGATGCGTTCACCAACCTCGAACTGCTGCGCCGCAATGGCGGCGATCCCTTCTTTTGACGCGAGATTGATCACCGAGCGCATCTTGGTGCCATAGACGCCGGCCTTGACCGCGCGGTCGCACAGCTGATCGAGCTGCGGCATCGGCCGCATCAGCTGGACACCGTCCTTTTCGGGTTCCAGCCCGCGATCGACTTTGACAAATGGTACGACCTGCCGCTCTTCCCACAGATAGGAAGCGGTCGGCTTGCCGCGCACCTCGCCGTCCATCGTGCCTTCGAACAGGATCGTGCCGATGACCTTGTCGCCGGTAAAGGCCGGGGCTGTCATGATGCGCACCCGCATCTGGTGGATCAGCCGGAACATTTCGGCCTCGCCGGAATA
>JBFWVT010000018.1:0-70822 GCA_050246595.1 Alphaproteobacteria bacterium
GACCAAACCCGTCAACACCCGGCCCCACCGTCAACGCGGCCGATTGCCGCCCTGGAGCCGGCCCCCCCATCCTCCCGATCCCTCAAGCGCCGACCGCAAGGCTCCCAAGCTCCGCTTTCGGTGCAGCCTTACTTTGATGAGATCGCGCGCAACCTGACTCCAAAGGCGCATGCGATCCTCGTGCTCGACTAGGCCGGCTGGCCCACCACCGGCAGGCTGCGTATGCCGGAAAACCTCTCCTTGCTGCCGCTGCCGCCCAAATCCCTCGAGCTGAACCCGGTCGAGAATGTCCGGCAGTTTCTCCGCCAAACAAACTGTCAAACCGGGTCTTCGGCGATTATGAGGCAATCGTTGCCGCGGCTTGCGAAGCTTGGAACAGTCTCCGTGCCGACCCTGCCCGCATCACCTCGATCAGAACCCGCCAGTGGGCAATCACCGCTCACAATTAAGGGCGGTTGGTATAAGACCGAGGCGATCCGCAACTGGTTCGCCAAGCGGCCGCGCCGGCACGTATACTACACGCCAATTTCAGCCTGCCGGATCAACCAAAGCCTGCCCCGGCGAAGGCCGGGGTTGAGTGCTTCTTCGCCAACCTGACAAAAAAGCAAATCCGCCGCGACGTCCACCGCTCGACTACCGAATTCGAACAAGCGGTTCCGCCTCACAACGCTGAAATCCGCTGAAATCTGCAAAACTTCCGAATCAGAACACTGGCAAACATCGCAAAATCAGAGGCCATCCTTCAGCAGCCTGCCGAACGCCAAAGGCTCGTCCGGGCGGCACGGCGACGGAAACTGTGCCCTACCCGGCCCGTGACCCGAAAAGAATTTGGCCGGAACCAAAGGCCCGGCCAAGTTTGAACAGGGAGGCTTCACGTCTACGAGACGTAGGGTCCGAAGACCCCTTTCCGGGCACAAGTCCCGGAAACTTGTTTGGAGCAGATCCGCTCCGAAAACCCGCAGCGATCAAGTATCGCGTGGTCAAAATATCGAGCTTTACGCCACCGATCACAATCGGGAATTGGTTCTGGCTCGTCTGCAAAAACCGCAATGCTATGAGCAGGGTGCGAAACTGCGTGTTGTCCGGGAGCGGTGGACGTTCACCCGAGCCGGCCTTCGGCCACCTTGCGCAACAGGAAGTCGCGGAAGACGCTGATCCGCTTCGACGAGCGCAGCTCTTCCGGGTAGACGAAATAGGCCTCGTTCGGCGGCCCGGCGCTCTCCGGCAGCACGCGTACCAGGTCGTCGTGCTCGGCGGCGACAAAATCGGGCAGCGAGGCAAGCCCCAGCCCGCTCTTGACGGCCCGCAACATCCCATAGGTGTTGTTGACGGTCAGGATCGGCCGGCGGTCGCGCCCCGGCTTGGCGCCGAGATCGAGCAGCCAATTCATGCCCGCGACCGGCGGCCGCGAATCCTCGCCGTAGACGATCAGCCGGTGCTCTTCGAGATCCTCCGGGCGCTGCGGCGTGCCGTGTTTTTTCAGGTATTCGGGCGCGCCGTAAATATGCACCTGGACGCTGACCAGATGGCGTTGGATCAGGTCGGGTTGGCGCGGCGGCGACATGCGGATCGCGACATCCGCCTCGCGCATCGACAGGTCCAGCTCCGAATCATCGACGACGAGGCTGACCTGGATCTCGGGATAGAGATCGAGAAATTCTCGGATACGCGGGGTCAGCCAGATCGAGCCGAACGCCACCGTCGTTGTGATCTTCAGCGGCCCTTTCGGACGGTCCTTCGATTCGGAAATCAGGCTTTCCGACATCGCCAGCTTGGCGAATACTTCGCGCGCCGTCTTGAACAGCAACTCGCCCTGCTCGGTCAGGATCAGCCCGCGCGCGTGCCGGTGAAACAGCGGCACGCTGAGGCTCTCCTCAAGCGCGCTGATCTGTCGGCTGACCGCCGATTGGCTCAGATTGAGCGCCTCCCCCGCATGCGTAAAGCTGCCCGCCTCGGCGACAGCATGAAAAACCCGCAATTTGTCCCAATCCATTGCCATGTTCTCGCCCTCGGGAGGTCTGTTCCCCGATTCCTCCCTCTACGCGACCGCTATTCGGCGGCGCGCGCCGCCGCTTGATCCTCTTGCGCGGCGATAAATTTCTCAGCTTCAAGAGCGGCCATGCAGCCGAGACCCGCGGCCGTGACCGCCTGCCGGAACACCTTGTCCTTGACATCGCCGGCCGCGAAAACCCCGGGGATCGCGGTCGCCGTCGAATCCGGCGCGGTCAGGATGTAGCCGTCGGGGTCGAGCGGGAGCTGGCCGGCGACAAGCTCGGTCACCGGGGTGTGGCCGATCGCGACAAACACGCCGTCGCAGGCGCGTTCCGTGACCGCGCCGGTGCGGACATTGCGCAATTTGACCCCGGTCACCTCGGGCGGTTCGGGGATTCCGAGAATCTCGTCCACGACCGTGTCCCAGACGATGTCGATCTTCGGGTTGCGGAACAGCCGGTCTTGCAGGATTTTTTCGGCGCGCAGCTGATCGCGCCGGTGGATGACGGTCACGCGCCGCGCGTGGTTTGTCAGATAGATGGCTTCCTCGACCGCGGTATTGCCGCCGCCGACGACGATCACCTCCTTGTCGCGGAAAAAAAACCCGTCGCAGGTCGCGCAGGCCGACACGCCAAACCCGCGGAACGCCGTCTCGCCCGGCACGCCGAGCCAGCGCGCCTGCGCGCCGGTCGCGACGATGACCGTGTGGCCGACATAGCGGTCGCCCGAATCGCCTGATGCGACAAACGGCCGGCGCGACAGGTCGAGCGTGTTGATCTGATCGAGGATGATGCGAGTCCCGACGTGTTCGGCCTGTTTCTGCATCTGCTCCATCAGCCACGGACCCTGGATGATGTCGGCGAAACCGGGGTAGTTTTCGACATCGGTCGTGATCGTCATCTGTCCGCCGGGCTGCATCCCGGTGATCAGCAGCGGTTGCAGATTGGCGCGCGCGGCGTAGATCGCGGCGGTGTAGCCGGCCGGCCCGGCGCCGATGATCAGGACCTTGCTGTGGTGCTCCTCGGTCATGCCGCGCTTCTACTCCCGGGCCGGAATCGATTCGACAGCACAATATAGCATTTTTCGCGGCCGCCGCGACCGGGCCGGATGCGGACGGCCCGGATTTGCAGTCAAAAGCCGAACATGTGGTCGAGGCTGAACGCGCCGTTGCGGCCCAGCAACCCGTGATACCCGAACAGGCGGCAGGTCGGGTCGCGGATCATCGCATAGGCGCGTTCTCCGGCGCGGGCGCGGGTATCGGCGTCGAACAGCTCGCGATACCGGAACAGACGCGACCCGGAACACGGGATCGCAAGGCCGATGCGCGCCACCTCGCGGCCAAACCGGTCATGCAGGATGACGACGGTCGTGCTGACCGGCCGCCATGGGCGCGACGCCGGATAGATCAGGTGGCAGAACGTGTCGTACTCGCCGTCGCCAAGGCGCAGAAACAGCCGTGTCGAGAGGCCGGGGGGAGGGCCGGAATAGGATTGCGGCTCGCCGCGATAAACGAGAAGCGTGTTGAAGACATGCGCCCCAAAACTGGTCTCGGCGATATGGCCGCTGTCGCGGTGGCGATAGCGGAACAGCGCGTGCAGCCAGCCGTCGCCGCTGCCGCCCTCGGTGAAATCATAGACCAGCTCGACATGGCCGTAATCGCCCCCCAATTCCTCGCCAAAACCGAGTTCGTCGCCGAATCCCAGCGCCGTCGCATGGTCGCGCGGCAGTCGGCCGAGCCGCTTTCGGGCGACCTCGTTCCCCTCGCGGTCATAGAGAAGCGCGGCCAGCGGCAATTCCGCCTGCGACAGGGCCATCGGCGTCGGCAGCAGCACGCTGTCCCACGCGGCTCCCGGCAGGATCGGGGCGGGCAGCAGGTATCCCTTGCCGAGCAGCACGGCGAGATCGGGCAATTCCGGATCGGGCTGTAGATCGGCACGCTCGACATTGACATGCGCGATGCGGCGCCGCTCGCCGGCGACAATCTCGTAGCGCGGCCGGACGACATGCTTGCCGGCGCGTAGCTCGATCTGCCGCGGCCAGAGAAGACCCGGCAACAATTCGGCGATATCGACCGCGTGGCTGGCGAACGGGCCGATCGGCTTGTGCAGCGCAACGACCCGCTCCTCGCCCATCGGGTTGATCCCGATCGCGCCGGCAGGGATCGGCGTCGGATGGCTGTTCTGCACCCACAGGATCACGCGCTCTCCGGGAGCCGGCGCCGGCAGCCCGGCATAGCGCTCCGCCGGCCAGGCGTTCGCGTCATGCGTGCAGGACAGTCCGCTATCCGGCTCGCTTCCGGCGTCGCCAAACAGATCGAGCGCGTATTTGACGACATCGTGCCCGGCCGCCCCGACAACATGGAAGAAAAGCTGGCCGGCGAAGTCGCCCGTCGCGAAGCGTGTCCGCACATCGCGGCTGTCGATCGCGATCGCCTCTCCCGCTTCGCCAAATGTCTCGCACCATTCGGCGATAATTTTTCCGGTATCGGCGAACAGCGTCAGCCAGCAGGTCACCGTCCCGGCGCCGTAGCCGGCCCAGTAATTCGCGGTGACGATCCGGGTGTGCAGCGTCCCGGTATCGCGAAAGAACGCGAAATTGGTCGCGAAATTGAGCGGGTCGAGATAGAGGCGGCGGTTGGTCAGCCGTTCCGCCGGGAGACGCATCGCATCAAGGCTGAGGACCCGCGCTGTTTCCGGCATGGACGGCGCAAGCTGTCCGATCAGCCGCTCGGCATCGAACGCCGCGACAAAGACGGAGCGTGCCCGGCTTGCCGGCAGCTCGGTTATCGGCCGTGCCCGGCAACCCAGCGCCTCGGTGCCGATCCGGGCGATGTCCTGCACGTAAACCGCCTCGATGACCGCCCGCCCGAAGCCGAAGATTTCGGCAAAGCCGGAAGCCGCGCCGTGCGGATCGACGATCGCGACCGGGCTGCAATCTTCAAGAGAAGCGATCAGCGCATGCGCCGGAGCCGCCGCATGCGGGTGGGTCAGCGCCTTGTACAGCGTGTTGCCGCCGCGGACATTATCGAAGGTCTCGATGCGCAAAGCCATCCCGAGACACTACACCGCGGAGCGGCGGCGCGCAGCACCGGGTCCGCCCTCCCGGTTCGGGGCCGCGAGATCAGGGCAGCCGCAGCACCGGTTCCGGGACCGCCCCGCTTCCGAGCGGCAGCTTCAGCCGGAATCGTATAAAGCCGACCGCAACGGCGCGGGTGACCAGCACCGCGACAAACCCGCCGACCACGACATCGCTCAGATAATGCGCGCCGGTCACGACCCGGCTGGCTGCGACCACCGAGGCGAGCGCGATATAGAACAGCACGTGGCGCGGCCACAGACACCACAGCGCCGTGGCGAGAGCCGCCACCACCGCGGTATGACCCGACGGAAACGACCAGTAATCGGCGGCAAGACCGAGCCAGCCGAAATCATAAGTGCCGTCCGCAAAAAGCAGCTTTGGGCGGGTTCGGCCGAAAACGACCTTGAGCAGATTGACCGCAAGCCCCGAGGCGGCGACCGAGACCAGCAGGAAGGCGGGGAGGAGCGCGGCCTCTCGCATCCTGTCGGCCCAGGGCCGCAGCCGCGGCAGGACGCCGCCCCAGCGCAGCACGATAAAGGCGACGCTGAACGAGACCAGATACGGTGTCCCGAAACCGAGCCGTTGGATGGTTTCGGCGGCAGGCTTCCACTCCGGATTCTGATGCAGGAACAGGGCGAGCGGGCGGTCTATCCACAGGATCGCCGAGATTGTGACGAGTGTTACCGCCGCTAGCCATACCGCCGCACGTCCCTCCGGCGAGGGGTACAGCTCGGCGGCGAGGCGGCGCGCCGCCCCGACCCCTTTTCCCGCGACACGGCAGGCGCGACGCACCGCCCCGCTGGCGAGCAGGTCGCGCGCGACAACCGCCTCGTAGAGCAGCCAGCTTGTCGCGACGACAATCAGCCCGGCATAAACCACATCCGAGAGAAAATGCGCCCCGGCCGCGATCCGCGCGATCCCGACCAGCACGCCAAAGCCGGAAGCCGCGACCACGGCGAGGCGCCGGCTTTGTCCGATCGGCAGCAGCAGCGCAAAGCTGACCAGCGAAAACGCCAGCGCGGCGTGGCCCGAGACAAAGGCGCAATTGCGTTCGCACTGAGCCGCCGGCAATGGCGCCGGGGTGAACTGGCGGGTGCCGCCGAATATTTCGGTCTGATGCGGCCGTGCCCGGCCCCAGTTTTCTTTCAGGATCGTGTTGGCGATCAGCCCCGGACCGAGCGCGGTGGCGGCGACGATGAACACCAGCGCCTTGCGATCGAGGCGCCACAAGGGGCGGCCGATCAGCGCCAGCCAGACTGCGCCAATTGCGACGATCAGCACGATAATCCTGGTGATCCAGGGGACAGCCTCCTCGACCGCCACCAGCGGCATCCAGAAGGCAAGCGGAAATCCTTCGCCGGGAACGTAGAAAAGCCCGGTTGCGGCGAGATCGACTCCCGGAACAAGCAGGAACAGAAGGCCGAGCAGCAGCCACGTCCCGGCATAGACGCCTGCCTGTTTCATACGGCGTGTTCGCGTTGCAAGACGCGCGCCGCCATGAGGTCGCGCAGCGCCGCGGCGGCGCGCGCCGTGTCGTCGGGCGGCCGGTACGCCCACGTCTCGATCTCGCCGGCGAATGGCCGGGTGATGCCGGCTCTTCGCATCGTCTCGTGAAACCGGGTGAATTTCGCGTCGCCGCCGGGCAGATCGACGACATATACCGGCTTGCCGGTTGCCGCGGCCTCGCTGACCATCGACACCGAATCGGCCGTGACGATCAGCGCGTCGGCGACCGCGAGATAGGCGAAATACGGGTTCTCTCCCCTCCCGTCCCAGATGTCGCCGGGAATGCCGGTCAGACGCTCGCGCAGCAGCCGTGCGCCATCCGGCCCGGTGCGCCGCGACGGCGTCGCGACGACCGAGCCGCCGCATCGCCGGACAGCGCCAGCGACCCGCTCGGCGATCTCCACGAGCCTCTCCGCATCAAGCCGATGGACTTTGCTAGCGCCGCCGACCAGCACGCCGATAATCGGCCGCTTCAAGGTTGCCAGCCCCGGAAAGTGCCGGCGCTCGGCGGCAAGCCGCGTCGGCGTGACGCGATGCACCGCGCCCTCGGTGACCAGCACGCGCGGACCGCGCAGGCGATCATGCCGCGGCACGATCAGCAGATCGAAGCAGTCCCGACCGAATCTCGGGTCCTGGACATGCGCCGCGATCGTATGGCCGCCGCTCGCGCGCTTGATCGCCAGCGCCGGGCGCACGGCGTTGCGGCCGCAGGTGACGACGGCATCCGGCCAGGGCGGCGCCAGGCGCCCACCCGATTGTCTCACACCATGCAGCGGCGCGACCCATAGTGACGGCGGCGCCCAAAGCCACGGTCGCCGCACCGCCAGGATTTTTTCGACGAACGGGAAACCGGTTGCCTCGGCAACCCCGAGCGCCTGGCTTGCCACGCCGGCCTTGCCGTCGTGCAGCACCCAGATCACCGGAGCCGCCTCGACCGGCTGATCGACCGGCTGACTGTCGGAAGCGGCAAAGGACAGCGCGACCATGCGTCGGGTTTACGGAAACATTGCCGTGGCGGCAAGCCGGACGGGTTTGACCGCGCGCCGGGCGATGTCGCGCAATAAAATTGCGCGGGCGCGACAAAGCCCCTATCGTCGTTTTTCGACACCGCGAGCCATCATCCGGGACCCAGGACGAGACAGCGCATGCGCGGGCCAAAGCTGGACCGGATCGATCGACAGATCCTCGATCTGCTGCAGAGCCACGGAAGGATGACGAATATCGAGCTGGCGCGACGGGTCGGCATCTCGCCGCCCCCGTGCCTGCGCCGCGTTCGCGCCCTTGAGGAAGCCGGTCTGATCCGCGGCTATCACGCCGAGCTTGCCGCCGAGGCGCTCGGGTTCGGGGTGACGGTGTTTGCGCAGGTCGGGTTGCAGAGCCAGGCCGAACCTGACCTGAAGGCCTTCGAGATGCTGATTGCCGGCTGGCCCGAAGTGCGCGAGGCGCACATGCTGGCCGGCGAAACCGACTTTCTGTTGAAGATTGTCGCATCCGATTGGGACAGCTACCAACGTTTTCTGAGCGCCCGTCTGACGGCCGCCCCGAACGTGGCGCATGTCAAATCGGCGCTGGTCCTGCGCGTCTCGAAATCGGCTCCCGGCGTGCCGATCGGCGTACCGCCCGCCAACCCGCCGCGGCAGGCTGCGGAACTGCCAGCCGCAAAACCGCTGGATATCGAGCGGATGCGATAGACGCCGCCCGCCGCCTGCCGGGATAGGCTCTTGCACCAACCGCCCGTGAGACCGACCTTCCGCCGCCCTGCCCCCTCCCCGCTTGCGGGGAGGGTATCGGTCAAGGTTCCGGGCCTTTGATATTACAGCGGTTTGGGGCCGAGACCGGTGGTTGCGACTTCGCCGGGGCGGCGCAGCATTTTATCAACTTCGCCGGCGTGCAGTTCCTCGGCGTGAATCATCTGCCTCGCATATTCCTCCAGCATCACCGAGCGCCCTTCAACAGCGGACAGCAGCTCCTTGTAAAGGACCAGCGCGGCGGCCTCGTGCTCCATCGATTCGACGAGAATTTTTCCGATGTCGTGTTTATGGCTGTCGAGCAACCGACCGATGCCGAGCGACGGATAACCGCCCAGATGCGTAATCATTTCGCCGGCAAGTTGGGCGTGGTTCAGAGATTCGGTCGCCTGTTCCCGCAGCCACGAAACGATCGGAATGCGGTTGTAGCCATAGACCAGAAACGAATAATGCGTGTAGCGGATCACCCCGGCAAGTTCGCTTTCGAGAATACGGTTGAGCAGTCCGATCACGCGGTCTTTTTCAAGTTCCATTATTTTCCTCCCGATCGTGTTCCAACCCATGCTCGGTCAACGCCGGGAAGCGAAAAGCCTCCCGGCAAACCGGCGGGTCATGAAACTCGGGCGGGAGAGCGGGGAGGATGTCTCGAGAGCGGCTGCTCGGCGGGCGCGGCTGCGGATGCGGTTCAGCCGAAAGCGACCCCGACGATCTCGTAGGATTTGTTGCCGCGCGGGGTCGAGACCTCGACACTGTCGCCTTCCCCCTTGCCGATCAAGGCGCGCGCCAGCGGCGAGTTGACCGAGAGCCGGCGGTTGCTGATATCGGCCTCGTCCTCGCCGACGATCTGATAAGTCTGCTCCTCGTCGGTTTCCTCGTCAGCCAGGGTGACCGTCGCGCCGAATTTGATGACCGAGCCGGACAGTTTCGAGACATCGATGACCTCGGCGCGCGCCACCTTGTCTTCGAGTTCCATCAGCCGGCCCTCGATAAAGCTCTGGCGCTCGCGCGCGGCATGGTATTCGGCGTTTTCCGACAGGTCGCCGTGGGTGCGGGCCTCGGCGATGGCGCGGATAACCGCCGGACGATCAACCGATTTCAGGCGCTTGATTTCCTCCTGCAGGTGGTTGTACCCGTCTGTGGTCATCGGAATCTTGTTCATCAGACCGTATCAGCGCCTTCTATCCGGGTAGGCGATCACAGGTAGGATTGCAGCGGAGCGACTTCAAGGCAACCCTGGCGCAGCGCCGCGATCGCCTGCACCGCCGCGCGCACTCCGGCAACCGTCGTGTAGTACGGAATATTATGGGTCAGCGCGGTGCGGCGCAGGCTGAAACTGTCGGCGATCGCCTGCGCGCCCTCGGTCGTGTTGAACACGAGCTGAACCCGGAAGCTGCGCATCTCGTCCACGATGTGCGGGCGGCCCTCCTGCACCTTGTTGACGGTTCGCACCGGCACTCCCGCCTCGTCGAGCTTGCGCGCGGTGCCGCGCGTCGCAACCAGCTCGAACCCCCACGCCGCAAGCTGCCGGCACGGCTCGACCAGCGCCTCCTTGTCGCTGTCGCGCACCGAGACGAAGACACAGCCCTGGAGCGGCAGATCGGTGCCGCTGCCGAGCTGCGACTTGGCGAAAGCGCGCCCGAAATCGGCGTCGAGCCCCATAACCTCGCCGGTCGAGCGCATCTCGGGACCGAGGATCAGATCGACCCCCGGAAAACGCGCAAACGGGAACACCGCCTCCTTGACCGCGACATGGCCAAGGGACTTATCCGCGTCAAACCGCAAGCGGCGCTTCTCCGGGGGCAGCAGGTCCGCCAGCGTCTCGCCGGCCATGATCCGCGCCGCGATCTTGGCGATCGGCACGCCGGTCGCCTTGGCGACGAACGGCACCGTGCGCGAGGCGCGCGGGTTGACTTCGAGGACGTAAACCTCGCCGTCCTTGACCGCGAACTGCACGTTCATCAGCCCGACGACATCGAGCGCGCGGGCCAGCGCGATCGTCTGCCGCTCGATCTCGGCGATCGTCCCGCAGTCGAGGCTGTAGGGCGGCAGCGAACAGGCGCTGTCGCCGGAATGGATGCCGGCCTCTTCGATATGCTCCATGATGCCGGCGACGTAAACCTCGGCGCGATCGGCGACGGCGTCGACATCGACCTCGATCGCGTTTTGCAGATAGCGGTCGATCAGCACCGGGCTGGCCCCGGAAACCGTGACGGCGCGGCTTATATAGCGTTGCAGCCCGGCGGCATCGTGCACGATCTCCATCGCCCTTCCGCCGAGCACATAAGATGGACGAATCACAACCGGATAGCCGATCCGCGTCGCGATCGCCTCGGCCTCCTGCGGCGAGAAGGCCGTGCCGTTCTGCGGCTGGCGCAACCCGAGCCGGCGCAGCAACTGTTGAAAACGCTGCCGATCCTCGGCGAGGTCGATCGCGTCGGGCGAGGTGCCGAGGATCGGGATATCCGCCCGTTCCAGCGCTTTCGCCAGGTTGAGCGGGGTCTGACCGCCGAACTGCACGATGACCCCGAGAACCCGGCCCCTGGATTGTTCGATCCGAACGATCTCGATCACGTCCTCGGCGGTCAATGGCTCGAAATAGAGCCGGTCGGAGGTGTCGTAATCGGTCGAAACGGTCTCCGGGTTGCAGTTGACCATTATGGTCTCGATACCCGCCTCGCGCAGGCTGTAGGCGGCATGGACGCAGCAATAATCGAACTCGATCCCCTGGCCGATGCGGTTCGGGCCGCCGCCGAGGATCACAACCTTGTCGCGCCCGCTCGGATCGGCCTCGCATTCGGGCGGGTAGAACCCGTCGCCCTCGTAACACGAGTACATATACGGGGTCAGCGACGCGAACTCGGCGGCGCAGGTGTCGATGCGCTTGTAGACCGGGCGCACGCCGAGCCGATGGCGCAGCGCGGCGACTTCTATCGGGCCGATCCCGGCGAGGCGGGTAAGCCTCGCGTCCGAAAGCCCCATCTGCTTCAGTCGCAACAGCTCGGTCGCCCCGTCCGGCAGCCCGTCGCGGCGCACCCGTTCCTCGGCCATGACGATCTCGCGGATGCGCTCCAGGAACCACGTGTCGTAGCGGCAGGCGGCATGGATTTCAGCGGTCGAGAGACCATGCCGGTAGGCCTGCGCGATGACGAGCAGCCGGTCCGGGGTCGGGCGGGTCAGCGCCGCCTTGACCGCCGCCTTCAGATCGTCGGGCGCGGCGCCCTCGACCCCGGCGATCGCGACCTCGTCAAAACCGTCGAGACCGGTTTCCATCGAGCGCAGCGCCTTCTGCACCGATTCGGCAAAGCTGCGGCCGATCGCCATCGCCTCGCCGACCGATTTCATCGAGGTGGAGAGCAGCGGTTCCGCGCCCGGAAACTTCTCGAACGTAAAGCGCGGCATTTTGGTGACGATGTAGTCGATCGTCGGCTCGAACGAGGCCGGGGTGACGCCGGTGATCTCGTTCCGCAATTCGTCCAAGGTGTAGCCGACCGCGAGCTTGGCGGCGATCTTGGCGATCGGGAAACCGGTCGCCTTCGAGGCCAGCGCCGACGAGCGCGAGACGCGCGGGTTCATCTCGATGATGACGAGCCGCCCGTCGGCGGGATTGACCGCGAACTGCACGTTCGACCCGCCGGTGTCGACCCCGATCTCGCGCAGCACCGCGATCGCGGCGTTGCGCATGATCTGGTATTCCTTGTCGGTCAGGGTCAGCGCCGGGGCGACCGTCACCGAGTCGCCGGTATGCACCCCCATCGGATCGACGTTCTCGATCGAGCAGACAATGATGCAGTTGTCGTTGCGGTCGCGGACGACTTCGAGTTCGTATTCCTTCCAGCCCAGCACCGATTCCTCGACCAGCACCTCGTGCGTCGGCGAGGCCCGGAGACCACCGCGGATCAGCTCCTCATATTCCTCGGTGTTGTAGGCGATGCCGCCGCCGGTGCCGCCCAGTGTGAAGGACGGCCGCAGGATCGCGGGCAGACCGACATGATCGAGCGCGTCGATCGCCGCATCGAGTGACTTGACGAGGCGGCTTTTCGGCGATTCGAGACCGATCCGGTCCATCGCCTGACGGAACAGAAGGCGGTCCTCGGCCTTGGCGATCGCCTCCTCGTTGGCGCCGATCAATTGCACGCCGTACCGCCGAAGCGCGCCCGAGTGCGACAGCGCCATCGCCGTGTTGAGTGCGGTCTGCCCGCCCATTGTCGGCAGCAGCGCATCCGGGCGCTCGCGGGCGATGATGCGCTCGACGATCTCCGGCGTGATCGGCTCGACATAGGTCGCATCGGCCAGCTCCGGATCGGTCATGATCGTCGCCGGGTTCGAATTGACCAGCACGATCCGGTAGCCCTCTTCGCGCAATGCCTTGCAGGCCTGCACGCCGGAATAGTCAAACTCGCAGGCCTGCCCGATAACGATCGGCCCGGCGCCGACGATCAGGATGGTTTTTATGTCGGTGCGCTTAGGCATCGGAGGCCCACTTCCCAATCTCGTCATGGCCGGGCTTGACCCGGCCATCTCCTTCGCGATTGCAACGTCTGCACCGCCGCGCCAAGATTATTGCATGCAGGGTGGCTGGGTTTGTTTCATGACAAACCGCCGTAACGGGGTGTTGTACGTCGGCGTGACCAGCGATCTTGCAAAGCGCGCCTGGGAGCATCGCGAGGGGGTCGAAGGCTTCACCACGCGGTATCGGCTGAAGCGTCTCGTTTATGCGGAATACCACACTGACATCCGAGACGCGATTCAGCGGGAGAAAAATCTTAAGCATTGGCCGCACGCCTGGAAAGTTCAGCTAATTGAGGCGCAGAATCCGGAGTGGACCGATCTTTACGACAGTTTGCTTTGAGCAAGCGAGATGGCCGGGTCAAGCCCGGCCATGACGGCGAAGGGGAGGTGCCGATGATCGGAATGCTGTTTATGTCGGTGCGTTTAGGCATCGGATGCGGCCTGCCCCGTTTTATCGCAATCCCGGCGAAAGCCGGGATCCACGGTTCAGATGCGCTGGCCTCGGACAAATAACCGAGAGCGGGGCCGCTGATAAATGGGTCCCGGCTTGCGCCGGGACTGCAATGGGAGAACCAGACGGAACTTTCATTTCCTGCCCGCCGCGTGGGCCGCCATCATGTCGATAAAGCGCTGAAACAGATAAAAACTGTCCTGTGGGCCGGGGCTGGCTTCGGGATGGTGCTGTACCGAGAACACCGGCTGTCCCTTGAGCCGCATCCCCTCGTTCGTGCCGTCGAACAGCGAGACATGCGTTGCCTCGACCGTATCCGGCAGACTGTCGGGATCGACGACAAAGCCGTGGTTCTGGCTGGTGATCTCGACCTTGCCTGTAAAGCTGTCCCTGACCGGGTGGTTGGCGCCGCGATGGCCTTTTTCCATTTTGCGCGTCGTGCCGCCGAGCGCCAGCGACAACAGTTGGTGG
This sequence comes from Alphaproteobacteria bacterium, assembly GCA_050246595.1. GTDB lineage: Bacteria > Pseudomonadota > Alphaproteobacteria > ATCC43930 > CGMCC-115725 > DATARH01. The sequence continues at coordinate 13,756 of JBFWVT010000018.1, forward strand.
CCGAAGCAGATGCCGAATATCGGTGTCCCGCTTTCGATCAGCTCGCGCAGCACCGGGACGGCGTATTCAGCGGTCGCGGCCGGGTCGCCAGGCCCGTTCGACAGAAAGATGCCGTCGGGTTCGTGGCGCAGGATCTCCTCTCGCGTCGCGGCGGCCGGTACGACCGTGACCCGGCAGCCGTGCTCGGCGAGCAAGCGCAGGATGTTGTGCTTGATCCCGTAATCGACCGCAACGACGTGAAACCGCGGCGTTCCCTGGGTGCCGTAGCCGGCCCCGCGCCGCCACGCCGTCTGCCGCCATTCATAGCTCTGCCGGCAGGTGACATCGAGCGCCAGATCCATGCCGTCGAGGCCGGGCCAGGCGCGCGCCTCCTCACGCATCGCGGCAAGATCGAGTTTCCCGTCCGGCCGGTAGGCGATGACCCCGTTCGGCGGCCCCTTATCGCGTATCAGGCGGGTCAGGCGTCGCGTATCGACGCCATACAGACCGATGATGCGGTGCGCCTTGAGCCAGGAAGCGAGCGATTGCTCGGCCCGGTAGTTGGCCGGCTCGGTCGGCAGGTTGCGGATCACGAGGCCACGCGCCGCCGGGGTGGTTGCCTCAAGGTCCTCGTAATTGGCGCCGACATTGCCGATATGAGGAAAGGTGAAGGTGATGATCTGCGCCGCGTAGGACGGGTCGGTCATGATTTCCTGATAACCGGTGATCGACGTGTTGAAGCAGACCTCGCCAACCGCCCGGCCGGTTGCGCCGATGCCGCGACCCCAGAATACCGTGCCGTCGGCGAGGACCAGGGCCGCGTTGCAGTCGGGCGGTCGCGGCGGAGGCCAGGCCGCGGTCGGATCGGTCATTGCGGAATGTCCAGCAGGAATCGGCACGGGCCGTCCGCTCCGGGCCGGGAAAAAGCGGACCGGAAGAGCGGAAGCCAAACGCCCGGAACATAGGCCGAGATGCCGCGTTGTCAACCGCCCAGGATTGAACCGGTAGGGTTTACAGACACTTAGCGGGAAATTGCCGCGGTCCGGCAAAGCGGTTAGGCTGCGCTGACGCCGCGCCACGGGGCCGCGACATCGGAGGACGACATGCTGCGCGAGGCATTCACCGAGCGGCTCAAGGAGGCGATGCGCGCCAGGGACACGCGAACCGTCTCTTCCGTGCGGATGATCCTGGCGGCGCTGAAGGACCGCGACATCGCCGCCCGCGGGGCCGGCAACACGGCCGGGGTTCCCGACGCGGAGATTCTGCGGCTGTTGCAGGGCATGGTCAAACAGCGGCGCGAATCGATTGCGCTGTATCGGCAGGGCAACCGCCCCGAACTGGCCGAGCAGGAAGAGCAGGAAATCGCGGTGATCGAGAGCTTTCTGCCGCAGCAGATGAGCGACGACGAGATCGCCGCCGCAGCCAGGGCAGCGATCGCCGAGACCGGCGCCGCCGGGGTCAAGGACATGGGCAAGGTCATGGGCGTGCTGCGCGACCGGCATGCCGGGGTCATCGATATGGCCCGCGCCGGCGCGGTCGTGAAGCAGCTGCTCGGGTGAACCGGTCTTTTCTTCGGACCGCCGGCGTCCCGCCGGCAATGGGCCGGCCAGAGGCCGGCGGTCCTGGTTGAGTCGCGATGGCCTTCCCGCCCGGCTTTCTCGACGAATTGCGCAGCCGCGTGTCGCTCGCCGACCTCGTCGGCCGGCGGGTGCGTCTCACGCGGCGCGGGCGCGAGCACTCCGGGCTGTGTCCGTTCCACAATGAAAAGACGCCGTCCTTCTACGTCGTCGAGGACAAGGGGTTTTTTCATTGCTTCGGCTGCGGGGCACATGGCGACGCGATCGGCTTTGTCATGCGCGCCGACAATCTCGACTTTATCGAGGCCATCGAGCGTCTGGCGGGCGAGGCCGGGATCGCGGTGCCAACGCAGACCCCGCAGGACCGCGAGCAGGCACAGCGTCGGAAGACGCTGCTCGAAGCGCTCGCGGCGGCGGCCGAGTTCTACGAAGCGCAGCTTTGGAGTTCGGCCGGAGGGCGGGCGCGCGAATACCTGACCCGGCGCGGTCTCGACGAGGGGACGATCCGGCGTTTCCGCCTGGGTTGGGCCGCCGACGACCGGCAGTCGCTGCGGCGTGCTCTCGCAGGCGATTTCCCCGAGGCGCTGCTGCGCGAAGCCGGGCTGCTGCGCGTCCCCGATAATGGCGGCACGCCCTATGACTGGTTCCGTGGGCGCGTTATGTTTCCGATCGGCGACCGCGCCGGCCGGGTCATCGCCTTCGGCGGGCGCACCTTGGGCGACGAGCAGCCGAAATACTTGAATTCGCCCGATACGCCGGTCTTCGAGAAAGGACGCAATCTCTACGGCTGGGCGGCGGCTCGCGCCAATATCGCGCGCGAGCCGGACGGCGCCGTGATCCCAAACGGCGCGATCCCAAACGGCGCGATCCCAAACGGCGCGATCCCAAACGGCGCGATCCCAAACGGCGCGATCATCGTCGTCGAAGGCTATATGGATGTCATCGCGCTGCACCGTGCCGGGTTCGGCGGCGCCGTCGCGCCGCTCGGCACCGCGCTGACCGAAACGCAACTGCACGAATTGTGGCGTCTCGCGCCCGAGCCGGTGCTGTGCTTCGACGGCGACACCGCCGGAAGGCGCGCCGCGCTGCGCGCTCTCACCCGTGCCCTGCCGCTGCTGCTGCCTGGCCGCAGCCTGCGCTTTGCCGCGCTGCCCCCCGGCGAGGACCCGGACTCGTTGCTGCGCGCCGGCGCACCCGATGCCTTCTCGCAGGTTCTCGCGGCGGCCTGTCCGATGTCCGAGATGCTCTGGCAAAGCGAGCTGAACGCCGGTGCGATCGATACGCCGGAGCGGCGCGCCGGTCTCGAACGCCGGCTGATGGATCAGGCCAGCGTTATCGTCGACCGCACCGTGCAGTATGCATATCGCCGATTTTTCCGCGATCGCCTGTTCGCGTTAGGAAGACGGGACAGACCGGCACGGTCCACGGCCAAGGGCGCGCCGCCGCTTCCGCCGCTGCCGGGCCGGCGCAACCGCGAAATCGTCCTCGGCATCTTTATCACCCATCCGGCGATAATCGACGAGTGGGTCGAGGATCTCGCCGCGCTCGATTTTCCGGAGCCGGAGCTTGACAACCTGCGACGGGCGATTCTAGAGGTCGCGCATACCGGCCAAGGGCTTGAGGCCGGGGGGCTTGACGCCGGGGGGCTTGACGCCCAAACGCTGCGGCAACACTTAGCTCTGTGCGGCCACGCACAGACGCTCGGCGCTTTGGCGATCGCGACAGCCAGGCATGCAGGCTTTGCCGTGTGCAGAGGAGATGATCCTGACGTGATCAGGCAAGGCCTCAAGGAAACGCTCCAGCTTCTGCAAACATCCCGAAACGAAGCCGAGGCGGCGGCCAATACGGTGACGGTCGATCCGTCCGATGACGATCTGCGGCGCTTTGCTGCCTTGAAGGAGCGGGAATTGCAGGACGGCCCGATCGGCGGGGTCGAGTCGTAGGTCCGCGGTGCGCAGCGGGACAAACGCATAGGGTAGAGGCATCGCGCTTCCGGCGGGCGGCGCGGTGCTTCGATGTGCCTCAAACAAAGGATGGCGGCATGGCGAGCAAGGCGGTAACGGCGGCGGATACGGCCGAGACCCGGGAAGAGGCGGCTGAAGCCCCGCTCCTCGACTCGATCGCGAGCGCGATCAAGAAGATGGTGGCGCGCGGCAAGGAACGCGGCTACCTGACCTACGACGAGCTGAACGCCGCGTTGCCGCAGGATCAGGTATCCTCGGAGCAGATCGAGGATACGATGACGATGCTCTCCGAGCTCGGCATCAACCTGATCGAGAGCGAGGAGAGCGAGGAAACGCCCGAAGCCGAGGCCGAGGACGGCGAGACCGAAACCCGCGGCAATGTCGACGACGACGATATCGGCCGCACCGACGATCCGGTGCGGATGTATCTGCGCGAGATGGGTTCGGTCGAGCTGTTGTCGCGCGAGGGCGAGATCGCGATCGCCAAGCGCATCGAAGCCGGCCGCGACATGATGATCGGCGGCATCTGCGAGAGCCCGCTGACCGTTCGAATGCTGCTGGTGTGGCGCGATAAGCTCAACGAAAACACGATGCTGCTGCGCGACATCATCGATCTCGACGCGACCTATGGCAGCACCACCCCCGATGGGGCCGAGGCCGAGATGGCCAAGGCGGCCAACGACGAGGACGGCGACGACGGCGCGATCGGCGACGGAGCCGAGCCGCCCGATCTTGAGGCCGAAGGCGAGGAGGGCGAGGGCGAGGAAAGCTCGATCTCGCTATCGGCGATGGAAGCGCAGCTGAAACCCGGCATGCTTCTGATCTTCGACGCGGTCGCCGAGGCGCACAAGAAGATCGCCAAGGTCCAGGAGCAGCGCATTACCTCCCTGATCAAGGGGGTCGAGCTGCCGCGCGCGACCGAACGGCGCTACCAGAAATGCAAGGAGGAGATTGTCGAGCTGTTGAAGCAGGTACGCTTCAACAACACGCGTCTCGAACATCTTGTCGAGCAGCTTTACGACCTCAACCGGCGCCTCGTGACCGAGGAGGGGAGGTTGCTGCGCGTGGTGGAAGGCGCCGGGGTCAAGCGCGCCGAGTTTCTCGAACACTATATGGGCAACGAGCTTGCCGGCGATTGGCTGGAGCGGGTTGGCGCGCTGCCCGGCCGCGGCTGGACCCGCCTCGCCGACCGTCGCGACGATGTCGAGAAGCACCGCGCCGCGATTGCACAGGTCGCGATGGAAGCCAAGCTGCCGATCGCCGAGTTCCGCCGCGTTGTGCAGACCGTGCAGCGCGGCGAACGCGAAGCGGGCCGCGCCAAGAAGGAGATGGTCGAGGCCAATCTGCGGCTGGTGATCTCGATCGCGAAGAAATACACCAATCGCGGGCTGCAATTCCTCGATCTGATCCAGGAAGGCAATATCGGGCTGATGAAGGCGGTCGATAAGTTCGAATATCGCCGCGGCTACAAATTCTCGACCTATGCGACGTGGTGGATTCGTCAGGCGATCACGCGCTCGATCGCTGATCAGGCTCGCACGATCCGCATCCCGGTGCACATGATCGAGACGATCAACAAGCTGGTGCGAACCTCGCGCCAGATGCTGCACGAGATCGGCCGCGAGCCGACCCCCGAGGAACTCGCCGAAAAACTGGCGATGCCTTTGGAGAAGGTACGGAAAGTCCTGAAAATCGCGAAGGAGCCGATCAGCCTCGAAACCCCGATCGGCGACGAGGAGGATTCGCATCTCGGCGATTTCATCGAGGACAAGAATGCGGTGCTGCCGCTCGATGCCGCGATCCAGGCCAATCTGCGCGAGACGACGACCCGGGTTCTGGCCTCGCTGACCGCGCGCGAGGAGCGGGTCCTGCGGATGCGGTTCGGCATCGGCATGAACACCGATCACACCTTGGAGGAGGTCGGGCAGCAATTCTCGGTGACCCGCGAGCGCATCCGCCAGATCGAGGCAAAGGCGCTGCGCAAGCTGAAGCACCCGAGCCGCTCGCGCAAGCTGCGCAGCTTTCTCGATACCTGAGCGGGCATAAAGGGGTGGGACCGGCGCATCTTCAACAAAGCTGCCGGTCTCCGCTCCCACCGACCGGCTTCGCAGGCCCGCAGCATAGGATGAAGGGCGAAGCGCGCCTGCCGAACAGCCTATAGTTTACAAAAAATTTACGATGATTGGAACGATTGTTGTCAAGCTGGCGTCTTGCAGAGTGCCTGCATCCAAGGTATGGAGGAGGTACATGAAGGCGTCTCTCTCTCTCTCTCTCTCTCTCTCTAGGCTACTCGTTATTGCAGTGTTGATGTTCCCGTTCGCTGCGGGAGCTCAACAACAAGCAACAGGGCAGCCGGGACAAAATATTTCAGCACAGTTCAATCAACTGACGGCGGGGGATAGGGAGCGAATTACCAATCTTCTGAGAGAATTTGGACTCTTGCGAGCTGAAGAAACCGCTCAATCTCTAATAGAGCGAGCGCAACCACTGACCAATCCTTCTTGTGTAGCTCTCTGTAATATCGCGGCCGCTCTTGCAGCGCAACGCTGCGGTGGAAACCCCACTTGCCTGGCTATAGTGGAGGCTGCGCGCCAAGCGTGTGTTTCCCGGTGCTAGAGTAGTCTAAAGTCAGGTTCTCTGCCTAACATAGCAGGCAGTAGGCAGAGAACCTGCACGTAGAAAATATTAATGTCCGAAATCGGACATGATCTTGATGTCACGGCCACCGTGGTCGTGAAAGCGATTGTCCGGGTAGATGTCAGCAGTATATAGCGGAAAAGCGAAGAGCATTCCGCCCTACGAGTCTGCCCTACAAGCTCGACCGGCTTTGCCCAAAAAAGCCGGCACGATGGCGGGTATGACAGATGTCGCCGGCAATCTTGCCAGATTCATCGGCTACTGTTGATGCGTCGGAGGGGCGTTCTGGATGCCGGGAACCTGGAGTTGAAATGAACGAACTCAGTGGGTTACTGGCTACAGATTTGTTGCAGAATCGGCCGGACGCTCTGAGGCGGTCAATCATGGATTGTGCCTCCCCTATCTGAGGCCTGTTCCAGGATCGTACCTCTCTCGACCCGGCCCGGACGGTCCCGCGACCCGCGAAATTCGCAATGGTTACCGGGGTCCGCCGACGCTAGGGTGAGGCGCGCAGTCCCGTCGGCGCAAGCCTCGCACCGAGGCGACGCGCCGTCCTGCTCAAGGGAGGACAACACGATGCCCCAATTCACAACCGAGAACGTCTGCTACCTGAAGCACGGCAGCCGCGAGATCATGGCGCGGGTGTTCAAACCCGAAGGCCAGGGGCCGTTCCCGTGCTATGTCGATCTGCACGGCGGCGCCTGGAACAACGGCGACCTCGAAGACCGCACCGGCCTCGGCGAGTACCTGGCGCAACGCGGCGTGGTCATGGTCACGCTGAATTTCCGGCACGGCCCGGACGGCTATCCGACCAGCCTCGCCGACATCAATTACGGCATCCGCTGGACCAAGGCGCACGCCAACGAGCTGAAAATCAACCCCGATCAGGTCGCGATCGGTGGTGCGTCGAGCGGCGGCCATCTCGCGATGCTGGTCGCGATGCGGCCGAACGATCCGCGCTATGCCGAAATTCCGGGTCCGGCCGGGGTCGATGCGGGCGTCAAGGCGGTGGTGATGCTGTGGCCGGTCATCAACCCGCTGTCGCGCTACCGTCATGCCAAGCGGCTGGTCGCCGCCGGCAACCCGCCCGCCTGGGCCGTCGGCATGGACAAAAAGCACGAGACCTATTGGCGCGACGAAGCGACGATGGCCGAAGGCAACCCGATCCTGATCCTCGAACGCGGCGAAAAGGTCACGATGCCGCCGGCGATCTGGATCCAAGGCCGCCCCGATCTGACGCACGACTATCACGACGAGGATTCGAGCTTCCCCGGCAACGAACCCGAGCGCTTTGTCAGCAACTACCGCAACGCCGGCGGCAATATCGAGATCACCTATTTCGACAACGAGCAGCGCAACACCGACACGACGCACGCGCCGGCATACGAGTTCTTGAAGAAGCACCTGAAGTAGGACCGCCAATGCTCCCTCTCCGCCCCCGGGGGCGGAGAGGGTCGGGGTGAGGTGGGGGATTCCAGAGCGCTTGCCGGCACCCACCTCACCCTCCCATTGCTTCGCAATGGGCCCCTCCCTCTCCCCCCTGAAGGGCGGAGGGGGTAGTATATTCGAACCGCTTACGTCTCGCCCGAAATGCGGCCCAGACGGAAGCGGTCCGGATTAATACGCCCGCTCGGTGAAGATCGGCTCGATGCGACCGCCCCAGCGCGTGTGAAAATCCTCGATCAATTCCTCGGCCGGGGTCCGCCCACCGCCGGCGATCGCGAACAGCGCGTCGAGATGGTGCGTTTCATCCTCGCCGCACTGGTCGCGGCGGGCGCGCCGGTGCAAACCCTCGCGCGCGATTTCGAGAATTTCGAGCGCGATGTCGCGCAGCGTGCGGCTGCGATGCGGCGTTTCCAGCCCGAGAAGCGGCACGTCGCGCCGCATCGTCTCGCGCTCCTCCTCGGTCCACTCGGCGACGAGATCGCAGGCGGCGTCGAGCGCGGTATCGTCGTAGAGGAGCCCGACCCACAGCGCCGGCAAGGCGCAGAGCCGGCGCCACGGACCGCCATCGGCACCGCGCATTTCGAGGTAGCTTTTCAGCCGAACCTCGGGAAACGCTGTCGTGACATGATCGGCCCAGTCGCCGATCAGCGGCACCTCGCCCGGCAGCGCCGGCAGTTTCCCGGCCATGAAGTCGCGAAACGACTGCCCGCTCGCATCGACATAGTTGCCGTCGCGGTAGACGAAGTACATCGGCATATCGAGCAGATAATCGACATAGCGCTCGAACCCGAACCCGTCCTCGAACACAAAGGGCAGCGTGCCGCAGCGGTCGGGATCGGTGTCGGTCCACACCAGGCTGCGGTAGCTCAGATAACCCGAGGGCCTTCCCTCGACAAAAGGCGAGTTCGCGAACAGCGCCACCGCGACCGGCTGCAACGCCAGACTGGCGCGGAACTTGCGCACCATGTCGGCCTCGCTGCGATAGTCGAGATTGGTCTGCACGGTGCAGGTGCGCAGCATCATGTCAAGACCGAGCCGGCCTTTTTTCGGCATGTAGTCGCGCATGATGCGATAGCGGCCCTTTGGCATCCACGGCACCTCGTCGCGCCGCGATAGCGGGTCGAAACCGAGCCCGATCATGCCGAGACCTAATTCGTCGCAGACCTCGCGCACCTGACGCAGATGCTCGTGGACCTCCTCGCAGGTCTGGTGCACGGTTTCGAGCGGCGCGCCGCTCAATTCGAACTGACCGCCCGGTTCGAGCGTGATCGAGCAGCGGCTGTCGTTCGCCAGCGCGATCACCTTGTCCTTCTCAAGGACCGGCTCCCAGCCAAAGCGGGTCATGCGCTGCAACAGCGCGCCGATGCCGTCCGGCCCGTCATAGGGCACGCGCCTCAAATCGGCGCGCCGGAATACAAATTTTTCGTGCTCGGTTCCGATCCGCCAATCGGCGGGCGGCTTGCCGCCCTTCTCGTGATACTCGATCAGCTGCCGTTTATCGGTGATCGGCGGTCCTTGCAGGCTTGACGGCCCAGACATGCGGCTCCCGAAACCCTCGATGATGACAAGACGACCGGCGCTCAGCGCCCGCGGCGCCAGTCTCCGGCTATCGCCTGATAAATCGCCAACGCCGCAAGGGCGGCGGTCTCCGCGCGCAGTATTCTCGGGCCGAGCCCCACCCGGGTAACAATGGAGAGTTTGCCGAAAGCGTCAAGCTCCGTTTCGGCGAAACCCCCTTCCGGACCGACGAAAACGGCGGCGGGGATGCCCGGCGAAACCCCGGCGAGAGCGTCGGCCATCGGCGCGCCGGCGCCGGTCTCGTCGCACAGCACCAGGCGGCGCTCCGCCGGCCATTCGGCGAGCAGGCGCATGAGCGGCAGCTCGGGGCGAATCTCGGGCAGCGACAGCCGCCCGCTCTGCTCTGCCGCCGCCAAGGCAAGCACCCGCAGCCGGTCGCGATTGACACGCTCCGCCTGCGTCCGCGCGGTCACGACCGGAACGAGGGCGGCAACGCCAAGCTCGGTCGCTTTTTCGACAAGCCAATCGGTGCGGACGCGTTTGACCGGCGCGAAGACCAGCCATAAATCCGCTGCGGCTTCGGCGATGCGGCGCTGCTCGATCGGCTTGAGCGCGCCGCGGCTCCGCCGCAGCTCATCGATGCGGCACAGCCACTCGCCGTCGCGCTCGTTGAAGGCTGCGACCATTGCACCGGAAGCGAGCCGCAGCACATTGCGCAGCCGATGCACGTTGTCGTCGCCAAGCGGCACCACAGCGCCGGCGGCGAGCGGCTCCGGAATGTAAAGGCGGGTGGCGGGACGCTCGGATGTATATGAAATCATTGCATTGGCAGCATTTCTGGATGCTGGAGCGGTACGGCTCGGGTAATTGCGGCATCCGGCAGGTCGCCTCCGCCGCGCGCTGATTGGCTAGAAGGCCGGCGGTGGTCCTGATTGAGGGATTAGCCGAGGGCCTCCTCAATGCCGCGGGCGACAGCCAGCAGACGGCGGTCACCGCCATGCTCGCCGACGATCATCAACCCGACCGGGGCTTCTCCGGGGTTCTGGATCGGCACCGTCGCGGCACAGCGGTCGAGAAAATTGATCGCCGAGCAATTGCGCAGGATCAGCGCGTTCAGCCGGCGATAATCGGCGTCCTCGGCGAAAGCCGCGATCGGCGGCGCAGTGATCGCCACTGTCGGCATCAGCATCGCGTCAAAGCCGGCGGTCAACGGCGCGAGGCGCGCGATCAACGCGGCGCGGGCATCGCGCAGTTCGATCAGTTCGACCGCGGTCATTCCTTCGGCGCGCTCGATGCGGCCGCGCACGCGGGGATCGTAGTCGCCGCCGCGCCGGGCGATCAGATCCCGGTGCCAAGCATAGGCCTCGATCGGCGCGAACCCGCCAGCCGCGTTGATCGTCGGGATCTCGTCGAGTTCAGGGAATGAGCGGTCGCTGATCCGCACGCCGGCACGCGACAGGGCCGCGCAAGCCGCTTCGAACGCGGTTTCGACCTCGGGCGCGAGTCCTTGAAACACATGCGAGCGCGGCACCAGCAGGCGCAGCCCGTCAACCGGGATTGGCGCCGGAGCCTCGGGCGGCTCACCGGCCATGATCGCGTCGGCAATCGCGCAACACGCGATGCTTTTGGCCAGCGGGCCGATCGAATCGAGTGTTGTCGAGAGCGGCACGGCACCGTCGCGCGGGATGCGATACTGCGTCGGCTTAAAACCCGAGAGGCCGCACAGCGCCGCCGGGATGCGCACCGACCCGCCGGTATCGCTGCCGATCGCGACGACGGCCTGGTCGTCCCCGACCGACACCGCGGCGCCGGAGGACGATCCGCCCGGTATCAGCGAGCGGTCATGGGGATTGCCGGGTGTGCCGTAATGCGGGTTGATGCCGACACCGGAAAACGCGAACTCGGTCATGTTGGTGCGGCCGACCAGCACCGCCCCGGCGGCGCGCAGCCGCGCGACGACCGGTGCGTCGCTTATTGCCGGTGGCACGTCGTCGAGCGCCTTCGAGGCGGCAAGACTGACCTCGCCGGCGACATCGAACAGATCCTTTATCGAGACCGGCAGCCCGGCGAGCGGCGAGGCGACATAACCGGCGCGGCGCAGCCGGTCCTGCGCATCGGCCGCTGCCCGGGCGCTGTCGGCATAGATTTTGACAAAGGTGCGCGCGCCTTCGCCCGCCGGGTCGGCGATGCGCGCCAGCGCCGTCTCGACCAGCTCGCGGCTGGTGGTGCGCCCGGCCGCGAGATCGGCGGCAAGACCCAGAACGGTCGGCTTTCTGCCGTCGGCAGCGGATTGCATGACACCCTTCCCCGTTTACTCAGTCGCGCCCGCTGAGGAGGCCGATATTGCGCGCAGGCTGCATCCTGACCTAAACGGGTTTTACTGCGGTCAAGGCGGCATACGCCATGTATCCGAAGAACGACCCCGCTTCGGCCCGGCGTCTTCCCTCAGCTTTCAGCGCCGCCGCCAATTCGGGTCCAATACAGCCACCATTGGCAAGAGCATCGGCGCCCCGATCCACCCAGGTCATTGCCAATGTGGGCGCAATCGTTTCGATCAGCCCGTAGCTGCGCAGTGGCTTGACATCAAATCCCGCCGCTTGCGCGAGCGATGAGACCCGGCGGACAATCCAAACGTCGTTTACGAAATGGTCAAGAAATGCCCGGGTACAGGCTTCTAGAGGATCGTTCTCTGAGGTTGCCAGAGTCGCTGTCGAGAAATCCGCATCACACAGGCCAAGAGCGCCTCCGGGTTTCAGGACCCGATAGGCCTCCGAAAGGAGCTGTTCCGGTCCGGGAACATGACTGAGAAGCGTGTGCAGGATCACAACGTCAAAAGTAGCCTCCGCGAACCGGAGCGATTTCCCGTCCCCCGCCTCAAATTCTATTTGCTGGCCAGCCGAAAGCTCGCGCGCTTTTTGCAGCAGAAATGGCGAGGGGTCCACTCCAACGACCTTCGCAACATTCGGCCATGTGGCCAATGTTCGGCAAACAGGTCCGGTGCCGCACCCGACTTCCAAGACCTCGGCAGCTTCAGGAAATTGGATGTTCGATAGATAATCCCGCAGCATTTCCTGTTGAGACGGGATCGCCGCCCTCGTCTCCAGGACATTGGCGATGACTTGAAGAGCTGCATCCGGTGCGGAGGTGATATTCGCAAATACGTCCGGCATTTGATCCTCCCAGAAAATGTTTTTTGATTTACGGTTCCAGGGTACCGGTGCGCTGTTGACCACCGGCATATAAATCGGCATTCGGCATCAGGGGTTCGCCTCGACAAAACGGGTGATCAGCCGATTGACCTCGCCGGCCTTCTCCATCTGCGGAATGTGTCCGACCTCATCGAGAATATGCACCTGCATCCCGCCGGCGAGCGCCGCGGCGTGCGTTACCGGGATGATGCGGTCGTCGCGCCCCCAGACGATCTGTACCGGCATCGCGAGCGCGGCGAGCGCCGGGCGCAGATCGAGCGCCTGCCTTCCGCCCGGAAACCAGGCGCGCGCGATCGTATCGAGCGCCGCCGGAACCCCGTCGAGCCGCTTGTAGCGCAGCGTCTCCTCGATCATTGCGCGGCTGATCAGCGATGGATCGTGCACGAGCGCGGCAAGCAGTTCCTGAGCCTCGCGCCGCCGCGTTACCCGGACAAACCCGTCGATAAAGGCACCGTTGATCTCCGGGCCGAGCCCGGCCGGGGCGAGCAAGGTCAGCGAGGCGATCCGCGTCGGCATCTTCCTGGCCAGCACCAGCCCGATCGCGCCGCCCATCGAGTGTCCGGCAAGATGAAAGCGGTCGATGGCGAGCGCAGTCAGCACGTCCGCAACGGCAGCGGCGAAGGTCTCGGCGTCGCCGGCCCCGACCTGTTTGATCGAGCCGCCATGCCCCGGCAGATCGAGCGCGACGACCCGCCGCCCGCCGGACAGAATCGGCTGGTTGAACATCCAGGCGTTGAGGTCGGCGCCGAACCCGTGCACGAGCACGATCGGCATGCCATCTCCGCCCGCGATATCGAGAATGCGCAGTCGTCTCCCGCCGGCCTCGATCTCGCGCGGCGCGATCTCAGCCGCCTCGGGCGCTTCGCCTTCCGAAACCGGTTCGGGGGCGACAAACCCGGCGATAAAGGTATCGATCTCGCTATCGGGCACGCTCGGAGAGGCCGCAACCGCGAGCAACGCACCAATCGGCAGCGTCGCGCCCGGAGCGGCGATGATGCGGCGCAAGGTGCCGGGGTCGCTCGCCTCGAAGACATTGGTGATCTTCGTCGTCTCGATTTCGAGCAATTCCTCGCCGGCGCGGTAGCTGTCGCCTTCCTGTTTCAGCCAGCCGAGGACTTTGCCCTCGGTCATCGTCAGACCCCATTTCGGCATCGTGATCGGGGTGATCTCGCTCATCGGCAAAAGTCTCGTTGCGGGGGCAGAAGTCTCGTTGTGGGCAGGAGCGCCCGGTGCCTGGACCTCTTCCGCGTGCCGGGCGCATGCCGGGGAGGGAAGGGGCGATAGAGCAGAATCGCAATCGATTGATAGCAACCGGCGCGGCTGGCGAATAGTCCAGTTCACGAATTCTTGCCCTCGATCCCGGAACCGGCGCGCGGCGGATCGCCGGGCGGGAGCCGTCACCCGAGTTCGTCCGGGTGAGGCTTCTCCTGCAATAGGATGTCGTAGACCGCGCCGTGGCGGTGGCGCTGCAACTCCGCACCGATCCGGTCGTCGGCGCTGTACCGGGTAAAGGCCTCGAGCACCTCGGTCGCGGTTGCTCCGGTGGCGAGGATGCGGGCGACCACGTCATCATCGAGACGGCCGCAGATCGCGGCGATTTCGGCAGCGGTGGCGGGCCGAGCGACGGAGTTCATCGGACGTTCTCCTCGACTGTTACTCGGCTCAACGCCGCTCCTCGCGGTTTGCTCCGAGCGCCCGGCTCGCCCGGATCATCCGCGTCAGACCGGCGGCTGCACGAGAAACCCGTCGAGCCGGGTCTGCGGGTTCGTCTTGTCGATGTGCGCGGACATCGCGGCGGCGGTCTCGTGCACCGCGCCGGCATCGCCGAAATCACAACTCGAACCCGGCGCGGTTCGATCGCAATGGTTAACACGGCCTATACTCTGTTCGGTTGCTCAAGGGTAGCTGCAAGCTCCCATACCGATCCGATACAACGGCAATCCACCGCAACGCCGTGCGATACCGGCACATCGTAGATTGTAATATATTGTTACCCTTATCGTGCCGATGCAACGAACCTGAAAAGCGATTCTTAACGTTTAAACCGATTCCGGTAACTTGCCGCACCGGCAACCCTGCAAACAAATCTGTACTTAAGATTTCCTTTCGGCATTCCGAGGTCACTTCAGAGCCGTGTGTCTGAATATTTCGAATGCGAGCATTAAGCGTCGAGAAATATTCATTTAACCGGCTTTTAAAGAGGCTCCGATATTTTCTCATATAAAGGGCCTTCGCGGGATGTTTCCTTTCTAGAAAGTTGATTTTTCAACTTCGCTAGGCCGGAACGCTTCCCGTGCATCGGTTCATTGGTATTTCTTTAACAAAGACGAGACGACGCAGATGGCCGATATATCGATGATCTCGCCGGATGGCACATTGGTTCGGGCCGGCAGCGGCGGCGGTCTGGTGACCGGCGATGGCGTTTGGACGTTCAGCGCCGGGAAGACAAGCACGGGCAATTACGTCCTGCTCAACGGGCAGCCGGTCGCGTATGTTGCCGGTGTCGAGCTGAAAGTCGCCAATGGCGGAAAGCTCTATTCGTGCGACACGACCGGGCAGTGGTACGCATGGTCGGGTTCGCGATGGCTGTCCTGGGTGGATCCGACACTGGCGTCGGCGATGTCGCCGGATGGCACGTTGGTTCAGGCCGGCAGCGGCGGCGGTCTGGTGACCGGCGATGGCGTTTGGACGTTCAGCGCCGGGAAGACGAGCACGGGCAATTACATCCTGCTCAACGGGCAGCCGGTCGCGTATGTTGCCGGTGTCGGGCTGAAAGTCGCCAATGGCGGCCACCTGTATTCGCTCAACTCGCAGGGGCAGTGGTTTCACTGGACCGGCACGAAATGGTCTGCCATTGCCAATCCCAACCCTTTGGTCACGACCCTTGCTTCCGATACCGGCAGCGCGACGAGTGATGGGATCACGTCGAACCCGACAATCAAGGGTACTGGTGAAGTCAATACCGTCGTTGCGATCAAGCAAGGCGATGCCGTGCTCGGCACGACGACGGCCGACAGCACGGGGGCCTGGAGCTTCACTCCGACCGGCCTCGCCGATGGCGCGCATATGCTGACTGCAACGCAGACCGACCTGGCCGGCAACACCGGGACGGCAACACTGAGCTTCACGCTCGACAAGACGCCACCTGTAGTGAGCATCGCCCTGGTTTCGGATACCGGCAGCTCATCAAACGACGGGGTTACCTCAGACCCGGCCGTCAAGGGGGTCGGTCAGGCCAACACGGTGGTAACGGTCAAGGAGGGCGGCACCGTACTCGGCACGACGACGGCTGACGGCACGGGGGCCTGGAGCTTCACCCCGAGCGGCCTCGCCGACGGCGCGCATACGCTGACTGCAACGCAGACCGACCTGGCCGGCAACACCGGGACAGCAACGCTGAACTTCACGCTCGACAGCGCTCCCGCCAGCTCGGCTCTGGTCGGCACCGAGGGCAACGACATTCCGACGGGAGCTCTGGTCGGCACGGCAGACAACGATATTCTGACAGGAACCGTGATCGGCCATAACGTCATTTATGGTCTGGGCGGCAACGATACCATCTCGGTGCAGGACGCTCATGCCACCACCGAGCTATACGGCGATGACGGCAACGATACGATCAAAAGCAGCATATGGGGCAACAACTATATCGATGGCGGCCTCGGGAACGACGTTCTGTACGGGCATTGGGGCACCGACACTGTTCTGGGCGGTGAGGGTGATGACCGCGTCGATGGCGGCGCCGGCGATGATCGTATCTACACCGGCAGCGGCAACGACATAATTCAGGGCGGTTATGGGAACGACACGATTCATGTCGGGCCGGGCGACAACAAGATAGACGGTGGTCCCGGCATCGATACCGCCGTGTTTGCGGGCAATTACGGCGATTACGGTCTGGTCTTCGAAAACGGCGTGATCACGATTGCCGGCATCGAGGGCACCTCCACCCTCAGGAATATCGAGAAGATCCAGTTCCAGGATAACTCTTACGATATTCCTGCCGGGCTTTTTCTTCTCGACCCGGCAGTGCCCGCGGTGAGCATCGCCCTGGTTTCGGATACCGGCGGTTCGGCAAGCGACAGGATCACGTCGAACCCGGCGGTCACGGGAACCGGGCAGGCCGACACGGTGGTGACGATCCGGCAGGGTGGCACCGTGCTCGGCACGACGACGGCCGACAGCACGGGCGCCTGGAGCTTCACCCCGACCGGTCTCGCTGACGGGACGCACACGTTGATCGCAACCCAGACTCACCAGACCGGCCATATCCGGACGGCGATGCTGAGCTTCACGCTCGACACGACGGCGCCGACGGTGGGCATGGTTCTGGCTTCCGATACCGGCAGCTCGGCGAGTGATGGGATCACGTCGAACCCGGCCGTCAAGGGCACCGGTCAGGCCAACATGGTGGTGACAATCAAGGAAGGCGCCACCACGCTCGGCACGACGACCGCCAACAGCACGGGCGCCTGGAGCTTCACTCCGACCGGCCTGGCCAAGGGGGCGCACACATCAACTGCAATTCAGACCGACCACGCCGGCAATACCGGAACAGCAACGTTGAGCTTTACCCTCGACACTGCCAGCCAGCCCACGCCCGCGCCGACATCGCCGCAACTGTCTCCCAGCCAGGCCGTGCTCGCGCCGGCGGTGCCGCAGCCGTCGCAAAGCGGCGACATTGTTGGCCTGCTTCTACAGAATACAGGCACAGTAGCCGAGAAAAGCGGTTACGTGACATTTGGTCAGGTCTTCAAGCCGGGTGCGATCATGCTCGGCGACACTCTCGTGGCGCGCATCGGCGAGGTCGACTACGCGGTGCAGATGGACGTCAAGGCAACCCACAGCGACGGCTCAGTGCGCCACGCAACCCTGACCCTGAACGCACCGGCAATCGCGGCGGGCGGCATCATCGCGATGATGCTGGCGAAGGACAGCGCGCCAATGCCGTCGCCGGCAGAGCCAAACGCCCCGGCCCTGCTGGCGAGCGGCTATGATGTCACGGTGGCCTTCACGTTCCGCAATGCCGATGGCACGACCACAACGGACAGTGCCTCGGCCGCTGCCGCATTGCAGGCTGCGATAGCAGCAGGCAATGTCCGACATTGGCTGACCGGTCCGGCAGTCAACGAATATAACGTGGTGACGACAGTTAACGACGGCAAGCTCAAGGTCGAGTTCGACATTCGGGTGTACGCCGACGGAACCACAACCACGGATGTCATCTTCGACAACAGCTGGATGTTTTCTCCGGGCAAGACCAACCTGGTTTACGACGTAGCGATCAGTCAAGGCGGCGAACAGGTCTATAGCGCGGGCAACGTCTCGCAGTATCTCTATTCCTTGTGGCATCACCGGGTAGACAGCGCCGGGACGACCAATCCCCACGTGCAGTATGACATTGCTTATCTGACCGCCGCGGCCGCACTGCCGGCCTACGATCGGAGCTATGGCGTCAGCAGCGCACGAATTCAGACGAATTACAGTAAGCTCGATCCTGCCAGCTCTACCGGGCACGGCAGTACCGGTCCGATGGGGATCGCACTGGTACAGCCCTTGATGCCGACCACCGGCGGTCGTCCCGATATTGGAACGCAGACCACGTGGACGGCGCAATGGCTGCTGAGCCAGAACAGCACCGCGGCAGCGGTCATGATGGCGAATGCGGATGCTGCGGGCGGCATTCCCTGGCACTTAACCGACGAGACGACCGGCGCGCCGATCAGCCTCGAGGACTACCCGCTTTTCTGGCAGGACCCGCGCAATGTCGCCGGATTGTACTGGTCGCCACATCCGGCCAATGGGTGGCTGAGTTATGGGGCAAACGGCAACCCTTGGAAACCTGACACGGCGCATATGCCCGACCTGAATTACGTCCCTTATCTGACTACCGGCGACCATTACCAACTCAAGCTGCTTCAGTCCGCCGCCAATTATGCAATCACCTCCATAAACCCGTACTACGCTTACAGCGGCAACGCCGTGGTCGATCCGAGGAGGCCGGGCGATGCAGTGTATATGGGAGTAGCAGACCCGGCCAACCAGCAACGGGCAATTGCTTGGGGACTTCGGGAAGTCGCGGAAGCGGCTTACGCTACTCCGGACGGCGATCCGCTGAAGAGCTATTTTACATCTCAGCTGGTCCGGGCGATGGACGGGCTGGTGCAGGAATATATTGTAGGTAAGGGAACGGCCGCATATGGCGAATTGCAGGGCTTCGTGTTGGGCGCTGAAGTCGCATCGGGCGTGCCGATCGTGTCTCCCTTTCAGCAAAGTTTCATCGTAACCATCCTGGCGGAGATCGCCGGGATGAACCTGCCGCAAGCCTCCGATGACGCGGTTCAAATGATGAAGTATATGACCAACTTCGTCGCCGGGCTCTATACCAATGGAGAGAACGGATATGCCCCGGCCAATGGCGCGCCCTATTGGCTTTACCTCAAGGATCCGGTGAGTAAGACCGCTTATTCGACCTGGTCCGAGTTTTCGGCCGGAAACGTTACGGCCCATACGCTCAACAAGAACGGATATGGCCTCCCCACGGCCAACCCCGAGAGTATGGGTGAGAGTCGGCTGATCAGTCCGCAAAGCTATCCGGCTATCGCCAAGGCCGCATTGGCCGATCTGATCACCTATACGCAGTCGCCGCAAGCGATGGAGGCTTACGGGTATATCGTCAACCAAATCGCCGCGGCCTGGGCCGGCAATGACGCCGGGATGGCGGCATCCTACCAAGCCGACCCGACGTGGAGTGCGATGCCACGTCTGCCGAATGGAGAATACCTGTCGGCCAGTCAAATGCAGATCGACACCTCGAACAGCAATACGGTTGTGCTGACCGCCATAGGCGGTCCCTCATTACTGTCGGTGGTCGGCAACGGCACGGCAACCATGACCGGCGGCGATGATATCGATCTGCTGTTCGGCGGCAGCGGGCCGGCAACGCTTATCGCCGGCACCGGAAACGACTATTTGTTCGCCGGCGCCGGCGCGACGACATTCTTCGACCACGGCGGCGACGATTATATGAAAGGAGGGCCCGGGGACGATACGTTCACGTTTGCCGATGGCGGTCCCGGTCACGACATAATCGTTAATTTCAAGATAGGCGCGGACATCCTGAAGATAGCCTCGAACCTGAATGACAACGGAATCACAAGCGCCGCAGAACTGGTCTCCGGTGCTGAAGTGGTTGAAGCGTCAACCGTGCTGCATCTCGGTTCGGGCCATGACGTGACCATACGCGGGATCGACACACCATCGGCCCTGGTCAATTCCATCATCATGATCTAGCGGAACGCCGAGCAAGAGCAGGACCACCGACAATTCGGCGGATTGGGCGAAAATCTTGTGTACCGCCGTTTTGTCGTGGCCTGAAGGTAGAGTACTTGGAGCTGATCCGGATGCTTTTGTGTTACTCTTCGATCCTCTGCGTCGCGAGAACGTGCGGCGCACACTGTCGGCGGCTCCTCGGACATTGCCGAACCCCCTACCGGCGACCGCTGATTGCCGTCGGACCTGTCGCGACATCGTCCGCCCGCCGACATGCGGAAAGCAAATCCCGTGTTGCATCGCTGCTCTCCGCATGCTCGTCTTGCCATCCGGTTGCCGTCCGCCCGAAGGAAGTGAGGGGCGGCATACCGGCCGGGGGTCGCGCGAATGGAGGAACCGATGCGCTTTCAGGGCAAGATCGCGTTGATTACCGCGGCAGCGAGCGGCATCGGTCGCGCCACCGCGGACATCATGGCGCGCGAGGGCGCGATCGTTATCGCCGTCGATAACAATGAGGAGCGGCTCGATCGGACCGTCGCGGCGCTGCGCGAGGCGGGCGGGCAAGCGCATCGTCGCCTGTGCAACGCGCTCGACGAAACCGATGTCAATGCGACGGTCGCCTCGGTATTGCAGGAGTTCAGCGCGATCGACATCCTTGTCAACGCGGTCGGCGGCAGCACGGTCGTTCCGAAGCCCGGCGCTCCGGTCGAGGAGCTGAGTTTTGCCGACTGGCAGAAACTGATCGACTTCAACCTGTCCGGCACGTTCCTGTTTACCCACGCCGTCGTACCGGCGATGAAGGAACAGCGGCGCGGTGCGATCGTCAACCTGGCCTCGATCGCCGGGCGGGGCTTGAGCGTGTCGAGCAGCAGCGCCTATGCCGCGGCAAAGGGCGGCATCATCGCGTTCACGCGCAAACTCGCCTTTGAGCTTGGCCCTTATGGGGTCACGATCAACGCGATTGCGCCGAGCCGCACCCTGACCGAGCGAATCCGGCCGCGCTGGGAGCAGCAGAGCCCGGAAGACCAGCAGGCCGAGATCGAGCGCACGCCGATGCGCCGCATCGCCGAGGCCGCCGACCAGGCCAGGGTGATCTGTTTTCTCGCGTCCGACGACGCCGCGTTTGTCACCGGCGTCACGATCGACGTGACCGGCGGCAACTGACCCCTAGAGCGGACCGCGGCCGTACCGGCTGCATGCGGGCGAGGACGCCCGCATTCCCAGGAGAGCGACAATGGCGACATACGTGCTTGTCCACGGCTCGTATCAGGGCGGGTGGATTTGGAAGGATGTGGCGAACCGGCTGCGCGCCGCCGGGCACGAGGTCTATGCCCCGAGCCTTGACGGCTGCGCCGAGCGCAAGAGCGCGGTGCGGCCGGGGATCACGACCGAAAGCCAGGCCGACGAGATCGCCCAGCTTCTGGTTTATGAGGATCTGCGCGATGTGGTGCTGGTCGGCACCAGCTCGGGGGGCATGGTCGTCTGCCGCGTCGCGGAGCTGATGCGCGACCGGATCAAGCGCCTCGTCTTTGTCGATGCGCTGGCGCTGCTCCCCGGCGAGAAGATCCGCGACATCGTCACTCGCTCGACCTCGACCCCGAGCGGCGATGGGCTGACCGCCGGCCCCTCGCGCGAGGACGCGGCCAACCGGCTGTTCGCCGATCTCGATCCGAAGACCCGCGAATGGGCGCTCGAACGCTACACGCAACACCCGATCGGCATCTACAACGAGCCGGTCAAGCTCGATTCGTTCTGGCAGCAACAATGGCCCGGCACGTTGGTCGTGTGGTGCCGACGGGCGCAGAACCCCGGAGAGGCGCACCAGCGCCGCACCGCCGAGCGGCTCGGCGCGACATGGACCGAGCTTGATACCGGGCACTACCCGATGTTGAGCATGCCCGAGGAGTTGACCCGGCTGCTGCTGGCAGGCTGATCCGGGCAGTTCCCCAACGCCGACAGCGCGTGCGCCACGAGTTTTCTGGTCAAGGTCGGAAGGGCGTGATCCTTGAAATCGCCGGGTTTCGCCCAGATCCCGGCGATCGGTTCGGTTGTCGTCCCGACGAGCAGGCCGAGTTCGAGCCGGAAATGCGTAAAGCCGTGGCGCACGGTTCCGGGCAGCGCGCGCCACTCCGTCTCGGCCGGTGCGACCGAGGCGGCCTCCGCTGCGTCCCACGGTGTCGCGCGCCAATCGGTCGAGGGCAGCTCGATCATGCCGCCGAGCAGCCCCTGTTCCGGGCGGCGGCACAGCAGCACGGCTCCGTCCGCGCGGGTCAGCCAGAACGCCGCGCCATGACGCAGCGGCCGCTCCGGCTTTTCCGCCTGGGCCGGCAGGTCTTCGGCGATGCCGAGAGCGGCGGCGGCGCAGTCGGCGCGCCACGGGCACAGCACGCAGCGCGGGGTTCGCGGCGTACACAGCGTCGCGCCCAGATCCATCATCGCTTGCGCGAAATCGCCGGCCCGCTGCTCCGGCACCAGCAAAGCGGCGAGCGCGCGCAGCCGTGACTTGCCGCCAGGCAGCGGGGTGCGTTCGGCGAACAGCCGTGCGACGACCCGCTCGACATTTCCGTCCACCGCCGCGACCGGGCGATCAAAGGCGATCGCCGCGATCGCCGCCGCCGTGTAATCGCCGATACCGGGCAGCGCGCGCAGCAAGGCCGGGTCGTCCGGAAAGCAACCGCCATATGTCGCGACGACTTCACGCGCGCAGGCGTGCAGATTGCGGGCGCGGGCGTAATAGCCGAGTCCTTGCCAGGCATGCAGCACCTCGTCGAGCGAGGCGGCGGCCAGCGCGCCGATATCGGGAAAACGCGCCACGAATCGGTCAAAATAGGGACCGACCGTTGCAACGGTCGTCTGCTGCAGCATGATCTCGCTGAGCCAGACGCGGTAAGGGTCGGGGCGCTGGCCGGGCACGGCGCGCCAGGGCAGCTCGCGACGATGGCGGTCGTACCAGACGAGCAGCGCCGCGGGATCGGGACGGCGAGCGAGCGGTGGCGCGTTCGATCGGGATCGGGGTGAAGGCATGAACGATCGAGATGGGGATCGCGAGACCGCGAGGGTAGCCGCCGATGCCGGCAAGGGCGCGCGCCGGTCCGGGCTGCGCCCGATCGGCGAGGCCGCCTCGCGCATTGCGGCGCCGATCGTCGCGCGCCGCGGCGGCGGCGTGCTGGCGCGGCTCAAGGCGGAATGGAGCGCGGTTGCCGGCGTCGATCTGGCCGCGCAGACCTGGCCCGAAAAACTCGGCCGCGACGGCGCGTTGAAACTTCGCGTGGCGCCGGGGTTTGCCCTCGACCTGCAACACCGCGCGCCGCTCGTCATCGACCGCATCAACATTTTTTTCGGACGCGTCGCGGTCACGCGGCTCGTTCTCGCGCAGGGCCCCGTGCCCGTACCCGTGGCAGGCTCGGCGCCGGCCGGTCCGGTATCGTTTCCACGCGCGCCCGCGACGGGAGACGATGGCGGGGCATTCGATTCGCGCCTTGCCGGAATCGACGATCCGGAGCTGCGCGCCGCGCTGTCCGGTCTGGGAAGACTGGTTTTGTGCGCTTCGCGGCAGATCGGCTAGCTCCGGCGATCCGGCTCCGCGCCCCGGTCTCGGGCGGTTGCCGGGAAGTGGGAGAACGGCTAACTCGCCCCTTCATACTGGATGATTGCAATGCGGAAAATCTGGGTTGCCTTGTTGTTTGCGACGGCGCTCGCCGCCGCGTTTCCCGCCACGGCGCAGGCTCCGCCCGACCGTGCCGCCCTGCTGCAAGTGATGCCGAAGGACCGTGTTCTCGGCCAGGCCGACGCGCCGATCACCATTATCGAATACGCCTCGCTGACATGCTCGCATTGCGCCGACTTCCATAATGACGTCGTGCCTGAACTGAAACAGAAATGGCTCGACAGCGGCAAGGCCAAGCTGGTGCTGCGGCCGTTTCCGCTCGACCAGGTGGCATTGCGGGCCGAAATGCTGGCGCGCTGTCTGCCGCCCGAGCGGTATTACCCGATGATCGAGACGCTGTTCAAAGCGCAGGAGAAATGGGCGGTGCAGCAGTGGCGTCCGGCGCTCGAACGGATCGCGCGGTTTGCCGGGGTCGGCAACACGGAATTCGAGGCCTGTCTCGCGAACAAGGCGTTGGAGGACGAGATCGTGCAAAGCCGTCTGACCGCCTCGACGCAGCTCGACATCACCGGCACCCCGACGATCTTTGTCAACGGCAGAAAGTTCGAGGGGCGGCCGACGGCGCAGGCGCTGGACGCGCTGCTGTCCGGCATGGCGAAATCCTGATCGCGCGAATTGGTTCCGGCGGGCGATGCAGGTCGAGCGGCTCCGCCTTGCCGGTTTCAAATCGTTTGTCGAGCCGACCGAGCTGGTGATCGCGCCGGGGCTGACCGGTATTGTCGGGCCGAACGGTTGCGGCAAGTCCAACCTCGTCGAGGCGCTGCGCTGGGTCATGGGCGAAGCGTCGGCCAGACGACTGCGCGGCGGCGAGATGGACGACGTGATCTTTGGCGGTTCCGAACGCCGTCCGGCTCGCAACCTCGCCGACGTTTCCCTGACCGTTAACAACAGCGCGCGCGACGCACCGCTGGCGTTCAATGACAGCGCGATAATCGAGGTCGCACGGCGCATCGTGCGCGGCGGTGGCTCGACCTATCGGATCAACGGGCGCGAGGTGCGCGCCCGCGACGTGCATCTGCTGTTCGCCGATGCGGCGTCCGGGCCGCATTCCGGCGCGCTGGTCGGACAGGGGCGGATCGGTGCGCTGATCGCGGCAACACCGAGGGAGCGGCGCGCCCTGCTTGACCAAGCGGCCGGCACGGCCGGGCTTTATGCACGGCGTCACGAGGCCGAGTTGAAGCTGCGCGCCGCCGAGGAGAACCTGGCACGGCTGGGCGATGTGACCGCGACCCTGGCGGCGCAGATCGAGACGCTGAAGAAACAGGCGCGGCAGGCAATGCGGTATCGCCGGCTCGGCGAGCAGATCCGCGAGACCGAGGCGCGGCTGCTGCATGTCAGGTGGCGGCAGGCCGCGGCCGAAGCCGAGCATCTTGCGGCTGCGCTGCGCGACGCGGAACGCGATCTCGCGGCGGCGGGCGACGACGCGCTCGGCCGCGAGCAGGCGCGCGCCCAGGCCGAGCTGGCATTGCCGCCGCTTCGCCAGCGCCAATCTTCGGCCGCGGCCGAATTGCAGCTTCTCGGACACGCAAGCGAGGCGCTCGATCAGGAACTCGCCAGGGTGACGGCGGCGCGCGCCGATTCCGAGCGGCGCCTGGCGCAGATTGCCGGCGACCGCGACCGCGAGACCGAGCGGCATACCGATGCCGAGGCCGCCCTGACCAGGCTCGCCAAGGAGCGCAGCGCTCTCGAAAGCGCCGGGGCCGGGGCAGACGACGAACACCGGGTTGCCGCAGCATGCGCGGAGTCGGCTGCCGGCAATCTTGCCGCCGCCGAAACCCGGTTGCAGCAGGCGATCGAAGCCGCCGCTGCCGCCGAGGCGCGTCGCACCTCCCTCGAACGGCGGCGCCGCGAGCTGGTGGAACGCCGTGACCGGCTCGTGTCACGGCTTGCCGACAGCGAAAAGCAGCGCAGGCTGCTGCTCGCGGCGAGCGTATCTCCGGAAGCGGCCGAAGCGGCGAGCATGGCCGTTACGCAGGCCGCCGCTGATGCCGTGAGCGCCCGCGCCGCCGCGATGGAGACAGCCGAGCGTCTGGCTGCGGCGCAGCGATGCGAAGCCGCGGCATTCGAACGATCGCGCGACGCCGACCGCGTGCTGGCCCCGCTCGAAGCGGAAGCAAAGGCGCTGAGCCGAATTCTGGCGCCAGGCGATCGGTCTCGGGCGGAGGGACCGATGCTGCTGTCGCAGTTGCGTGTGAGCGCCGGGTTCGAGGCGGCGGTCGCGGCGCTGTTTGACGGCGAGTTGACCGCGCCGCTGGTGCCGGAGCCAGGGATCGCTCCAAGTGCGATCACGGGCGCCGGGTGGGTCGCGCTGGCGGCGTTCGACCCGGCACCGCTGCCCGACGGGGCGCGCCCGCTCGGGGAGGCAGTCGCGGCGCCGGCGGCGCTGGCGCGGTGTCTCGCGCATGCCGGCTGGGTCGAAACCGCGGCCGAGGGCTGGCGCCTGCAAGCCCGGCTTAGCCCGGGACAGAGCCTGGTGGATCGGGACGGCAGGCTGTGGCGCTGGGACGGCTTTGTGCGGATCGGCGCCGCCGCGAGCGCGGCGGCCGAGCAGTTGCGCCAGCGCAACCGGCTCGAACAGCTGCAAAGCGAAATCGCCGAGGCGAGAACGCAAGCACAGCAGGCCGGCGAGCGCGCGGCGCATTGTCGTGCCCAACGCGAGACCGCGGCTGCCGCCGAGCGCGCCGCCGCAGTACGGTTGCGGCCCGCCGAGGAGCTTCTGGCGCGGGCGCGTCACGCCGAGACCGAGCTGTCGCGTCGCGGTCTTGCCGCCGAGGCGAAGCTTACCGCCATTGTCGAGGCGATCGACAGGATCACGACCGACCTCACCGAATCAGCAACGCAGATCGCCGAGGCCGACGGCGCGCTGGCGCTGCTGCCGGACCCGGCCGCTTCCCGCGCGGCGCTCGACAAGGCGCGATCCGGGGCGAGCGCGGCGCGCCGCCGCGACGCGGAGGCGCGTGCCGCGCTCGATCGCGTCGTCCGCACCGCGGAGGGGCGCCGGCGCCGACTGATGGCGATTGCCGGCGAGGCGGAGTCCTGGCGCAAACGGCGGGAAGATGCCGCGGCGCAGCAGGCGGTGCTGGCCGAGCGGCACGTCGCGGCGGCGGCGGAAATAGAGGCTTTGACTGCTCGTCCGCCGGCGATCGCCGCGGAACGCGAGGCGCTGGCCGGGAAATCCGCCGCCGCGGCTGCCGAGCGGCGGGCGGCCGAAGCGGCGCTGACGGCGGCCGAGACGATGCTGCACCAGACGATTGAGGCGGCGCGCCGCGCCGAGGCGACAATTGCCGCCATGCGCGAATGCCGGGCCGGTTTGCAGGCGCATGGCGAGGCCGCCGCCGATACGCTCCGCCGGCTGCGCGCCGAAATTGGCGAGCGCCTCGGTATCGGCCCCGATGAACTCGACACGCTTGCCGGATCGAGCGGCGGGGCAGGGGATGGAGAGGGGATTGCGACCGATCTCGCCGCCCGGCTCGATCGGCTCGTCCGCGAGCGCAACGGAATGGGCGCGGTCAATCTGCTGGCGGCAACGCAGGCGGCCGAAATCGAGACCCGGCTCGACGGGTTGGAACGCGAGCGCGCCGATCTGATCGCGGCGATCGCGCGGCTGCGCCGCGGCATCGCGACGCTCGACCACGAGGGACGCAAGCGATTGACCGCCGCCTTCGACGCGCTGAACGAGCATTTCGGAAACTTGTTCGCGCGGTTGTTCGGCGGCGGGCGCGCCGAACTCGCCTGGGCCGGCAGCGAAGACCCGCTCGAAGCCGGGCTCGACATCCTTGCCAGCCCGCCCGGCAAGCGTCTGGCGTCGCTGTCGCTGCTGTCCGGCGGCGAGCAGGCGCTGACCGCGATCGCGCTGATCTTCGCGATGTTCCTGACGCATCCGGCGCCGATCTGCGTGCTCGATGAGGTCGATGCGCCGCTCGATGACGTCAATGTCGACGGGTTCTGCCGCCTGGTCTCCGATATCGCCGGGGCGACCGGCACGCGGTTTCTGGTGATCACCCATCATCGCGTGACGATGGCGCATATGGACCGGCTGTTTGGCGTCACGATGGCCGAGCGCGGCGTCTCGCAACTGGTCTCGGTCGATCTGGCGCGCGCCGCCGTGCTGCGGCAAACCGCCTGATCCGGTTATCTCATTGAAATCACAGTAAAGATCGTGTCAGACGCGGAACGCCGTTCGATTGACAGGCAGGCGGCGCCTGATTATGGTGCGCCGCGTTCCGGCTGCGAGGGCCGGAATCGATCGGTGTTGCGCTCCCCCACATGAGCGAAAGAGAGCCGCCGGACCGCTTGGCCCGCCTTGGCGAGCGCCTGAACCAGGCGCGTGCGGCGGCGGACCGCGACGCAAGACCGCGAACGGGTTCTCGCGATCCCGCGATGCAGCGCGGGATGGCGCTGGGGCTGCGCATCGGTCTCGAACTGGTGGTCGCGGTCCTGGTCGCAACCTTGCTGGGCTGGGGCATCGATCGCTGGCTGGGAACGGCCCCTTGGGTGGCGATCGCGATGTTCTTTCTCGGCGTCGCGGCCGGGATGGTGAACGTCTACCGGGCCGTTGCCAGGATACAGGCGCCGGTCGGAATGCGGCGTCCCGACGAGATCCAGGCGCGCGAGCGGCCGGGTCGGGACAAATGGGACGAGGACGAGGACTAGCGTCGCGATGGATATTCATCCGCTGGAGCAGTTCGAAATCCGCCGGATCATCCCGTTGGAGATCGCCGGCGTCGATATTTCGTACACGAATTCGGCGCTGATGATGACGCTCGTCGTCATCGCGATCACGGCGCTGATCGTCTTGGGGATGCGCAGTGCGGCGCTGGTGCCCGGGCGCGTGCAGTCCGTCGCCGAAATGCTCTACGAGTTCGTCGTCGACATGGTCGACACCAATGCCGGGCACGGCGCGCGGCCGTTTGTACCGTTCGTCTTTACCCTGTTCATGTTCATCCTGTTCGCGAATTTGTTCGGACTGATCCCGTGGAGCTTTACGGTGACGAGCCATATCGTCGTCACCTTCGCGCTCGCGATCATCGTGTTCATCGGCGTGACGATCGTTGGAATCGTCAGACACGGGTTCGGCTTTCTGCGGCTGTTCGTGCCGCATGGCGTGCCCGCGGTACTGCTGGTTCTGCTCGTGCCGATCGAAATCCTGTCCTACATCATCCGGCCGTTCACGCTGTCGATCCGACTGTTCGCCAACATGCTGGCCGGTCATACGATGCTGGCGATCTTCGCCAGTTTTGCCGCCGCGATCGGGGTTCTGGCGATCGCCCCGATCGGCATCAACATCGCGCTGTACGGGATCGAGTTCCTGGTGGCGGTGCTTCAGGCCTATGTCTTCGCGGTGCTGACCTGCCTGTACCTGCACGATGCGCTGCATCTGCACTGAGCGCGTTTTCGTCGTCGCATTTTCCCACTTCGTGAAAGGAACAGAGAAATGGATCTTGCTGCCGCCAAGATGATCGGAGCCGGGCTTGCCTGCTTCGCGCTGATCGGAGCCGGTCTCGCGATCGGCAACGTGTTCTCGTCGTTGATCAATGCGGTCGCGCGCAACCCCGCCTCGCAGTCGCAGGTGCAGCCCTTCGCGTTTCTCGGCTTCGCGCTGGCCGAGGCGACCGGATTGTTCGGTCTCGCGATCGCGTTTCTGATCCTGTTCGTGTTCTAGCGGGCGTTCCGGACGGGAGCGCACCCGTATGCCGCAACTCAATCCTGAAAGCTTCCCGTCGCAGCTGTTCTGGCTCGCCGTTACCTTCGTGGTCCTCTACGTGCTGATGGCCTGGGTCGGGATACCGCGCCTTTCCGGCGTGATCGAGGCAAGGCGGCGGCGGCGCGAGGACGATCTGGCGCGTGCCGCCGAAATGCAGGCCGAGGCGGAAGCGGCAAACCAGGAATTTCAGCGCGCCATGGCCGAGGCGCGGGCGCAGGCCCAGGCGGTGCTGAAGGAAACCTCGGACCGGCTCGCCGCCGAGGCGGCGGAGCGGCAGCGCATGCTCGCCGCCTCGCTCGCCGAACAGGTTGATGAAGCCGAGCGCCGTATCGCCGCGACAAAGCAGCAGGCGCTTGCCGAGGTGCGCGGGATCGCGGTCGATGTCGGTCGCTCGGTCGTCGAAAAGCTGACCGGCGCCGCACCAAACGAAGCCGGGGTCGCCGCGGCGGTGGACCGGGTGCTGGCGGGGCCGGTGCGATGAGTGCATTGCTGCAAGACTACCATTTCTGGGTGCTGGTCTCGTTCCTGATCTTTGTCGCTCTGGCCTGGAAGCCGGCGGTCCGCGGGATCACCAGCACCCTCGACAACCGGGCAGTGCGAATTCGTGGCGAACTCGACGAGGCACGCCGGTTGCGCGACGAGGCCGAGCAACTGCTCGCCGAATACCGCCGGCAAGAGCGCGAGGGGGCGGCCCAAGCGCAATCGATCATCGCTCATGCCAAGGAGGAGGCCGAGCGCATCGCGGCGCAGGCGGCCAGGGACCTCGACCTGCTGCTGGCACGCCGTCAGCGTCTCGCCGAGGAGCGCATCGCTCAGGCCGAGGCCCGTGCCGCCGCCGAGGTCCGCGCCGCGGCAGTCGATACCGCGATTGCCGCGGCCCGCGAGGTCATCGCGTCGCAGGTCGATGAGCGGCGCGGCGGCGCGCTGATCGATTCGGCTATTGCCGCGTTGCCGCAGCGTTTGCGCTGAACCCCGGCACGGAATCGGGCAGATGTACCGAACCCGGGACCGCCTCCGGCGGTCCGCCGCGGCGGCCGTGCGTGCGTCCGCCAAGGCGCTCCGGCGCTGCGCGATCATCGTGGCGCTGTCCGCCGCTGTCCAGCCGGCGCGCGCCCAGATCGATACGCTCCCCGGCATGCCGCCGGTCATCAATCCATACAATCTGTATAGCGAGACCGGCACGGATCGACTCAGCCCGGCAGTGACCCATGATCCGCCGCGCGTTTATGTCCCGAGTCTGGGGGCGCACCGAGTTTACGTCATCGAACCGGAGCGCCGCGCGGTTATCAACAGCTTCCCGGTCGGCAGAGAACCGCACCACATCGTTCCGTCCTGGGATCTCAAGACGCTGTGGGTCACCAGCACAGGAAGGCGCGGCACCGAGGGCAGCCTGACGCCGATCGACCCGAAAACCGGTCTGCCGGGCCATCCGGTCCCCGTCGCCGACCCGTACAACCTCTATTTCACGCCGGACGGCAGATCGGCGATCGTCGTCGCCGAGCGGTTGAAGCGGCTCGATTTCCGCGATCCGCACACGATGCAGATGCAGTACTCGATCCCGACGCCGCAATGCGCCGGCGTCAACCACGCGGATTTCTCGATCGACGGCAAATACGCGATCTTTACCTGCGAGTTCGACGGCGGGTTGATCAAGGTGGACATCCCGAACCGGCGAGTTACCGGTCGCATCCAGCTCTCGCGCGGCGGGATGCCGCAGGACGTGCGCGTCTCTCCGGACGGCACGGTGTTCTATGTGGCCGATATGATGGCGAACGGCGTGTTCGTCATCGATGGCGAACGCTTCGCCGAGATCGGCTTCCTCCCGACCGGGATGGGCGCGCACGGGCTTTACCCGAGCCGTGACGGCAGCAGGCTCTATGTCGCCAATCGCGGGTTCGACGGCCACCGCAGCGGGCCGGGCGGGGTATCGGTTATTGATTTCGCGACCCGCTCGGTTGTCGCCAATTGGCCGATCCCGGGCGGCGGCAGCCCCGATATGGGCAATGTCAGCGCCGATGGCAGGACCTTGTGGCTGTCCGGCCGTTATCACGGGGTCGTCTACGCGATCGACACGGCGACGGGGGCGGCCACCCAGATCCCGGTCGGGCCGCAACCGCACGGTCTGACGGTGTGGCCGCAACCGGGCCGCTACTCGCTCGGGCACACCGGCAACATGCGCTAGCAAGCCATCGGATCATGCAGGACAGTTGCATCCTGCCGGATGTTTCAACCGTCATTCCCGCGAAAGCGGGAATCCAGGGGACAGCGATCCTCCGCCGGCCCTGGACCCCGCTTTCGCGGGGGTGACGGAAGAGCTGTCGCGGGAAAACATCCGAATGCGATCGTCTACCCGCATGATCGGCTCTGCCGATCGGGGGCCGCTGCATTTGGGGTCACAGCCCGAACGGAACCCGCCGCGAATTGGCTACCAATAGGCGGCGATAGCGCGCCAGCGCCCATAACGGGAAGAATGCCCGGTAGCCGTGATAGCGCAGGTAGAACACGCGCGGGAATCCGACCGCTGTGTACCAGGGCTCGTCCCAATTGCCGTCGTCGTCCTGCGTCGCGATCAGATACGCGATGCCGCGCGCGACGGCCGGGCTATCGACTTCGCCGGCAGCCATCAGCGCCAGCAGCGCCCAGGCCGTCTGCGACGCGGTGCTGTACGCCGCCTTTCCACGCGGCGCGCCGGAATAGTAGCTCTCGCCGGTTTCGCCCCACCCGCCATCTTCGTGCTGACGAGCCACCAGCCAATCGACGGCCCGCCGCACCGGCGGTGCGTTCGGATCGGTGCCGGCCGCGTTCAGCGCGCTCAGGACCGACCACGTGCCATAGACGTAATTGGTGCCCCAGCGGCCGAACCAGCTGCCGTCGGTTTCCTGTTCGCGGAACAGGTAATCGATCCCGGCGGACATCGCCGGGTGGTCGGAGGTTGTCCCGATCTGGGCGAGGAACCCGACGCAGCGGGCGCTGACATCGGCGGTTGGCGGATCGAGCAACGCGCCGTGATCGGCAAACGGAATATGGTTCAGATAGAAATGCGTGTTGTCGGCGTCGAACGAACCCCAGCCGCCGTTGCGGCTCTGCATGCCGATGACCCATTCCGCGGCGCGGTCGATCGCGTCCTTGTAGCGGGCGCGGTCGAAACGGCTCAGGGCCAGCGCGACGGCCGCGGTGTCGTCGAGGTCGGGGTAATGCGGATTGGCGTATTGAAAGGCCCAGCCGCCCGGCCGCAACCCGGGTCGCGCCACGGCCCAGTCGCCGACCGTGTCGAGCACCTGCCTTTTTTCCAGCCAGTCGAGCGAGCGTCGGATCGCCGGCATCAGCGTCGCCTCGCCGACCTCCATCAGCGCGTGCGCGGCAAGCGCGGTGTCCCATACCGGCGAGACGCAGGGCTGGCAGTAGCCGCGCTCGCCGTCGGCAACAAGCAGCTTGCGCAAGGCGGAAGCGGCTGTCGTGCAGTTCGGATGGTCCGGCGGATAGCCCAGGCGGTCGTACATCATCAACGCATTGGCCATCGCCGGAAAGATGCCGCCGAGCCCGTCCTCGCCGTTGAGCCGCTCGGTGACAAAGGCCACGGCCCGGTCGATCGCGCGCCGCCGCGCATCGGCTGGGAATATCGGTTCGGCCAGCCGAACCAGCCGGTCGAGAAAGGTGAACGCATAGCCGATTGCGGTCGGGGTCGGCGGCGAGATCCAGTCCTGCACCTCGTCGGGAGGCTCGATGAACAATTCGCCGACCGTCACGCCGCGCGGGTTGCGGGCGGTCGGGCGCAGCGCCATCAGCACGAGAAGCGGGACGAGAACGGTGCGCGACCAGTATGACACCTTGTCGATATGAAACGGAAACCAGCCGGGCAGCAGCATGATTTCGACCGGCATGACCGGCACCGCGCGCCACGGCACCTCGCCCCACAGCGCCAGCATGATGCGCGTGAACACATTCGACTGGCGCGCGCCGCCAAGGGCAAGGATCAATTTGCGGGCCCGCGCCATATGCGGCGCATCGACCGGATCGCCGGCCGCCTTCAGCGCGAAATACGCTTTGACCGAGGCGCTGATATCGGGCGCGCCGCCGTAGAAGAGCGGCCAGCCGCCATCCTTGTCCTGCACCTCGCGCAGATAGCGCGCGAGACGCTGTTCGAGCGCCGGATAGTCCTCCTCGTCGATGGTGCCGAGATAGTGGCGCAGCAGGATGTATTCGGCCGGGATCGTCGCGTCGGCTTCGAGCTCGAAGACCCAGTGTCCGTCCGGGTGCTGGGTTGACAGCAGCGAGGCGACCGAGCGCTCGATTGCGGTATCGAGACCCAGCGGATGCGGCTCGCCACCGAGAACGGCCGTATTGTTCTTCTTCGCCGTTATCCCACTCGTCATGGCAGCGCGCGTTCGCAGTCCTGGGTTGTTGTGGGGAGCGGTGTCGCCGGGGGCGGGAATCCGGCCGGCAGCAATTCCGAGTCGCGGCGTCGGATAATTCGGTCCGCCGCCGCGATGCCCGAGCGAATAGCGCCTTCGATCGTGGCAGGCAAGCCAGTATCGACATAATCGCCTGCAAGGTGAAGATTGTTCCATGCCGTCGCGGTTGGGGGACGGCGTGCGAGCTGTGCCGGGGTGGCGCGGAATGTCGCCCGCCGCTCCTTGACGATCCGGGAAGGTGGGGTCGGCCCAGGGGCGAGAGCAGGGGCGAGAGCGAGAGCCCGCCTCACGTCGCGCCATAGCAGGTCGCGCAAATCCTCGGCCGGACGGCCGACGATGCGGTCGGCGGCGCTGACCGTCACCGAGAGAATGTCGCGCTTGCGGAACACCCATTCGACGGTGCCGCCGACAACCCCGAGAAACGGCGGGGTCCGCGGGAGCGCGTCGCAGCGGAAATGGGCGTTGACGATTGGCGCGTAATCGTCGGGCACGACAAGACCGGGCACGATCCGCGCCGCGACCGCCGCCGGTACGGCGAGCACGACATCCTCATGCGGCAGAATCGGAACGCCGCCGCCGTCGAATCGCAGCTCGATCACGCGGTCTGCGCTGAAGTCGAGCGCCTTCAGCCGATTGCCGAAGCGAACCTCGCCGCCATGGCGCGACAGGTAATCCAGCGCGGGATCGACAAGGCTTTCCGACAATCCCTCGCGCGCCAGCAGCGGCCGGCACGCGGCGGCGCCGCTTCCGATCGTCTCGGCGACGATGCGGGAGAACAGCACGGCCGAGGCCTGCTCGGCTGCGGTGTTGAGCGCGGCGACGACGAGCGGCCGCCACAGCCGCCGGAACAGATTCGTGTCGCAATCGAGGATCGCCGCGACCGTGTCGCCGGCGGAGGCTCGCCGGAGCCTGAGCGCCGCCGCATAGTCGCGCAATCCCGTCCCCGGCACCCGTCGCGACGGGCGAAAAATCCACCAGGGCACGGCGCCGCGCGACGGCCGCACCTCCCAGTGCGCGCCGTCGGCGAGATCGACAAACGGGATCGCCGCCTCTTCCGGCCGCTCGAACGTGTCGAGCGCGCCGATCCGCTCGATATAGGAGAGCGCCGACCGATTGCCGGACAGCAGCAGGTGGTTGCCGTTGTCGATGCGGGCGCCGAGTTCGAAATCGAAAAACGAGCGGCAGCGTCCGCCGGCATGCGCCGCCGATTCATGGAGCACGACCCGGCGCCCGTCGCCGGCGAGCATCACGGCGGCGGCCAGCCCGGCCAGCCCGGCACCGACGACATGCACCTTGCCGTCCGTCAGGCTGCCCGCGGGGCTGTCCGTGGGGCCGCCCGCGTGCGACCGCGCCGTCATAAAATCCCGTGGCGCAGCACCAACCAGAGCTTCCGTCGCTTGGACAGACCGATCCGCCGGCTCGGATCGCGCCATTCCGAGCGGACGAGCGCATCCAGCGTCGCGCGGTAAAACGCCCCCATCAGGGCGGCCGGTCGCATCGCCCGCCGTGAGCAGCGCGCCATCGTCCGTCCGGCCTCGTCGAAATGCCGCGTCGCTATCGCCGCGAGATCGCGGCACGCCGCCGGCAGCGCCGGATGCCGCAACACCTCAAGCGGTTCGACCGTGCGGATACCGT
This sequence comes from Alphaproteobacteria bacterium, assembly GCA_050246595.1. Classification (GTDB taxonomy): domain Bacteria; phylum Pseudomonadota; class Alphaproteobacteria; order ATCC43930; family CGMCC-115725; genus DATARH01. Next base: position 48,776 of record JBFWVT010000018.1, read on the forward strand.
GCCGGTCGAGGATCTCGCGGGGCAGGTACAACCGGCCGCGCCGCGCGTCCTCGTCGAGATCGCGCAGGATATTGGTCAGCTGCAAGGCGCGGCCGAGCGAATCGGCGACCGCATGCGCCTCGGGGCTGGGATCGCCGAACACATGCACCGACAGATGCCCGACCGCGGCGGCCACGCGGGCGCAGTACAGGTCGAGCGTCGCCATGTCGGGCGCACGGATATCCTCGGCTGCATCCATTTCCATCCCGTCGATAACGGCGCGGAAGTCGTCGCGTCGCAGACTGTAACGTAGGACAGGATGGCGCAGGGCGCGGCCGACCAGGCGTTGCGGCGGGCTTCCCTCGTACAGCGCGTCGATTTCGGAACGCCAGGCATCGAGCGCCGCCGCTTTCTGCTCGGGCGCGGTATCGGCGTCGTCCGCAATGTCGTCAACCTCGCGGCAGAACGCATAAACAGCGTACATGCCGTCGCGGCGCTCCTTGGGCAATAGCCGCATCGCCCAATAGAACGATGTCCCCGCCGCTTCGACTTTGCGGCGAATCGCGTCGCGCAGCGCCGTCTCGTCGGGGATCGCCCGGACATTCTCCGACAGCGTTCCGGTCATTGCCGGCGGGCGAACACGCCGGTCAGGAAGGAGGCCGCGACATCGCCCTTTGACAGCTTGACCCGGCTCGCCAGCGGATCGAAGCGACGCAGCCGGCGTGCCAGTCTTGCGGCAAGAGCGACAATGACGGACGATTCCCAGCGCAGCCCGCGCGAGGCGACACCGGGCGGCAGGCCGTGCGCGGTCGCGATCAGCGCCTCGGTCTTGTCGAGCAGCCGGTCGAGGACGCCACGCATCGCCGGGTTCGCGGCCGGAGCGGCCAACGCCTCGATGGTGCAGCCCTCCGCCGCGAGATCGCTCAGCGGCAGATACACGCGGTCGAGGTCGCGGTAATCGGCGGCGCAATCCTGAAGATGGTTGAGAACCTGCAACGCGGCGCACAGCGCGTCCGAAGCCGGCCAGGTGTGTCTTCCCTCGCCGTGCAGGTCGAGCAGCTGCCGTCCGACCGGGGCGGCCGAGTAGCGGCAGTATTCCAGCAGATCGTCCCAGTCGCGATAGCGCAGCTTTACCGCGTCCTGGCGAAACGCATGCAGCACGTCGTGACAATGCTGCCCGGTGACCCCGGTGGCGGCGAGGCTGAGACGCATCGCGCTGGCGGCCGGCGAATCGGTGCCGGGCGCGCCTTCAAGGATCGCCGCCATCCGGTCGAGCCGGCGGATTTTCTCGTCCGCCGACAGAACCGGGTTGTCGGCAATGTCGTCGGCGTTGCGTGCGAAGCGGTAGAACGCGTGGACATGCACCCGCAGGTCGCGGCGGATCAGCCACGACCCGACCGGGAAATTCTCGTCGCCGCGCCCCTTGCCGGACGGCGCTTCGACTGTATCGGCCGCGGCGGACGGGTCGGAGATCGCCGCACTCATCGCATGTAGCCGTTGGACTTGAACCAAGCGACGGCGTCGGCGATCGCGTAGCGTGCCGGCCGCGGCGCGTAGCCCAGCTCCTCGATTGCCCGCGCCGAACTGAAGAACATCTTTTTCCGCGCCATTCTCACGCCGTCCACGGTGGCAAACGGCTCCCGCCGGGTCAACCGCGCGACAGTTTCGGCGCCGGCCGCGATCGGCAGCACGGCGAGATGCGGAAACCGCAGCATTGGCGGGCGACGACCGGTGACGCGGGCGACCTCGGCGAGGATTGCGGCCAGGTTCATGTTCTCGCCGCCGAGAATATAACGCCGCCCGACCTTGCCGCGCGTTGCGGCGAGCAGATGCCCGAGCGCGACATCGTCGACATGCGCGACATTGAGCCCGGTATCGACAAAACCGGGCATGCGGCCGCGCGCCGATTGCAGGATCAGCCTGCCGGTCGGGGTCGGCTTGATGTCGCCGGGGCCGATCGGTGTCGAAGGGTTGACGATCACCGCCGGCAGACCGCGCGTTTCGACGAGTTCGCGGACCGCCGCCTCGGCCGTGAATTTCGACAGCTTGTACGGGCCGATCATGTCCGCGGCGCGGCTCGGTGTGTCCTCGTCGGCGACCCCGCCGCGCACGATACCGAGCACCGCGACGCTGCTCGTGTAGACGATCCGCTCGATCCCGGCTTCCTGCGCCGCCAGCATCAGTTCGCGGGTTCCCTGCACGTTGATGCGGTGCATCGCGTCCGGGTCGGGCACCCACAGCCGGTAGTCGGCCGCGACGTGGAACAGATAGCGGCACCCGGCGACCGCCTCCGCGAGCGATTTCGGGTCTTCGAGCGAACCCTCGGCGATCTCGACCGGCAGAAGCTCCAGATTGCGGCGGTTGCCGTTCGGACGAGCCAGCACGCGCACCTTCTGCCCGGTCTTGACCAGGGCCCGCGCCACAGCCGCGCCGACAAATCCGGTAGCCCCGGTGACCAGACAAAGACCCGATGGAAGCGACATAACCTGCCCAACTCACAGCCTGACTGCGGTATTTTTGCAGAACCGCGCGGCGCCTGCACGCCTTCTGCGCCTCGACTCGCCGCGGAGCCTGGTTGCGGAACCGCTCACGGTTCGGGGTCGCCATTGCGCGACACAGCCTTCCCGGCGATTTTGATGCCGGAGGGCGACACGCCTATCACCTTGCGAAATGCCGCCGCGAAGGCGCTCGCGCTGCGATACCCGTTCGCGCGCGCGACCTCGGAGATGGTCAGTCCCGCAGCCAGCGCTTCGACCGCATTGTGGAAGCGGGCGCGCTGCCGCCAAACGGCAAAACCCATATCGAGTTGGCGCTCGAACAGTCGGGCCAAGGTACGGCTCGATACGCCGGCGAGCGCGGCCCAGTGCTCGATGCTTGCGTGGCTTTCCGGCGCGGCGAGCACGGCGTCGCAAACCCGGCGCAGGCGCGCATCGCCCGGCATCGGCACCATCAGCGACAGGCACGGCGCCGCCGCCAGCTCGATAAGGATCAGGCGTGCGATCAGCCCGCCGCGCCCGCGCTCGTCATAAAGCACCGGCTCGTCGAACAGGGCGAGGATCAGCGAGCGCAGCAGGTCGGAAACTTCGATAACCGACGCCCGGGTCGGCAGACCGGGGGCGCCGTCCGCGATATACAGGGTGCGCATGTCGAGATTGCCGCGAATGCCGACCGTATGCCTTGTCCCGGCCGGGACGAAGACGGCCCGATCGGGCGGCACGATCCATGCCTCCGCATCGGTTCGCACCCGCATCACCCCGCTGATGGCATAAAGAAGCTGGTCGCGCGTATGGCTGTGCGCAGCGATTTCAAAGCCGGACGGAAATTCCTTTGCCATCGCCGCGACGGCGCGCGGCACGTGCTGGTAATCGTCCGGATCGGTGCTGCGCGGCGGCTCGCTCGCGCGAATATGCTCGATCGCCATGGTTGGTGTCGGAAAATCGACGATAATTGGCAGGACAGCGGCGCCGAGACAGTAGCATTATCTGCTTTGCGCCCAAACGCCGATTCGTCGGAGCCGTTGTGATGCCAGACCGCGATCGCCTGCATTTTCTGCTGCTGAATGTCGGGCATTTTCTCGACCACATGTTCACGCTGATTTTCGCGACCGTCGCGGCGCTGGCCCTGGTCCGCGAATGGGGGATGGGCTACGGGGATTTGCTGAAATACGCGACGCCGGGGTTCTTCGCGTTCGGTCTGTTCGCCTATCCGGCCGGCTGGATCGCCGACAAATGGAGCCGCGAAGGCATGATGGTGGCGTTTTTCGTCGGCATCGGCGCGGCTGCGATCGCGACCGGCTTCGCCCAGTCCCCCTTGCAGATCGGTATCGGGCTGTTTGCGATCGGCATATTCGCCGCGGTCTATCACCCCGTGGGTCTCGCGATCGTCGTCGCCAAATGGAAGAATACCGGGATGCGCATCGCGGTGAACGGCGTCTGGGGCAATCTTGGCGTGGCGAGCGCGGCGCTGATCACCGGTTATCTAATCGACAATGGCGGCTGGCGCATCGCCTTTATCGCGCCGGGCGTGTTCTCGATCCTGGTCGGGCTTGCCTACGCCGTGCTGCGCCGGCGCGAGATCGCGGCCGACAACAGCAAGCCGAAACCGGCAAAGACGGAAGCCGCCGCGACCGGACTGCGCCCGAGATTCAGCAGCGTGCTGCTGCGTATCTCGGTGATCGTGTTTGTGACCACCGCGATTTCGAGCATCGTTTTCCAGTCGACGACATTCGCGCTGCCGAAGATCTTTGCCGAACGGTTGCAGGATGTCGGGGTGAGCCTGGCCGCCGGGCTCGGCGCGCTCGGGCTTCCCGGCCGCGCCGACATCGCGACCGTGATCGGTTCGCTGGCGTTTGTCGTGTTCGCGGTCGCTTCGATGGCGCAGCTCGTCGTCGGCAGTCTGCTCGACCGCTACGGGCCGCGGCCGGTGTTCATGACCGTGGCGGCGATCCAGGTCGTGTTTTTCGCGGTGATGCCGGCGGTGCAGAACTGGGCCGCGCTGGCCGTTGCATTGGGCTTTATGCTCGGCGCGTTCGGCCAGATCCCGATCAACGACTACATGATCGGCAAGATGGCGCAGGGCGAGGCGCGCGCCCGCATCTATGCGGTTCGCTATGTCGTCAGCTTCACGGCCCTGGCAGCCGCTTTGCCGCTGATCGCCTTTGTTTACGAGGGGTGGGGGTTCGACGCGCTGTTCCAGATTCTCGCCCTGACGGCGTTCGCGATCTTCATAACGGTCTCGCTGCTGCCGCGCCGGATGCCGGTGCCCGCCGCTGCCACAGCGTGAGGTCCGGAGAGAAGGGGCCGGTTGGATATTTGCAACCGGCCCCACCTTCCTCGGCGTCTACGCCTCCAACCCGACCAGGCTGCGGGCATAGGCGCGGGCGTCGAAGGGGCGAAGGTCCTCGGCGCTCTCGCCGATGCCGATCGCGTGGATCGGAATGCCGTATTTCTCGGTCAGCGACACCAGCACGCCGCCCTTTGCGGTGCCGTCGAGTTTGGTCATCACGAGACCGGTGACACCGATCATGTCGCGAAAGGTCTCGGCCTGGGCGTGCGCGTTCTGGCCGACCGTCGCGTCGAGCACGAGCAATACCGAATGCGGCGCCTCGGGGTCGAGTTTTTTCAGGACGCGCACGATCTTCTGCAACTCGCCCATCAGATCGGCCTTGTTGTGCAATCGCCCGGCGGTGTCGATCAGCAACAGATCGGCCCGCTCGGCGCGCGCCTTCTCCAGCGCGTCATAGGCGAGACCGGCCGAATCGGAGCCGGTCGGGCGGGTCACCACCGGAGCATCGGCGCGCTCGCCCCAGATCTGCAACTGCTCGACGGCGGCGGCGCGGAACGTGTCGCCGGCGGCGAGGATCACGTCTTTCCCTGAATCGCGGTATTGCTTGGCGAGTTTGCCGATCGTTGTCGTCTTGCCGCTGCCGTTGACGCCGATGACGAGGATCACGAACGGCTTCTTGTCCGGATTGATATGCAGCGGTTTCTGCACCCATTCGATCAGCTTGATGACCTCCTCGGCGAGCGCCTCGCGGACTTCCTGAGGCGCGATCTCCTGGTTGAACCGGCTGCCGCGCAGCCGCTCGACAACCTCGCCGGCCACAACTGTGCCCATGTCGCTGGCGATCAGCAGTTCCTCCAGCTCTTCGAGCGCGGCGGCATCGAGCCGGCGCCGGGCGAAGATCGTGTTGATGCCCTCGTTGAGCCGGTTCGAGCTGCGCGACAGACCGGCGCGCAGCCTGCCGAACCAGCCGCGCGGCTCGGTGGCTGCCGGCTCGGTGTCGGGCGCGGCGGTCGGGAGCGGAGGCGGATCGAAAAAGGACGGCGGCGGCGGAACCGGTTCCGGCGCGACGACAGGCTCGGGGGCGGCAAGCTGGGGGGTGGGCGGCGCGAAGGCGGCGGGTGCCGGTGGCGCAGGTTCCGGTTCGGCGGGATCGGCCGGCGCCGGCTCGGCAACAGTCGGTTCCGGATGCTCCGGTTCGGCCGGCTCCGGCTCGGGGGCAGTGACAGGCTCGGGCGCGGTTACGGTTTCGGTCGCGCCGCCGCGCCGCCAGCCGAACCAGCCGCGCGGACGCTCGGCCTCCGCGGTCGGGGCCGGAGACGATGCCGGTTCCAGTTCCGGTTCCGGTTTTGGTTGAACCGCCTCCTCGACCGGGCGCGGCAACGTGTCCGCGTCCGGGGTCGGCTCGTTTGGGACGTTGCGTCGCCAGAACCTCATGGTGCTGCTCCAATCAAATGGGAGGCGCCGGCGGCAACAAAGCGCATCGGGCGGACCGAGCCGATCGCGGTCGATCCGTTCCCGCCGGCTTCGATTGCGGGCGCGGCGTCGAAACGGACCGGCGCATAGCAGGCGGCGCGGCCACGACCCGGCGCCTCGATCAATACATCCTCAACCCGGCCGACCCGCCGCGCCAGTTGGGCCGCGAGGGCCGACGCCGCGGCTTCGCGCAACCGCGCCGCGCGGTCGCGAATGACGGCGGGCGCCAGTTGCGGCATCCGCGCCGCCGGCGTGCCGGGCCGCGGGCTGTACGGGAATACATGGACAAAGCCGAGACCGGCCTGCTCGATCAGATCTGATGTGTTGCGGAACATCGCCTCGGTCTCGGTCGGGAAGCCGGCGATCAAATCGGCGCCGAGCATGATCTCCGGGCGCAGCGCGCGGGCGCGCTCCGCCGCCGCTATCGCCTGGGCGCGGCTGTGCCGGCGTTTCATGCGCTTAAGGATCAGATCGTCGCCGGACTGAAGCGACAGGTGCAGATGCGGCATCAATCGTGGTTCATTGGCGATCAGCCCCCAGAGGCCGTCGTCGATCTCGCTCGGGTCGAGCGAGGACAGGCGCAGACGGGGCAGCTCGGGAACCGCAGCGAGAAGCAAGCGAACCATTCGCCCCAGACCGGGTCGGTCCGGCAGGTCGGCGCCGTATGCAGTCAGGTCCACGCCGGTCAGCACGATCTCGTTTGTGCCGCCGGCAACAAGATCGCGCGCTTGCTCGACAATCGCATCGAGCGGCACCGAGCGGCTCGGGCCGCGGGCATACGGGATGATGCAGAACGTGCAGCGGTGGTCGCAACCCTGCTGCACCTGAAGATAGGCGCGGGCGCGGAGACCCTCACCCGCCCTCGGGCTCCGCCCTCGGGCACCCTCTCCCGCAATGCGGGAGAGGGTTGGAGAGCCGGAACACTCGCTTCCCCTCTCCCGCAATGCGGGAGAGGGGGGACCGGCGGCATTGGCCGCCGGTGGGTGAGGGGCGGCAACGGCGTAGCTCTCCGGCCGCAGCTTGGCCGTATTGTCGAGGACGAGATCGACCTCGCCGAGCGCGGCATAGCGCTCCGGCGCCAGGGTCGCGGCGCAGCCGGTGACGATGATGCGCGCGCCCGGATGCTCGCGCCGCGCCCGCCTTATCGCCTGCCGTGCCTGCCGCTCGGCTTCTTCGGTCACCGCGCAGGTATTGACGATGATCGCGTCGCCGAGACCGGCGGCACCGGCCGCGCCGCGAATGACCTCGCTCTCGAAGGCGTTCAGCCGACAGCCGAAGGTGATGATCTCAAGACCCGGCATGTTTCACAGACCGAGCCGGCACAGACCGAACCGGGCCGGATCGAACGAACCTTCGAAGACCAGCGCCGCCGGGCCGGTCATGACGATTTGACCGGGCCTGCCGTCTGCGTCCTCGCGCCAGAGGATGTCGAGTTCGCCGCCGTCCAGCACCACAATCGCCCGCCTCCCGGTCAGCCCGCTTCGATGTGCGGCGACGAGAGCGGCGCAGGCGCCGCTGCCGCAGGCGCGCGTGATGCCGGCGCCGCGCTCCCAGACTCGCAGCCGGATTCGGTCGCCGCGCGGGCCGGCGGGCTGCAGCGTGGCGACGCCGATATTGGCGCGCTCGGGAAACAGCGGATCATGTTCGAGACGCGGCCCGAGTGTCGCCAGATCGACCGAATCGGCGTCGGCGACAAAAAACGTCGCGTGCGGGTTGCCGATATTTGTGCAGACCGGGCCGGCGAGCGGGCCGCAAGCCACATCGGCGCGCAGCGTGCTGGTGTGGCGGGCCAGCGGGATGTCGCGCCATTCCGTGCGCGGCGTCCCCATATCGACGGCAACGTTCCCGTCCGCCAGCAGCGCCGCGTCGAGCAGCCCGGCGCGGGTTTGCAGCCGTACCCGGCTTGCCCCGCTTTCCTGGCCGATCAGCCAGGCGACGCAGCGGGTGCCGTTGCCGCAGGCGCCGGCCTCGCTGCCATCGGGATTGAAGAAGCGGACGGAAGCATCGGCAATCGAAGCAGGTGCCGGTTCGATGACGATCAGCTGGTCGCAGCCGATGCCGGTATGGCGGTCGGCGAGCGCGCGGGCGGCGGCGGCATCGATGGCGAGCGGGTCGCGGCGGGCGTCCAGCATGACAAAATCGTTGCCGAGCCCGTGCATTTTGCGGAAAGTGATCCTGCGCATGTTCCCGCTTATATGGCGGGCGATGCGGCCCTGTCCAACCAACCCCCCGACCTAACGCAAAACCCTGCCTAACGCAAAACCCTGCCGGCATGTTTGGCGCCGCGGGCGGCGTGCCGGGAGCGGCTCGCCGCGGCGCGGTGCTTTGCCGCGACACGGTTGCGGGAAGCCGTCTTTGCGTGACGGCGCGCGAGCACGGTCTTGCCGCGCGCGTTGCGGACCTGCGCCCGCACCGTCCGCGACGCGGAAATCTTGCCGCGACCGCTCCTGCCGCGCGCCAGCTTGCTGCGAGGCGATCCGCGCTTGGCGCTGACCGCGGTGCTGCGCGTCGGCTGCGCCATCGCCCCCTGACTGCCGCTCGCCGCGATCGGCGCGGTCCTGAACCGGTCGGCGCCGGGCTGCGCCATGCGCGACCCGCGGCTGAACGGTGCGGCCTCGTTGCTGAAATAATTCGGGGCCGAGCTTGGCGCGGTAAAGTTCTTGCTTCCGGGCGGCGGCTCAAAAGCCTGGGCCGGCGCCCCGGCCAGCACGCCGCAGATCGTAAGACCGGTTGTCATGAGACCGGCCAGGGCAAGCCGGCGAAGCGCGCGGGCGACGGCGCGGCGCCGCGTCATCGCTTGCCGTCTTTCCAGTCGGCGAAGCTGATACGGTCCATCAGGAACAAATCGGTCGTGCGTGCGTACCAGCCGCGGCCGTGCATGCGGCCGATCAGGCGCATCTTCTCGGTGGCGACGTAATACCGCGTCGGATCGACCAGATCGTCGCGGATATGAATATGGATGACCCGGCCGATTTCGAGGGTCGAGCGCGGCCCGAGCGACACGCCGGTGATCCGCTTGCATTCGAAGCTGACCGGTGATTCGGCGATGCGCGGCGGGCGCACCCCGACCGACGGGATCGGGTGCAGATCGGCATGTTCCAGTTCGCCGACCGTGTTTGGAAAATCGACGGCGCAGACATTCATGCGCTCGGCGATCGCCTCGTCCACCAGATTGACGACGAATTCGCCGGTATCGCGGATGTTGCGTTCGGTGTCCTTGTAGCCGTCGCCCGGCGGCGCGTCGGGATCGCCGGGGCTGACCCCGAGCACGACGACCGGCGGCACCGAGCTGACCGCATTGAAAAAGCTGAACGGCGCGGCGTTGATCCGCCCGCTCGTATCGACCGTTGTCGCCAGCGCGATCGGCCGCGGCACGACCGTGCTGACGAGCAGCTTGTAGGCCTCGTTCGCCGGGATCGCCGCCACATCGAAATGCATCCATTCCCTCCGCGGGTAGCGCACGGCCGCGCGCGCAGCCGGCTTTTCCCAGCATAGTGCCAAAATCACCGCTGACCAGCCTCTCGCCGCTGGACACTACGCCCGGCTCGTACCAGATATAGGCGGCTGCCGCATCGAGAGGCCGGCCGGGCCGACGCGATCCGATCAGGCTTGTCTTTGGGGGGTAGTTGTTACGTCCTCGCGGCGAATGCCGCGGTAAATGCGTCCTTAGCTCAACTGGATAGAGCACCAGACTGCGGATCAAAAAATTTGGTGCCGCACGGTGCCTCATCGTGCATCGCAAGCCTTTGCCCTTATTGAAGCAATCGCCTCACGGCGTATGGCGCCACATGGTGTGGCGTCGGTACCCACGGGTTTTCTGCGACTAGGCCGTGTGGACGGATTTCGCCCAAATAAAGGTGCAAGCGAGGGAGATGAGGACGGCGAAGTTTTGCGTAGTTTTCTCACAGCGCAAGGCGATCCGCTTGAAGCGCTTGAGTTTGCCGATGGTCTGCTCGATGCGGGCGCGGCCTTTATAGGAAGCGCCGGGGAAGAATGGGAGCGCGTCCCGTCCCGCCATCCCGCCCAAACGTACCGATGCGCCCGTCGCCTGCCCGGAGTGGATCGACAACAACCGTCACCTCGTCGAGAAATTGTGGGCACGGCTGAAAGAATGGCGCGCCGTCGCCACCCGATACGAAAAGACCGCGTGTTCCTTTCTCGGCGTCCTCTGCCTCGCCGCTACAGCCGATTGGCTCAAGTCATCAAGCCCTAAAGGCCCTGGGCTGACGCGACCGAGATTACGTCTGAAGCGCCCGGAATTTGGGCATATGGTCCGGACCTGTACAAAATTACGGCACAAAGGCCGGCGCTGATCAGGAATCAAGCGTCCCGGCTCTTGGCATGGAGATTGCTGACCTTGTGCTGGGGCGCCGCGTTGCCGCGGCACAAGGGAGCAGAGCCGTTATGTCGATCAGCCAATCGAAACTGTCACGCCGTGCCCTTGGGCGGCTGGGGGTCGCCGCTGCAACGCTTGCCGCGATGGGCGCGAGCAAGGCCGTCGGCTCGCCGGCGCGGGCACAGACCGGGGCACCGGCAGCCGCTTCCCCCGGCGGCGGTACGATCAAGGTCGGCGTGCTGCACTCGCTGTCCGGAACGATGGCAATCAGCGAGACGACGCTAAAGGACGTCATGCTGATGCTGATCGCCGAGCAGAACAGGAACGGCGGCTTGCTCGGCAGGAAACTGGAAGCGGTCGTCGTCGATCCGGCGTCGAACTGGCCGCTTTTCGCCGAGAAGGCGCGGCAGTTGCTGTCGGCCGACAAATGCGCCGCGGTGTTCGGCTGCTGGACCTCGGTGTCGCGCAAATCGGTGCTGCCGGTTTTTGAGGAGCTGAACGGCATCCTGTTCTATCCGGTGCAGTACGAGGGCCAGGAGTGCAGCCGTAACGTATTCTATACCGGCGCCGCCCCGAACCAGCAGGCGATCCCGGCGGTCGATTACCTGATGTCGGAGGAGAAGGTCGAGCGCTGGGTGCTGGCCGGCACCGATTACGTTTATCCGCGCACAACCAACCAGATCCTCGAAGCCTATCTGAAGCTGAAAGGCGTCAAACCGGACGATATTCTTATCAATTACACGCCGTTCGGCCACTCCGACTGGCAGAACATCGTCGCGCAGATCAAGAAATTCGGCTCGGCCGGAAGAAAGACCGCGGTGGTCTCGACGATCAACGGCGACGCCAATGTGCCGTTCTACAAGGAGCTGGGCAACCAGGGAATCAAGGCGACCGACATCCCGGTCGTCGCGTTCAGCGTCGGCGAGGAGGAATTGGCCGGGCTCGACACCAAGCCGTTGGTCGGCCACCTCGCGGCGTGGAACTACTTCCAGAGCGTCGATACGCCGGAAAACAAGGAATTCATCGACACCTGGCACAAATTCACCGGGAAGCCGAACCGCACGACCAACGATCCGATGGAAGCGCACCATATCGGTTTCAATATGTGGCTGAAGGGGGTCGAAAAGGCCGGCACGACCGAACCCGACGCGGTCATCGACGCGATGATCGGCGTGTCGGTGCCGAACCTGTCCGGCGGTTATTCGGCGATGATGCCGAACCACCATATCACAAAGCCGGTGCTGATCGGCGAAATCCAGGGCGACGGTCAGTTCAACACTGTGTCGCAGACGCCCGGCCTCGTAGTCGCGCAGGAGTGGTCGCCCTATGTTGCCGATACCGCGGATCTGATCGGCGACTGGCGTCCGCCGCTGCGCTGCGGCGCCTTCAACGTAAAGACCGGTAAATGCACCGCGGTCGGCAAGGCGTAAGATGATCTGCGGGTCGGGGGTGCGGGCCGGGGTGCTGATTGGACCGAATAATGAGGTAGTAACCACACGCTCCAGCGAGGTAATGCACCATTACCCCTCTCCGCCCTTCAGGGGGGAGGGTGAGGTGGGTGTCGGCCGGCGCTCTGGAATCCCCCACCTCACCCCAACCCTCTCCGCTCCCAGGGACGGAGAGGGAGCATTGCTGCCTTGTGTCGGCTTGTTCATTTTCATTGCGCTGCTGCTTTTCGCGGTGCTGGCGCCGGTATGCGCGCAGGCGCAGGACCGGGACGCCGCACTGGCGGCGCTCGCCTCCGGCAATTACGACAGGGTCCGCCAGGGGATCGATCGGCTCGCGACCTCCGGCGATCCGCGCGCCGCCGAGGTGATCGGCGCGTTGCAGGACGGCAGATTGCATGTCGGTCCGAACAAGACGCTGTTCATCAAGACCGCGACCGGCATCGTTGCCGCCGATACCGGAGAGCCGGCTCCGGATGTTTCCGCCGCGGCGCTGAAGCCGGTGCGCGTGAACAACCCGGTGCGCAACGCGATTGCGGCGGCGCTCGGCGGTTTGCGCCTGTTCTCGCCCGATCCGGCGTTGCGGCTCGACGCGGCGGAGGCGGTGTTCCAGTCGCGCGACCCGAATTCGCTGGCGGCGCTCGACAAGGCCCTGGCGACGGAAACCGACCAGGCGGTCACGGAACGGCTGCAACAGGCGCGTGCTGCTGCCCTGCTTGCCACACCGGATGCCTCGGTCGAAGACCGGATTGCGGCGATCGCGGTGCTGCGCGAGCGGGGCGATCTGGCCGCGCGCGGTCTGCTCGCGAATGTGGCGGAGCCACAACCGGAGGCCGTCGCGACCGCTGCCCGCGAGGCCGTCGCCGCGATCGACCGCCAGCTGCGCATGTGGAGCATCGCGCAGAACCTCTATTACGGAGTCAGTCTCGGCTCGGTGCTGCTGTTGGCGGCATCGGGTCTGGCGATCACGTTCGGCGTCATGGGGGTCATCAACATGGCGCATGGCGAGATGGTCATGATCGGCGCCTATACGACCTTTGTCGTGCAGCAGGCGATGCGCGCCTGTCTCCCCGAATTCTACGCCGCCAATCTGCTCGTCGCGGTGCCGGCCGCCTTTCTCGTCGCCGGGCTGATCGGCATCGCGATCGAACGCAGCCTGATCCGCTGGCTTTACGGAAGACCGCTCGAAACGCTGCTCGCGACCTGGGGTTTGTCGCTGATCTTGCAGCAGGCCGTCCGCTCGATCTTCGGCGCCAACAACCGCGATGTCGATACGCCGGGCTGGATGAGCGGCGTCACGCAGCTCGGCGGGCTGACCCTGACCTGGAACCGGATGTACATCATCCTGTTCGCGATCCTTGTCCTGGCCGCACTGGCCGCAATCCTGCGCTTCACGGAATTCGGGCTGCGCATGCGGGCGGTGACGCAAAATCGCCGGATGGCGGCGGCGATGGGCATCCGCACGCCGTGGATCGACGCGTTGACCTTTGGTCTCGGGTCCGGGGTGGCCGGGATGGCCGGAGTCGCGCTGAGCCAGATCGACAACGTCTCGCCCAATCTCGGCCAGGGCTACATCATCGACAGCTTTATGGTCGTCGTGTTCGGCGGGGTCGGCAATCTGTGGGGCGCGGCGCTCGGCGCGCTGAGCCTCGGGGTCCTGAACAAGTTTCTCGAACCCTATGCCGGCGCGGTGCTCGGCAAGATTTTTGTTCTGATCCTGCTGATCCTGTTCATCCAGGGACGCCCGCGCGGTCTGTTCCCGCTCAAGGGACGGGCGGTGGAGGCATGATGCTCGATCGCACGACATCCGTGACATTGGTCCTGCTGCTCGGCGGAGCGGCATTGCTTGCCGCGCTGAACCTCGGGACGGACCCGTCCTCGCCGCTGCATGTCCCGAGCTACGCGGTCGCGCTGGTCGGCAAATATCTTTCTTTCGCGATCCTGGCGCTGGCGATTGATCTGGTCTGGGGGTTCGCCGGTATTCTATCGCTCGGGCACACCGCATTTTTCGCGCTCGGCGGGTATGCGATGGGCATGTACCTGATGCGCCAGATCGGCACCCGCGGGGTTTACGGCAACCCGGAGCTGCCCGATTTCATGGTGTTCCTCGGCTGGAAGGAACTCCCCTGGTACTGGTACGGGTTCGACTGGTTCGGTTTTGCGTTGCTGATGGTCGTGCTGGTGCCGGGGGTGCTGGCGCTGGTTTTCGGCTGGCTGGCGTTCCGCTCGCGGGTCACCGGCGTTTATCTGTCGATCATCACGCAGGCGCTGACCTATGCGCTGATGCTGGCCTTTTTCCGCAACGACATGGGGTTTGGCGGCAATAACGGTCTGACCGATTTCAAGGACATTCTCGGCTTTCCGTTGCAGGCCGAGACGACTCGGGTCGCGCTGCTTGTTATCACGGCGATCGTGCTCGCCGCGTTGTATCTGATTGCGCGGTACGTGATCGGGTCGCGCTTTGGCAAGGTGCTGATCGCGGTGCGCGACGCCGAGGCGCGCACCCGGTTTCTCGGCTACCGTCCCGAATCGTACAAGCTTTGCGTGTTCGTGCTGTCGGCGATGATGGCCGGGATCGGCGGCGCGCTCTATGTGGTGCAGGTCGGCATTATCAACCCGAGCGAGTTTTCGCCGGTCAATTCGATCGAGGCGGTGATCTGGGTCGCGGTCGGCGGTCGCGGCACGCTGTCCGGCGCGATACTCGGCGCGGTGCTGGTCAATTTTGGCAAGACCTGGTTTACTGGCGCCCTGCCCGAATTGTGGCTCTACGCGCTCGGCGCCCTGTTTATCGTCGTGACGCTGTTCCTGCCGCGCGGTCTGATGGGGCTGTTGGCGCGGCGCCCGCGCCCGGCGCCGGCCGAGCCGGAACCAGATACCGCGGTCGGTGTCGCGCGCAAGGCGGCCGGATGAGCCGGGCCGACAGCCTGCTGTATCTCGATGGGGTCAGCGTCACATTCGACGGGTTCCGCGCGCTGAATGGGTTGTCGCTGGTCATAGAGCACGGCGAGATGCGCGCCGTGATCGGCCCCAACGGCGCCGGCAAGACGACGATGATGGATGTCGTCACCGGCAAGACCCGTCCCGATGCCGGCCAGGTCGTGTTTGGCGACGATACCGATCTGACCCGGCTCGACGAACCCGCCATCGCCGCGCTCGGCATCGGACGCAAATTCCAGAAGCCGACCGTGTTCGACTCGCATTCGGTCCGGGACAATCTGCTGCTCGCGCTGGCCGGCGGCAGGACGCCGCGCTTTGCGCTGTTCGCCCGGCAGAGCGCCGAGGAGCGGCGCCGCATCGAGGAGATTCTCGCGACGATCCGGCTCGCCGACCACCGAGACCGGCTCGCGGCCGAACTGTCGCACGGTCAGAAGCAATGGCTGGAGATCGGCATGCTGCTGGCGCAGGAGCCGAAACTGCTGCTGCTCGACGAGCCGGTCGCCGGGATGAGCGACGCCGAGACCGAGCAGACCGCCGAATTGCTGCGCGACATCAACCGGACCCGCAGCATCGTCGTCGTCGAGCACGATATGGCGTTTGTCCGCGGGCTCGCCGTGCGGGTGACGGTATTGCACGAGGGTTCGGTGCTGTCCGAGGGATCGATCGACCATGTCAGCGCCGATCCGCGCGTTGTCGAAGTCTATCTCGGCCGTTGAAGAGAGCGAGCGGGATGCTGCACGTCGATCGTGTTGACCTGCATTACGGTGCGGCAATCGCGCTGCGCCGGGTATCGATCGCGGCCGAGCCGGGCCGGATCACCGCGCTGCTCGGCCGCAACGGGGTCGGGAAAACCTCGCTGCTGCGCGCCATCACCGGCGCCCACCCGATCAGCCGCGGCTCGATCCGCTGGGACGGCGCCGAGATTTCCTCGCTGCCGATCTACGAGCGGGCGCGGCGCGGCATCGCGTGGGTCCCGCAGGGCCGCGACATCTTCCCGCTATTGAGCGTGCGCGAAAACCTGGAGACCGGATTTGCCGTGCTGCCGCGCAGCCAGCGCCGGCTGTCCGACGAGATTTTCGAACTCTTTCCGGTATTGCCAACGATGCTGCGACGCCGCGGCGGCGATCTGTCGGGCGGACAGCAGCAGCAGCTCGCGATTGCCCGCGCGCTGGTCATGCAGCCGCGCCTGCTCGTACTCGACGAGCCAACCGAGGGTATCCAGCCGAGCATCATCAAGGAAATCGCGCGGGTCATCGCCCTGTTGCGCGAGCGCGGCGGGCTGGCCATCCTGCTTGTTGAGCAATATTACGATTTCGCGCGCGATCTGGCCGATCGGATCGCCGTGATGGATCGCGGCGCGATCGTTGTCGAAGGCGCCCGCGGGGAACTCGACGAAGCGGATGTACGACGCCGGCTTTCGGTCTGAGCTGTGCGGCCTCCAACGCGCCAGCGGCGAGTTGCGGGTGCGCCTGGAGCGGCGGGACGGGGCGACCGTGCTCGATAGGCTGTTCCAGACCGGTTGTTTGAAGGCCCGGTTTCCGCGCGGTTCCGAGCGGGGATGGCTGGATGTCGTGACGTTGAACATTTCGGGCGGGATCGCCGGTGGCGATCAACTGATCGGTGCCTTCGAGATAGCGGCGGACGCGCGTGCGACGATCGCTTCGCAGGCGGCCGAGCGATACTACCGTGCCCCGGCCGGCGGCCCGGCGGCGCGGGTCCGCATGCGCTTGTCGGTCGGTGACGGCGCCGCGGCCGAGTGGCTGCCGCAGGAAACGATCCTGTTCGACGGCTGCGCGATCGATCGCCGCCTCAATGTCGAACTTTCCGACTCGTCCTGGTTTGTCGGTGTGGAGGGTCTGGTCTTCGGCCGCGCCGCGATGGGAGAGCGCGTGCGTACCGGACAGATCCATGACGTGATCCGGGTACGGCGAGCGGGGCGGCTGATTTGGCACGACGCTGTGCGCATGGACGGAGACATGGACGCGCTGCTGCGCCGGCCCGCCGTTGCGAACGGTGCCAGGGCAGTGGCAAATCTGATTCATGTCGCGCCCGAGGCCGAGCGGCGCGTCGATGCGGTGCGCGCCGCGCTCGCGGACTTGCCGGCGGAAAGCGGCGTCAGCGGGTGGGACGGGATGCTGGTTGCGCGGCTGCTGGCGGCCGGCGCCGCGCCGCTGCGTCAGGCCGTGATCGCGGCGCTCGGCGCGGTGCGCAGCGAGCGGAACCTGCCGCGGGTGTGGCTGTGCTGACCAAAGGAAAGAGGCGATGCACCTGACACCGCGCGAAAAGGACAAATTGCTGATCAGCATGGCGGCGATTGTCGCGCGCCGGCGGCTCGAACGCGGCGTCAAGTTGAACTACCCGGAGGCGGTGGCGCTGATTACCGATTTTGTCGTCGAGGGCGCGCGCGACGGGCGCAGCGTCGCCGAGCTGATGGAAGCCGGCGCTCATGTGCTCTCCCGCGATAATGTCATGGAGGGCATCGCCGAGATGATCCATGACATACAGGTCGAAGCCACCTTCCCGGACGGCACCAAACTCGTCACCGTCCACCAGCCGATCCGGTGAGAGATTTTCCAATGTATCCGTCGCCTTCCCCTCCCGCCGGAAATGTTTCCGTCGTCCCGGCGAAGGCCGGGACCCACGTTTCCGCTGCCCCGCTTGCTGAAAAGCGGATACCGGCCGGAGTTATCCTCGGGCCGGCTGCAGGCCGGACCCGTGGGCCGGTATGACGCTTCGAGATAAGCGCAATCGAGGCGCATCGTGATCCCTGGAGAAATCATCACCGCCGAGGGCGACATCGAACTGAACGCCGGCCAGCCGCGCACCGTGCTGACCGTCGCCAATACCGGCGACCGGCCGATCCAGGTCGGCAGCCACTACCATTTTGCCGAAGCGAATGCCGCCCTGTCGTTCGACCGAGCCTCGGCGCGCGGCAAGCGGCTCGACATTGCGGCCGGGACCGCGGTGCGGTTCGAGCCGGGACAAAGCCGCGACATCGTCCTGATCCCGTATCGCGGCCGGCGTGTCGTGCAGGGGTTTCAAGGCGCCGTGATGGGAGCGCTCGACTGATGACTTCTCTGTCGCGTGCCGCCTATGCCGACATGTTCGGCCCAACCACCGGCGACCGTATCAGGCTGGCCGATACGGATTTGTGGATCGAGGTCGAGCGCGATCTGACCACCTATGGCGAGGAGGTCAAGTTCGGCGGCGGCAAGGTCATCCGCGACGGCATGGGACAGTCGCAGGCATCGCAGAAAGAGGGCGCGGCCGATACGGTCATCACCAACGCGCTGATTATCGACCATTGGGGGATCGTCAAGGCAGATCTGGCGATCGGTAACGGCCGCATCGCGCGCATCGGCAAGGCCGGCAACCCGGACATCCAGCCCGGTGTCGATATCGTCATTGGACCCGGCACCGAGATCATCGCCGGCGAGGGAAAAATCCTGACCGCCGGCGGTATCGACGCGCATATCCATTTTATCTGTCCGCAGCAGGTCGAGGAGGCAATCGCCTCCGGCATCACGACGATGATCGGCGGCGGCACCGGCCCGGCGACCGGCACCGCCGCGACGACCTGCACCCCGGGACCGTGGCATATCGCGCGCATGCTGCAAGCCGCCGAGGGACTGCCGGTCAATCTCGCCTTTGCCGGCAAGGGCAACGCGTCGCGTCCGGCGGCGCTTGAGGAAATGATCCGGGCCGGCGCCGCCTGTCTGAAACTGCACGAGGATTGGGGCACGACCCCGGCCGCGATCGACTGCGCGCTGTCGGTCGCCGACCGTTTTGACGTGCAGGTGATGATCCACACCGACACGCTGAACGAGTCAGGTTTTGTCGAGGCGACGATCGCGGCGTTCAAGGACCGCACGATCCACGCCTTCCACACCGAAGGCGCCGGCGGCGGCCACGCGCCCGACATCATCAAGGTCGCCGGTCTGCCGAATGTGCTGCCGAGTTCGACCAACCCGACCCGGCCCTATACGGTCAACACGCTCGACGAACACCTCGACATGCTGATGGTGTGCCACCACCTCGACGGCAATATCCCCGAGGATCTCGCCTTCGCCGAAAGCCGCATCCGCAAGGAGACGATCGCGGCCGAGGACATCCTGCACGACCTTGGCGCGCTGTCGATGATGTCGTCGGACAGCCAGGCGATGGGACGGGTCGGCGAGGTCGTGATCCGCACCTGGCAGACCGCGCACAAGATGAAGGCGCAGCGCGGCGCGCTGCCCGGCGACGGCAATTATCAAAATGGCGGGGCCGACAACAACCGCGCCAAGCGATATATCGCGAAATATACGATCAACCCGGCGATCGCGCAGGGCATCGCGCACGAGGTCGGCTCGGTCGAACCCGGCAAGCTGGCCGATCTGGTGTTGTGGTCGCCGGCGTTTTTTGGCGTAAAGCCCGATCTCGTCATCAAGGGCGGAACGATTGCCTGGGCCGCGATGGGCGACCCGAACGCGTCGATCCCGACACCGCAGCCGGTACATTACCGGCCGATGTTCGGGGCGTTCGGCGGCGCGCTGCCCGCCGGCTGCGTCAGCTTTGTATCGGCCGCCGCGCTGGAGGCCGGGATCGGCGATACGCTGGACCTTCGGCGGCCGCTCGTCGCCGTAAGGAACACGCGCGGCGGCATCGGCAAACGGTCGATGATCCACAACGATGCGACGCCGGTCATCGAGGTCGATCCGGAGACTTACGAGGTGCGCGCCGACGGGGAGCTGTTGACCTGCGAGCCGGCAACCGTATTGCCGATGGCGCAGCGATACTTTCTGTTCTGATGGAAAACCGGGCGCTTTTGCGGCTGATGACATTTCTGTCGCCGGGTTTTCCGACCGGCGCCTACGCCTATTCGCACGGGCTGGAATGGGCGGTCGCCGCCGGAGATGTCACCGATTCCGAGACCCTGCGTGTTTGGCTCGACGACCTCTTGCGCCATGGCGGCGGGCGCAACGATGCGATCCTGCTGCGCCACGCCTATCGCGCCGCTTCCGAGTCGGGCCGGCTGGCGGAGATTGGCGAACTCGCCGCCGCTCTCGCGCCGTCGCGCGAACGCCGCGCCGAAACGCTCGATATCGGGCGGGCGTTTGTCACGGCCGCACGGGTCTGGTCCGGACCGGAACTGCCCGACCAGATCGCCTACCCGGTCGCGGTCGGCGTATTCGCGGCGGGGCACGATATTCCCGAGGACGATGCCGCGCTCGGCTGTCTGCATGCTTTCGCGGCAAACCTGATTTCGGCCGCGCTGCGCCTGATCCCGCTCGGACAGAGCGCGGGTCTTTGCGTTCTCGCCGTGATCGAGCCGGCGATCCTTGAAGTCGCGGCGGCAACCCGGGATGCGACCCTCGACGATCTCGGCGGCTGCGCCTGGCGCGCCGATCTCGCCGCGATGCGCCATGAAACGCAATATACGAGGCTGTTCCGATCATGACGATCAACACATCCCGCGGGCCTTTGAGGGTCGGGATCGGCGGCCCGGTCGGCAGCGGCAAAACCGCGCTGATGGACGCGCTGTGCCGGTATTTTTCTCCGCGCTATCAGATCGCGGCGATCACCAACGACATCTACACAAAGGAAGACGCCGAATTCCTGACGCGCGCCGGATCGCTGCCGGCCGAGCGCATTCTCGGCATCGAGACCGGCGGCTGTCCGCACACCGCGATCCGCGAGGATGCCTCGATCAATCTCGCCGGAATCGCCGAAATGCAGCGCCGCTTTCCGGATCTCGACCTGATCCTGATCGAAAGCGGCGGCGACAATCTCGCCGCGACATTCAGCCCCGAACTGGCCGATCTGACGATCTACGTCATCGACGTATCGGCCGGCGACAAGATACCGCGCAAGGGCGGTCCCGGCATCACCCGCAGCGACCTGCTGGTCATCAACAAAATCGATCTGGCGCCGATGGTCGGCGCCGACCTCGACATCATGCGGCGCGACGCGGCCCGGATGCGCGGCGATCTTCCGTTTGTCTTCGCGAATTTGCGCGCCGGGGCTGGTGTTCCGGAAATTGCCGGGTTCCTCGGCGGGAAGGGGGGTTTGGGAGCCGCATCGGACTGAACACCGAACCCGGACGTGTTCACGGAACCCGGACGTGTTCACGGTCGGGAGTGTCGTTTGGCGCGAACCCGCGCGTTCGGCGGGTTTTCGGGCCTGCCTCGGCTGCTGCCGCGCATATTCCCCGCCGGCAGGAAATTCACGATCCGGCGCGGCGGAACGCGTTTATCGCGCGGCTCGGGCGAATCGCGCTATTGTGCGCAGCAGCATCTTCACCGGGACGGCGGCCAGGATGAGCAATTCCACCAGCGACCAACCGGGCGGCGGTAAGCCGGTCGTCGTCAAGAAATACGCCAACCGCCGGCTCTACAACACGGCGACCAGCAGCTATGTGACGCTCGACGACCTCGCCCGCATGATCAAGGAGGGCGGCGATTTTGTCGTCAAGGACGCCAAGACCGGGGAGGATTTGACCCGCTCGGTGCTGACCCAGATCATCGTCGAGCAGGAGCAGAAGGGGCAGAACCTGCTGCCGATCAGCTTTCTGCGGCAGCTGATAAGCTTCTACGGCGACAACATGCAGTTTCTCGTGCCCGGCTATCTGGAGCAGGCGATGATCGCCTTTGCCCGCAACCAGGAGCAGATGCGCAGCAATCTGCGCGCCACGTTCGGCATGTTTCCGTTTGGCCAGTTCGAGGAAATCGGCAAGCAGAACATGGCGATGTTCGAGCGCGCGCTGCGCATGCTGTCGCCCTCCGCCCTGGACACCGCCGGCCCGGCCGCAGCCGCCCCAAAGGAGACCGGCGAACCGCCGAAAGCCGAGGCGGAGGACCCGCGGCTGCACCGGCTTGAGGCGCAGATCGAGGCGCTGCGGCTGCAACTCGAAGCGCTCGGCCGCAACCGCGACGAAAGTTAGAGCGTGATCGTTTCAGGTTGAAGCGTAGCCGGCATTGGCGAGGTAGTTTGCGCATTCCTGTGCGGTGAAATGATCGAGCAAGGAGCCGATCTGGCGCCAGGTAGCATCGGTGGTGCGCGGATCGGCTTTGCGCAGCAGAGTCTTGAGCTTGGCGAAGACCTGCTCGATCG
>JBFWVT010000019.1:0-28748 GCA_050246595.1 Alphaproteobacteria bacterium
GATCCGCGCACCACCGAGGACACGTGGCGCCAGATCGGCTCCTTGCTCGATCATTTCTCCGCACAGGAATGCGCAAACTACCTCGCCAATGCCGGCTACGCTTCAACCTGAAACGATCACGCTCTAAGGTGCAATTTTAAATATATAAAAAGCAACAATCCGGGAGCCTGGCAAAATTTCCCTGTCAGCACGCGATGCCGGCGCCCGCGTGTTAATCATTTATTTACCTATCCCGATATTGGGCATAGATTACTATGCTAAGTTGCAGGGCGGATCGTGGGCCGCAATCCTCGTAGCTGCCTGGAGCAGTCCGTCGCACCAGCCAACCTCCGCCTGTTAAAGGGAGGCAAGAAAAATGGTTATCGATGATCCGTTCAGCCTGATGCGGGGCGGCAAGGTTACCGAGTTCGTTCTGGCCCCTATCGACTCGGCACCGGTGCGATCGGGAAAAAGTTTTGGCCCGTGCCTTCTTGGCTTGGGCGGCGACGCGGAATGGGCCATCGGCTGCTGGGACGGCCACGGATGGTATTGCGACGACGGGTCCGCCGTTTCGCCCCTCGTCTGGGCTCTATTGCCGCCGATCGGCGAGGTGATGATGACGGCAAGACCCGCGACGCTCGCCGGCGCCATAGCAATACTGGAGCAGGTCGGCAAGGATGAGGATCAGATCTACCCCGAGGCGATCAGAAATGTCCTTGCCTTTCTGCGAAACTTGGCGGAACGGCACGTATTTGACGGCGCTGTGTGAGCCGCGAACGACCGCCCGATGCGGTTGTTGACCGCGTCGGCTCGGCGGGTCATGCTTTTGGAGAGCGCCAAACCCGACCGGCGGCTCTCTGACGCGTGTCGCGACAATATTGCCGGAGGTCCGCGGTGAACGCGAACTGGCCCGAGCTCCCGTTCGAGCCGTGGCGCGAGACCTGTTCCGCGCTTCACCTTTACACGCAGGTCGCCGGCAAGTATCGGCTCGCGCGGACGCCATGGGTCAATCATTCCTGGCACGCGACGCTGTACGTCACCGCGCGCGGTCTGACCACCGGACCCGTCCCGGACGGGCCGGGAGCCATCGAGATCGCATTCGACCTCATCGCGCATGAAGTCACCGGCACAGCCAGCGACGGAAGCCGCGCCGCTATCCCGCTGGGTGCGATGTCGGTCGCCGAATTCCACGCGCGGTTTGTCGAGATGATCGCATCGCTCGGCGGCATCTCGGTGTTTCACGGCCGGCCCAACGAAGTGCCGGACCCGGTCCCGTTCCGTGACGACTGGCGGACCCGGCCCTACGATGCCGACTCGGTCGCGCGCTTTTACCAGGCGCTCGTCGCGATGGCGCCGGTCTTCCAGCGTTTCCGCACGGGTTTTATCGGCAAAGTCAGCCCCGTACACCTGTTCTGGGGCAGTTTCGATCTCGCCCTGACCCGTTTCTCCGGGCGCCGGGCACCGCTCCACCCCGGCGGCATTCCGGGATTGCCGGATCCGGTGACGCGCGAGGCGTATAGTCACGAGGTCTCGTCGGCCGGGTTCTGGCCGGGCGGCGGCGGGACCGATTTTCCGGCGTTTTATTCCTATGCTTATCCCGCGCCGGACGGTTTTGCCGACGCGCCGCCGGGGCCGGACGGGGCGTATTTCGATCGCCGGCTCAGCGAGTTTCTGCTGCCGTATGACGCCGTGCGACAATCGGCCGATCCGGAAGCGACGCTGCTGGCGTTTCTCGAAAGCACGTACCGGGCAGCCGCCGAGCTGGGCGGCTGGGACCGCGCGGCGCTCGAAGCCCCGACAGGCGAACCCCTGCAACCGCGCCCGGTGCCGCTCTTGTAGGATGGTTTGAGCAGCGCGAAACCCATCGAGACGCCTCGCCGGAGCGACGGGCTTTGCCTTGCTCGGCCCCTCCCAAGGTTTAGGCTCGCCCCCGCGGCCTTTACCGAAACCGGGAGATGCGCTGATGGGCGATATACCGAATACCGCGTTTGAAACCGTGATCGTCCCGCGCGCGCGGGATATTGGCGGTTTCGAGGTCTGCCGCGCCCTGCCGTCCCGTGCGCGGCAGATGGTCGGCCCGTTTATTTTCTTCGATCAAATGGGGCCTGCCGGGTTTGCTCCCGGCCAGGGGCTCGATGTCCGCCCGCATCCGCATATCAATCTCGCCACGGTCACCTATCTGTTCGAGGGCGAGATCATCCATCGCGACAGCCTCGGTACGAGGCAGCCGATCCGGCCCGGCGCGGTCAACTGGATGACCGCGGGACGCGGTATCGTGCATTCCGAACGGACCGGCGCGGAGCCCAGGGCGCACGGCTCCCGCCTGTTCGGCATCCAGACCTGGGTGGCGCTGCCGGCGGCGCATGAGGAAACCGAGCCGAGTTTTGCGCACTACCCCGATTCCGACCTCCCGACCCTCGACGCCGAAGGCAAGCGCGTCCGGCTGATGGTCGGGCGGGGCTGGGGTCTCCAATCGCCGGTCCGGACCTTCTCCGACACGATCTATGCCGATGCCACGCTCGATCCCGGTGCTGTCCTGCCGGTTGACGCCGGTCATGAAGAGCGCGCCGTTTACGTGATGTCGGGCGCGGTAGATATCGCCGGTAATCGCGTTCCGGCCGGACAATTCGTGGTGCTCCGCCCCGGCGATCCGATCACGATCGGCAACAATGCGGGCAGCGCCGCGCGGGTCGCCGTCATCGGCGGCGAGACGATGGACGGACCCCGGCATATCTGGTGGAATTTTGTCTCGTCGCGGCGCGAGCGCATCGAGCAGGCGAAAGCCGACTGGAAAGCGGGCCGTTTCGCGACCGTACCGGGGGATGACGAGGAGTTTATTCCGCTGCCGGACGACAACGCGGTCGTATCCTACCCTTAACGTCTGCCGCCGTGTTTAGACCCCGCGGGGTTGCGCCACGGGGTTCCTGTTGTCGATCGCGGGGATCGGCTCGGCTTCCGCAAGCGGAAGATGTTTTTCCGCGCGGGCTGCGCTAGGCTTTGCGACATCCGCCGATTCACGGCGGCGCAGGACCCGCCGAGCGGGTCCAATAATCGAACCGGGGAGGAAACATGGCCAATTCAGTGACGCGGCGCACCATTCTGCAACGGAGCGCCGCGATTGCCGCGACCGCTGCGTTGACGACGCCGTTTGTGCGGGGCGCTTTTGCCGCCGGCAGGCTGTCGGTCGGCTTCTGGGACCACTGGGTGCCCGGCGCCAACGACACGCTGACCAGATTGTGCCGGCAGTGGGCCGAAAAGGAAAAGGTCGATATCTCGATCGACTACATCACCTCGCAAGGCGACAAGCTGCTGCTGACCGGCGCGGCCGAGGCGCAGGCCAAGTCCGGACACGACATGCTGACCTTTCTGGCATGGGCCGGCGCCGCCCAGGCCGACTCGCTGACACCGCTCGACGATCTGATGACCGAGCTGATGCAGGCGAACGGCGAGGTTCCGCCCGGGATCGCCGCGGTCGCAAAGCAGAAGGGCCGGTGGATCGCGATGCCGGCAACGGTCGGCAGCCCGACCCTGCCCGCCTGCGCCCGCATCGATTACTTCAAGGAGTATGTCGGCCTCGACCTGCGCAAAATGTATCCGGCCGACGCGCCGGCCGACAAGGAACTCTCCGACAACTGGACCTGGGAAACCTTTCTGTCGGCCGCCGAAAAATGCCACAAGGCGGAGCATTCTTTCGGCGTGCCGCTCGGGGTCACCAACGACGCGGTTGCCACGGTTTACGCCGTCTTGCGCGCGCACGGCGCCCAAATGACCGATGCGGACGGCAACATCACCGTCAAGTCGCCGGAAATGCGGCAGGTCCTCGAATGGTGGAAGCGCGCGGTTCCGTTTCTCCCGTCGGGGGTTTTTTCCTGGGACGATTCATCAAACAACAAGGCGCTGGTCTCCGGTCAGGCGGCGCTGATTTTCAACCCGCCCTCGGCCTGGGCCGTCGCAGTGCGGGATGCGCCAAAGATAGCCGAGCAGCTCTGGACGTTTCCCTCGCCAAAGGGACCAAAGGGACGGTTCGACCCGACGGTGCCGTTCTTCTGGGGGGTGTGGGGTTTCTCGAAAAACATCCCGGCGGCAAAAAGCCTGTTGGCCTATCTCGGCCAGCGATCGTCGGTCGAGCAGACCGTCGCGGCCAGCAAGGGTTACGACATTCCGCCGTTTTCGGGTCTGCGCGACTTCAAGACCTGGAGCGAAGAGGGTCCGCCAAAAGGCTCGATCTATAACTACCCGCCGCGCGGCGACGTGCAGGCGGTGATCCCCTACTCCGAGTCGCCGACCACGATCGCCAATCAGATCTATGCGCAGGCGACGGTCACAAAGATGATCGCGCAGTGCACGCAGCAGGGCAAAACGATCGAGCAGGCACTGGATTGGGCCGCCCGCGAGTTGGAGGGGTTCAGCCGGGGGTAATTGCTGCTTGAGAGCGTTCGCCCCGAGGCGCGGGCGCTCTCACCATTCGACAGTCCGGTTGCGGTGATAACCGCACCCGCGATGCCGACGGCGGTCCGGCAAGGCTATATTGTCCGCAACCCGGGTCTCATCCCGATGACACGACCGACCACAAGGGGCCGATTGCCGTGACCCTGCTGCTCCGGCTGCGCTATCGTCCGCGCGTTTCCGGCCCCGCGCGCGCTTGCGGCCGAATGCCCGAACGCACGGAGTCGGCGTGATGAGCGGTCCGGAGCGGCTGAAACGGTTTGGTGTCGCCGGCTTCGGCACACATTTTCTGGTGTTCGCCGCCGCCGCCGTCGCCAGCCTCGCGCTCGCCGCCGCGACGGACTGGCGCTGGCTGTATTGGGTGCCGGCGGGCTGGGGCGTCCTGCTGCTCGTCCATTATCTGATCTACAAGGCGAGCACGATGAACGAGAGCTGGATCGAGCGGCGCGCCGACGAGCCGCGGTCGAAAAGCGACGGCCGCGTCCATATCGAGGGCTTGCAATCGGACCAAACCCGCGACGCCTCTCAGGCTGGCGGCGGCCGGGACCGACGGCTGCCTTAAAAGCCGGCATCCGGTCCGACCGGCGCGTTCGTGCCCGCTAGGGCAGCGTCTCGGACCTGGTGTAGCGCCGCCAGGCGCTCATCTGGATCGCTGATGTCAGGCAATGCACGACCACCGGCTTTGTCCTGACCGCAAAGGCGCGCGCGATCCCGTCCCTGACCTCGTCCTCGCTGCGGATCGTGATCCCCTCGGCGCCAAACGAGCGACCCCAATCGGCGAAATCGGGGTTGGTCAGCCGCGTCCCCTCCATAAAGGCGCGCTCGGGATAGCGCACATAGGAGTGCATCCCGATCGTGCCGTACATCCGGTTGTCCGAGATGATCATGATCGGGTTGGCGCCGTACTGCACGGCGGTCGCGATCTCGTTGCCCATCATCAGCGCGCCGCCGTCGCCGACAAACGCGACGATTTGCGTACCCGGCCGGCGCAGCGCCGCGGCGACCGCCATCGGCATCCCCGACCCCATCGCGCCGACCACCGACGAGAGAAACACCTGACCCTGCCGGAACCCGATATAGCGGTGGACAAAGCTGCCGAAATTGCCGGCGTCGGTCGTCACCGTCGCGTCCGGCGCGAGGTGCTTGTCCACTTCGCAGACGATCGCCGCGAAATTGACGCCGTCCTCGGTCGGCTCCCATTCCTTCGCCAGCAGCCTTCTGTGAATCGCGTTGAGGCCGGCGACCCAATCCTTGCGTTTCGAAGCATCGGGAGGCGCGCCGCGCTTTAACAGACCTTTGATGACCTCGTGCGGGCTGGCCGGGATGCCGAGATCGGGACGCCAGACGCGGCCGACCTCGTTCGGATCGGGCCACACATGGACAAAGGGCAGCTGCGGCGTCGGCGCTTTTGGGAACGAATAGGACTGGCTGACCGTATCGGTCATCCGCTCGCCGAGCGCGATCATCAGATCGGCCTTCTTCATCTCGCCGATCAGCGCAGGCGGGACGCGAATCCCCATATAGCCGCCGTAATTCGGATGCGTCGCATCGAACAGTTGCGGTCGGCGATGCGTCGGGCTGATCGGCAATACCCATTCCTCGGCGAGACGGTTCAGATCGGTCAGCGCCGCCCTGTCGCGCACCGCATCGGCCAGCATCGCGCCGCCGACCAGCACCAGCGGCCGCTCGGCTTTCGCGAGCATATCGGCGAGCCGCTCCAGATCCTCTTCACGCGGCCCGGCGACGACATGCGGACGCGGTGCATCGGTTTCGGCGTCGGTCTCCTCGTCGAAGATGTCCTCGGGCAGGATCACCGCCACCGGCCCCTGGGTGCCGCTCTCGGCGAGGTGAAACGCGCGGGCGATCGCCTCCGAGGCCTGCTCCGGCTCGTTGACCTCGATGACCTGTTTTGTGACATCCGACAGCAGCCGCGAGTAGTTCTGCTCCTGCAACGCGAGCCGGCCAAAATCGCCGCGCTCGACCTGGCCGACCAGCATGACCATCGGGGTCGCGTCGTGATAGGCCGAATGCAATGACACCATCGCGTTCGACAGGCCGGGTCCGCGCGAGACGAGCGCCACCCCGGCGCGGTCGCGCAGCCTGCCGTCGGCGACGGCCATATACCCGGCGCCGGCCTCGTGGCGACAGACGACAACGCGGATCGAGTTGCGCTCTATGAGAGCGCTGGTCAGCCCGATATAGCTTTCCCCCGGCACGCAATAGACCTGGTCGATATCGTGCGCTTCGAGGCTCTCCGCCAGCAGGCGGGCGACGCTGCGGGTCATCGCGGTTTCTCCTGGGATCGGCATACGGATCGCCCCACTTACCCCCGCCCCTCTCTCCCCCGCAATCCCCGGGTCAAGCTCGGGGAGGGGAGGGTGATGACAAGCGGAGCGCGCTATGGAAGGAAGCGAGGGCTGGCCAAGCTGCCCGCTGCACACAGGCCCCTCCCCCGCGTGCGGGAAAGGGTTGGGGTGGGGGTCCTACGGGCAGATCACACCGGCCGGTCGCCCTTGACCGTGACCCGGTTGCCCGAGCGGGTATGCGGCCAGTAGTCCCACATCGCGTGGTGCTGGACGCAGCGATTGTCCCAGAACGCGATCGAGTTTTCCTGCCAGCGGAAGCGGCACTGGAACAGCGGGTTAGCCATGTGCTTGAACAGGTAGTTCAGGATGCCGGCGCTCTCGTCGCGCGGGATACCGTTGATATAGCGGGTAAATCCCTCGTTGACGTAGAGCCCCTTGCGGCCCGTGACCGGGTGCGTGCGCACGACGGGGTGGTCGGCGTAAGGATAGCTCTCCTTGTCCTGCACCCCGTAATTCTTGTACTGGCCGCGATAATGCTCGCCGTCGTGCCGCGCGGTCAGGCCCTCAAGATAGGTCTTCATGCGGTCGGACAGCGCCTCGTAGGCGGCGTACATATTCGCGAACAGCGTGTCGCCGCCGCGCGGCGGGCATTTCCTGATATAGAGGATGCTGCCCATCGGCGGCTCCGGGTCGCACGACACATCCGAATGCCAGCCCTCGCCGTTGGCGCGGAAACTGTCCTTGTCGGCGTGGATTTTCATCAGCTCGGGGTGGCCGGGTTCGGCCGGCGCCGCCGGGTGGATGTGCAGATCGCCGAATTTGCGGCCGAAATCGAGGTGCTGCTCCTGGCTGAGATGCTGGTCGCGGAAAAAGATCACCAGGTTCTCAGCGAGCGCGCGATGGATTTCATCCATCTGCCGATTGCTGGGGGTCCGCAGATCAACATTGCCGATCTCGGCGCCGATGATCGGGGTCAGCTTGTCGACCGTGATCGCCTCGTAGGGCGAGTCCTCGGGCGTGTACTTGATGCGGGGGCCGCTGAAACTGCGCAGCGAACTTTGCATGGGTTTTCCTCCTGCCGCTTCGCCGCGAACGGCGCGGGACGGTTGATCCGGAATAAGGCGGATCATACAAGCATCGCGACAGCCGGTCGAGCGACCCCTGCCCGGGGTAGTGTCTCAGTTTGAATTGCAACCTTGTCATTCCGGGGCGCTGGCGTAGCCCGCGCCCCGGAATCCATCAACACAGGCCCCTGAAGTCCTTGGAGAGGTTGATGTTCATGGATTCCGGTTTCCGCCCTGCGGACGGCCCCGGAATGACAGTGCCGCTGTTACATTCAAACTGAGACATTACCCTGCCCGGGGTGATATCTCGGTTTGAGATTGGCCCGCTGCGCCGTCCCGGAGCACCCCCGCGGGACCGCCGGCATCCCGCCGGCATCGGGCGAAGCAAGGCTTCGCCTCAGCGCAAGCGAGGCTTGCACGAGAGGCCGGAGGCCGGCGGTCCTGAAGCGCCCTCGGCAACCCGACTTGTCTCGTGCAGCCGGCTCAATGCCCGGATATGGCCGGCAACCGTCCGCTACCAGGGGCAGTTGAGCATGCGCTGGCGCTGGACGATAAAGTCGCGCCAGGCAGCCATCCGCTGCTGCTCCCAGGGCGGCGCATAATACCAGCGCGCCTGAATTTCTTGCAGCGCCTGACGCGCCTGCTCGCAGTTGAATTCCCGCTCCATCTGAACCGGAGGGGGCGCTTGCCACCATTGCGCCGGGATCAGTCTCGGATGCTGCGCGGCGGCGGCGCCCGCCACGGCCATCACTCCGCCAAGGACGCACGCGCCGATACTGGAGCGAACCATCTTTTCCTCCATCCGCAACCGTTGTGCGACAACGGTAATAGCATCGGTGCTGTTCCCGGAAAGGTGGCGGCAGCCCTTGGCCGACACGCCGCGACAGGCGGCGCGAGGCGGTTGCCTACCCGCCGAACACCCGGCGGAAGATCGTATCGACATGCTTCAGGTGATATTCCGTGTCGAACAGACCGTCGATCGTCTGCCCCGGCAGAAACCTTGTGATCTCGGGATCGGATTTGAGCCGGTCGGCGAAGCGGCCTTCCCCATGCCACGCTGCCATCGCGTGGCCCTGCACAAGGCGGTAGGCGTCCTCGCGGCTCATCCCGGCCTGGGTCAGCGCCAGCAGCACGCGCTGCGAATCGACGAGACCGCCCAGCGACTCCAGGTTCTCACGCATGCGCTCGGGATAGACGACAAGCCGGTCGATCAGCCCGGTCAGCCGCGCCAGCGCGAAATCGAGCGCGACCGTTGCGTCCGGCGCGATGATGCGCTCGACGGCGGAGTGCGAGATGTCACGCTCGTGCCACAGCGCGACATTTTCGAGAGCCGGCGTCACGTGCGAGCGGATCAGCCGCGCCAGCCCGGTCAGGTTTTCCGAGAGCACCGGGTTGCGCTTGTGCGGCATCGCCGACGAACCCTTCTGCCCCGGCGAGAAATACTCCTCGGCCTCGCGGATTTCGGTGCGCTGCAAATGCCGGATCTCGGTCGCCAGCCGCTCGATGCCGGCGGCGATCAGCGCCAGGGTCATAAAAAACGCGGCGTGCCTGTCGCGCGGGATGATCTGGGTCGAGACCGGTTCCGGCGCGAGACCGAGCTTTTCGGCGACGTATTGCTCGACGAACGGATCGATATTGGCGAAGGTGCCGACCGCGCCCGAGATCGCGCAGGTCGCGATCTCGCGTCGTGCGGCGAGGAGGCGCTCGCGCCCGCGCGCGAATTCGGCCCAGTGCCCGGCGAGCTTCAGCCCGAATGTCGTCGGCTCGGCGTGGATGCCGTGGCTGCGTCCGACCGCGGGCGTGTATTTGTGCTCGACCGCGCGCCGCTTGAGCACATCGAGAAGCCTGTCGAGATCGTCGAGCAGGATGTCCGCGGCCTGTTTGAGCTGCACCGCGAGGCAGGTGTCGAGCACATCGCTCGATGTCATCCCCTGGTGCATAAAGCGCGCATCGGGACCGACATGCTCGGCGACATTGGTCAGAAACGCGACCACGTCGTGCCGTGTTTCGCGCTCGATCGCGTCGATCCGCTCGACTTCGAACGCGCCCCGCTCGCGCACCGCGCGCGCCGCGCTCTCCGGAATGACCCCGAGTTTCGCCTGCGCCTCGCAGGCATAGACCTCGATATCGAGCCAGATGCGGAATTTGTTCTCCGGTTCCCAGATCGCCGCCATTTGCGGCCGGCTGTAGCGCGGGATCATCTTCTGCCGTCTCCACTCGGCGGGCCGGAACCCGGCTCTTGATCCGGCACCAGCATTTTTGCCATCAGTACGTCGTCATGATAACGGCCGCGATATTTCGCGGCCCGCCTCTCCAGCCCGTATTCCTCGAAGCCGAACCGTTGGTAAAGACGGCGCGCAGCCGGGTTGTCGCTGATGACGCGGAGCTGAATCAGCTCGACACGGCATCGCGCATGGTCGATGACCGCCTCGATCAGCCTCGCGCCGATCCCGGCTCCGCGCATCCGCGGCCTGACATACATGCCCCACATCAGGCCCTTGTGCCCGTGCTTCGGACCGGGCTGGACGTAAAATCCGGCGACCCCGAGCGTTTCCCTCCCGCGGGAGGCGGCGAAAACCGCTGAAGTCGTCAGCCGCTCGGCGAAAAACGACAGCTCCTTTTCGTTTTCCTCCTCGAATGTGCTGGCGAAGGCGTCGGGGTCGCGGCGCAGCCCGTCGAGCCGGATCTCGCGGAACAGCGCTGCGTCAGCTAGGGTCAGTTGCCGCACCGTGATCGGCGTCTCGCTCACGCCACTGCGCTCCGCGCCGAAGCGTTATCATCCTCGCGCCAGCCTGTTGCGGTCAGCAACGCACGCATGTGCGGCGGCGCCGGCGCCGTGACTGTGATCGGCGGCCTCGCCGGATAGAGCGGCAGCGCGATCGCGCACGCGTGCAGATGCAGCGGGTAATCGGGGGGTCCGCCATAAGTCGTGTCGCCGATCACCGGAACCCCGAGCGCGGCGCAGTGGACGCGGATCTGGTGCGTGCGCCCGGTGCGCGGCCTGAGTTCGAGCCAGGCCCGCCCGTCTTCCGCGCCGAGCACGCGGTAATCGGTGATGGCATGCTGTCCCGCCGGGTCCAACACCATGCGCCAGCCGATTGTGCCGCGCGCCTGTTTTGCGAGCGCCGCCTCGATGCGTCCCTCGCTCTCGCGCGGCACGCCGGAAACGACCGCCCAATACACTTTTTCGACCCGCCCCTCGGCGAACAGCCGTCCGAGCCGCCGCAGCGCCTTCGGGTGCCGGCCCAGCACGAGACAGCCCGACGTGTCCCGGTCGAGCCGGTGCGCCAGCGCCGGCGGTCTCGGCAGGCCAAAGCGCAGCAGCGGAAACCAGTGTTCGAGGTTCGGACTGCCGCCCGGCCCGGCATGCACCGGTATCCCAGCCGGCTTGTCGATGACCAGCACCAGCCCGTCGCGGTACAGCACGCGGTCGAGAAGGTTCATCGCTCAAACATCGTGGCGATGCCCGCAGGGCGCAAGCGCCGCTCTTTGGCAGCATTTCCGGTTTATCGAATGTTTACTCATTGACGGGCTGGAGCGGGAGGGTGCGATGCGCTGGCTGGGTCGCCGGGAAAGCAGCAATATCGAGGATCGCCGCGGTATCGGCGGCGGCCGCGGCATGCGCGCCGGAATTGGCGGGATCGGAGCGGTCGCGATCATCCTCATCGGTCTGCTGTTCGGGATCGACCCGAACACGCTGTTCGCCATACTCGGCGACGATCCCGCGCCGCAGACGCAGACCCGGCAATCCGACAGTCCCGGCTATGGCCCGTCTTCCGCGCCGTCGCGGCAGGTCGCCGGCAACGACCCGGCGGCGCGCTTCGTCTCGGTCGTGCTGGCCGACACCGAAGACGTGTGGCGGCAGACGTTCCGCGACATGGGCCGGACCTATCGGGACCCGACGCTCGTGCTGTTCACCGGCGCCGTCGAATCCGCGTGCGGCATGGCGTCATCGGCTTCCGGCCCGTTCTACTGCCCGCGCGACGAGAAGCTCTACCTCGACCTGTCGTTCTTTGAGGAGATGCGGCGGCGGCTCGGCGCACCGGGAGATTTCGCCCAGGCCTATGTGATCGCGCACGAAGTCGCGCACCATGTGCAGAACGAACTCGGGATTTTGCCGGCGGCCAATGCCGAGCGGGCGCGCAGCGACCGGCGGCGGTCGAACGCGATCTCGGTTAGGCTCGAATTGCAGGCCGACTGCATCGCCGGTGTCTGGGCGAACCGCGCCGAGCGCATGCGCCAGATTCTGGAGAGCGGCGACATCGAAGAAGGGCTGAACGCCGCGAGCGCGGTCGGCGACGACCGCCTGCAACGCCGGGCGCGCGGCGTCGTCGTGCCGGACGCGTTCACCCACGGCAGTTCGGCGCAGCGGGTGCACTGGTTCAGAACCGGCTTGCAGAACGGCGATTTGAGGGCATGCGACACGTTTTCGGTCGCCGGCCTCGGCGGCGATTGAGGGCGCTTCGCGGGCGCGGACGATCTTGCGGCCGGGCGTTTTCCGTGCATCACATCCCGGCGAACCCGGATCGAGGCGGTCATGAGCGACAAAACACGCAATCCCGTTATCGAAACCTACCATTTCGCCAGCGACGGCGCCGTGCCGAACAGCGTCCTGCCGCTTGTCGTCTATCGCGGCGCGCTGCCCGGCACCGGCGACCGCGCCACGACATGCGAAGCAATGTTCGCCCGCAATCTCTGGCCCGATTCGTGGCGCAACGGCATCCACCCGTACCACCACTACCACAGTACGGCGCACGAGGTGCTCGGGATCGCGCGCGGCAGCGCCCGCGTGCGGCTCGGCGGTGAGAACGGCCGGAGCGTCGAATTGCGCGCCGGCGACGTTGTCGTGATCCCGGCCGGGGTCGCGCACAAGCGCGAGGCGGCGAGCGCCGATCTGCTGGTGATCGGCTCCTATCCGCGCGGCCAGACCCCGGATATGTGCCGCGCCGAACCGGACCGGCACGACCGCGCCGCCGCCAATATCAGGGCGGTGACGCTGCCCGCGTGCGATCCCGTCACCGGCGCCGCCGCGCCGCTGCTCGACTGCTGGGGCCAGGGATCAAATCAGGGACCGAATCAGGGATCGAGGCAGCGCCCCGAATAAAGGATTGCGCCGCCATTGCCGACCGGATCGGGGACAAAGCGCCGCGTCTCGATTGCGTAGCCCTGTAGGCACAGCGCATTGACCATCACCGCATCGGCGATCCAGTACCGGCGGATGCGCTCGGCCGTGCCGTCGTCGTTCGGCGGCATGACGGTATTGGTTTGCGCGGCATAGAGAAACGAGCGCGGTCCGGTCGCGGTAAAAGCCTCGACCCGCGGCTCCTGCGCACAGCCCGCGAGCGAGACGAGACAGACCAGCAGCAGCGCGCGCATCGAACCGATCTCCGCGGTTGGGCTCTCTCTCTATTCACGATTTAGGGTCGAGCGGCAAGCGCGTCGGTAGAGCGGCGAGGGGCCGGGAGGATGGCGCAGCGGTACGACCCGCGGCGCCCTGTGCAGCTGAGACGGATCGGCGGTAGGGCCGCCGATCTCGTCTCCTGCTTCAGCGTGAATTTCTGCCGATTACTGCCCCGGGATGGGCCGCGGCGGCGGGGCTCCCATTGGAGCCATATTCGGGCCGCCCATCGGGGCCATAGCCGGGCCGCCCATCGGAGGCGTGCTGCCCCCGGTCATCAGCCTCTGAGCTTCCATCCGGTTCAGCTCGTTCGCGACATTGTCGGTCGGGCTCGCGCCGGCGCCCATGCGCGACATGGCCGGCCGGTCCCATTGCCGCATTGCGGCGCGGTTCATATTCCTCTGCGAGCCGCGGGCTGCCTGCGCCTTCTTGGCCTGCGACATCGACATGCCTTGGCCGCGCATATCCGAACGATAGTTACCCGGCGCGTCCGCCCATGCCGGCATTGCGAGCGCAAGGATGGCCGCTACGACTACTCCGCTCATTACCGTCTTCATCGAGATGGCTCCGTCCTGCGGTTGAGGGCACCAAGGGTCCTGGTGCTCACCGGTTAAACGCCGTCCATATCCGGTAAGTTCTGCCGATGGCCGGCCTGTTTCCGCCTTGGTAGGGCGGCGGCCGGTCTGGCAGGAGGCCGCAGCGCCGGCGCGAGCCGGTCACAGGTTCATCGTGCGGTCAGGACGTAGAGCAGGATTGCCGCGGCGGCGGCAACGTTCAGCGACTGCACGCCGCCCGCGCCGGACATCGTTGCGCCGGGGATCGTCACAACCGAGTCGCACAGGGCGAGCGTGGCCGCATCGACGCCGCGTTCCTCATTGCCGAGCACCAGGACGACCGGCCTATCGCTGTAAAGATTGGCGCTGCGAAAATCGGCGAGCGGGATCGCGCAGCCGAGACCGGTGCCGACCACGCGAAAACCGCCCCGGCGCAGCACCTCGATCGCGGCCGGCAGCTTCGCGCGATAGAGCAGCAGATGTTCGAGCGCACCCTCGGCGACGCGATAGCTGGCGGCCGAGGGCAGCGCCTGTTCGGGGCGTTCGGCGAGGATCACGCGCGCGACGCCGAAATAGGCGGCGCTGCGCAGGATCGCGCCGAGATTGTGCGGATTGCCGATACCGTCGAAGACCAGCAGCGGCCGGCTCTCGCGCGTCCAGAGGGCGACGCTCTTCGGGTCGAACGGAAGCAGCGGGCGCGGGCGCGCGACCGCAACGACGCCCCCATGCCGCACGGTGCCGGCAATCCGCGCCAGCTCGTCGGCAGCGACCTCGCGGTACGGTTTGCGGGTCTGCGCCATCAGGCGGCGCGCTCCGGCCAGTGCGTCGGCGAGGCGCGGTTCGAAAAACAGCCGCTCGACGCGGGCGGGATCGCGCGCGACCAGCGCCTGAACCGCCGGCAAACCGCAGATCGGGACGAAATCGCGCTCGTGGCCCCGCTCGCGCGGCCCCCGATCGCGTAACGGCAGGTCGCGCTCAGCGCGCGGGCGCTGCCGCGGCGGCGAAGATTGGCGCTGCATCGGCGGCGAGCGCGGCGCGCACCTGCGGCCGCATGTACATCATGTGCCCGCCCTCGTAGACGCGCTGATGGATCCGCCGGCGCGCGGTTTCCGGCAGGGCGAGCTGATCGAGCAGCCATTGCGCCGCGAAATAGGGAGTCACCAGATCGTACAGCCCGGTGGCGACAAAGACCTTGGCCTGCGGCAGAAGCAGCAGCGTGTCCTGCAGCGAGGAGAGCGCGATCCCGAGCCCGCCCTCGCCGCGCGCCGCGTCCCAGTCCCAGCCCTGCGACACGTCGCGCGCCAGCACCCGATAGGGCTGTTCGGTGCGGTATCCAAGTTCGTCGCCGGCATAGGCTTTGAAGGCGGCGGTCAGCGAGGCGACCGAAGTGTCGAGGATCGGGTCGCCGGCGCGGTCGGATCGCGGGTTTCCGGTGCCGGGGCGTGTCACCGTGCCGTCATAGATGCTCAGAACCTCCCGTTCCGGGCGGCGCAATTCGCGCGCGAAGCTGCGCGGGTCCACCCGGCCGCGCGCCCGCCGGACGGTTTCGGCGGGCAGGCCGATCAGCGCGGCGGTGCGCTCGATCAGCGCGTTCCCCGGCTCCGGAATGCCGGTCAGAGCGGCCAGGCCGGTAATGTAGTCGGTCAGCGCAAAGCGCTCGGCCTCCCTGGCCCGCCCGGTCGGAGAGGTTTCGCCAAAGGCCGCCGCCGTTGCGGCGTAGCTCGGCAATTGCAGGGCCGGGGCCAGCACATTGCTGACATCCGGGTGCAGCAGATCGATACTGAGCGCCGGCGAGACCAGCACAAACCCGCTGACCGCGATACCGACATCCTGCACCAGCACCCGCCCCAGCGCCGCCGCGCGCAGCCCTCCATAGCTCTCGCCGACGAGATAGACCGGCGATGTCCAGCGGTTGTGCCGGGTCAGCCAGCGCCGCACGACCGCAGCCAGCGAGCGCAGATCGCTGCGCACCTCCCAGAACGGCTTGTCCGGGTTGTCGTCCGTGCCGGTGCCGCGGCTGTACCCGGTGCCGACCGGATCGACAAAGACGAGATCGGCAAAGGGCAGCCAGGTATGCGGATTGTCCGCCAGCACGTAGGGCGGGCTTGGCACCGCGCCGGATGGCGGCGTCTCAAGAATGCGCGGCCCCAGCGCGCCGAGATGCAGGAACACGGCGGAGGCGCCGGGTCCGCCGTTGAAGACAAACGCCACCGGCCGGTTCCGGACAATGGCCGGGAGCTGTCCATTGGCGGGTTGGGCCGCTTCGGGTTCGGCGATGTAGGAAACCGTAAAGATCGACGCGCTCTGCTCCCCTTTCGGGGTTGTTAAGCCGATCGTTTCCGCGATCGCGCGGTAGTCGAGCTTCCCGGTTTCGGTCTGGATCGAATGTCGGGTCTCGACCCGCGCGGGCAGTTCGGTTGCCGACGCGGCGGTTGCCGGTCCCCGGGGCGTATCATCGGCCGGCGCGGCGGGGACGCCCAGCACGAGCAGGCACAACAGCGCGGCAAGCAGCGTTTTGCCGGCCCGCATGTTTCGGCGGCGCCCGCCCTGCCAGGCAATCTGGCGGTCATCCCGAATCGGGTCTGTCGGCATCGACGGATTTTCCAGGCTCATCATGCCCGCAATCGGCCCCGCCTCGCCGGAGATCGTCAAGGGACATGACCGCGGCAGATTGATACTGCCCGGTTGGCATTGAGCGGCGCCGCGGTCCGTTGTGACGGCCGCTTGGGGCCATCAAGTGGCGCGATCCGCGCGGTGCGTGCCCGCCGGCGGAACCGGGAGGCATGGCGCGGGTTTTCGGGCAGACAATGCTTAACGGAGGACGCCCATGGCGGTGGTTCCGGAAAATCTCGAAATCGCATTTGGCGATCTGCGTCTGCGGGCGCTGCTGGGGGTCCCGGCGGATGCCGAGGGGCTGGTCATCTTTGCGCATGGCAGCGGCAGCGGCCGGTTGAGCCCGCGCAACAACCGGGTCGCCGCCGCGCTGCGCGAGGCCGGTCTGGCGACATTGCTGCTCGATCTGCTGACCCCCGAGGAGGAACGCGACCGCGCCAACGTGTTCGACATCCCGCTGCTCGCCTCGCGTCTGTCGTTCGCCGCGGATTGGAGCCTCGCCGCACCCGAGACGGCCGGTCTGCCGATCGGGTATTTTGGCGCGAGCACCGGCGCCGGAGCAGCGCTGGTCGCCGCGGCGGCGCCGCGCACCCCGGTGCGGGCGATCGTCTCGCGCGGCGGCCGTCCCGATCTGGCCGGAGCCGCGCTGCCGCGCGTGACCGTCCCGACCCTGCTGCTCGTCGGCGGCCTCGATACGCAGGTCGCCGAATTGAACCGCGTCGCCTGCCAGCGGATGATTGCGGCGCTGAAGAAACTGGTCATCGTGCCCGGCGCCGGCCACCTGTTCGAGGAGCCGGGAACGCTCG
Organism: Alphaproteobacteria bacterium; assembly: GCA_050246595.1. Taxonomy (GTDB): domain Bacteria; phylum Pseudomonadota; class Alphaproteobacteria; order ATCC43930; family CGMCC-115725; genus DATARH01. The sequence continues at coordinate 17,167 of JBFWVT010000019.1, forward strand.
ACGCGGTACAGCGTCACGCGATCCTCTGGTTCCGCCAGTACCTCGCCGGAGAGGGAGGAGCCTGACATGCCGTTTTTCGAGGGGCTTTTCGACGATCGGCGCGACGCCGGCCGGCAACTCGCGCAGGCGCTCGCCCGCTACCGGCAGGACGATCCGGTCGTGCTGGCCCTGCCGCGCGGCGGCGTGCCGGTCGGCTTCGAGGTCGCGAAGGCGCTCGGCGCGCCGCTCGACGTGCTGATCGTGCGCAAGATCGGCGCGCCGGGGCACCCGGAACTCGGGATTGGCGCCGTCATCGACGGCGGCAACCCGCATCTCGTGCTGAACGACGACGTGATCCGCCAGGTACGACCGCCAGCCGCCTATATCGAAGAGGAAAAACACCGCCAGCTGGCCGAGATCGAGCGGCGACGGCGGCGCTATGCCGGCGACCGGACCGCCGCCCCGGTTGCCGGCCGCACCGCGATCGTCGTCGATGACGGCATCGCAACCGGCGGCACGGTCCGGGCGGCGCTGCGCGGGATCGCGGGCGGCAATCCGGCGCGTCTGGTGCTGGCGGTGCCGGCAGCGCCGGCCGACAGTCTCGCCGAGCTGAGGCTCGATTGCGACGAAATCGTGTGCCTTGCCACCCCCGAGCCGTTCTACGCGGTTGGGGCCCATTACCGCGATTTCACGCAGACCGAGGACGAGGAGGTCATCCGGCTGCTGGCCGAGGCGCGACGCTGGTCGCCGGCCGGTATCGGGTCGCCGTAGCCGCCGCCCGTGCCGACACCGAAAACGGTGCCGGCACGGGCCGGTGCCGGGAAGAGATTGCCGCCGCCGCTCCTCAATCTCAGGCGAACCAGCCCGCGACCGCGCTCCGCCACGTCGCGAACCGGGACGGCGTTTGCGCGACCCGCTCGCCGGCGATACCGGCATTCCCGACGCTGAGATTGTCGCGCGCCCGCTGCAACACGGCGAGCACCTGTTCGTGGCTCGTGTTCGGGTGGTCGTTGAACGATTCGATCCGGCGGAACCGCTTGCCGGCAACCTGCCCGATCGCCTCCAGAATGCTCGGCTCCAGCACATCCGCCGCATCGACCGCGCGCACCGCGCCGCGTATGCAGTATCGTCCGTCATGACTGCGCAGTGCGCCCTTGCACCACTTGTCCGGCGTGCCAAGCAGGTCGATCACCTCATCCATCTTCCGCACGGACTCGTTACCGATATATCCGACACCGTCGAACGGCATTTTATGGCCCTCGTCTGGGATCTTCCGATAGCGTGCACTTCCCTCAAAGCGCGCACTCTTTTAACGGCATGTGTCGGGCCGGGTTCACGGCGCCGGCAAAATCTCTGCGCGGTCGGACAGTCCCGATTACGCCAGCAAGCGGTACGCTAGACCCAAGACAATCTTCTCGACCGGAGGCAAATCAAATGGCGAAGAATTATCGTGTTGCGGTCATCCCCGGCGACGGCATCGGGCGCGAGGTCGTACCCGAGGGGATCGCAGTGCTCGAAGCCGCTGCGCGGCGTTACGGCTTCTCCGTCGAATGGCGCGAATTCGACTGGAGCTGCGAAACCTATTCGAAAACCGGCCGCATGATGCCGGAAGACGGGCTCGACCAGCTGCGGCCGTTCGACTCGGTATTTCTCGGCGCGGTCGGCTATCCCGGCGTGCCCGACCATGTCTCGCTGTGGGGCTTGTTGATCCCGCTGCGCCGCAGCTTTCAGCAATATATCAACCTGCGGCCGGTGCGGCTGCTGGCCGGTGTCGAATCGCCGCTCAAGGGACGCGAACCCGACGATATCGATTTCTATGTCGTGCGCGAGAACAACGAGGGTGAATATTCCTCGGTCGGCGGTCGGCTTTACGAAGGCACTGATCTCGAAATGGCGATGCAGCAGGCCGTCTTTACGCGGCGCGGTTGCGACCGGGTCATGCGCTATGCGTTCGAGCTGGCCCGCACCCGCAAAAAACACGTGACCTCGGCGACAAAGTCGAACGGCATCATTCATACGATGCCGTATTGGGACGAACGCTTTGCGGCGATCGCCGCCGAGTATCCCGATGTCCAGACCGACCAGTACCACATCGACATATTGACGGCGCATTTTGTGCGCCATCCCGACTGGTTCGATGTCGTTGTCGGGTCCAACCTGTTTGGCGACATCCTGTCGGATCTGGGGCCGGCCTGCGTCGGGTCGATCGGCATCGCGCCTTCCGGCAACATCAATCCCGAACGCGAATACCCGTCGATGTTCGAGCCGGTGCACGGCTCGGCCCCCGACATCGCCGGGCGCGGCGTCGCCAACCCGATCGGCCAGATCTGGTCGGGCGCGATGATGCTCGACCATTTCGGCGAGACCGAAGCGGCGCAGGCGATCGAGCGGGCGATCGCCGAGGTGCTGGCCGAAGGCGGCACCCGCACCCCCGATCTCGGCGGCAACGCCGGCACAAAGGACCTCGGCGCGGCGGTCGCGGCGGCCATCCGGTAGGCCGAGGCGCGCCTTCCAGGCCCGCGGCTGCGCCGCGCGACCCCCGCCTGCACAGCGCAGGGCGGATAACCCCGGCGAAAGCCGGAGGCCATCCGCCGGTATCGCGCACGCGGCTTGGCAGAAGGCGCTGCCCCGCGGGTCAAGCCCGCGGGCTAAAGGCTTTTCCGCCCTACGAGCGTTCCGAGGTTCAGGCCGCGAGACCTGCTCTCAACGCGGCGGCGCAATCGGCGACGGCGCGGCGCGCCGCGCCGATCAGCCTTCCGTAGCGGATAAAACCGTGATTGAGGCCCTCGTACACGGTCAACGTGCAGGGCACGCCGGCTTCCTTCAGCCCGGCGGCGAGATTGTTGCTGTCGTCGAGCAGCGGGTCGAGACTACCGACAATCAAATGCGCCGGCGCGACACCTTTCAGATCGGCGAGGATCGGTGCGGCGCGCCAGTCCGTCTGCTGCTCCGGGTTCGCCAGATAGGTCTGCCATATCCAGCGCATCTGCGTCTGCGACAGCCCCGCCCCCTGGCCAAAGCGCCGCCATGATGCGCTCTCGGTATCGGTCGAATAGACGCCGTAGATCAGGAGCTGGAATTTGAGCGCCGTCTCGCCGGAATCGCGCATCGCCAACGCCGTCGCGAGGGCCAGATTGCCGCCGGCCGAGTCGCCGCCGACCGCGAGCCTTGTCGGGTCGATGCCAAACCCGGCGCCCTCACGCGACGCGAGCCGGGTCACCGCGACCATTTCCTCATAGGCCACCGGGAATTTCGCCTCCGGCGACAGTTTGTAATCGACCGACAGCACGGCGACGCCGCTCTGGCGCGCCAGATCGCGCAGCGTATGGTCCCAGCTCGGCAGGCTGCCCTGCATAAAGCCGCCGCCATGCGCATAGACCAGCAGCGGCGGGTCTTTTACCCCGTCGGGCTTGTAGAGCCGGCACGGCACTTGGCCGTGCGGGCCGGGCAAGGACAGGTCGCGCTCGTCCGTCAGCCGGACCGACCCCTCGCCGAGAAACGCGCCGATGCGGTCCTGCGCCGCGCGCACCTCGGTCAGCGAGGCGACGGTGCGGTCGGGCGCAACGAGGCCCCTCTCCTGCAACAGCCTGCCGGCGGCGATCAGTTCCGGATCGATCCAGGGCGCGGTCCCGGGCGCGGCGGTATCGTTCATTGTGATCCTCCCGTGAAATCGCGGCGATTTTCGGCCAGGAACAAACGCGCCGCAACTATCCGGCTTGCGGCGCGCGGCATCCCGTCTTACGTGCTCTCGAAACCTTTTTCCAGGACCCGCAATGTCAGAGATCGCGATCGATGCGGCCACGGAAACGCTGACCTTCCGTCTCCCACCGGCATTGAAGGCCGAGTTCGCCGCGATTGCCGAGAAAGAGGCAAGGCCCGTGGGGGAGTTGTTGCGCGAGTTGATCCACGAGCGGATCAAGCTGGAGCGAAGGCGCGAATTCGAGGCCGAAGCGCGGCGTCAGTGCCTTGAGATCAACGCCGCCGCACAGGACCCGAACAGCGACGAAGCCGCGGTGATGCGCGAATTGGATGCTCACCTTGATTCGCTTGCCGACGAATGGAAATGGGAATGAACCGCGGCAATCTCGTCACGGTTGTCATCGCCGGCGATTACGGCAAGCCGCGGCCGGCCCTCGTCGTCCAGGGTGATGCCTTCCGCGACCTGGCTTCGGTGACCGTGCTGCAGCTTACGAGCGATTTGCGGGAAGGGCCATTTTTCCGTATCGGCGTGGAGCCCACGCCCCAAAACGGGCTGCTGAAGCGCTCGATCATTATGGTGGATAAAGCGGTTACTGTCCGCCGCGCCCGCATCGGCAAACGCATCGGCTGTCTTGACAATGACACAATGCGGCGGGTGGACCGGGCGCTGGCGCGGTTTCTTGGTCTCGAATAGTCCCCGGCCGCGGTTTCTGGCCGCGCTGCTTCCCGCGTGCTAGACAGGTCCAGTGCAACCTGTCCGGATCGGCACACGGCATGGATTTCTCTGGCGTCACGATCCTGTGCCTCGGCGATGTGATGCTCGACCGTTTTGCGTATTGCGACACCGAGCGCATCTCGCCGGAAGCGCCGGTCCCCGTGCTGCTGCTGCGGCGGACGCAGAGCATGCTCGGCGGCGCCGGCAATGTCGCCCGCAACATCGCCGCTCTCGGCGGCACGGCGGTACTGATCGGGCTGTTCGGAGAGGATGCGGCCGGCGCCGAGGCACGGGCATTGCTCGCCGCCGCGCCGGGCATCATCGACCGCCATGTCGCCAGCGCCAATCGTCCGACGACCTGCAAGACCCGGTATCTCGCCGGCAACCAGCAGCTGATCCGGGTTGATGAAGAGTACACGCAGGCCCTGACGCCGGACGACGAGGCGGCGCTGATCGCGGTGGCCGAACGAACCGTCGCGGAAGCGGATGCAATGGTCCTGTCGGATTACGGCAAGGGAGCGCTCTCGCAGAAGGTGCTGCATGCCGCCATCGCCGGCGCCCGCCGCCATGGCGTGCCGGTCTATGTCGATCCGAAAGGTGATGATTTCGCCCGCTATCGCGGCGCCGCCTGCATCACCCCGAACCAGCGCGAGCTGGCGCTGGCGGCGCGTCTGCCGACCGCGAGCGATGCCGAGATCGCCGCCGCCGCGGCAAAGGTGCTGCGCGACAGCGGCGTGGACGCCGTGCTCGCGACCCGCTCCGAAAAGGGCATGGCGCTGATCGAGGCCTCGGGCGCGGTGCAGTTCGAGGCGGCGCGCGCGCGCGAGGTGTTCGACGTGTCCGGGGCCGGCGACACGGTCGTCGCCGTGCTGGCCCTGGCCGGCGCCGCCGGCTATAAGCTGGCGCAGGCGATGCGGCTGGCCAACACCGCCGCCGGGATCGCCGTCAGCAAGCTCGGCACCGCCACGGTCGAACTCGACGAGCTGATGCTCGAACTCGCGCGCGACGTGCGCGACACCGATTGGCACCGCACAAAGCACTACAGCCTCGCCGAAGTCGAGACGCTGGCCCGGCGCTGGAAGGGTCGCGGTCTCAAGGTCGGGTTCACGAATGGCTGTTTCGACATCGTGCATGCCGGGCATGTCGCGCTGCTGGCGGCGGCGCGGGCGCAATGCGACCGGCTGATCGTCGCGCTCAACACCGATCGCGGCGTGCGTCGACTCAAGGGACCGAAACGGCCGGTCAATTCGCTGGCCGACCGCGCCGCCGTGATCGCCGCCGTCGAGGCGGTCGATGCGGTCATCAGCTTTGACGAGGAAACCCCGATCGAGCTGATCCGCCGATTGAAACCGGATGTCCTGGTCAAAGGCGGCGACTATACGATCGAAACCGTCGTCGGCGCCGAAGACGTGCAGGCGGCGGGCGGCCGGGTCGTACTGGTCGATCTCGTCGAGGGGCGTTCGACAACCGGTCTGATCCGCGCGATCCGGGCCGAGTCGCGCGACGACGCGGCCTGATCCGGGTGAGGCAATGCCGGTGATCGCATGTTGGTGATTGCATGCTGGTGATTACGGGCGGCGGCGGGTTTATCGGCTCGGTCCTGGCGGCCTCGTTGAACGAGACCGGGCGATCCGACCTCGTCCTCGTCGATCGCTTTGGCGGCGGCGACAAATGGCGCAATATCGCAAAGCGCGATTTTGACGAAATCATGCCGCCCGAGACGCTGTTCGACTGGCTCGACCGGTGCGGCGATGCGGTCGAGACTGTGTTTCACCTCGGCGCGATCTCGGAGACGACCTTTCTCGACGCCGACGAGATCATCCGCAGCAACCTCAACTACTCGATCGCGCTGTGGCGCTGGTGCGCGGCACGGCGGAAAAAATTCATTTACGCCTCATCGGCCGCGACCTATGGCGACGGTTCTTCCGGGTTCTCGGACGGTGGCGGCATCGAAGCATTGAAGCGTTTGCGGCCGCTCAATCTTTACGGCTGGTCGAAACACGCTTTCGACCTCTGGGCAATGCGGCAGGCGGCAGCGGGAACGGCGCCGCCGCTCTGGGCCGGATTCAAATTCTTCAACGTCTTCGGGCCGAACGAATACCACAAGGGCGACATGATGAGCCTGGTGGTGAAAAACCATTCCCGCATCCTGGCCGGCGAGACGATCCCGCTGTTCAGATCCTACCGCCCCGACTACGCCGACGGCGAGCAGTTGCGCGACTTTGTTTATGTCAAGGATTGTGTCGCGGCGATGCTGTGGCTGTGGCGCCACGAACCGGAAGGCGAACCGGATGCGCCGGTCAGCGGCATCTACAATCTCGGCAGCGGCGAAGCGCGCAGTTTTCTCGATCTGATGCGCGCACTCGGCGCGGCCTGCGGCGTCGAACCAAAGATCGAATTTATCGATATGCCCGCCGCGATCCGCCCGAACTACCAGTATTTCACGCAGGCCGATATGACCCGGCTGCGCCGCGCCGGCCACAACGTCCCGTCCACGCCGCTCGAAGACGCGGTGCGCGACTGCGTGACACAGTACCTGGCGCAGCCCGATCCGTATCTGTAGAGGCGTTTATCGCGGCAGGCCCCCTGCTGACGGCTCGGGCGGGGGTGCCCGGCCGCGCTGAAAGGCAGATTGCGCCAAGTCCCGTTCGGTGGTACAGAGCGGCGATGTCGTCAGGCCAAAAAGGCATGATTTTCTGCGGTCTTGGGTCCGAAATACGGAAGCTCCGGTCTGCTCGACCGCACCGGCTCTCTTTCTGATCCCGCAACGCTGCGACAGTACCGATGAACCTGCCGGGTGCGCCAGCGGACGAGCGCTACACGGTCGTCGTGCGCAATCTCGTGCTGATGTCCAGCATCGGCATCCGCCGCGCCGAGCGCGGCCGAAAACAGCGGGTGCGGGTCTCGGTCGAGCTGACCGCGACCCCGGAAGCCGGCTTTTCCGGCGACGACCGCCGTCGCGTCATCAATTACGAAAAAACCGTCGCCGCGATCCGCGAGATCGCCGCGTCCGGTCATATCGATCTGTGCGAGGGATTTGCCGCGCGGGTCTGCGACGCGTGTTTCGCCGATCCGCGCGTCGGACATGTGCGGGTCACGGTCGAAAAGCTCGATGTGTTTCCCGAGGCCGAGTCGGTCGGCGCGATCCTCGAACGCAGCCGGCCGGGTTGAGAGATGCAGCGCCCGCTGCCGGTCGGTCCGCTGCTGGTCGGTATCGTCAATATCACCGCCGATTCGTTTTCCGATGGCGGCCGGTTTCTTGACCCTGCCGCAGCCATCGCCCACGCCCGCCGTCTCGCGGCCGATGGCGCGGACATTGTCGAACTCGGCGCCGCTTCCAGCAATGTCGCGGCGGGGTCGGTGTTGCCGGATGAGGAAATCGCCCGGCTCGGCCCGGTATTGGAGGCGCTGGCCGCGGACGGCACACCGCTCGCGGTCGATACTTACAGCCCGCGGACGCAGCGTTTTGTGCTGTCGCGCGGCGTCGCCTGTCTGAACGACATCAGAGGTTTTCCGGACCCGGTACTGTACCCGGCTCTGGCGGCGGCTTCCTGCCGGCTCATCGTCATGCACGCGGCCGGCGGCGTCGGGCGGGCCGAGCCGCTCGACCTGCAACCCGGCGAGGTCTGGCGGCGCATCGAAGCGTTTTTCGCCGAGCGGGTGGCCAGCCTCGAACGCGCCGGCATCGCGCGCAAACGGCTGATCCTCGACCCCGGCATGGGGCTGTTTCTGAGCCTGCGGCCGGAGGCTTCCCTGCATGTGCTGACCCGGATCGGCCGGCTCAAGCAGATGTTCGGGCTGCCGGTGATGATCTCGGTGTCGCGAAAATCGTTTCTCGGCGCGATCACCGGCCGCCAGTCGCCCGGAGAGCGCGGAGCCGCGACCCTGGCCGCCGAGCTTTTCGCCGCGTCGCACGGCGCCGATTATATCCGGACGCACGATCCGGCAGCGCTGCGCGACGCGCTGACCGTGACGGCGGCGCTTGGCGCCGTGACCGGGAACGGCAGGTTCTGACGGCGGGACACCGCCTATTTGGGATCGAGCGCGGGATTGCCGCCGGGGGCGCCGGGAGGCGGGATCACCGGCATGTTGCTGCCGGTAGCGGGCGGCGGGATCGCAATGCCGGGATCGATGCCCGCAGGCGGGTGGAGCACGCTGTCGGTGCGGTCGAGCTTTTTGCCGAGCGGCTCCTGCAAGCTGCCGCTGCGGCCGGGTCTGGTGTCTTCGGGCACGGTCTGCGATTGCGTTTCGGCCGCGGGTTTCCGATCTGCGATCTGCGCGGCGCAATATGCCGGATAGGCCAGCAGCATCGCAGCGACCATAATGCCAAGACAACTCGGACCGGATGCGGCCACGCTTATTCTCCGACCGGCGTTTCGGGCCATAACGAGCAGGACCGGTCGGCGGTTCCGCCGGTCGCCCGCCTGCATCAGGACAGCGCGGCCAGGCTCGCCGGGACGGCGCCGCGCAGCAGCGTCTTGCGCGCCTGCCATTGCGCCGCCTCGTCGAGTTCCGCGAGAAACCGAATTTCGCCGCCGGCGAGCAGCGCGATCGGGATGCCGTCGCAGTACAGCACGCGGTTGCCGGTCAGCGCGCCGAGTTTGGGGCCGGGGGTCAGGATGCCGACCAGGTTCAGCGGGTCGGCGCCGGACAGCGACACGAACTCGCCGCTGTCGGACGGGCCGGCGCCCTGTTTGCGCCGAGTCTCGCGCAGCGCGCCGACCGCCTCCGGCAGCGCGTACTGCTCGCCCGAAAACCCGGCGACAAAGCGTCCGCCGCGGATCTCGCCGCGCGCTTCGAGCCGGCGATAGACGCGCAGCAGGTCGCGCCACGGCGGCAGCCACGCGGCCTCGCGTTCGAGCAGCCGCCAGAACACGACGCCGTAACGGCGCAGCAGCGTGCGCGCGAGGTGCTCGACGGCATCATCGGTCTGTCCGGGGACGGGGGCGGCGGGCCGGGCACGGCGTGCCAGCGCCCAGCGGCCGGAATCCTCCATGCCGAACAGCGCCCGGCCGCGTCTTGAGCGGCGCTTGTCGGCCGGCATCAGCAACGCGCGCAACCCGGCGAAGCTGTCCGAGCTGACCAGACCCAGCGCCACCAATTCGGCCAAGGCTTCTTCGATCTGCGGACGCAGCAGTCTGGTGCCGTCGGCCAGCTCGTCAAAAAACGAGGCGCCGTTGTCGCGGATAAAATCGGCGACAAGGCGCGCCCGGCCGCTCGCCTGGGCCGGGTCGGGCATCGGCGACAGCGCGGTCCAGAGCGGCGCGTGACGGCGGGCGAGCAGCGTTATCGGCGTCGTGCGCACCGGACCGGCAGCGGGACCGGAAGCACGCCCGCCCCTTGCCCCACCATTCAAACCCTCTCCCCCAGTGGGGGAGAGGGCCGGGTGAGGGGGAAAACTCCGCGGACGCAGCCGGGCCCAGGCGATGCGGCCCGCGAGACACTGGTCGTCGAGCCACGCCGGGTCGTAACCGGTGATGCGGGACGGCAGGATCTCGGTCTCCCATGCGCCGGCCGGGGCCTCAAAACCTTCGAGCTGGCCCAGGACGGCGGCGAGCGCGTCCGGCCCCTCCATGCGCGCCTCGTCCGTCACCCGCTGCCAGGCGAACAGGAAACGAAGAAAGTCGCGCGCCGCGACCGGCTCGATCTCGGCGCGCAGCCGCTTCAGCGTATAGCGGTTGATGCGCGCCAGCAGCCGGCGCTCGCACCATTCGTCGTTCGCGGTGCCCGGCGTAAAACGCCCGCGCAATGCGAAACCCTCGCTCTGCAACGAGGCGAGCGCGGCGGCAATCGCGTCGGGCGCAAGACCGAGCGGCGCGCCCAGCTCCGCCTCGGCAACCGGGCCGAGACCTTCGAGCCGGCTGCGCAGAATCTCGACCAGCGCCTCGTCGGCCGGCCAGTGCCGGTCGGCATGCTGCGCCGGCGCGGCGATCGGCGGGTCGAAAAGCGCGTCAGGCCACAACCCCCGGAATTGCGGCAGCCGCTCGGCGGCTACCCACAAGCCCTCTTTCAGGACCGCCGGCGTCCTGCCGGCATTTGCGGGCGAGACATCAGCGCTCCGGTACAGTCGTGCCGCCCGTTTCTCGCGCGCCAATTCCTCCAGCCACCCGCGCCAGTCCTCGCCGGCCTCGGCTTCGCCCTCGGTCAGAAACCCGAGCCACACCAGCCCGTCATGCAGTTCGTCGCGATTGGCGGCGGCGGGCCATGCCTCCTCGCGCACCCGCGCGATCGCGTCGGGATCGAGCCGTCCCAGCTCGGCGGCGTCCTCCGGCGCGATCCAGCGGCGCGCCATCACCGCCTGCGTGCGGCGTTCTTCGAGCGGCGCGTCGTCGAGATAGGCGTAGGGCTGCGCCGCCAGCACTTCAAGCGCGAGCGGCGACGGTTCGGTCAGCTCGCGCGCGACGATTGCGACATCGCCGGCCCGGATGCGGGTCAGCAGCCGTTCCAGCCCGGCGATATCCATGACCTCGTTCAGACAGTCGGCGATCGTCTGGCGGACCAGCGGATGGTCCGGGATCTCGCGCGGCCCGGCGAGGTTTTCGGCGCAGGCGAGCTGGTCCGGGAAGATCGCGGTAATCAGGTCCTCGGCCTCCATGCGCGCGAGCGGCGGCGGCACCTTGCGACCGCCCCGGAAGCGCGGCAATGCCAGCGCGATCCCGGCCGCCCAGCGCCAGCGCGTCATAAACATCGGCGCGTCGAGCATGGCCTGGATCAGCACGTCGCGCACCGTCGCCGGGTGCAGATAGGTTCCCACCTCGGCCAGATCGAAACTGTGCGCGGTGGTCAGCGACAGCACGATATTGTCCTCGGTCGCGGCGGCTTGCAGTTCGAAGTTGAATTTGCGGCAGAAGCGTTTGCGCAGCGCCAACCCCCAGGCACGGTTGAGCCGGCTGCCATAAGGCGAATGCACAACCAGCTGCATGCCGCCGGCTTCGTCGAAAAACCGCTCGAAGACGATTCTCTCCTGTGTCGGCAAGACCCCGAGCGCGGCATGCCCGGCGGCGAGATATTCCGCCATTTGCCGCGCCGCAGCCGCGCCGATGTCGGGGCGGGCGGCGAGCCGCTCCATGATCTCCCTCTCCCCCAGTGGGGGAGAGGGTCGGGGTGAGGGGGAGCGGTCGTGGAGGTCGGGGCGGGGGGGGGGGGGGGGGGGGGGGGGGGGGGGGGGGGGGGGGGGGGGGGGGGGGGG
>JBFWVT010000019.1:28758-68651 GCA_050246595.1 Alphaproteobacteria bacterium
CCCCCCCCCCCCCCCCCCCCCCCCCCCCCCCCCCCCCCCCCCCCCCCCCCCCCCCCCCCCCCCCCCCCCCCCCCCCCCCCCCCCCCCCCCCCCCCCCCCCCCCCCCCCCCCCCCCCCCCCCCCGCGGTCGTGGAGGTCGGGGCAGCCCCCCTCACCCTGCCCTCTCCCCCCAATGGGGGGAGAGGGTGATCGGGATAGTGGGGAAGGATCGTCGAGTGCGCTCGGAAAACCCCCTCCCCCGCTGGCGGGGGAGGGTTGGGGTGGGAGCTTTACGGGAGTTGGTGCAAGCCGCGCGCCCACTTCCGACCGCAGCCGCGATACGGCCTGCGACAGCTCGTCGGAGCGGCCGGGGGCCTCGCCGAGCCAGAACGGGATGTTGGGCGGCTGGCCCTGCGCGTCCTCGACCCGCAGCGTGCCGCGCTCGACCCGGCGGATGCGGTATGCGGCATTGCCGAGCTGGAACACGTCGCCGGCCAGGCTCTCGACCGCGAAATCCTCGGTGACGGTGCCGATGATCTGGTTTTCCGGTTCGAGCAGAACCTGATACTCGGCCGTGTCCGGGATCGTGCCGCCCGAGGTCAGCGCCGTGATCCGGGCGCCCCGCCGGCCGCGCAATACGCCGTTGACCGCGTCGTGATGGATCAGCGCGCCGCGCCGGCCGCGCCTTGTGCTGTACCCTTCCGCCAGCATCGCGACAATCGCCGCGAAATCTTCGCGCGGCAGATCGCGGTACGGAAACGCTCGCCGGAACAGCGCCAGAAGATCGTTCTCGCGCCATTCCTGCGCCGCCGTCTCGGCGACGATCTGCTGCGCCAGCACGTCGAGCGGCCGTTGCGGGAGGGCGAGACGGTCGAGTTCGCCGCGCGAGACGGCATCAAGCAGCGCGGCGCCTTCGACCAGCTCGTCGCGCGACAGCGGGAACAGCCTTCCCTTCGGCGTGCCGCCGACCGCGTGTCCCGAGCGGCCGACCCGCTGCAGAAACGTGGCGATCGCGCGCGGCGAACCGATCTGGCAGACCAGATCGACCTCGCCGATATCGATGCCGAGTTCGAGCGAGGCGGTCGCAACCAGCGCCTGCAAGGCGCCGCTCTTGAGCCGCTGCTCGGCGTCGAGCCGGCGTTCTTTCGACAGGCTGCCGTGATGCGCCGCGATCCGGTCGGCGCCGAGCCGCTCCGACAGGGCGCGCGTCGCGCGTTCGGCCGCGCGGCGCGTATTGACGAATACCAGCGTCGTGCGGTGCGCCAGGATCAGCTCGGCGATGCGATCGTAGACCTCTCCCCAAACCTCGGCCGACATGATCGCTTCGAGCGGCGAGGACGGCAGTTCGAGCGCCAGATCGCGCGCCCTGACATGGCCGGTGTCGATAATCGTGCATACCGGCTCCGGCCCGCCTTGCGGACCGGCGCCGACCAGAAAACGGGCAACCCGCTCGATTGGCTTCTGCGTCGCCGACAGACCGATGCGCTGCAATTGTCGGCCGCACAGCGAATCGAGCCGCTCCAGCGACAGCGCGAGATGCGCGCCGCGCTTGTTCGGCGCGACGGCATGGATTTCGTCGATGATGACGGTCTTTGCGCTCGCCAGCATGCGGCGGCCCGATTCGGAGCCGAGCAGGATGTAGAGCGATTCCGGCGTTGTCACGAGGATGTGCGGCGGGACGCGGCGCATCCGGTCGCGCTCGGCCGCGGGCGTGTCGCCGGTGCGCACCCAGCTGTGGATATCGATATCGGGCAGTCCGCGCGCCCGCAACGCTTCGCGGATGCCGGCGAGCGGGGCTTCGAGGTTTTTGCGGATATCATTCGACAGCGCCTTCAGCGGCGAGACATAGACGATCTGCGTCTCGTCCGGCAGACCGGTCTCGATGCCCCGGCGCACCAGCGTGTCGATCGCCGCGAGAAACGCGGCCAGCGTTTTGCCCGAGCCGGTCGGCGCGGCGATCAGAACGTGTCTTCCGTCCTTGATCGCGGGCCAGGCCGCTTGCTGCGCCGGGGTCGGTGCGCCGAAGCTGTTTGCGAACCAGCCGGCGATAGCGGGGTGAAACAGTGAGGGAATGCTCATATGCCAGTTGTTTCTGCATCTCGTCCCGTCATTGCGAGCAGAGCGAAGCAACCTCGTTGAACCGAGCGCCGGCGCGGGATTGCTTCGTCGCTTCGCTTCTCGCAATGACGGAAATGCATTAAGAACCGACCGCGAACAGTCTCAATCCGGCACGCAATAGACTTCGGCGCCGGGCGGCAGCAGCGGCTCGCCCTTCAGCTCGTACCAGGTCAGGATGTCGCGCCAGACCTGTTCGGCGGTTTCGGCGTACCAGAACAGGTCGCGGTCCTCGGGGTCGATCGTCCCCTCCTCGACGAGAAAATCGGGGTTGAATACGCCGCGCCAATATTCCTCGCCAACCAGAATCACCGGGACCGGCGGCAATTTGCGGGTTTGCGCCAGGGTCAGGATCTCGAACACCTCGTCGAGCGTGCCGTAGCCGCCGGGAAACGCCACCAGTGCCCGCGCCCGCAGCGCGAAATGAAATTTGCGCATCGCAAAGTAATGAAAGAGAAAGCACAGCTCGGGCGTGATGTACGGGTTCGGGTATTGCTCCTGCGGCAGGGTGATGTTGAGCCCGATCGATTGCGCGCCGACATCGCAGGCGCCGCGATTGGCCGCCTCCATGATGCCGGGACCGCCGCCGGTCATCACCATGATGCGGCCGCCGATCGCCAGGTTGCCGCAATGGCCGACGAGCCGGCCGAATTCGCGCGCCATGTCGTAGTACCTGCTCTTGGCCAGGACACGCTCTGCGATCCTGAGCCGCTGGCGCAGCGTGTCGTCGTCGGGCCGGGTTTCGAGCGCGCGGGCGGCGGCTTCGACCCCGCGGCGGGCCGCTTCCGGTTCGGGAATGCGCGTGCCGCCGAACACGACGATCGTGTGAGCGACATCCTGCTCGTTCAGCAGCGTCTGCGGTTTGAGATAGTCGAGCAGCAGCCGCAGCCCGCGCATGTCCTCGCGCTGCAAAAAGTCGAGGTCCCGGTCGGCTTGGCGATAGCTCGGGCTGTCGAGGATCGCGCGGATATGGGCGGGCGCCTGCGGGTCCTCGGAGCCGGGTTTCGGCCGTTCCTGCGGCAGCTTCTCGTGGCGGCGGTCGGTCGGTGCGGGTTGTTTCATTGTGTCGGTATGTCGGTCCGGCGCTATTCGGCCGCCACGGCGTCGCGCTTGCGGCGGTGGGGGATCGCCGGGGCGGGCGCGGCCATATTGCCCTTGGCCAGCACGGCTTCCAGCGCCGCGCGGATCTCGGCGAGTTTCTGCGGGTGCTCGACCTTATGGCCGAACAGGTTCTTGACGTAGAAGACGTCAACGACCTTTTCGCCGTAGGTCGAAATCTTTGCGCTCGACACTTGCAGCGACAGCCGGGTCAACTCGCGCGTCAGCTCCCATAAGAGACCCGGCCGGTCGCGGCCGTTGACCTCGATCACCGTATGCGAGGCGCTGGCCTGATTGTCGATCAGGACGCGCGGCGGCACGGTGAACACGCTGGTGCGGCTCGGAAAAGCGGGCGGCCGGTCGAGCGCGATATGCGGCTTCAACTCGCCGGTCAGCACGTTCTCAAAAACAAAGGCCAGTTTCGCGAGCTTGTCCGGGCGGTCGAACGCCGTGCCGTCCTGGTCCTGCACCCACAGCGTATCGAGCGCCATGCCGTTCGCCATCGTCATGATCCGGGCATCGACGATATTGGCGCCGGCGACGGCCAGCGCTCCGGCAATGCGCGAGAACAGCCCGGGGTGGTCGGCCGTGTACAGCGTGATCTCGGTCACCGCGCGCGCCGTATCGACCCGCTTCTGCACAGTCAGTGGCGCGCCGCTTGCCTCGGCCTCGCGCATCAGCCTGGCATGGCGGGCATGCGTCTCGGCGTCGAGCGAAAGCCAGTAGAACGGATAGCCGCGGCCGGCGAACAGGGAAAACTCCTCGTCGCTGAAATCGGGCAGCAGGGCGCGCGCGGCGGTCTGCGCCTCGGCGATCCTGGTATCGCGCGGCTCGGCCGCAAGACCGCCGGTCATCACATCCATCGCGCCGTAGTAGAGCTCGCGTAAGAGCGCCGCCTTCCAGCCGTTCCACACCTTCGGCCCGACCGCGCGGATATCGGCGGCGGTCAGCACCACCAGCAGCTTGAGCCGCTCGGGCGATTGCACGCGATCGACAAAATTCCGGATCGTCTGCGGGTCGCCGGTGTCGCGCTTGAAGGCGGTATTGCTCATCAGCAGGTGCCAGCGCACCAGCCACGCAACGGTCTCGGTCTCTTCATCGCTCAGGCCCAGGCGCGGCCCGAGTTTCAGCGCGATCTTCTCGCCGATCTCCGAGTGGTCGCCGCCGCGTCCCTTGGCGATGTCGTGCAACAGGGTCGCGACATACAGCGCACGGCGCGAGATCACGCTCGGCATGATCGCGCTGGCGACCGGCAATTCGTCCTTCAGCCTGCCGGTCTCGATCTGGTGCAGGATGCCGATCGCGAACAGCGTGTGCTCGTCGACCGTGTACACATGGTACATATCGTACTGCATCTGCGCGACGACGCGGCCGAAATCGGGCACGAACTTGCCGAAGACGCCGGCTTCGTTCATCCGCCGCAGCGCGGTTTCCGGGTTCTTTTTCGCGGTCAGGATTTCCAGGAACAGGCGGTTGGCCTCGGGGTCCTGCCTCAGCTTTCCATCGATCAGGCGCAACGACTGCGTAACGGCCCGCAACGCACGCGGGTGAATATCGAGATCCTGGTCCTGCGCGACATGAAACAGCCGGATCAGCGCGACCGGGTCCTTTCTGAAAAAATCCTCGCTCGGGATTGTCAGCCGCTCGCCCTCGACCGTAAACCCGCCGAGCGCGCGCCGCCGCCACAGATCGTGCGGCCCCCAGCGCCACCACGAGAGACGGCGCTTGCGCTGCTGCTCGCTTTCCAGAACCGCGCAGAAAATCCGCGTCAGATCGCCGACATCCTTTGCGACCAGAAAATAGTGCTTCATAAAGCGTTCGACGCCGCGCACCCCGAGCCGGTCGGTATAGCCCATGCGGGCGCCGATCTCGCGCTGCCTATCAAAGGTCAGCCGCTCCTCGGCGCGGCCGGCGAGGTAATGCAGATGGCAGCGCACGGTCCACAAAAAGCTCTGCGCCCGCTGGAACCGCGCTGATTCCTCGGCCGAGAGGACGCCGAGATCGACCAGCTTGCCGACATCGTCGATGCGATAGATGTATTTCGCGATCCAGAACAGCGTGTGCAGATCGCGCAGACCGCCCTTTCCTTCCTTGATGTTGGGTTCGAGCTGATAGCGGCTGTCGCCGACCCGGACATGGCGCGCGTCGCGCTCGGCGAGCTTGGCTTCGACAAATTGCGGCGCGGTGCCGCTTTGTATCCCGGTCTCGAACGACTGCTTCAGTTCGCCAAAAAGCGCCTGGTCGCCCCAGATGTAGCGTGCCTCCAACAATGCCGTGCGGATCGTCAGATCGTCCCGGGCGTAGCGCAGACACTCCGCCACCGAACGCGTCGCCTGCCCGACCTTGAGACCGAGATCCCACAAAAGATACAGCAGGAATTCGATGACCTGCTCATTATGAGGGGTGCGCTTGTAGGGCAGCAGGAACAGCAGATCGACATCGGAGTAGGGCGCCAGCTCGCCGCGTCCATAGCCGCCGACCGCGACGATCGCCATCCTCTCGCCCTCGGTCGGATTGGCGATCGGGTACACGGTCTCGACGGCCAGATCGTAGAGCACCCGGATCAGCTGATCGATCAGAAAACTCTGCTCGGCGACGGCTCGCGCTGCCGGACCGCCGGTCTCGAAGCGGCGCCGGATTTCGTCGCGCCCGCGAGCCAGCGCCGCCTTGAGCGGCGGCAGAAGGACAGAGCGCTCGGTCGCCGGCGCGCGCGACTCCGCGACGGCCCGCGCCAATTCCTCGGCGAGCGCCCGCCGGTCGATGATGTCGCGCTGCCGCAGGATGGACGCCATTCCTCCATTACCATTGTAGGGCGGAAAAGCGCAGTGCATTCCGCCATTTGCCGCCCGGAAGAAACAGTTCGGCGGATTGCGCTCCGCTTATCCGCCCTACGACACGCTTTGTCGAACCTCGCTCACAAATGCCGGCCGGCATCGACCGCGATGATCGAGCCGGTCGTATGCGTCAGATGGGTAACGCAGGAGATCACCGCCAGCGCCACGTCCTCGGGTTCGATCGCACGCTTCAACGGCGTCGCCAGCGCCGCCTTGGCCATCATCTCCTCGGTGCGCCCCGGCACGAACCCGGTATGCACCATGCCGGGCGCGACGACGACGACGCGGATCTCGGGGCCGAGCACCCGCGCCAGCGCCATGCTCATCGTGTTCAGCGCCGCTTTCGAGGCGCCGTAGATGATCGAACTGCCGGTGCCGTGCTCCGCTGCGCCCGACGAGATGTTGACGATGACGCCGTCGCCCGACTCCTTCAGCAGCGGGGCAAAGGCGCGGATTGTCGCGAAGGGTCCGCGCACATTGGCAGTCAGCACCTGATCGATCAGATCGTCGTCGAGCGCTTCGAGATCATGGTGCGGCACCATCCGGGTGAACCCGGCGGAATTGACCAGCACGTCAACGCGGCCGTATTCCTCGCGCACCGCGGCCGCGACCTTGCGGATTTGCGCGGTGTCTTCGAGCGGCAGGTGCATCGCCTTGTGGCCCGAACCGGCCAGCCCGCGGACGACCGCATCGGCGCGCTCGGCGCCCTTGTTGTAGCCGACGACGACCTTGGCGCCGGCCTCGGCGAACAGCTTCGCGCTTTCGCGCCCGATGCCGCTGCTCGCGCCGGTGATGACCGCCACCTTGCCGTCGAGGTCCTTGCCGATCTGCGCCATCGCGCGATGCTCCCCGCTCTCGCTGTTGCGGCGCCGATCCTAGACCGGGGTCGCGCCGCACGGGAGCCTGATTTGCGCGGAGGCCTGGTCTCAGTGCCTTGTGTCGGACGGGGGCTCGGCAAGCCGCTCGGCGATAAACCGGTCGAGAGCGGAAAACCAGTAATCGCGCACCGCGTCGCATTCGAGGAACGGATCGTGCTTCGACCCGGCCAGCTCGACCAGCCGGCAGTTCGGCAACAGCCGGGCGGCCCGGCGCTGCGCCAGGGAGGAGACGACCGTCTCGCGTTCGGGTTGACCGATCAGGATCGGGGTATGGATCGCGGCGAGAAATTCCGGTTTTGAGATGCGCGCGACCAGGGCCAGCGCGCTGTCCACCCAGCCATAGGTGGCTTGATCCAGCCGCAGCTCCGGGTCGGCGGAAAACCACGCATGGCGCAGCCGGCAGCGCTCGGCGTCGGTTGTGACCCGGCTGGTCCGCGGCGTCGGGATGCAGTCCGGGCGCCATTCCCGCGCGCCGGGGATAAAGCAGTGGCCGAGCCCGGCGACGCGCGCCGGCACGGTCAGAACGCGAACCAGGGTCGGCGGCAGCTTGCCGGTGCGCAATCCGACCATCGGCGAGGACAGCACCGCCCCGGCGAACAGACCGGGATGGCGGCGCAGACAGACCAGCGCGATCGCGCCGCCCATCGAATGCGCCACCAGCAGCCGCGGCAGACCCGGCGGCAGGGTCTCCGCCGCGAACTCGGCGAGGTCCTCAGCGTCGCGGCTGAAATTGCGGGCGCGCGGCCGGGTCGGGAAGCGCGACGGCCGGATCGACCGTCCCTGACCGCGCCAGTCGAGACACCACACGGCGATGCCGCGCGCCGCCAGATCGCGCATCGTCTCGAAATGCTTTTCGATGAACTCGCCAAAACCGACCCCGATGACGCAGGCGGCGCGCGCCTCGCGGACCGGCAGATGCCCCCAGCGCAGCACCGCACCGTCGCTCGCCGCGAACCGGCCCCAGACGAATTCGCGCGGCGGCAGAAACCGCTCGGCCAATGCCGGGTAGCGTGCCGCCGGCTTGTTGAGATATGCATCGAGCGGAACGGCGGGCAGCAGGCTGTCGGGCACGGTGACGGCAACTCCGGCAATGTTCCAGGGGCCGCCGCGCCATATTGGGAGTCGGGCGGGCGGGTCGGCGCGAGTGGCTGCTAGCGCCGAAAAATGGCGGAGATTTGGCAGTTCCGGCGGCAAGATGTCGCGTCCGAATTGGCCACGCGAGCCGGGGCGATTTGCGGCGCAGGGGCGGAATCGCGGCTCGCGGAATCGCCGTCTCCGGCCTGTCATCAGCGAGGGACTGAAGGAATCGCCGCATGACAAGCGTCGTCAGAACCGCCTCTTCCAACCCCGCAGCGCGGGAGCTGCCTCGCCTGTCCGGTCGGCACGCATGCGGCGGTTCCCTGTTCGGCGCCCATCGCGGGTCAGTCACGCTTCGAGACGGCGTCGAGCTGACGGCGCCGGTTCTCGACGACGAACTCGACGCCGAGACCGGCCGAGAAACCGCCCGACTCCCGCACGAGGGGGCGGACGTTGAGAGGAGGCGTCGTTGACTGACAGCGGCTGGACCGGCGGCGAGCTGCCGACCTTTGTCACGCATCTCGAATGCAGCATGACCGGCGAGCGTTACGATCCCGACCGGCTGCACGGTCTGTCGCGCGCCGGCAGGCCGCTGCTGGTGCGCTACGATCGCGACGCGGTGCGCCGGGCCTTGCCGCGCGACGCGCTCGCCGAGCGGCCGCAAATCCTGTGGCGCTATCGCGAATTGCTGCCGGTGCGGCGGCCGGAAAATGTTCTTTCGCTTGGCGAAATCGTGACCCCGCTGGTGCCGTTGCCGCGTATCGCCGGGCGGCTGGCCGGCGGCGGCGAGCTGATCGTCAAGGACGAGGGGCGGCTGCCCACGGGATCGTTCAAGGCGCGCGGGCTGGCGCTCGCAGTGTCGATGGCGAAGGAACTCGGCGTCACGCACATGGCGATGCCGACCAACGGCAATGCCGGGTCGGCGATGGCGGCCTATTGCGCCCGCGCCGGCATGAAAGCGACCGTGTTCTGCCCCGATGACACGCCGGAAGTGAATGTCCGCGAGATCGCGATGCAGGGGGCGCAGGTGTTTCTCGTCGACGGGCTGATCGACGATTGCGGCAGGCTCGTTGCCGAGGGGGAGAAGGAAATCGGCTGGTTCAACTGCTCGACCCTGCGCGAGCCGTACCGCATCGAGGGCAAGAAGACGATGGGGATCGAACTGGCCGAGCAGCTCGGCTGGGAGGTCCCGGACATCATCTTCTACCCGACCGGCGGCGGCACCGGGATCATCGGCATGTGGAAGGCCTTTGCCGAGCTGGAGGCGATCGGCTGGATCGGCAGCAAAAGACCGCGCATGGTCGTCGTCCAGGCGGCGGGCTGCGCGCCGATGGTCAAGGCATGGCAAGAGGGGGAAGAGCACGCGCCGCGCTGGCAGGACGCGCATACCTTTGCGGCCGGCATCCGGGTGCCGCAGGCGGTGGGCGATTTTCTGATCCTGCGCGCGGTGCGCGAAAGCGGCGGGTTCGCGACTTCGGTTGACGATTCGGAGATCGCCGAAGCCTGGCGCGAAGTCGCCGCCGAGGAGGGGTTTCTGCTGTGCCCGGAGGGGGCGGCCACCTATGCCGCCTATAAGCGGGCGGTCGCCGACGGGCAGGTCAAACCCGGCGAGCGTGCCGTGCTGTTCAACTGCGCCACCGGTCTCAAATACGAGATGCCGGAGGCCGGCACGCACCTAAAGCTCGGCGAGACGGTCGATTGGCGGCGGATGCAGGAGACGCCGCTGGGCTGATCCGGCGCGGGGGTTAATCCTCGGCGCGGTCGATCAGATGGACAAACGAGCCGCTGACCGGGCCGCGCCGCAGCCCGGCCGAGCCGAAATCGACGCCGCCGGCATCGGCGACCGCGAAGAGCGGCGCGGCGTCGCCGGCCAAGACGGTTGTCGCGTAGTGGAATTCGTGGCCGCGGAACCTCGTGCCCGCAATCCCGAGCGGGCCGTCTGCGAGCAAGCGCGCCGCGCGATAGCCGAGATGCAGCCGCCGCTCGGCGAAGCTGGTCGCGAGCGGCAGCAGCCCCGCCATCCGATGCACCCGTCCATCGGCGGCGGTCAGAGTTCCGCCCAGCACCATATAGCCGCCGCACTCGCCGTAAATCGTCTTGCGCTCCCTGGCAGCCTGCCGCAACCCTCCCAGAAACCGGTCGGACGCGGCGAGCCGCCCTGCATGCAGTTCGGGATAACCGCCGGGCAGATAAACGGCGTCGGCGGCCGGGTCCGGCGCCTCGTCGGCGAGCGGCGAGAAGAACGACAGTTCCGCTCCCGCGTCGCGCCAGCCGCGCAGCACACTCGGATAGACAAAGACGAACGCATCATCGCGCGCCACCGCGATATGGCGGCCGAGCGGCGGCAGCGGCGGCCCCGCCGCCTGCCGGGGATCGCCGGTCGCGGCCGGGCGCGCCAGCGCGAGCAGAAGCTCGATATCGAGACCGGCGGAAACAGCATCGGCGGCGCGCGCGACTGCCGCTTCGCATCGCTGCTCGCCGGCCGGCACCAGACCGAGATGGCGTTCCGGGAGGGTCAGCGCGGGGTCCTGCAATACCGCGCCAAAACGCGGCAGCCCCGGCAGATGCCGGGTCAATGCGGTTTTCAGTAAAGCATGGTGACGCGACCCGGCGACCCGGTTGAACACCACGCCCGCGAGCGGCACCGCCGGATCGTGCCGGGCAAAGCCGGCGACCAGCGCCGCCGCTGAGGCGCCCTGCCGGCGCGCATCCACGACCAGCACGACCGGCCAGCCGGTCAGACGCGCCAGCGCCGCGGTCGATCCGGTCTCGCCGTCGGGACCGGTGCCGTCGAACAGCCCCATGACACCCTCGCACAGCACGATATCGGCCGCGCTCTCCAGCCTGTCGACCAGCGCCCGCAACGTCGCGTCCCGCATCGCCCAGACGTCGAGATTGAGACAGACGCCGCCGCTTGCCGCCGCATGAAAGGTCGGGTCGATATAATCGGGTCCGGTCTTGGCCGCCGCGACCCGCAACCCGCGATCGCGCAGCAGCCGCAACAGACCGAGCGTCACCAGCGTCTTGCCGCTGCCCGAGGACGGTGCGGCCAGGATCACCCCGCCGCCGCGCCGGGAAGGAGCGCCCCGTAACATTCTTAGCTCCGTAACATTCTTATGCGGCACCGCCGGTCAGCGCCCGCCAATACGCGGCGACTTCTTCCCGAGAATGACCGCGCGCCACCAGCTCCTCGAATTTCCGCCGCAGCGCCGCCGGGTCGAGCTGCTCGGCACGACGCAGTGCGGCGCGCGCCTCGTCTGCCCGGCCCTGCCGCGCCAGCGCCTGTCCGAGAAACAGGTGCCACTCGGCCATGTCCGGGGCGAGCACGACGGCGCGCCGATAGGCCGCCTCGGCACCGGCGATATCGCCGGTCTCGTTCAGCGCGTGACCGTATTGCACCCAGATTTCCGGCGCGTTCGGCACCCGAAACAGCGCCTTGCGGTAAAGCCGGACCGCGCCCGGCCAGTCGCGCGCGCGGCTCGCCCGGCCGATGCGTCGCCAGATCGGCGCGATAAAGCGATCGGCCATAACCGCGCGCATCAGATCGCCGATCCCGAGTTCGCCGTCGCGGCGCAACTCCCACCCTGACCCTCCCCTCCCCGGACTTGATCCGGGGATTGCGGGGGAGGGAAACGAGCCGGCACGCACGCCATTCCGAGCTGGATCGAACCCGGCGTTGCGCCAGTCCTGCCACAGCGCGTCGTGGATCGGGTTCTTCGCCAGGATCGCGCGGCGCGTCGCGGCGGACAGATCCTCTTCGCGCAGCGGCTGCCAGGCGACCCGCCTGCGCCATTCGGATGTCGTGTTTTTCCGCGCCGCCGCGCCCGGAATGCCGAGATCGGCGGCAACCGCTTTCAGCAGAAGGTCGCCGTCTTCGTAGCTGCCGACAAACCAGAACCCGGCCAGGCTCTCGTTCAGCCTGTCGTATTTGCGCGCGTCTCCGGTCGTCAGGATCGTGGCGAGCGGCATCTCCAGCCAGTACCAGAGCAGCAGCAGCGGCACCAGATCGCGCGGCTGGGCGCGCAGGTGCCGGGCGAAATCGCAGATCGGACCGCCGCGCGTCAGCGAGAACATCATGCGGTGGTTGTAGTACGAGACGTGAAACCCGACCGGATCGCGCAGCAGCAAGGTGCGGCGGATCTCGCGGCCCGCGAAACGGCGTTCGAGCGAGCGCCCGAGATAATGCCCGGTAACCGCCCGCACCCGGCGGAAATCGGGTGTCGCGTCAAGCCGGACCCGGCGTCTTCCGAGCATGTCCAGCGGACCCGGGCGCACCGCCGAGCACATCCGGTCGCCGAGATGCGCCTTCAGATGCCCCGCGATCGTATTGCCGCCGGTGCGCGGCATGTGCAGCAGGAAATATACCGGCGGCGCGGCCCCCTCGCGAGAGCCTGGCGCCTCTCCCGAAGGGAGCGCGCGATATGCCGCGTCCGTAAGCGCCACCTCGACTGTGCCCCCGCACGACCGCGCGCAACCCGGTCGGTATTGAACTGTCCGCCGCGCCTTCCGGCAAGCGCCTCCCGACCGGCCCCGATTTACCCTCTTACAGCCCTATGTTAGTAGGAATGGAGAACCGTTACAGGATTGTGAGCATGTTTGCGACTGTGTTGCGTGCTGCCTCGGCATTGGCGCTCGTCTTCGGCTTGGGGGCGGCTCCTGCATGGGCCGGGCCGACCCTGGACAAGATCAAACAGGCGGGCAGCGTGGTCTGCGGCGTCAATACCGGGCTGGCCGGGTTTGGTCAGCCGGACAGCCAGGGACGCTATTCCGGGCTCGACATCGATATCTGCAAGGCGATCGCCGCCGCGATGTTCGGCGATCCCGAAAAGGTCAGATACGT
Organism: Alphaproteobacteria bacterium; assembly: GCA_050246595.1. Taxonomy (GTDB): domain Bacteria; phylum Pseudomonadota; class Alphaproteobacteria; order ATCC43930; family CGMCC-115725; genus DATARH01. The sequence continues at coordinate 41,580 of JBFWVT010000019.1, forward strand.
GCCGCTGACCGCGCAGCAGCGCTTTACGGCGCTGCAATCGGGCGAGGTCGATATCCTGTCGCGCAACACGACCGCGACCTTGCAGCGCGACGCCGAGCTGGGTCTGAACTTTGCGCCGGTCGTGTTCTATGACGGCCAGGGTTTCATGGTCCCGAAAAAGCTCAACGTAGACAGCGCCAGGAAGCTGGACGGCGCAACCGTGTGCGTGCAGCCCGGCACGACGACCGAACTCAATCTGGCCGATTATTTCCGCGCCAACAGCATGCAGTTTCAGCCGCTCGTCATCGAGAAGCTCGACGAGGTCGTGTCCGCCTATCTGTCCGGGCGCTGCGATGTGATCACGACCGATCGTTCGGGTCTCGCCGCGGTGCGCACCGGGCGCACGCCAAATCCCGACGAACACGCGATCCTGCCCGAGACGATCTCGAAGGAGCCGCTCGCGCCGGCGGTGCGCCAGGGCGACGACCAATGGGCCGATATCGTGCGCTGGGTCGTTTACGCGCTGATCGAGGCCGAGGAGAAGGGCATCACCTCGCAAAACATTGACGAGAAGCTGAAGAGCGAGGACCCCGAGATCAGGCGTCTGCTCGGCACCACCCCCGGAATGGGCAAGGCGCTCGGTCTCGACGAGAAATGGGCTTACAACGCAGTCAAGTCGGTCGGCAATTACGGCCAGATCTTCGAGCGCAATGTCGGCGCCGCGTCGCCGCTGAAACTGGAGCGCGGCATCAACGATCTGTGGAAGCGCGGCGGGCTGATATACGCGATGCCGGTCCGCTGATGCGCGCTCGTGACTGAGGAGGCAGCGGGCGAGGCATCGCGGCCGAAACGACCGCCGCCCTGGCACGACCCGGTGGTGCGCGGCGTCGTCATCCAGGTTCTGTTTGTCGCCGCGGTGCTGGCGCTTGGCGCCTTTCTCGTCCACAACACGCTGGAAAACCTGAGCCGGCAGAACATCGCGACCGGGTTCGGCTTTCTCGACCGCGAGGCCGGGTTCAGCATCGGCGAGAGCCTGATCCCGTATTCGCCGGCCAGCACCTATGCACGCGCGTTTCTGGTCGGGCTGACCAACACGCTTTATGTCGCGGCGCTCGGCATCGTGCTGGCGACATTGTTCGGCACCGTGATGGGGCTGGCGCGGCTGTCGTCGAACTGGCTCGTCGCCAGACTGGCGCAGATCTATGTCGAGACCTTTCGCAATATCCCGCTGGCCTTGCAGCTGTTCTTCTGGTGGGGGCTGCTGCGCGGCTATGCGCCGATGCCGCGGCAGGCCTGGCAGCCGCTCCCGGATGTGTTTGTCAGCAATCGCGGGCTGGTATTCCCGCTGCCTTACGGGCACCCGGCTTATTGGTGGATGCTGGCCGCGTTTGTTCTCGGGATCGCGGGGGCGTGGGGTCTCGCGCGCTGGGCGCGGCGGCGGCAGGCGCTGACCGGGTTGCAGTTTCCGGCCGGCTGGATCGGTCTCGGCCTGATCCTGGGTCTGCCGGTCTTGGTCTTTGTCGCGGCCGGGATGCCGCTGCGTCTCGACGTGCCGGAATTGCGCGGGTTCAATTTCGCCGGGGGCGGCACCGCCTCGCCCGAATTCGCCGCGCTGCTGCTGGGACTGGTGATCTACACCGGCGCGTTTATCGCCGAGATCGTGCGCGCCGGCATTCTCGCGGTCAATTGGGGGCAGAGCGAGGCGGCGATGGCGCTCGGTCTGACCAGTGGACAGCGGATGCGGCTGGTCGTGCTGCCGCAGGCGCTGCGCGTCGTCGTGCCGCCGATGACTAGCCAGTATCTCAACCTGACCAAGAACAGTTCTCTCGCCGTCATCATCGGCTATCCCGACCTCGTCTCGATCGCGAATACGACGATCAATCAGACCGGACAGGCGGTCGAGGGGATCGCGATGATCATGGCGGTCTATCTCGCGATCAGCCTTTTAATTTCGCTGCTGATGAATTGGTACAACCGCTCGGTCGCGCTGGTCGAGCGGTGAGCGCTGTCGTCTCAACCGCAATCCACCCCAAACGTCATCCCCGCGCAGGCCGGGACCCACTTCTCGACCGTTCGGACAGTGGAAAGATGGATCCCGGCTTGCGCCGGGATGACGCTCCTGAGTGTAGTCCCTGAATGGCCGACCTCGCCGAGCGCACCTCGATCACCGCCGAGCGGCCGCGTCCGCCGAGACGCGGCGCGATCGAATGGCTGCGGGTCAATCTGTTCGGCGGCGTCTTCAACACGCTCCTGACGCTGCTCGCCTTGTACCTGCTGGCCGTGACGGTCCCGCCCGTCATCGAATGGGCCTTGATCGACGCCGTCTGGAGCGCCCCGGACGGACAGACCTGCCGCAGCCTCGGCGGCGGCGAGGAAGGCGCCTGCTGGGCCTTTGTCGGCGAAAAGCTGCGCTTCATCCTGTTCGGCCGCTATCCCTATGACGAGCAGTGGCGTCCGCTGCTCGTCGTGCTGATCTTTGTCGCGATGATCGCGGCGAGCTGCGATCGGCGGCTGTGGGGACGCAGGCTGCTGCTGGTCTGGCTGATCGGGTTCGGCGCGGTCGGCGTGCTGATGTGGGGCGGCGCCTTTGGTCTGTCTCATGTCGAGACATTGCTGTGGAGCGGGCTGCCGCTGACCCTGATCCTTGCCGTGGTCGGGATGGCGGCGGGGTTTCCGCTCGGGGTTCTGCTGGCGCTCGGGCGGCGCTCGGAACTGCCGGCGGTGCGCGCGATCTGCGTCGCCTATATCGAGCTGGTGCGCGGCGTGCCGCTGATTACGGTCCTGTTCATGGCCTCGGTCATGCTGCCGCTGTTTCTGCCGACCGGGCTGACGATCGACAAACTGCTGCGCGCGCAGGTCGCGTTTATCCTGTTCAGCGCCGCCTATCTCGCCGAGATCGTGCGCGCCGGGTTGCAGGCGATCCCGAAAGGACAGTTCGAGGCGGCCGATTCGCTGGGCCTCGGCTACTGGCAGCGCACCAGGCTGATCGTATTGCCGCAGGCGCTGTCGCTGGTGATCCCGCCGCTGGTCAACTCGTTTATCGCGACGTTCAAGGACACCTCGCTGGTCATCATCATCGGTCTGTTCGACCTGCTCGGCACCGTCAACGCCGCGCTCGCCGACCCCCAGTGGCAGGGTTTTCACATCGAGGCCTATGTGTTCGCCGGCGCGATCTATTTCGCGTTCTGCTTTTTCATGTCGCGCTACAGCGTGATGCTGGAACGCGAGTTCAACCGTTCCCGGCAGCGATAGGCCGGAGCTGGTTATGGTGCATATCTTCGTTCTTGATCGTCATCCCCGGGCCTGACCCGGGATCTCGGAGCCGATTCGGGAGATGGCCGGGTCAAGCCCGGCCATGACAGAGGGGGTGCTGGATAACTCGCGCCGGAAGTGTTTCCCTCCGCCTCCGCTTCCGGTTAAATCGGCGGCACGGAAAGCAGTGGCGGGGCGCAATGATCGACAAATTCGTCCGCTCGGTGGCCGAGGCGCTCGACGGGATCAAGGACGGCTCGACCGTGCTGATCGCCGGCTTTGCGCAGGTCGGCGAGCCGCGCGCGCTGATCGACGGGCTGATCGAGCAGGGCGCGAAGGACCTCGTCGTTGTGCACAACACGGCCGGGCGTTTTCAGGAGGGCGTGGCGCGGCTGATCGGCGAGCGCCGGGTGCGCCGGATCGTGTGCAGCTTCGCGCGCAGCCGGGGCTCGGTGCTGTTCGAGGAGGTGTTCGCGGCCGGACAGATCGAGCTGGAGATCGTGCCGCAGGGCACGCTGGCCGAGCGCATCCGCGCCGGCGCCGCCGGCATTCCGGCCTTTTTCACCGCCACCGGGGCCGGCACGAAACTGGCCGAGGGCAAGGAAGCGCGGGTGTTCGACGGGCGCGAATACATCCTCGAACACGCGATCCGCGGCGATGTCGCGCTGGTCGAGGCGTATCGCGCCGACCGCTGGGGCAACCTCGTCTATCGCGACGCCGGGCGCAACTTCAACCCGGTCATGGCGGCGGCGGCCGAGTTGACAATCGCGCAGACGCAGCACGTCGCCGAACTGGGCGAGTTGTCGCCAGAGGAGATCGCGACCCCCGGTCTCTATGTCGATCGCCTCGTCCATGTCGAGGCCGGCGACCCGCCGCTGAAGACCTGACATGATTTGGCACTCGTGTTCCCGGCGAAGGCCGGGACCCATCAAACCACCGCTCGTGCGGTCGCCAAATGGACCCCGGCCTGCGCCGGGGACTGGGCCAGCAGCGGCGGCCCATAAGCTCGGGAGTCCGTAATGGCTGAAACAGCAACTTGGAAACCGCTCGGCCGCGACGCCCTGGCCGCCCGCGTCGCGCAGGACATCCCCGAGGGGTGGTCGGTCAATCTCGGCATCGGCATCCCGACCCTGGTCGGCAATTACGTCCCGCCCGAGCGCGAGGTCGTGTTCCATTCCGAGAACGGCGTCGTCGGCATGGGACCGGCCCCCGCGCCCAACCGGATCAACCGCTGGCTGATCAACGCCAGCAGCCAGTACGTGACCTTGCGTCCCGGCGGCTCCTATATGAGCCATTCCGATAGTTTTGCGCTGGTGCGCGGCGGGCATCTCGATCTGTGCGTGCTCGGCGCGTTTCAGGTGGCCGAGAACGGCGACCTCGCGAACTGGGCGCGCTCGGAGGACGACAACGCCCCGGCGATCGGCGGCGCGATGGACCTCGCGACCGGCGCCAAGCGCATCTGGATCGTCATGGAGCACAACACCCGCTCCGGCGAAGCGCGCCTGCTGCGCCGCGTTACCTATCCCTTGACTGCGGCGGGCTGCGTCAAGCGCGTCTACACCGAACTCGCCGTGATCGACGTGACCGAGCACGGGTTTGTCGTGACCGACATGGTGCCGGGGCTGACAATCGAGGAGTTGCAAGAGCGCACCGGCGCTCCGCTGCACCGCGCGTAGTCTTCGGTCGGGCTCTTCGCCAGGATCGGTTCGCCAAAGCGGGAGGGGAAGATCAAGCGGATACTTGTGCTTGGCGCCGGGTTTGCCGGTCTGATTGCCGCCGTCGGGGCGGTTCGCAAGCTGACCGAATTGCGCATCCCCCGCGAGGATGTCTCGGTCACGATCGTCAATCGCGACCGCTGGCACGCGATCCGCGTGCGCAACTACGAAACCGACCTCGCCGATACCCGCGTGCCGCTTGACGAGGTGCTCGGCCCGATCGGCGTCGAGATCGTCATCAGCGACGTCGTCGCGGTCGATTGCGCGCGGCGTCAGGCCTCTTGCGTGCAATCCGGGCAAACCGTTGCGCTGACCTACGACCGTCTGGTTTTCGCGCTCGGCAGCGAGCTTGTCCGTCCGCCGGTTCCGGGGCTGGCCGAGTACGGTTTCGATATCGATACCTATGAGGCCGCCGCCCGATTGCAGGCGCATCTCGCGTCGCTGCCCGACCGTCCGCCTGCGCCGGGCCGGTTTACGGTGCTGGTGGTCGGCGGCGGGCTGACCGGGGTCGAGGCGGCGACCGAGATGGCGACGCGGCTGCGCGAGATTACCGCCCCTCATCCCGCCCGGATCATCCTTGCCGACCATGCGCCGCGCATCGGTTCGACAATGGGCGACGGAGCGTGCCATGTGATCGACGAGGCCCTGCGCGCGCTTGGGGTCGAAACCCGGCCCGGCGTGTCGATCGAAGCGATCGACGGCGCCGGGGTGCGGCTCTCGACCGGCGAGGAGATCGCCGCCGCCACGGTAGTCTGGTGCGGCGGGATGCGCGCCCATAAGCTGGCCGCGTCGCTGCCCGGTCCTCACGACCGCTTCGGCCGGGTCGCGGTCGATCGGTTTCTCAAGGTCGAGGGAGCCGCGGATGTCTTTGCGGCCGGCGATGTTGCCGTCGCATCGCTCGATGGCGAGCATGTCTCGGTCATGTCGTGCCAGCACGCCCGTCCAATGGGGCGCATCGCCGGCCATAACGCCGTCTGCGATCTGGTCGGCGCGGAGATGATCCCGATCGAGATCGGCTACTATGTCACGATCCTCGACCTCGGCGCCTGGGGCGCGCTCTATACCGAGGGCTGGGACCGCCGCGTCGCGGTGACCGGCGCCGCCGCCAAGGAGACCAAGCGGCTGATCAACTGCCAGCGCATCTACCCGCCGCGCTCGGGCGACCCCGCCGCGATCCTTGCCGCCGCCGCGCCGGTGACGCAGGCACCCCCGCCGCGCTTCGGCAAGGGGTAGCGGGCATAGGGAGTGTAGGGCGGATAAGCGCGGCGCAGTCCGCCAACACGACCGGACTATCCGCTATGGTTCCGGCGCGGGCATGTGGATTGGGGAAGTAGATGAATTTCGACGCCGAATACGATTTCATCATTGTCGGGGCCGGGTCGGCCGGGTGCGTGCTGGCGAACCGGCTGTCGGCCGATCCCCAGACAAAAGTCCTGGTGATCGAGGCCGGCGGCAAGGATACGAACCCATGGATACACATCCCGGCCGGGTTCTACCGCAACATCTACCACCCGCAGATCACCTGGCAGTTCGAGACCGAACCGGTTCCCGGTCTCGACGGGCGCCGCGTTTCGTGGCCGCGCGGAAAAGTGCTCGGCGGGTCCAGCTCGATCAACGGACTGATCTACATCCGCGGCCAGCGGCAGGACTTTGACTATTGGCGCCAGCTCGGCTGCATCGGCTGGGGTTATGACGACGTGCTGCCGTATTTCCGCCGCGCCGAGAACCAGGAGCGCGGCGAAGACGATTATCACGGCGCCGGCGGTCCGCTCGACATCTCCGATTTGCGCGCCCGTCACGAATTGCACGACGCGTTTATCGCCGCCGCTCAGGAGGCCGGGTTCAAGGCCAACCCCGATTTCAACGGCGCCGAGCAGGAAGGTGTCGGCAGCTATCAGCTTACCGTGCGCCGGATGCGCCGGTGCAGCGCCGCGCTCGCCTATCTGCGCCCGGCGATCAAGCGGCCCAATCTCAAGGTCGAAATCCGCGCCTTCGCGCAGCGCGTGCTGTTCGACGGCAAACGCGCGGTCGGTCTCGAATTCATGCAGAACGGCGCGGTCCGCCGGGTCCGGGCACGCGCCGAGGTCTTGCTGTCCGGCGGCTCGCTGCTGTCGCCGCAATTGCTGCAACTGTCCGGGGTCGGCCCCGGCGATCTATTGCGCGAACACGGCATCGCGCTCGTTCACGAGTTGCCGGGGGTCGGCAGCAATTTGCAGGATCATCTCGGTGCCCGCGTCGTCTACAAGGCGCGCAACCGCAACACGCTGAACGAAATCTCGCGCTCCTGGCTGTGGCAGGCGCGCACCGGTCTCGAATATGTTCTCGGGCGGCGCGGTGCGCTGATGATGGGAGCGGCGCCGATTGGGCTGTTCGCGAAAACGCGCGAGGGGCTGGCCTCGCCCGATGTGCAGTATCAATTCCTCGCCGGCAGTTTCGACAAGCCCGGCGAGAAGATGCACCCGTTCCCCGGCTGCTCGCTGGTGGCGATCCCGTGCCGTCCGGAGAGCCGCGGCTGGGTGCGCATCAAATCGCCCGACCCGAGCGTGCCGCCGGCGATGCAGCCGAATTATCTCGCGACCCGCGGCGACCAGGAGACGATGATCGCGGCGCTGAAGATTTCACGGCGGATTTTCCGCACCCCCACCATGCAGCGCCATGTCGTCGAGGAATTCTGGCCCGGCGCGCCGATCGAGACCGACCAGGACCTGCTCGAACACGCCAAGCGCACCGGCAGCACGACCTTTCACCAGACCAGCACCTGCATGATGGGTGCACACGACCGCACCGTCGTGGATACCGAATTGCGCGTGCGCGGGGTCGAAGGGCTGCGGGTCGTCGATGCGTCGGTGATGCCGACCGTCATTTCCGGCAATACCAACGCCGCGACGATCATGATCGCCGAAAAGACCTCCGATCTGATCCTCGCCGGGGTAAAGGCGGGACGTTCCGGCGCCGGCGCGCCCGCCCGCGCCGCGTAATCCCGACCCTACCTTCCGTCCTGGCGGTTCATCGTCGAGTGCGGTACCGGATAGGGTGCCGCCGGTGCGGTCATCCCTTCCTCGCGCGGCTCGCCGCCGGCTCTCAGCGACTTGAACGGGTGGGTATTGGCGTTGACCCCGACCGAGCCGGTGTGTCCGCGGGCGGGTTCGCCGCCGCTGCCCGGCAATCCGACCCTCTCCCCTTCCCTCAAGGTCCCGGCGGCGCTCGGATTGACCCTGGGCGCGTCGATATGCGGCTCCAGCGGCACGGCCGCGGGCACCTGCTGGCGGTAGGGCGGTGTCGTCACGACCGGGGGATGGCCCGGCGGAAGAACCGAGGGATGGCCCGGCGGCAGGACCGGAACTGTTTGCTGCTGCGCCTGCGCCGCGCCGATGCCGCCGGCCAGCAGCATCGCGGCGAGCGCCACGGTCTTGATCGACATTCGCTTCCTCGATTGCGGCATTGCCGCGCTGAATCAAACGGTTCGCTCTGTTAACGACGCGGCGGCGCGGCGAGTTGCGCAGAACCAAGTCCCGCCGTCGCCGGCGATAGCGGGCGGAGGTGGAGCGGGCGCGATCAGACCGGGTGGAACCGTTTCCCTCGACCGATCAGCCCGTGCTGCGGCAGGTGCACCGATTTCTGCGGATCGGCGACCGCATGCCCAATGACCCAGGCGCGGCGGCCGTGCCGGGCCAGGACCGCCAGCGCCGTCTCGACACCGCTTTCCGGCACGATAGCGCAGAACCCAATCCCCATATTGTAGACCTCGAACATCTCGGCGCGACTGATCCCACCGCGCTCCTCGATCAAACCGAAGATCGGCGGCGGCAGCGGCAGCGCGTCGAGAACAAAGCCGATCTCGGCCGCGACCCGCGGCAGGTTCAGCAACCCGTCGCCGGTGATGTGGATCAGCGCCCCGACATTCGGGATATGTTCGATCAGTTCGAGAATTTCGGGCACATGGATAAAGGTCGGGCGCAGCAGCTCCTCGCCGAGCGGAACGCCGAGTTCGGGGACGACATCGTCCACCAACAGCCCCGCCTGCTCGAACAGAACCCGGCGCGCGAGTGTGTAGCCGTTGCTGTGCAGACCGTTGCTGGCCAGCCCGATCACCCGGTCGCCGGGCCGTACATCGCTTCCGACGATGATCCGGTCGAGCGGCACGGTGCCGACCGCGGTGCCGACCAGATCAAAGCCGCGAACGACATCGCGCAATTGCGCGATCTCGCCGCCCGAGATCGAGATGCCGGCCTGCCGCGCCCCTTCGGCAAGACCGATCGCGATCCCGTCCAGCATCGCAGCGTCGGCCCGCTCGACCGCGATGTAATCGACCAGCGACAAGGGAGTAGCGCCGACGCAGAGCAGGTCGTTGACATTCATCGCGACGCAGTCGATGCCGATCGTGTCGTATTTGCGCATCATCCCGGCGATGATCGCCTTTGACCCGACCCCATCGGTGCAGATGCCCAATCCGATGCCGCCAATATCGATGACATTCGCGAAATAGCCGATCGGGAGCCGCACCGCGCCGATCCCCGTTTTCGGCCAGGTCGCGGTGATACGGCGCACGATATTGCGCAAGCCGGCATCGGCTTCGGGGATATCGACGCCGGCGCTCTTGTAGGCGTCAGCTTGGGGATTATCGTCGCTCACGATCGGCTGCCAGGAATTGCCATCGGGTATCCCGATAAGGCCATCATCGCGTCCCGGCAACAGCCGTTATTGCGAGAAGCCCGCAGGCCGACGAAGCAATCCCGGCGCAAGGTCCTACCCCGGCGCGCCCTCGACCCGCCACACCTTGCTCGCGATCGGGCCGGTATCGCCTGTTATCTGCACAAAATGCACGCGATCGCCGACCTGCAATTCGTCGAAATCACGCTGCACCAGGCTGTTGCGGTGAAAATAGAGCTGCGTCCCCTCATGCGTCAGCAGAAAGCCGTGCTCCTCGTCCGGGTAAAGCTGCGACACCTGGCCGACAAAAAACGCATCGTCCTCGTGCACTTTCACATCGCCGCGCTGCTTGCGTTTGAACTCCACCAGGCGCCGCTCGGCGGTCTTGAACGCGTCGCGCAGCGCTACGTTGACATCCGGATCGCTGTAGCGCTCGCGGGCGCGGTGCGGTTCGCGGCTGACAACGACATCCTCGCCCGGCACACGCAATTCGATATGCACCTCGTAGACGTTGCCGGTCTGGTGCCGCCGGTGCAGATGCTCGACCGAGACGCGGCAGCCGATCAAATGGTTGTACATCCGGTCCAGCTTCTCGACGCGGTCGCGGATCTCCCGTTCGATCGCGGGCGAGGATTCCATGTTGTGAAAGCTGATTTCGACGGGAGTTTCCATATCGGTCCTCCGGTTCAATAGCGCAGGATTGCGGCAGCCGGGCCGGTTTGCGGCAGCTGCGCGGGTTCGGCCAGCGCCACGTCGCCGCCCTGCCGGAGCGTCATGATGGCCGCGTAATTCAGCAGATCGTCATCGTCCTGCGCCTTCTCGTCATGCGCGATGATGCGGCCCTCGGCTTCGATCAGCCGGCCCCAGACCGGCTCGCCCGGCGCCAGAAACAGAAGTTCGATCCGGCCGTCGCGCGCCGCCTTGACGATGTTCTCCGGCGTTGTCGCGGTCTTGCCGGTGCCGATCAGACCGTTGAGCCGCCCGATCGAGTCGTTGCGGCTCTTCTCGCGATCCGGATCGAGCAATGCCCAGGTCTTGTCCCGCAGCTCGTCATCCGACAGCGCGTCCGGGTTCTCCTGAAGGCCCTCTTGCAGCAGCTCCTTCCAGTTCGCCATCTCGCGGAAATTGCCCTGGATCTCGGGCAGCGCGGCAAGGATGACCGGGGCGGGTTCGCGCTTTATGACGGGGTCGACGACCCCGGCGATACGGCGCAACAGATGCAGAAGCTGCGTCTTGCGCAGCGCTTCCGGTGCGTCGCCCAATGATTGCGCATAGGACAGTCCGGGCGGGGCGCCGCGTCCGGGACGCCCGGTCGGGCTGGCGTGATGCTGCTGCTGGTACAGGGTTTCGTCATAGATTTCTTCGATGCCCTGCGGCAGGTCGATCCCTTCGACCTCCTCGATCTCCCAGCGCGAGCCGCGCAGGAGCCGGGTCCGTCCCGCCGTGATCGTCAGCAGCCAGAACCAGCCGGTGGCCTCGACCAGCGGCAGCAGCGGCCGGATGTAGAAATGCCGTCCGATCGCGATCTCTTCCGGCACCCCGATCGGCAGCTTGTAAATCCGGTCGAAGCCCGGCGCGATAAAGATCGCGAGACCGTGCTCCTGGTAACGCCAGAACTCCTCGTCATCGAGCAGCCGGCGCGCCGGCTCGATCAGCATATCGACTTCCGGGCCGCGCCGATCGGCGCGCAACCGCTCGGCCGCTTCGGACAGCAGGTTGCGCAGCCGGATCGGGTCCTGGCGGGTTTCGCGTCCGGCCTTGTGGGTCGGTAGATAGACCGAGATGGCGGGCTGCGCGTCGCAGGCGAGCAGCTCGTCCAGGTCGTTTCTGAGGAACATGGTTGACCTCGAAAGGACTTGTTCTGCCTGCCGAACCGCGTCATCCCCCTTATCGTTCCTTGTGCCTACTCCTGCGTTAGTCCAGGGCCTGCATTAGCTCCTGGCGATAAAGCTGCGCCCGATCAACTGGCGATGGACCTGGTTTGTCCCCTCCCAGATCTGCGTGATCTTGGCGTCGCGGAACAGCCGCTCGACCCGGTATTCCTTGATATAGCCGTAGCCGCCGTGCAGTTGCACCGCTTCGGTGGCGATGCGCATCGCCAGATCGGAGGCGCGCAGCTTCAACATCGAGGCCTCGATGCCGATATCCGAGACGCCGCGATCGACCAGCCCGGCGACATGCCAGAGCCACGCTTCGCACCTCGCCAGATCGGTCGCGAGATCGGCGAGCAGAAACTGAATGCCCAGGAACTCGACAAAGCGCCGGCCGGACTGGCGGCGCTGGTTGATATAGACAACCGCGTCGTCGAACGCGGCGCGGGCGATGCCGAGCGCGTGCGCGGCGATGCTCGGGCGCGATTTGTTCAGCGCCGACAGCAGCAGTCGCAGCCCGTCGCCCGGCTGTCCGAGCAGATTGTCACGGCGCACCCGGCAATCCTCAAAGGCGAGTGCCGCGGTCGAGGCGGCACGGTGGCCCATTTTGTCCTCTTTGCGCAGGACCGTCAGACCCGGCGTGTCCTTCTCGATGACAATGGCCGAGATCGCGCCGCGGCGATCCTCGATTTCCGACCATTTCCCAAAGACCAGATACAGATCGGCGACATCGCCGTTGCTGATAAAGGTTTTTCCGCCCGACACGACAACCGTGTCGTTGCCCTCCGGAGTGAACCTTGTCGTCATCCCGGTCGCATCCGAGCCGGCGTCCGGCTCGGTGATTGCCAGCGCGCCGATCGCGCCCTCGGCGATCCGAGGCAGCAGGCGCTGTTTCTGCGCTTCGGTGCCAAAATCGATCAGCGGCTTTATCGCATGGAAATTGGTCGCCCAGATGATGCCGGTCGAAGCGCAGGCCGCGCTCACTTCGCGCACGCAGGCCAAATAGGCCGCATAGGACAGAGCGGCCCCGCCATACGCTTCCGGCACGAACATCGCGTTGAGCCCGAGCGCGTTGATCGCCCGGATATTGTCCCACGGAAACGCGCCGCTGCGGTCGTATTCGGCCGCCCGCTTCGCGATCTCGTTGCGTGCCAGTGCCTTAACACTGTCGAGCAGCAGAAGCTCCTCGGACGAGAGCGGCGGGATTGCGTCAAGACGGTCGAACAAAACCATTCCTGGTCCTTGGAAAGTAACAGCCATAGTCTAATACCAATGATTCGACAGAGTGACCTATCCCCGCCATGGCCGGGCTTGACCCGGCCATCCACGGCCGAGGATATCGCCATGACGAGGACATCAGGGTTCAGGGCGATGGTATACTCGACCGGAGCTGCCAACGGAGAGCGGGATGCGGGAAGTCGATGCGTTCGATGCCGGGCTCGGCAAGTTACTGGACTTGCTGGAACAGGGAGAAGAGATCGTGATTATTCGTCGCGTGAAGGCAGTGGCGCGAATGGTCCCCTTGGACGCATCGATGGATCGCCAAGCCGCCCGGGCGGCGGTGCATCGCATCCGAGAGCGCGCCGAGCGGCTCAAATCGGGGCCGTTCGTCTGGAGCGAATGGAAGGCATATCGGGATGCTGGCCGGCTCTGAGCTTGACGCTGAATGCGGTGGGCTGCGCTTCGATGGCTCCAGGCCATTACAGGTACGAACATCCCTGCAATATAAGCGTTCGATAAACTGACTTTTCCAAGTGGACTGTCCGATGAACATTAATCGCCGCACTCTCCTCTTCGGCGCTGGTGCCTCAATCACGAGCATGACTTTGCCAGCTTGGTCTGCGCCCGAAATCCGATCCTGCCAGTGGCCACCGATCGGTTGGGCTGAAAACGGATTTCCGACGAGGCGCTGGCTGAAGATCGTGTTCATTCCTACGGGCGAGCGATTCCAGAATATCTACATGAAAGATGGCAAATACATTATTCCGGCGATTCAGAAAATCTCCTGGATCTGCCGAGACTATCGTCGCAACGAATGGGCATGGCTCAATCCTTATTTGTTGGACTATCTTTTTGTTATTCATTACAAATACTGCAAAGATGAAATACAGGTCCTTAACGGTTATCGTAGCCCTGAGGCTAAAGTCGATCTTGAACGCTCGGCATTAAGCCTCCAGCATACATATGCAAACGCTCTCGACATTCGTGTCCCTGAGATCGTTGTGGACGCTCTCGCCATGGATTTAGCCACGTATATTTACGGAGGCGTATCGCTCTTTCCCACACTCAATTTTATCCATCTTGATTGTGGACCGCTCAGCAGTTCAGTGGAGCGCGCATCTCGGGGGAGTTCAGGGTCCGGAGAAACAAAACTAATTAAGAGCGGAGATACATATCGCGTTCCTGTTTTACTTAATCGTACTGCCAATTTGAATTTTATCATCGATAGTGGGGCTTCTGATGTCTCCATCCCACCGGATGTTATGTTAAAGCTGGTGCGCTCCGGTACGGTCGATAAGGCCGATTTCATCGGCCTGGGTCTTTATACTCTCGCTGACGGCTCTACGATCAGGAGCCCACGGTTCTTTATTCGGGAAATGATCCTTGGCGATGTCGTCGTAAGAAACGTGAAAGCCAGCATCGGCAACTTGGGTAGTCCATTGTTATTAGGGCAGAGCTTTCTATCCCAGTTTCAGTCATGGACAATCGACAACAAGCGTCATGTTCTTATATTGACATCCACGCATCATTGATACGTCCAGCCAAATTGATGCGGAATCAGCAAACGTAGGGCGGAAATGCGGTGCACATTTCGAGCTTCTGCCCACGGATACGGGCATCGCCTTGCCCGAAGGCGCGTGGGTATCGCCGGCAAAATCGCCGCATTCCTGTGCCAAGCTGGCCGCGACGCTCGGAACGGGAGCCGAAGCCCACAACTTTAAGGAGAAAGCCGGTTGCTGATTTGTTGCAGAAACAGCAGACACCGGAATTTGACTAACCATAAGTTGCATCGATAGTCCGCAACCGGCAAGTTGCTCGACTGTAGCGGTCCGGGTCAACGCGATCCCGTCGGAGGGAGCATCGTCGGGGAACGGCGTCGAGACGGTCGAACAAAGATCATGCGGTACCCCTCCCGCTCCGCCGTTCTGCGCTTGCCGCGGGCGGCGGGCGGACGCATGCTGTCGGTTGCCGGCCGATGATCGTGCCGCGAGCCGACGTTGCCGCGTTCCTGCCGGCCCCGATCCGACGACCCGTTTCGCCGCATTCCGTTGCAGCCCGAAGGAGAGAGAACGATGATCTACGAACTGCGCGTCTATCACTGCGTGCCCGGTCGCCTGCCCGATCTGTTGAAGCGCTTCGACACGATCACGCTGAAAATCTGGGAGCGCCACGGCATCCAGCAGGCCGGTTTCTGGACCGTGCTGGTCGGCGAATCGAACCAGGCGCTCTATTACCTGCTCAAATTCGATTCGCTGGCCGATCGCGAAAAGAAATGGAACGCGTTCCAGGCCGATCCGGAATGGCATCAGGCGCGCGCCAAGACCGAGGAGAACGGTCCGATCGTCGCCAAGGTCGTCAACTCGTTTCTGCAGCCGACCAGCTTCTCGTCGGTGAAATAGCGGATAAACGAACCGGGACCCTCGTCCCCCGCATCGCCGCGCGGCGGCCGGCTCCGGGGCAACCCCCGGGGGCGGGCCGCCGCGCTTTTGTCAAAAACTCCGTCTTGCGACTGCCGCCGCTCGCCCGGGGGTGTTCATCCCCATATAGAGGCGGAGGGCGCACCGCGCCGTTGCCGTCTGGAAGCCTGACACCGCCATGCCCGAAGAATTCTACCGTATCAAGCGCCTGCCGCCCTATGTCTTCGCCGAAGTCAACGCGCTGAAGGCGCAGGCGCGCGCCCAGGGGCGCGATGTGATCGATCTCGGCATGGGCAACCCGGACGGGCCGACCCCGCCGCATATCGTCGCCAAGCTCGTCGAATGCGTGCAGAACCCGAAGACGCACGGCTATTCGACCTCGCGCGGCATTGCCGGGCTGCGCCGCGCCCAGGCCGCTTATTACGCGCGCCGCTTCAATGTCGAACTCGACCCGGAGCGCGAAATCATCGTCACCCTGGGTTCGAAGGAGGGGCTGGCCAATCTGGCGCAGGCGATCACCGCGCCGGGCGACACGATCCTGGTGCCGAACCCGTGCTATCCGATCCACGCCTTTGGGTTCATCATGGCCGGCGCGGCGGTGCGCAACGTGCCGATCGGCCCCGGTCAGGATTTTCTGGGCGAATTGAAAAAAGCGGCGCAGCACACGGTGCCGCCGCCGCTCGCCGTCGTGCTCAATTTCCCGGCCAACCCGACGGCGCAGACCGTCGATCTCGATTTCTACGCCGAGATCGTCGATTTCTGCCGCCATCACAACATCATCGTGCTGTCGGACCTGGCTTATGCCGAGATTTATTTCGACGGCAAACCGCCGCCCTCGATCCTCGAAGTGCCGGGGGCGCGCGACATCGCGGTCGAGTTCACCTCGATGAGCAAGACCTATTCGATGGCCGGCTGGCGGATCGGGTTTGCGGTCGGCAATGCGCGGCTGATCGCGGCGCTGGCGCGCGTCAAATCCTATCTCGATTACGGCGCGTTCACCCCGATCCAGGTAGCGGCGACCGCAGCGCTCAACGGGCCGCAGGATTGCGTCGAGGAAATCCGCGAGCGCTACAAAAGGCGGCGCGATGTGCTGGTCGAGGCATTGCACAATGCCGGGTGGGAGATCCCAAGCCCGGAAGCTTCGATGTTCGCCTGGGCGCCGATCCCGGAGGAATTCCGCGGCATCGGCACGATGGCGTTCTCAAAGCTGCTCTTGGAGCGGGCCAATGTCGCGGTCGCGCCGGGGGTCGGGTTCGGCGAATACGGCGAGGGGTTTGTCCGCATCGCGCTGGTCGAGAACACGCAGCGGCTGCGCCAGGCGGGGCGCAACATCAAGGCGTTCCTGTCGGGCCGCAACGAATTGCCGGCGCTGCGCCGCGGCGCCGCCTGAGCCCCGGTTTCACTATTCCAGCATGACCCTCTCTGCCCCCGGGGCGGAGAGGGCAGGTGAGAGCCTGCCCCGGACTTGATCCGGGGTGGGGAATTCCGAAGGGACCGCCGGCCTCCGGCCGGCATCGGGCGAAGCAAAGCTTCGCCTGAGCCGGCGGGATGCCGGCGGTCCAAAAGCAACCCGCCTCACCCTGCCGGCCCTGCGGGCTGGGCCTCTTCCCTCTGCTCTAAAGGGCAGAGGGCGTCGTTTCCCCTGTGGCAAGCTTTCGAGGGTGCTTGCCGATATAGCCTTGGCAGCGCAATCTGGGTTGCCGCATCGGAAGGGAGGCGATCGGGTGGACGGGGTCTTCTACGACGCGCTCGAAACGCGCGACCCGGCGGAACGCGAGGCGGCGCTGACGGCTTCCTTGCCGGGGGTCATCGCGGCGGCGAAGGAACACGCGCCCTATTATCGCGAGCGTCTCGCGAAAATCCGCCCGGAGGACGTCACCGACCGCCGCGCGCTGGTCGATCTGCCGCTGACCCGCAAATCCGACCTGATCGAGATGCAGCGGCGCGACCCGCCCTTTGGCGGCTTAGCGGCGGTGCCGGTCGCCGCGCTGGCGCGGATTTTCGCCTCGCCCGGCCCGATCTACGAGCCGGAGGCGCGACGGCCGGATTTCTTCCGCATGGCGCGCGCGCTCTACGCCGCCGGCATCCGCCCCGGCGATCTCGTCCACAACAGTTTTTCGTATCACCTGACCCCGGCCGGCGCGATGGTCGAGAGCGCCGCGCAGGCGCTGGGCTGCCCGGTGATCCCGGCCGGCACCGGACAGACCGAGCAACAACTGCGCACGATCGCCGATCTGCGCCCGGCCGCCTATGTCGGGACCCCCTCGTTTCTGAAAATCCTGCTCGACCGCGCCGCCGCCGAGAGCGTCGATATCGGCTCGATACGCAACGCGCTGGTCGGGGCCGAGGCGTTTCCGATGGCGCTGCGGGCCGAGTTCGCCGCGCGCGGCATCGCCGCGCTGCAATGCTACGGCACCGCCGATCTCGGTCTGATCGCGTATGAAAGCCGGGGACCGGACGGCGCGGTGTGCGACGGCATGGTGCTCGACGAGGGCATCATCGTCGAGATCGTCCATCCCGGCACCGGCGATCCGGCCGCCCCCGAGGAGGTCGGCGAGGTCGTCGTGACGACCTTGACCCCGGAATACCCGCTGATCCGCTTTGCGACCGGCGATCTGTCGGCGCAGCTCTCGGGCGCCAGCCCATGCGGCCGCACCAACCACCGCATCCGCGGCTGGCTCGGGCGCGCCGACCAGTCGGTCAAGGTGCGCGGTCTGTTTGTCCATCCGGTGCAGATCGCCGAAATCATGCGGCGGCACAAGGCGATCATCCAGGCACGGCTGGTCGTCGAGCGTCCCCGGAGCGCCGATGAGATGACGCTGCTGGTCGAGATCGGCGAACCGGAGGAACCTGAAGCCGTGATCGCGGCAACGTTGCAGATTGTTACAAAGCTGCGGGGCGCGGTCACCCGCGTACCCGAAGGAAGTCTGCCGAATGACGGCAAGGTGATCGAGGATCGCCGCCCGATCGATCTAACACCCGATCATCAGCAAGGCAAATCTTAAGTGCAGAAGAAAGGTGTTGTGGAGCTGGGGGAAATGCTCCAGGTTGACGGCAGCCGCAGCAAGTCAAGACGCCACAGGACGCTGCGCGCCAGAGGGGAATTTATGAAGCATATTATGCGTTCACTGCGTTACGCTGCCACGGCTGTTGGACAGAAAGGGATTTTGAAGCGTCTCGCCAAGACGGCATGTATAGCTGCCACAGCAGGAGTTATCCACGCAGCCGGCGCGATGGATGCGCGTGCGGACCACTTCGGATTTGAGTATTTAACCCTTGTAAACAACAGCAGTTATACGCTGAAGCTCAATAACGCCTGGACCTCAGATTCAAACTGCTTTTGCGGCGATTTTGCTAACCCCCAGGACCCGACCCCAACCATCCCCCCGGGGCTAGGCGCCCTGTCCCAGGGCACATGGGTGGTCGGCGCGGTGGAATTCGCGCCCTTCAGCTGGGGTGTTCAATACGGCGTCGTGGTCCCGGGTACCGATAATATTTTCTCTCAATACTGCACTATGAATGGTGATACCCCTTATGACGGTGACTCTATCATTAGTCAGTATGGCTGTACCAACAACACGCCCCCGAATCTTCTTCAAATAACTTTTTTTGCTCAGCCCAACACTACTGTCGGCGTATATACGTTCACCGATCCGCCCGGAGCGCTGCCCGGATCGATCCTAGCGCCCGCCGTGGGACCTGCCCCGCCGGTCGCGCCGGTTCCCGAACCCACCAGCCTTGCCTTGGTGGCGGCTGGTCTGGCCGGACTCGGCCTGTTGCGTCGCCGCGCTGCCTGACGACGGCCGCCCCAGTCCAAGCAGCTTTGCGCAAGCCCTGCATCTCCGGATGCAGGGCTTCTTTATAGGCGCAGCAACGTAGGCAGTTCCAGGGATTGCTGCGGCTTCCGCTGAGGCGGGCTCGGGCTCCGGCTATCCAGCGGGCGCAGTTCACAACACCGTCACGATCAGCAGTCCATTTAAACTTTCTGTCATACTACATCATGGAATCGCCGCAATTTGCCAAACGGCCGACCCAATCGGCGGCCATCTTGCACGGCGTAGGGTTCTTCCCTACAGGTTTGTCCCCCAAACCTCCGATCCGGCCTTAAACGGCACGGATTTCTTTACGGCTCCGGACTCCCCCTCCGGAGCCGCCTTTTTTCGTTCGTGTCCCCGTTCGTTTCCCCAGAGCGCGGCAACTCCGGTTATTGATCGCAATTTGTTGATTGCGGTCAAGGCGGGTTCGCCGGCAGCGCGACAATCGCCATCACACTGTTGCGGTTGGGCAACATGAGCCGATATGCCGAGGCCGATCGCGATCGTCCAGACCATCCCGATCCGGGCGGCGTGTCGTTTGAGACTGCGCCCCGCATGGACCGCCCGCCTCCTCGGGGGTATGCTGCGGTTGCGACAGCGGGAGAAATGCGATGGCGCTGACCCAGGATCTCGGCCGGTTCGCGTCCGGCCTGACCTTTGAAAACCTGCCGCGCGAGGCGGTCGAGATCGCCCGCACCGGTTTTATCGACACGATCGCGACGATGATCGCCGGCGCCAACGACCCGGCGCCGCAACTGCTGCGCCGCGGTCTCGACGTCGCGCCGGGACCGGCCAGCCTGTATTTCTCGGGCGAGACCGCCGCCGCGCCGGAAGCCGCCTGGATCAACGGCACCGCGGGGCACGCGCTCGACTACGACGATGTCGGCTGCCGCGGCCACGTTTCGACCGTGCTGGTGCCGGCGATCCTGGCCGAGGCCGAGACGCTGGGTCTCGGCGGGCGCGAGATGTTCGCCGCCTACGCCGCCGGTTACGAGACCTGGGCCGAGCTGGCGCGCCGCGATCCCGGACACCACCACGCCAAGGGCTGGCACCCGACCGGGATTTTCGGCGCGATCGGAGCCGGGGCGGCCTGCGCCGCGCTGCGCCGCCTCGCGCCGCGGCAGGCGACAATGGCGATCGCGCTGTCGGCCTCGCAGGCGGGCGGCATCGTGGCCAATTTCGGCACGATGACAAAGCCCTTCCACGCCGGCCGTGTGGCGCATGCCGGGCTGGTCTCGGCCCGCCTCGCCGAACTCGGCTTCACGGCGTCGCAAGACGCGCTCGAACACCCGCAGGGTTTTCTGTCGGCCGTCTCGCCCGAGGGCCGCGCCGACCGCGACAGCCCGGCCCGGCTTGGCGAGGAATGGCAGATCGTCCGGCAGGGTCTCAGCATCAAGAAATACCCCGCCTGCTACTGCACGCACCGGGCGCTCGACGCGATGCTCGACCTGCTCGCGAAACGGCTGTTGAAACCGGCCGAGATCGCCCGCATTACCGTGTCGATCAGCAAAACGCACTCGTTGATCCTGCGCAACCACGCGCCGCAGACCGGCCTTGAGGCAAAATTCAGCATGGAGTTCGCGATGGCCGCCGCGGTGATCTCGCGCCGCGCCAGCCTCGCCGAGTACACCGACGCCTTTGTGCGCCGCCCCGAGGTGCAGGAGCTGATGCGCAAGGTGTCGATCGTCACCAACGAGAATTACGATCCGCAGGTCAGCGGCGCCTCGGTCTACGACCAGGTCGTCGTCGAGCTGACCAATGGCGAGCGTATCGAGAGCGATAAGGTGCGCCGCGCCCGCGGCCATGCCGAGCTGCCGTTGGGCGAGGCCGAGCTGTTCGACAAGTTCCGCACCTGTCTCGATGCCGGCGGCGCCCGGATCTCGCCCGAGCGGCTGTTCGAGCGGCTGCGCAACCTGGAAAACATCTCCGCCCGCGAGCTGACCGCCATCGGCTGACCCGCCAAATCGCGAGGACCAAACCATGCGTGCGATGCAGATCATCGAGTGGGGCAAACCGCTCGAAGCGCGCGACTACCCCGACCCGGAGCCGCAAGGGACGGAAGTGATCCTGCGCGTCGAGGCGGCCGGGGTGTGCCACAGCGACGTGCATATCTGGGACGGGCATTTCGATCTCGGTGACGGCCGGAAGATCTCTCTGGAATCGCGCGGCGTACATCTGCCGTTTACGATGGGGCACGAGATCGCCGGCGAGGTTGTCGCGCTCGGGCCGCAGGCATCGGGGGTCAAGATCGGCGACAAGGTCGTCGCCTATCCGTGGATCGGCTGCGGCGAATGCGCGGTCTGCCAGCAGGGCGACGAGCTGCTGTGTCTGACGCCGCACACGCTCGGCACGCGCCGTCACGGCGGGTATGCGACGCACGTGATCGTGCCGCACCCGCGCTATGTGCTGCCGCATGAGGGGGTGCCGCAGGCTCTCGCGGCGACCTATACCTGCTCCGGCATCACCGCGCTGTCTGCGCTCAAGAAGGCACAGGGCCACGTCGGCCCCGACGACCACCTTCTGATCATCGGCGCCGGCGGGGTCGGCGGCAGCGCCGTGCATATCGCGCCTTCCGTCATCGCCGGGAACATCATCGTCGCCGATATCGACCCGCAGAAGCGCGCGCATGCCCGCCAGATGGGCGCCGTCGAGACGATCGACAATTCCGCCCCCGACGCCGTCAAGCAGGTCATGCAGGCGACCAATGGCGGCGCCGCGGCGGCGATCGATTTTGTCGGCGCGCCGGAGACGATGAGTTTTGGCATCAACGCGCTGCGCAAGGGCGGCAAGCTCGTCATGGTCGGGCTGTACGGCGGGTCGTGTCCGGTCTCGACCGTGCTGTTCCCGTTCAAGATGATGACGGTCGAGGGCTCCTATGTCGGCACGCTCGAAGACCTTCGGGAGCTGCTGGCGCTCGGCAAGGAAGGGAAAGTGCCGCCGATCCCGATCGAGACGCGCCCCGCCGACCAGGCGACGCAGGCGCTCGCCGACCTGAAATCGGGTGGCAAGGTGCGCGGCCGGGTCGTGCTGCGCCAGTAGAGCGGCTATCGCGGGAGCGGTGCGGACCCGCAGCCGGTTTTTATACCGAGCCGGAATGCGGGACCGGCCCCGCGCGGTCGGATGACGGCGGCAGCGAACCTGTGCCGCCTTCGCTCAGTTCGCCGAGCGCCGTGCGCACTGTCCCGGTTTCGAGCAGCAGACGGCGCGCGATGTCGGACAGCGTCACCCAGCCGATCACCGTCCCGGCCTCGTCCTGCACCGGCAGGCGTCGCACGTGGTACGAGCTCATCATGTCCATCGCCGCCTCGATCGTGTCGTCGGGGCCGCAGCTGAAAATCAGACTCGACATGACCTCGCGCACCCGCGTCCGCGCGCTGTCGCGCCCGGCCGCGACGACGCGGAACAGGATGTCGCGATCGCTCAGAATGCCTTGCAGGTCGTCGGCCGTCCCGACCGGCAGCGCCCCAACATCGATCTCGCCCATCAGCACCGCCGCCGCCTGCACAGTCGCGTCGGGCGCGATAAACTCGATCGTGCGGGCCATGATGTCCGCGACGCGCATCGGCTGCTGGCGGCCTTCCATCCGCGGTGAAACGGTCCGGCATCGCGAGGGTTCCGATGCACGCAGCAAGCAAGGGTTGCCGCGCTGCGCGCGGGGCGGCAGGATAGCCCCGTGCCGGAATATCATTATCGGGAGTGGCGGCGATGCTGGAAATGCGTGAGGGCGGCTGTCACTGCGGCCGTGTCAGGTTTCGCGCGCGGGTCGATCTGGACCTTCTGTCGCAGTGCAACTGCACCGTGTGCACAAAGAAAGGCATACTGCACCTGTCGACCGCGCCGGAGGATTTCGAGCTGCTGCGCGGCAAGAATGCGCTGACCGCGTATAATTTCGGCACCGGCGTGGCGCAGCACACCTTCTGCTCGCATTGCGGCATGCACGCTTTCTATATTCCGCGCACGCAGCCGGACCGGGTGACGGTCAACGCGCGCTGTCTCGACGGGATCGACGGGCCGAGCCTCAAACCGACCCGCTCCTTCGACGGCCGCCACTGGGAGGAGGCGCACCGCCGCCGGCTCGAAGAGGGCGGGCACAAATCGCCCGAGGGGCTGAATGGCGCGGTGACCTTGCAGCGCATCCTGGAGCGCGCGCCGGAATAGGCGACAGCGGCGTGGGCTACAATCCGAGCATCTGCCGGGTCCGGGCCGTCAGTCCGCCGACCGGATCGAACGGATTGTGGATTTCGACTCCGGCCAGGGTGCTGCCGTCTGCCAAGTCTTCGGTCAAGATCGGCGTACAGCCGGCTTCCGCTGCGGTCGCGACCAGCAGCGCATCCCAGTATGACGCACGGCCGGCGATCGAGGCCGTGAGAGCGGCACGAACCGCGCTGGCCGATGCTGCTGCGTTCGGGAAGGCCGTCAGCCAGTGGTTTGCGCGCGCCGCCACCAGCGGACCCGGAATGATCCGCTTGCGGGTGACGACCGCATAAAATTCCGAGACGGATTGCAAGGTTAGGCAGCAATCGAGCCGAGCGGCAGCCAGCACGATCTGCGCGGACAATGCGTGCCGTTCGCCAGCCGCATTGTCTACCGAATAGACGAGCAGATTGGAATCGAGAGTGAAACGCGGTTTAGCCGCGTCGCTTCGGGCCATTGATCCCGAGAATCTCGTCGTACAACTCGTCTCGATTGAACCGCCCGGCGTTCAGTGGCCAGCTATTTTTCATCGTCTCCTCAAGGCGGGCGAGGGCCCCCTCCTGCTCCGGCGTCAGCACGCGCTCGCGGCGCACCGGAACGAGCCGCGCGACCGGCTTACCGTCGCGCGTGATCGTGAATTCCTCTCCCGCCTCGACCTCGAGGACAACGCGGGAGAAATTCTGGTCGGCTTCATGCAGCGCGATTGTCTTGGCCATGAGATGCATGTAGCACCCGCCGCGCCGCGTGCAAGCGCCCAGCCGAGCCGAACGGCTTTATTGCTTCCCGTCGCGCTCCACCGCGGCCTTCAGCTCGGCCTCGGGCACCTCGATCTTGACCCCGGCGCGCTCCTTCTGAAGCTGCATCGCGACCCGCGAGTCGAGATGGCCCCAGCCGCGGTTGAGCGCCTCGGTCAATTCGTCGAGCGCCAGATTGGCCATGTGCATCGGCACTTTCAGCTCGCGCGCGAGCTGCGTCGCCAGGGTCACGTCCTTGTGCGCGAGGCGCAGCGCAAAGGCCGGCGGGTCGTATTTGTTCGGCAGGAACTGGTCGACCAGCCCGTCGAACGTGCGCCGCCTGCCGCCGGCCCCCTGCCGCACGGCCTCCCACAGCGCCAGCGGTTCGACCCCGGCCTTGACCCCCATCGTAAAGACTTCGGCGAGGCAGGTCTGGATTGCGTAGCCGGCGCAGTTGTGCACCAGCTTGGCCACCGAGCCGGCGCCGATCGGGCCGATATAGCGCGCCTGGTCGCCGATCGCGTCGAGCACCTTTTTGTGCCGGTTGAAGATCTGCTCGTCGCCGCCGATCCACAGCGCCAGCCTTCCCGAGGCGGCGCCGCGGGGACCGCCGCTGACCGGCGCATCGAGCATATAGACGCGCTTTTCCGCAAAGCGGCGGTTCAGCTCGCGCACCAGGGTCGGCGAATTGGTCGACAGGTCGAAATAGGCGCTGTCCTCCTTCATGCCGGCGAGCAATCCGTTCTGCCCGAGCGCGACCTCCTCGACCTCGGGCGGTCCGGGCAATGAGGTGAAGATGACCTCGCATTGCTCGGCCAGCGCCTTTGGCGAGTCGGCCCAGGTCGCGCCGGCCGCCATGTGCCGCTCGGCGGCGGCCCGCCTGACGTCGTGGACGACCAGCTCATACCCGGCCTTTTGCAGATTGGCCGCCATGCTGGCGCCCATCGTGCCGAGCCCGATAAAACCGACCTTCATGCATATCTCCCTGGCAAACCCTCTCCCACACTGCGGGAGAAGGTGGCGAGCGAAGCGAGCCGGGTGAGGGATTGGTGATGAAAGCCCTCACCCTCCCAGCGCTCCGCGCCGGGTCCCTCCCTCTCCCGCAAGGCGGGAGAGGGGCTTGACTATTTCTTCTCGAACACGTCCTTGGCGACGAGGGCGGCGGTCATCGCGGCCGGCCAGCCGGCATAGAAGGCGAGATGGGTGATGACCTCGCTCAATTCGGCCTTGGTCAGCCCGTTGTTCAGCGCGCGTTCGAGATGACCGACCAGCTGCTTCTCGCGGCCGAGCGCGATCAAGGTGGCGACGACGATCAGACTGCGGTCGCGCTTTGACAGACCCGGCCGCTCCCAGACATCGCCGAACAGCACCGTCTCGGTGTAGTGGATCAGGTCCGGCACGACATTGCGGACGGCGTCGCGCGACGAGGTGGGTTGGGATTGGGCCACGGCGTTCTCCGGATCATGTTGGACGAATTAACCACGGGCAGCCTAGCATGCCGCCGCCGCCGCGGACCAGTCGCCGCTGCCGCCGCGCTGCCATGCCGGCCGTCGAAATCCGATCCCCGGTCGCCGCGCCGCATCGGCGGGCCGGATGAAAGCGGGTGTCGCGGGTCGTGCTACGGCGCTGTGCCCGCGGAACTCCGCTGCCGCGCCGCTTTGCGAAACAACCCGGCCGATACGAGCCACAGCGCGGCGAAGACCCCGGTCAGAAACACGATGGCTTCCGGAAAGCTCGGCGCCGCAGACCCCAACCCCGCGGCCAGCGCGACGCCGCCGACCAGTGTCTGGGCAAGCGCGGTCGCGGACAGCGCGCGCACCATTCCGGCAGGCCGGAAGCGCGCGATGACGGCGCCGACAACGCCGACGGCGAGCACCCCGCCATACATCAGATTGGCGGGATTGTCCTCGCTCCCGATGATGCCGACGGCAAGGCTGATCCAGCTCAGCATAAACGCCGCCGCGAGCGCGATGCCGATTGCGGCCCGGTACGCGCCGTTGCCCGTCATCCTCGCCGCCAGCTCATAGGTTACGCCGACCCCGGCCACGAGGGCACCGGCGGCGGCGAAATCGGCCAGGTTCCAGTCCACCTCGTCGGTGACCTGCATCGCGGCCAGGGGCAGCAGCAGAAGTGCCGCGGCGACCCCCCAGCCCGCCGCCCTCCAGCCTCTGCCGAGACGCCGGCCATTGTTGTCCGCGTTTCCCGCCACCGCCTCCCTCCGTGCCTGAACAAGGCTTCCGAGCCGGCGGTAATACAATTCGAACGGAGACACTACCGGCGCCCGGGGAATTTTCCGGGCCGCTGCGCGCAACCCCATGCCATACTGGGGCATTCCCGGATGGCAGCGGCACCGTCAATAGCCGAATGCCGGGAAATTCCCTGCCGGCGGGGAAAACACCTCGCCGACTCCGGATCGCGGTAAGGAGGACAGCCATGCAGGCAGGGGGAATCGTCGTCGAGCGCGACCTGATGGCGCCGGCGCGCGACGGGGTCATGCTGGCGACCGATATCTACCGGCCGCAGGGGTCCGGACCGTTCCCGGTATTGCTCGAACGCACGCCCTACGACAAATCGGCGCCGAGCCGGTCCGAGATCACCGCCGCCGACCCGACGCCGCGCTCGCGCGAAGAGGTCGCCGCCCATTTTGTCCGGCACGGCTATGCCGTGGCCTATCAGGACTGCCGCGGCCGCTACCGCTCGGGCGGGAGCTTCACAAAATACCTCAGCGAGGCCGAGGACGGCGTCGATACGCTGGCCTGGCTGGTGCGGCAGAATTGGTGCAACGGCCGCATCGGCACGTTCGGCCTGTCCTACGCCGCGCATACGCAGGCGGCGCTCGCCTGTCTCGACCCGCCCGGTCTCGCCGCCCAGTTTCTTGATTGCGGCGGCTTCTCGAACGCCTACCGCAGCGGCATCCGGCACGGCGGCGCATTCGACCTGAAACAGGCGACCTGGGCCTATCGCAACGCGCTGGCCGACGCGCGCGACCCGCAGACCCGCGCGGCGCTGGCCGCCCAGGACATCGCCGCGTGGTTTCGCCGGATGCCGTGGCGCAGGGGAAATTCGCCGGTCAGCGCCGCTCCCGAATACGAGGACTATCTGTTCGAGCAGTGGTCGCGCGGCGTCTTCGACGCGTACTGGAAGCAGCCCGGCATCTGGGCCGAGGGGTTTTACGACCGCTACTCGCCGGTCCCGGTCGTGCATCTGTCGGGCTGGTACGACCC
>JBFWVT010000020.1:0-65569 GCA_050246595.1 Alphaproteobacteria bacterium
GGCCGCACCGTCTGGCCGGCAGGCGCGAGTGGCTGCTGGCGCGGATCGCGGAGAAGCCGGACCTGACCTTGCGGGCGCTCCTGGCCGAGCTGGCCGCCGATGGGGTGAAGGTGAGCCATGGCGCGCTCTGGGCGTTTTTCACGCGCGAAGGCATTACGTTCAAAAAAAGAGCCTGCACGCCAGCGAACAGGATCGCCCCGACATTGCCCGCCGGCGCGAGCGATGGAAGAGATACCAGGGCCGGCTCGACGCCAAGCGGCTGGTCTTTATCGACGAGACCTGGGCCAAGACCAACATGACCCGGCGCCACGGACGATGCGCCCGCGGCACCCGCCTCATTGCCAAGGTGCCGCAGGGGCGCTGGCGCACCCTGACCTTTCTGGCGGCATTGCGTTGCGACCGGATCACGGCGCCCTGCGTCATCGACGGCCCGATCAACGGCGCCAGCTTCCGCGCTTACGTCGAGCAGTTCCTCGTGCCCACCCTGAGCCGCGGCGATATCGTGATCCTGGACAATCTCGGCAGCCATAAGGGCCAGGCCGTCCGCCGCCTGATCCGCGCCGCCGGCGCCAAGCTGTTCTTCCTGCCGCGCTATTCGCCCGATCTCAACCCGATCGAGCAGGTCTTCGCCAAGCTCAAGACCCTGCTGCGCAAAGCCGATCCGCGCACCACCGATGCTACCTGGCGCCAGATCGGCTCCTTGCTCGATCATTTCACCGCACAGGAATGCGCAAACTATCTCGCCAATGCCGGCTATGCTTCAACCTGATGCGATCACGCTCTAGGGTAACGGATTGCTACCCAAGAGGCGATACAAGGGCGCACACACGGAGGCGAAATCAAGGGGGGATCAGCCTCTTCCTGGTTTAAGTTGAGCGCCTATATAAGGAAGGGGACAATTCTCCGCTTAATTCGACTAGGAATTAACATGAGTAAAACAACCGACGACGGGAGAATTGCGGCAGGACAGTGGTTACGAAAGGCTAGGCTACAAATCGGAAAGACCCAACAAGAGGTAGCCCGGCTGGTAGGGTTCGAGTATTACTCGATGATTACAGGCATCGAGGCTGGAAGAGCGCGGGTTCCTTCCAGTCGCTATGCTGACTATGCACGCGCCTTGGGAATGGACCCGAAGGACTTTGCACGGGAGATGATCCGGTATTATGATCCTGACACCTGGAAAATCCTCTTCAGTGGAAACAACGTTTCCCACCTTCGCCGGGAAAGGTGCTCCCAATAATCCACTCGCCCTGGTGATCATAGAGCGCGACTGTAAGGCAATACAACAGATGCTAGGGGAGGCATCTGGGGTTACTACGGCGGCGGTTCGGACGAAAATCCCGGCTTTTATCGTTCACGGCCGGTTTCCGCGCGCGTTGCAGGGGTTGCAATCATCCGGTACAGCTCACGGCCCGCGAATTCCGGGATCGATCGTCAGCGACGCGCCGGCGGCTTCACCGGCCTCGTAGGCAATCGGCGACACCATTCGCGCAGCGCCGGGTATTGTCCGCAGCTGCACATCGAGCTTCGCGAGTTCGGCATCGACAACCGATGTCTTTAATACGACGAGATCGCGGCCGGTGCCGTTTCTCACCGCATCGCGCTCCCGCTTTATCGCGGTCAGCTTGTCCGCGATGGA
Organism: Alphaproteobacteria bacterium; assembly: GCA_050246595.1. Lineage (GTDB taxonomy): Bacteria > Pseudomonadota > Alphaproteobacteria > ATCC43930 > CGMCC-115725 > DATARH01. The sequence goes on from JBFWVT010000020.1 coordinate 1,640, forward strand.
CGCGACCATGCCCAGAGTAAAAGAGGAATTTGCCGCATGCCGATCCTGGTGCCGGAAACGCCGATAGCTGGCAGAATTCTTGTAGCGGCCGAGTTCCGACCGCACCGCGTTGTCGATCACCTCGGTCAGGTAATGCGCGGCTTCGATATCGGCACGGAGACCAAAGAACACATAGCGGGGATTGCCTGAACGGCTCTTCTCGCGCCACACCCGACAATCGCAAAAATTCGCGATATCACCGATACAGTCATCCAGCGGAATGCGCTTTTTGCGCCGGGTCTCATAAGGGCGCTGCTCGCATTGTCCGTTACGGATTTCGACATCGGTCAGCGAGAGGTCGTAGCGGTCGAGCAGCTCGGCCACTTTGGCGGCCGCCGCCAGGGCTTCGGCCTCGGTGCAGCCATTATCCGTGGTCTTGGAGCGCAGAGCCTGGATTCGGGTCTTGAGCCTGTCAAACGCGGCGGGATCGGGAGGTACGGTCACGGTCATCACGCAAATTGTTCTGCAAGCGACAAGGACGGGGCGCTCTCGGCCCCGCGCGACATTGCCCGCACGACATCGACCGGCATGCTGCCGGGCCTCATCGCCGCGAAGCGGTTCTTGTCGAACAGGCGAGTCGGGTCGCCAGCCTTGTTGCGGTCGCTCGCGCCGCGGCGCATCCTCGCGGGCCGAGTGCCGGCGACGCGGGCCGCCGGCGCCGCAACCCGATGCTACCGGGAGACTGGCGATGCCGTATATCTATTTTGTGCAGATTGACATTCCGGACGCGCTCGACGCCGAGCTGAACCGCATCTACGACACCGAGCATGTCCCGATGCTGTCCAAAGTACCGGGGGTGCGGCGCATCGCGCGCTATCGCCGCGATCACTCGAACGACACGCGGATGCAGAAATACCTCGCGATCTACGAGATCGATTCACCCGACGTGGTCGCGAGCAGGGATTGGGAGGAGGCGAGCGCCTGGGGCGACTGGGCGGGCAAGATCCGGCCGCACACGACGAGCCGGCACCACAGTTTCTTCGAGGAGATATTGCGGGCCGGCAAAGGCCGCGACGCCGGTTCGCCCTATATCTATGTCGTGCAGATGGACATCCCGGCAGCGCACGAGGCCGAGTTCAACCGCGTCTACGATGCCGAGCACGCACCGCTGCTCGCGGAATGCTGCGACGGCGCGACCCGCTACCGGCTGGTAAAGTCGAACGACAGCCGGATGCAGAAATACATGGTGATCTACGAGATCGCCTCGCCCGCCGCGATCGAGAGCAAGGAATGGGCGGAGGCCGGCGCGCGGGGCGACTGGGCGGGCAAGATCCGGCCGCATACGACAAGCCGGCACCACACCGTCTTCAAGCGGCTCTGAACAGAAGCAAGGGTATAGTTCTCAGTCTGGTTGGATCAGCACTGTGCGTCCTTCGAGGCCTCGTTCCGGCTCCGGGATGCCCTCCTATCGCGATCTCGTCGCGTTTCTGCGCGCCAACCCGGAGGCGCTGGGCGCCCGCGAGATCGCCCGCGCCTTCGGTCTCGGGCCGGCGGACTACCGGGGGTTGCGCGGGCTGTTGCGCGCGATCGAACGCTCGGGCGAGGTGGTGCGCGGTCCGGACCGGAAATTCGCGGCCGGAGTCACGCTTCCCGAAATCGCGCATGTCGAGCGGGCGGGCAGCGATTCCGACGGGTTTCCGCTGGCTCGTCCCGTCTTCCGGTCAGGCGAGGGTTTCCGGTCGGGCGAAGGCGAAGCGCCGCGCTTCCGGCTGACCGGAGCGGCCGGCGACGAGCTTGCCGAGGGCGAGCGGGCCGTGGCGCGGCTCACCCGGACCGACAGCGGCGAGGTCGAGGCCGAGATCATCCGGCGCGTCGCGGCGGAAGCAAACCGGGTGGTCGGCGTGTTCCGCCGCACCCGCGACGGCGGTGTCATCGAGGCGGCGGATCGCCGCGACAAGACCGAGTACCGCGTCCTCGCGCAGGAGGCGGCCGGGCTGCCCGACGGCGAGCTGGTCATGGCCGAGGAGCAGCAGTCGCGCCGTTTCGGCAAGCAGGTCCGCATTGTCGAACGGCTCGGTCCGGCCGATGCCCCGGACGCGATCAGCCGGCTGACGATCGCCGCCTTCGACATCCCGGCCGAATTCCCGGCGGCGGCGCTGGAAGAGGCCGATTCGGCCCGTTCGCGGACGCGGGTTATCCTTGCCGGGAACCGCACCGATCTGCGCGAGCTGGCGCTTGTTACGATCGACGGCGAGGACGCGCGCGATTTCGACGACGCGGTATGGGCCGAACCCGATCCGGACCCGGAAAATCGCGGCGGCTGGCATATCGTCGTCGCGATCGCCGATGTCGCGGCCTACGTCGAGCCGGAACGCGCGCTCGACAGCGAGGCGGCGCGGCGCGGCAACTCGGTGTATTTCCCGGACCGCGTCGTGCCGATGCTGCCCGAGGCGCTGTCGAACGATCTGTGCTCGCTGCGGCCGGGGGAGGATCGCCCCTGCGTCGCGGCGCTGCTGTGGATCGATGCGGCAGGTCGCAAGCGCCGGCACCGTTTCGAGCGGGCGGTTATGCGCTCGGCGGCGCGGCTGACCTACGAGGCGGTGCAGGCCGCCCATGACGGTGCCGGCGCCCTGCCGCTCGCGCCCGAGCGGCTCGCTGCGCTGTACGGCGCCTTTGCCGCTCTCGACAAAGCCCGGCGGGCGCGGGGCGCGCTGGAGCTGGATTTGGCAGAGCACCGCGTCGTGCTCAACGACCAGGGGCGCCCGGTCGCGATCATGCCGCGCACCAGGCTCGACAGCCACCGGCTGATCGAGGAATTCATGATCCTCGCCAATGTCGCGGCGGCCGAGGAGCTGGAGGCGCGGCAGCAGGCCTGCCTATACCGGGTGCACGACGCGCCCGATCCGGAAAAGCTCGCCGCGCTGCGCGATTTTCTGGAGGAGATCGGCATTTCCGGACTGGCGCTGGCCAAGGGTCAGGTGATCCGGCCGGCGCTGTTCAACCGCATCCTCGCGCGCGCCGCCGAGACGCCGGAGCGCCAGGTCGTCAACGAACTGGTGCTGCGCAGCCAGGCGCAGGCGGTGTACAGCCCGAACAATATCGGCCATTTCGGGCTGGCGCTGCCGCGCTATGCCCATTTCACCTCACCGATCCGGCGCTATGCCGATCTGCTCGTGCATCGGGCGCTGGTCGCCGGCGGCGCGCCTTCCCGCGAGGCCGGCGCAAGTCTCGGCGCGATTGCCGAGCACATCTCGGCGACCGAGCGCCGCGCCGCTTCGGCCGAACGCAGCGCGCTCGACCGCTACCGCGCTGCCTTGCTGAGCGGCGCGATCGGCACCGTCTTCGAGGCGCGGATAACCGGCGTGACGTCGTTCGGGGTGTTCGTGACCCTGCCCGAAACCGGCGCCGACGGGCTGATCCCGATCTCGACGCTGCCGGCCGACTATTACGACCATGACGCCGCGCGCCATCGCCTCGTCGGACGCCGTACCGGCCGGGTCTTTGCGCTCGGCGACGCCGTCAACGCTATGCTGGTCGAGGCCGACGCGATCGGCGGTCGGATGGTGTTCCGGCTCGACGGGCATCAGGCTTTCCGCGCCAGCGGGACAGCCCGGCCGCGCCGGGGATTTCGGGGGCGCCGCTGAGGGGCAGCCATCCCCCATCAAAGGACAGTGTAGTGTCTCAGTTTGAATTGCATACGCAGCGCCCGTCTCGAAGGACGCACGGCGCTCCTCCAACCAGACCGGGTCATTCAACACCACAGCGGCATCAACATTGATCGGCGCAGCGCGGCGGTTTATAATTCCCGCTTAAAATTCCATCGGAATCTGCTCAAGAGAAGCGCAGACCGGAACACGGGAGGAAGCGGCAGTGATTCGAACGCTGCGGTGGCTTCACTGGCCGAGATTGGCGGCTCGGACCGCGGCTCTCGCCCTTGTCCTCGGCGCCGCGGGCTGCGGCTCCCAACAGCAAGTCTCTCCGGGGATTACGGCGGGGATTGCGACCGGCCCCTACGCCGGCACATCCGCGGGCGCCAGCCTTCCCGCCGGGGGTGGCGTCCGACTCATCGGCCAGGTCCTCGACGACATCGACACCTATTACCTCGAACCGGTATCGGTGCGCCGCGTCGCGGCAGCGGGAGCGGCCCGGCTCGGAGGGATCGACAGGCGGCTCGCGGTCAGGGAGGTCGTCGGAGGCGGGGCGCTCGTGCTGAGTTACGACGACCGCCATCTTGCCTCCTATCCGGCTCCGGCGGATACCGATACCGCCGGCTGGGCGGCGACGATCGAGACGATCACCGCCGCCGCCAGACAGACCTCGCCGCAACTCGCGGCGCTGCCGGTCGAGACGTTGGAACAGGCCGTCCTGGACGGGATGACGCGCAGCCTCGACCGCTTCTCGCGATATGCGCCGCCCGATCTGGCGCGCACCCAGCGCGCCGCGCGCAACGGCTGGGGCGGGGTCGGGATCACAATCGATGGCGCAAACGATATGTTCCGCGTCACCGCCGTCGAGCCGAACAGCCCGGCCGATCGCGCCGGCATCCGGCCGGAGGATCAGATCGTCGCGATCGACGGGGTCACGACGCACGGATGCGTGCATCGCGAGATCGTCGATCGCCTGCGTGGCCCGGTCGGCAGCCCGGTCTCCGTCCGGGTAGTGCCGGCCGGTCTGGCCCAGGCGCGCGAGTTGAGGCTGCAACGCGCCTCGGTTTCCGAACCAACCGTAACCGCGTCGCGCGACGGCGATATCGGCGTGATCCGGGTCCATACCTTTAATCACCGCACGACCGCACGGGTCGCCGAATCGCTGGCCCGGTTGCAGGGACAGGCGGGAGGCCGTCTCGCCGGGATCGTCCTCGATCTGCGCAGCAACCCCGGCGGTGTCCTCGAAAAGGCGGTCAGCCTGGCCGATTTGTTCCTGCGCCAGGGTCCGGTCGTCTCGGTCGTCGGCCGCCACCCCGCGAGCCGGCAATACTTTGTAGCCTCCGGCAGAAGCACCGTCCCCGATATCCCGATGGTCGTGCTGATCAACGGCGGCTCCGCGTCGGCCTCCGAGATCGTCGCCGCGGCGCTTCAGGATGCCGGTCGCGCCGTCGTGATCGGCAGCTCGTCCTATGGCAAAGGGTCGGTGCAGACCGTGCTCCGCCTGCCGAACAACGGCGAGCTGATCCTGACATGGGCGCGGCTGGTGGCTCCCTCCGGCTATGCGCTGCACCGGCACGGGGTGATCCCGACGATCTGCACCGCCGATCTGCCGGACGATGCGACTTCCCTCGCGACCGGGCTGACGCGGGCCGCGGCGGCGACGCGGCCGCGCGCGGCGCTGGACGAAGAAGGATGGGCGGCGCTGCGGCGCTCATGTCCGACCAGCCGAAACCGTCCGGGTCTCGATCTACTGCTGGCCAGGCGCCTTCTCGCGGACCCGAGATTGTACACTGCGGCGCTGCGCGCCCTGCCCGCGGCGGGGCGGCAGGCAACGGCGCAGACCGCGGCGGCGTCCCAGACTCTGCGTTGAGGGGCCTGCCTTGACAGAAGGGTGTGCCGCGTTATGTTGGTTTTCAGCTGATTCCGAACCCTCGCGAGGCCGCAAATGGCGAAAACCAACACCGTGCTGATCAAGCTGGTCAGCAGTGCCGACACAGGCTTCTTCTATGTGACGAAGAAGAACCCACGGACAAAGACAAACAAACTCGAACTGAAGAAGTTCGACCCGGTAGCCCGCAAGCACGTCGTCTTCAGGGAAGCCAAGATCAAATAGCTCGTTGCGGCGGCGAGACTTACCGGATCTTCGGCAGGCGAAGCGCCGGACGGTCGATGACGCCTTTCACGGACGGCCGCCGAAGCCGCGCTGCCGGTCTGCGCGCACTCGGCGGTCCGTGTGAGCGGCTGCCGGGGTTGTGAACGATGCGAGAGTACCGCGCCGGCTCTGGTCCACGCACTCTGTCAGCCGCCTCCGGATATTGTTCTTTCGCAGGTCGGACCTGAACCGGCGATAAACTCCAAAGCTCCCCTCGCGCTACCATCCCAAGAAACATGATGCCGTGCGGACGCTTTTCGCCCGTTCGGATGCGCTCCGCTGCCGGACGCCCTCACGATTTCGCGGCGTTCCTCGTAGACTTTGATTCGGAAGACTGATCCACGGGTCGTCAGGGCAAGGCGCGCGGTTGCGCCGCGTCATGTCGCGTCCGGTAAATGGTGGGCGACGACCTGCATGAACCCGGCTATCGAGATCGGCTTGGCTATATAGCCCTCGCATCCGCCCTGCCGGATCTTTTCCTCGTCGCCCTTCATCGCGAACGCGGTGACCGCGACGACCGGGATGCCGCGCAGCTCCTCGTCCGCTTTCAGCCGTTTCGTGATCTCCAGACCCGACAGTTCGGGCAGCTGAATATCCATCAGGATCAAATCCGGCCGGTGCAGCCGGGCAATGCGCAGCGCCTCCAGCCCGTCCTTTGTCTGCAACGTCGTATAGCCGTGCGCTTCGAGAAGGTCGTTGAAGAGCTTCATGTTCAACTCGTTGTCTTCGACGATCAACACCTTGCGCCCTGCGCGCAGGCCGGTGACCCCGCTCTTCATCATACCTCCCAATTGCTGCTCGGCCCGGAACAGCGCCGCGCCGAGTGGTCGGAAATGCTCCGGCATTGCCTCACCGAGCGTTATGCTGGGGCCGGGTTAATAACAGGTAAGCGCTGAAGCCGGGGCGCCAAGTCCTGTTGTTTTGATCCGACACGGGAGGGCTGCTGAGGAAATGACGCGAATGCTTGACCGACAGGCTCCGCGGACGGGTTTCCGCATCGGCATCGATCTCGGCGGAACCAAGATCGCGGCAGCCGCGATCGATGCGGCGGGCGCGATTGCCGCCGCGCGGCGCATCGCCACCCCGGCCGGCGATTACAACGCCACCGTCGCGGCACTCGCCGGTCTCATCGCGGCGCTCGAAACCGAGATCGGGACCCGCGCCCCGGTCGGGATCGGCATCCCGGGAACGATCGTTGCCGATACCGGGCTCGTCAAAAACGCCAACTCGACCTGGCTGAACGGCAGAAAGCTGGCGCGCGATGTCGAGGCGGCGCTCGGGCGCGAGGTGCGCTTTGCGAACGACGCGAATTGTTTTGCTCTGTCGGAAGCGATCGACGGCGCGGCTTCCGGGTTCGACACCGTATTCGGCGTGATCCTCGGCACCGGGGTCGGCGGCGGCATTGTTGTCGGCGGTCGGCTGCTGGTCGGCGCCAATGCGGTCGCCGGCGAATGGGGCCACAACCCGCTGCCGGCGCCTGCTGCCGACGAATTGCCGGGACCGCCGTGCTATTGCGGGCGGTCCGGCTGCATCGAAACATTTCTGTCGGGTCCCGGTCTTGCCGCCGATCATCTGCGCCATGGGGGGCGTCATGGCGGAGCCGCTCTGACCGCCCCGGAGATCGCGGCGGGGGCCTGCGCCGGCCAGGCCGATTGCCGCGCCACGATCGAGCGCTATGTCGAACGCCTGGCGCGCGCCCTCGCAAGCGTCATCAATCTGCTCGACCCGGATGCGATCGTGCTCGGCGGCGGGCTGTCGTCGCTCGCCGTTCTGTATGACGAGGTGCCGCGACGCTGGGGCCGTTACGTGTTTTCCGACACGGTCGTCACCCGGCTGCTGCTGCCGCGTCACGGGGACGCCAGCGGTGTGCGGGGCGCCGCCTGGCTGTGGCCGCCCGAGCGCCGGGACCGGCAGGATTGAGCAATGAGCGCGGTCCTGTGCCGCGATTGCAGCGCGCTCGCCGGCGATCGAGCCGGTGCGGTGGTGCCGGCCCGCTGCCGGGAATGCGGCTCGCCGCGGGTCGTCATACACCCTGAACTGGCGGATCTGGCGCTCGCTCATCTCGACTGCGACGCGTTCTACGCGACGATCGAGAAGCACCGGCACAAGGAATTGGCCGACCGTCCGGTGATTGTCGGCGGCGGCGCCCGCGGTGTCGTCCTGGCCTGCTGCTATGTCGCGCGGCTCTCCGGCGTGCGCTCGGCAATGCCGATGTTCAAGGCGCTCGCCGCCTGCCCCGATGCGGTCGTGATCCGCCCGGACATGGCGACCTATCGCGAAATCGGCCGCGCGGTGCGGGTCGAGATGCGCCGCCTGACGCCGCTCGTGGAGCCGCTCTCGATCGACGAGGCGTTTCTCGACCTGAGCGGGACGCCGGCAGCGCAGGGCATCGCGCCGGCTCAGGCCCTCACCGCGCTGGCGCGGCGGGTCGAGGCGGCGCTCGGGATCACCGTGTCGATCGGTCTCAGCTACAACAAATTTCTCGCCAAGCTCGCCTCCGATCTCGACAAACCGCGCGGTTTTGCGGTGATCGGGCGCGCCGAGGCGGCCGGGTTTCTCGCCGACAAACCGGTCGACTGGCTGTGGGGGGTCGGGCGTGCAATGCAGCGCCGTCTCGCCGCCGACGGCATCCTGCGAATCGAGCAATTGCGTACTCTCGACCGGCGAGAGCTGGCGCATCGCTACGGCAAATTGGGGCTTCGCCTCGCGGAATTGGCGGCAGGCGAGGATTCGCGCCGCGTCCGGCCGGTCGCTCGGGCGCGGTCGATCTCGGCCGAGACGACATTTTCCCGCGATGAGACTGACGAGGCGGTACTGGCGCAGACCTTGCGGGAATTATGCGAGCGCCTGGCGGACCGTCTGAAGCAGGCCGGGCTCGGCGCCGCCAGCGTGACGCTGAAGCTCAAGACCGCCGATTTCCGGCTGCGCACCCGCTCGCGCCGGCTCGCCGAACCGACGCAGCTCGCCGCCCCGATCTTCGTCGCCGCGCGGCATCTGCTCGCCGGCGAGGTCGACGGTACGACGCGATTTCGCCTGATCGGGGTCGGCGCGGACGCGTTCGTCAGCGCCGCCGAGGCCGATCTGCCGATGCTGTTCGACGCCGGCACCGGTTAGAAACCTCCCGCCCAAGCGGAAGCGGAGGATTGCGCCGATCAGCAGCCCGGTTTTGGCAGCGTTTCGATATCGTCGAGCTTGGCGCGGATCGCGTAATCGCCGTAATCGATGACCATGTCGCGCGAGACGCCGTTGTCGAGCAGAACCATGCTCATCTCGTAATCCGGCTTTTCGACCTTCTGGTCAGGCGGAAAAAAGGCCAGCCGCACGCGCCAGCCGGGCCGGTCCAGCAACGGATTCTTTTTGGCCGCCCCGGGGGCGGGTTCGACTTTGGCGCCGATAACGACCGAGACCAGCACCGGGGCCTCGGCCGTGCCGCCGTCGAATACCTGCCTCGACACAAAATTCTCGCCGGACACCGCCTTGTCGATCAGCACTGCGGTGTGCGCCGTCGGGAACAGCACAAGGGGCGGCAATTTGATCTTTCTATCCGATGGCTGGTCGAATTCGACGGCGCCGGCCTTGTCTTTGCCGTCCAGCTTGGCCGTTCCTGCCGTCTTCTCCTCTTCGTCGGCGCGGGTCTCCTTGTGCTCGAAGCGGTAGCGAAGCCCATCCTTGGCTTCCGAACTCTCCAGACTCGACGCGATCGTCATGTCGGATGCCTCGGAATATCCCATCTTGAGCCGGTAACGCTGCCCGACGATCCACGCCTCGCAGGTCTCGCCCAGCTCATAGGCCATCGTACCGCTCGCCCCGGTCACGCCGGAGCCGCCGTCGCTCCGTTCGAGGCTGAGGGTATAAAGCGCGCGATGCGGCGCCAAATCGGCGGCTGTCGCCGACCCGGCAACGGACAATCCCGGGATGATTGTCCCCAGGATGACTGCCATTGATCGGGCAACCCGCAGCGCGCAACGATTCATTCCAGGAAAACTCCCAGCCCAGGCCGCGTATCCGAGAGGATGCCGCCCGTCTTCGACGCGGCGCATATGTGGGGCGGGGCGCGCCGTGATGCCAACCGGGAACACGGGGGCGGTGCGCAAACCGAAGGGATAAGCCGACCGCGCGTGCCGCAGGAGATGCCAAGTAACCCCGTGAAACGCTTCGCAATCGCAAAGATCGGCGGGCAACTCAACCCTCGCGGCGCAACCGGCGCTTTTCGCCGGCGCGGGCGTTGACCGGTCGAGTGCGACTGAACGGAGAACCGTTATGTACGAAAAAGGGCACAGGTCCTCGGACGGCCGCAGCTGGTCCGAATGGGCTTCGGGCGCGGGAGACTGGACCGAGCAGATCTCGCTGCGCGATGCGCTGATGTTCGGGGCTGGGGCAATGCTGATGCTGGCCGCGGCGCGGATGGCACCGCCCTTCGCGATGCGCGCGGTCGGCTCGATGCGCGCCATGACCGGCACCGATCCGTTCGATGCGCTCGCGCAGGATCATCAGAAAGCGCTGGCGGTGTTCGACCGCATCGAAGCGACCGATACGTCGATGACGGCGCGCCGGAACACGCTGCTGACCCAGCTGAAGCGCATGATCGCCGCGCATGCGCTGGCGGAGGAAGACATCGTCTACCCCATGCTGTACGATGACGCCCACCGCCCCGAGCAGGCGCTGAAGCTGTACCGCGATCACGCCGAGATCAAGGTCAAGCTGTTCGAACTCGAGGTCAAGCCAAAGGACGACCCGAGCTGGATCAGCGATCTGCGCGCGTTGCGGCAGATTTTCGCATCGCACGCGCACGAGGAGGAAACGATCGAGTTTCCGAGGCTGCGTGCCGCGCTCGACAGCTCGGACCGCATCAACCTGCTCGGCAAGGTGAGCCGCGAAAAATCGCTGCTGCTGTAGCTGCCGCGAGAGTCTCGGCTGAAATCCGGCGCTCGCTCCCTGCAAACTCCTTGCACGCGGAGGGGAGGCGGAGTAGCGTACCGGCATGACAGCCGAGGCTCGTCTCGTCGCGCGATTTTGGTACTGCCGGTACATGACGGCGGCCTAGGATCGCGCATCCGCGTTTTTCTGAAAGCCGCCCCACCCAGGCGGCTTTCGCGTTTTCGGTCTCGGTGCGAAATTCGAACTCGGGTGGAGCGGCCTCCAACAAAGGAGGTATCCCATGCCGGAAGGAATTGCTGAAACCCGCGCTGCGGTGGAAAGACCCGTGATGCCCGAGAGTTGGACCCCAGGGGATTGGACTCCTCAGAGCTGGCGCGGCCTGCCGATCCGGCAGGTTCCGGGCTACGCCGATGCCGCCGCGCTCGCCCGCGTCGAGGAGACGTTGCGCCGCTTCCCGCCGCTCGTCTTTGCCGGTGAGGCGCGTCGGCTGAAGGACCGGCTGGCCGACATCGCCGCCGGAAAAGCCTTTCTATTGCAGGGCGGCGATTGCGCCGAGAGCTTCGCCGAGTTCCACCCGAACAATATCCGCGACACCTTCAAGGTGCTGCTGCAGATGGCGGTGGTGCTGACCTTTGGCGCCGGCTGTCCGGTTGTCAAACTCGGCCGTCTTGCCGGCCAGTTCGCCAAGCCGCGCTCGTCGGACACCGAGATGCAGAACGGCGTCACCCTGCCGTCCTACCGCGGCGACATCATCAACAGCCTCGATTTCGACGGGGCGGGCCGCGAGCCGGACCCGCAGCGCATGGTGCAGGCCTACAGCCAGTCGGCCGCGACCTTGAACCTGCTGCGCGCCTTCGCGCAGGGCGGGTATGCCGATCTGCACCGGGTGCATGCCTGGAACCAGGATTTTGTTGCCGACTCGCCGCAGGGCGAGCGCTATCGCGCGCTGGCCGACCGGCTGACCGAGACGCTCGATTTCATGGCCGCCTGCGGGCTGACCTCCGAGACGACGCCGCAGATCCGCGAGACCGAGTTCTACACGTCGCACGAGGCGCTGTTCCTCGCCTATGAGGAGGCGCTGACCCGCATCGATTCGACGACCGGCGACTGGTACGACGTGTCGGCGCACATGCTGTGGATCGGCGACCGCACGCGTCAGGTTGACGGCGCGCATGTCGAGTTCCTGAGCGGCGTCAAGAACCCGATCGGGATGAAATGCGGTCCGACGCTCGACTCGGACGATCTGCTGCGCCTGATCGACCGGCTCAATCCGGCCAACGAGCCCGGCCGCCTGACCCTGATCACGCGCATGGGCGCCGACAAGGTCGAGGACAAGCTGCCGCCGCTGATCCGCGCCGTACAACGCGAAGGCCGCGCGGTTGTGTGGTGCATCGACCCGATGCACGGCAACACGATCACCTCCTCGACCGGGTACAAGACCCGCCGCTTCGAGCGCATCCTCGACGAGCTGCACGGCGCGTTTGCGGTGCATCTGGCCGAGGGCAGCTATGCCGGGGGCGTGCATTTCGAGCTGACCGGGCAGAACGTCACCGAATGCATCGGCGGCGCGCAGGCGATCAGCGAGGCCACGCTCGCCGACCGCTATCACACGCATTGCGACCCGCGGCTCAACGCCAGCCAGGCCCTCGAACTCGCCTTTGAAATCGCCGAGGCGCTGAAGCGCGGACGCCAGCAGCGCAACGCCGGGTTCGGCAGCGCCGGCCATCTCGCCGAGGTATCGTAGGCGCCAGGCGGCTGCACGCAGCACAGCGTCATTGCGAGGAGCGCAGCGACAAAGCAATCTCGGGCCGACCTGCTCACCGAGATTGCTTCGCTCCGCCCGCAATGACCAAACCCGCCGAAAACGACCTCGCCGCGCGCACCGACAGCTATTTTCTGAAAACGAAGGCGATCGTCGGCCGGTTCGGCGACGTGCGGGCGACCTACGCCGTGTTCATGCGGCGGCCGGTCATCTCGGCCCCGCGCTTCGCGGTCGAATTTCTCGAAAACATGGCGGCGGCGCGCGGCACGACATTCGAGATCGAGATCAATCACCCCGAGAGCGCCTGGGTCGGAGCCGGCGAGCCGATCCTCTACATCACCGGCCCGCTCTATCACCTGGTCGATCTCGAAACCGTGCTGTTGCAGAAGCTCGGGCCGGCCTGCGTCGCGGCGCACAACGCCTCGGCGATGTGCGCCGAGCTGCCGCAGGTCGCGTTTCTGGCAATGGATGCGCGTCACTGCGCCGGCGCCGAGATGGCCGAGCTGATGGCCTATGCCGCTTCGGTCGGGTCGGCGCACGCAACCCGCGTCGCCGGCGCGGTCGGTTTTGTCGGCTGCGCGGCCGGGGCGACCGCGCATTTCTTCGGCGGCGACAAGGGCATGGGCACGATGCCGCACGCGCTGATCGGTTATGCCGGCTCGACGGTGCGCGCCGCCGAGATGTTCCGCGAGACCTTCCCCGACGAGAAGCTGACCGTGCTGGTCGATTATTTCGGCCGCGAGACCAGCGACGCGGTCGCGGTCTGCCGGCGCTTTCCGGACCTCGCTTCCGACGGGCGGCTCGCCTTCCGCATGGATACGCTCGGCGGACGGTATTGCGAGGGGCTCGATACCGCGCGCTCCTACGAGGTGCTGGAGCGCAACGCGCCTGGAGCGATCCGCGGCTACCGCAGCGAGGCGGAGCTGCGCCATCTGATCGGCACCGGGGTTACGGCGGCGGCGCTGTGGCACATGCGCGAGGTGCTGAACGCGGCCGGGTTTCCAAACGCGAGGATCGTCGCGAGTTCCGGGTTCGGCCCCGAAAAGTGCCGCATGATGGCGGCGGCCAATGCGCCGATCGACGTGATCGGCACCGGCTCCTACCTGCCCGAGAGGTGGAGCGAGACCTACGCGACGGCCGATATCATCGCCTATGACGGCAAACCCATGGTCAAGGCCGGCCGCGAATTTTTACTCCGGGGTAAGGGGTAAGCGCGCCCGAAGCTTGCAATACCCCCTCTCCGCCCCCCATGGACCACGGCGGGGCGGAGAGGGCTGGGGTGAGGCGGGGGATTCCGGAACGGTTGCCGACACCCACCTCACCCTCCCGGCGCTTGCGCGCTGGGCCCCTCCCCCGGATCAAGTCCGGGGCAGGCTCTCCCCCCTGAAGGGCGGAGAGGGACAACGCCGGGTGCCTGTTAAATCTTGATTTCGCGGCGCGCGCGGGCGCTGATCGACTGGCGCAGCGTGGGCATCTCGGCCCAGGGATCGGACCCCAGCCCGGTCAGCCGCTCCGGCACGGTCGCGACGGTGAACCCGTCCGGCTTGACGCCGTTTTCGATCTCCTCCCAGAACAGCGGCGTCGCGACCGGAGCGCCCGGCCGCGCGCGCGGCGAATAGGCGGCGATTGCGGTCGCGCCGCGGCTGTTGCGCAGATAATCGATAAAGATGCGTCCGCTGCGCGCCTGTTTCGCGACGTTTGTCGTAAAGCGGTCGGGATGGGAAGCGGCGAAACGCTCGGCGATCCCTCGGGAAAATTCCTTGATCGCGTCCCAGTCGAGCTTTGGCGCGATCGGCACGACGATGTGGATGCCCTTGCCGCCGGTGGTTTTCGGAAAGCTTTCGAGACCGAGGCTGAGCAGCGCCTCGCGCAACTCGATCGCCGCTTCGGTCACAAGTTCCCAGGGCAGCCCGATATCGGGGTCGAGATCGAAGGTGATGCGGTCCGGGGTTTCGAGTTTTGCGACCGTCGAACCCCAGGGGTGGAGTTCGAGCACCCCGATCTGCGCCGTCGCAACAAGCCCGGCGAGATCCTCGATGACCGGATAGGTGCGGGTCGCCGATTTCTCGGCGATGTCGACGCGGCCGATGCTGTCGGGAACCCCGGCGCCGACATGCTTCTGGTAGAAGCACGTCCCGCCTTCGCCTTCCGGACAGCGCACCAGGCTCAGCGGCCGGTGCCGCAGCTCCGGCAATATCCAATCGCGAAGCGCGCCGTAATACCGCGCCAGCGCCAGTTTGGTGATGCCCTGCTCGGGGTAGAGAACCCGGTCCGGATTGGTCAGCCGCACGCCCTCGACGATGATGCTGCCGTCGGAGGCGGGTGCGGAAATTTCGGGGCCGATGTCCATACCGACACAAACCCCGATTTCTGCAAAGTGTGTCATTGCGAGGCCCTAAAGGGGCCGCGGCAATCTCGGACCGCCGGCGTCCCGCCGGCATGCCGGCCAGAGGCCGGTGGTCCGCATGGAATCAGGCCCCGAGTTTGTCCGCCAAATCCTCGAAACTGTCGGCGACGACCGTGAAATCGTGCTCGGCCTTGAAGTCGCGGGTCTGTTTCGCGCCGTGTTCATAGGGTCTGGCGACAAAGGCGGTCTTCATGCCGTGCGAGGCGGCGTGCACGAGGTCGTTGTTGTGCGCCGCGACCATCATCACCGCGCCCGGATCGCCGTTGCCGAGAAACTCGATCGCCGAGCGGTACATCTCGGGATCGGGTTTGTAGTGCCGCACGAGATCGGAGCCGAGCACCGTATCCCACGGCAGACCGCAATGCTTGGCCATATCGGTCAGCAGCCGCACGGTGCCGTTCGACAGGGTGGCGATGATGTATCTCTTTTTGATCCGGGTCAGACCGGGCACCGAATCGGGCCAGGGTTTCAACCGGTGCCAGGTCAGGTTCAGCCACTGCTTGTCGGCTTCGTCGAGACCGCGCACGCCGAATTTTTCGAGCAGCTGGTCGAGCGCCATGCGGTGCAGCGCGTCGAGATTGGTCCAGGGCAATTCGCCGGTACGCACCTTGTTCATCGACGGCGCGTAAAGACCGCGCCACTCGTCGGCGAATTGCTGCCAATCGACCCCGGTGATGCCCTTGCGCGCGGCAAGTGCTTCCCCGTCGGCGGTCACGGCGCCGCGCCAATCGACCACCGTGCCGAAAACGTCGTGAACCAGGGCCTGCACCTCGGTCATGCGCGCCTCCTGTTGACTGGCCGCGTCAGCCTCAGATGATCTTGCGCTCCCGCAGATCGGCGATCTGCGCCGGCGTGTAGCCGATCTCGGCGAGCACGGCGTCGTTGTCGACGCCGAGTTCCGGGGCGATGCCGATCTTCGGCGGGGTCTCCGAGAAATGCCACGGCGAGCCGTGCACTTTCAGCCGCTTGCTGTGTTTCGGATAGTCGATCTCGGTGACGTAGCCGTTGGCCAAGACGTCCGGGTCGTTCGAGGCTTCGAGCAAGGTGTTGATCGGTGCCGAGACGATATCGGCCCCGCGCAGTCTTTCGACCCAGACATCGCGCGATCCGGTCGCAAACAGCTCGTCGAGCGTGTGCAGCAGCCGGTCGCGCTCCTCGGCCGATTCGATCACGACGCCGAGATCGCCAAACCCGGCGCGTTCCAGCGCCTCGTAAAAACCGAGCGCGGTCATCGCGGTCTTCCACACTCGCTGGCTGTTGAGCTGGAACACCAGCGGCTTGCCGTCGCGGTCGTTAAAGCTGGCGCTGATGCCGGGGCGCTGCGGGGTGCCGGTGATGCGGGCCTGGCCGGTGACGGGGTTGCGGTTGCGCCACATCGTTGTCGTCAGGGTCCAGCCCATCAGCCGGATCTGTCCGCCGAGCAACGAGCAATCGACCTTTTGTCCGACCCCGGTCGCGCGCGCGTGGGTCAGCGCCGCCAGCGCCCCGCCAAAAGCCAGGATCGCGCAGGTTTCGTCGGCGACCGAAACGATGCCGGTTTTCAACGGCTGACCCGGCGTCGAATAAGCCTCGGCGATACCGCCGAGTGCCTGCGCCATCGAATCGGTGCCGGGCAGGCTGGCGTGCGGTCCCTTTGGCCCGTAACCCGATACCGAGACATAGACGAGACGCGGGTTGACCTTGCGCAATTCCTCGTAGCCGAACCCGTTTTTCTCGGCGGCGCCGGGGCGGAAATTCTGGCCAAAGATGTCGGCCCTGGCGACCAGTTTCTTGAGGATGTCGCGGCCTTCCTCGGTCTTCAGGTTGAGGGTGACGCTTTTGACGCCGCGATTATTGGTCTCGAAATAGGTGCTCGGCATGCCGGGTAAGACTGTCGAGCCGCGCGAACTGTCGCCGATTTCCGGCACCTCGATTTTGACAACCTCGGCGCCGAGATCGGCCATCAGCATGTACGGCACGGTGCCGGCCTGCGCCGTCGAGCAGGCGACGACTTTTACCCCTTGCAGCGGCCCCCAGGCGCCGTTCGACGACTCGCTCATGACAGTTCCTCAAAGCTGATCCGTACTCGGGACCGGCGGGACGCCGGCGGTCCGTATCCTTTCCTTGGCCAACCCGCGACCGGCTATTCCGCCGCTATCCGGGCAGCCGGGGCCGTTTCGAAATAGCGTCGCCCGCTGGCGCGCTGGTTCTCGTAGATCGACCCCTGGTGCTCGGCCGGCGGCAACGGCATGCGCACCGGCACCGGCGCGAGGCGCGGCTCCAGGCTGTTTTCGCCGACAAGAAGCTGCTCGTTGAACTTGTCGATGCCTTCCTTGAGACCGAGCAACGGCCACGCATCGGCGGCGCGGTACTGGTACAGCAGAAAGCGGCGCTCGCTTCCCGAGAAATTGGTCGCCGAGCCGTGCACGGCTCGGACGTGATGCACCGTGATCGACCCGGCTTTGCCGAGGCACGGCAGCGCGCGCAACAGGTCGATATCGCATTTCTGCGGGTCCATCGCGCCGCAGAACCTTCCGTTCGGGCCGTGATGGTCGTAGATCGGACCCTTGTGGCTGCCCGGCACGACCATCATCGGGCCGTTCTCCATGTCCACGTCGTCGAGCATGATGCCGACCGCGGCGAGATCGTCATTGGTATGCGGGTAGAAGGCCCAGTCCTGGTGCCATTCGACCGGCGCGCCGTACCCGGCCGATTTCATGTTGAGCTTGCCGGTGTCGAAGCGCACCGTGCCCCACAGATCGGCGAGGATTTCCACGACCTTTTTGTTGCGGCTGGCGCGGAAATAGGCGGGGTGGATCAGATGCGGGGCCTTGAGCCGGCGCACCCGCGGCTCCTGTGGGGTGTGCGAGTCCTCAAGGTCATAGACGGCGTCATTGGCCGTAACCCGCGCCGCATCGCGGACGAAGTCGTCGGTGACAAGGCGCAATTCGTCGATCTCGGAAGGCGAGAAGACATCCGGCACGACGATAAACCCGTCGCGGTCGTAAGCCTCGCGTTGCGCATCGGTCAGCATGGCGGTTCCTTTCGTAGCCGGTGGCGGGCGGCGCTGCTTCTATTTGGCCGCGACCGCGATCGCCTGTCCATCCCTTGCCTGCCCATCCCCCAAGGGGGTATCGGCGAAAGCCGGCATGATCTCGCGCGCGAAACGGCGGATATTGCGGATCGAGCCGCCGAAATTGATCAGCACGTATTCGACGCCGCCGTCGCGCAGGGCTTCGAGCTTGCGGACGATGTCGTCCGCGGTGCCAAAGATCGCGGTCTCGTCGCAGAGGCGGCGCACTTCGGCCTCGTCGTCGCGGGCAAAGCGGTCGCGGTCGTCGCCGTCGGGACGGCGCGACAGGTTGTTGATCCGGACATGCCCTTGGAAGCGGCGCACCTGGGCCGCCTCCAGCTCGTCGGGCGTATCGGCGAAATGGATCGCGCGCGCGACGCCGACCTCCATCGGGTCATAGACCCGGCCGCGCTGCTCGACATCGGCCCTGAACTGCGCGACGTGCCGGAGCACGTCCTCGGCGAGATCGTATTGCCCGAGCAGCAGGTTGTAGCCGCGCTCGGCGACCTGTCTGACCGAACGCTCGCTGCCGGCGCCCATCCAGAACGGCGGGTGCGGGCGTTGCGCCGAGGGCGGCTCGACAACAATGTTGTCGTATTGCCAGTATTTGCCGTGATGGCTGAACGGCTCGTCGCGGACAAAGGATTTGGCGATGACCTCCATTGCCTCGTCAAAGCGCGGATCAGCCTCCTCCATCGCGACGCAGAAGCCCGCGAACTCGTTCCAGCGATAGCCTTTTCCGATCCCGAAATCGAGCCTGCCGCCGGACAGCAGGTCCAGGGTCGCGGCCTGCTCGGCCAAGAGGACCGGGTTGTGCCACGGCAGCACCAGGACAGCGGTGCCGAGACGCAGGGTCGCGGTGCGGGCGCCGAGCCAGGTCAGCAGGTTGAGGCTGGCCGAGACCTGGCCGAAGCCGGTGAAATGGTGCTCGACGACAAAGGTGCTGTGAAAGCCGAGCGCCTCGGCCTCGACATTGTTCTCGATCCACTCGCGAAAGCCCTGGCTGCTGTCGGTCATCTCCGCGCCGGGGGAGGGCCGCCGCGCCTGCGCGCTGCCGAACAGTCCGAAACGCATCTCCGATCGCTCCTTCGTGAGGCTCATTGGCCATTGGGGCGAGATTACGGAACACGGGGCGATACTCGAAATGCCGCGTTTTTATCGCCGCCATCGCAAAGCGGCATTGCGGCATATTGGCGATCGTTTCTCGCCCGCGCGAGCGGATGTGGAAGGGCGCCGTCGCAATCGCAATTCGTCGGGCCCGCCACCGTTGCCAAACGCGGAAACGGCCTGAAGCTGTCGGCATAGTTTACAGCCGGTCGTGTCACCAATTCTTTGATTTTGTAAAATCTTTTGATTTGCTACCCGATAGGTGCTGTCGGATTTTTTTACAGGCGGATACTCCCTCTCTGATTGAAGTATTGAGAGAGTTACAAAAAATATTTCTGGCGCGATTTTTGCCCGCGAGATTATCGTGCCCTGAGGCACTGAGCCTGTAGGGAAAGATGAGATGAGACGAATTCCCGTTACCGGAATATCGGTGATAGCCCTTGCCGTGGCCATGCTGTCGAGCGCCCCCGCGCAGGCCAACCTTCTTGTCAACGGCGACTTCGAGATCAGCGACAACGGGTTCAGCACGACGCTGACACCGGTCGGGTGGACCAATATCGGGCACAGCGACGGCGTGGTCGCGTACTCTACGTTCAACACGCCGGCCTATGACGGGCTGTATTTCTACGATCTCGGAGGCTTCGGCGATCCCCTCGGTTCAACAGGGGACGGCATCCAGCAGACCGTCGCGACCACGACCGGAGTAACATACCGGCTGACCTTTGGCCTCAGCTCCGAGGATGTTGCCGGCGACACCACGCTCCGGGTGACGATCGACGGGTTGTCCACCGATTTTCCGCTGACCTCGGCCGGTACTTTCCTCGGGAAAGGATTTACGACGCAAACGATCGACTATGTCGCCACCGGCGCGACGACGACGATTTCCTTTATCACTGCCGCAAGCACAAACCTCGGCAATAACGACCCGATGATCGATCGGGTGATCTTCGAGGCGGTCAACACCGCGGTTCCGGAACCAACCTCGCTGGCGCTGCTTGCCGGCGGCCTCGCGGGGCTGGTGCTGTTGCGGCGTCGCAAACAGTTGACGGCCGATATCGAGCGCGCAAGACCCTGACCGATCCTCGCACCCTGACCTTTCCCCGTCACCCTCGGGTCAATCCCCAGATCAAGTCCAGGGACAGAGAGGGAAGGGTCAGGAAAAGGGTGCGGCCACGGAGTGGCCGAGGAAGGCGCGTGGCATCAACCATCCGCCGCATCCGGCACCGCCGCCCGCCTCGCTCCGAAGATCGCGGTGCCGACCCGGACATGCGTTGCGCCGAAGCGGATCGCGGTCTCGAAATCGGCGCTCATCCCCATGCTGAGCACGGCGAGATTGTTGCGCCGGGCAATCTCGCGCAGCAGGGCGAAATGCAGGGACGGCTCCTCGGTCTCGGGCGGGATGCACATCAGCCCCGCGATCCTCAGACCAAGCCGGTCGCGGCAGTCGCGGATGAACGCGTCGGCCTCCTCCGGCGCGACCCCGGCCTTTTGCGGCTCCTCGCCGGTATTGACCTCGATATAGCACGTCACCGAGCGGCCGCTTCTCTCGATCTCGCGCGCCAGCGCCTCGGCGAGGCGGGGCCGGTCGACGGTTTCGATCACGTCGCAATGCGCCACCGCGTCGCGCACCTTGTTGGTCTGCAACGGGCCGATCAGGTGCAGTTCGAGATCGGGAAACTCGCCCCGAAGCCCCGGAAATTTGGCCAATGCCTCCTGTACTCGGTTCTCGCCGAAGACGCGCTGGCCGGCTTGCAGCGCGGCGCGCACCGCCGCTTGCGGGTGGGTCTTTCCGACCGCGACCAGCGCGACCGAGCCGGCCGGGCGTCCCGCCTCGCGCGAGGCCGCCGCGATGCGTCCGCGCACCGCGGCGAGATTGGCCGCGACGAGCTGTGAATACGCCGCCTCTTCCATAACGGCTCCATTCCTGGCACAACCTGCCGATGACGCGCCGCCGCGAGGCGGCGCGAAGGGTTTTGCGATGTCCGCTCCTTATTACGGCCTGCCGCGCCCGGCGGCGGCAAGTCTTTCGTTGCCGGCCCGGCCGCCGCCAGTCCGGCCGGCACCGAGGCTGACCCATATCCCCACTCTTCCCCTCCCCGCCCGCGAAGGAGGGTTTTCCGTTGCGCCTTCCCCCGCGATCCCCGGATCAAGTCCGGGGACAGGGGGGAGAGGGTTGGGGAAGGGGCGCGGTCGCGGGATGTGTCAAACGCGGCGCGGGTTGGTGCTGATCGCCGGGCTGGCGGTAGCGCTGACCGCCGGCTGCGGCTCCGGACCGGGGCGCGAAGCGCGCGACCCCATCACCGGCCGGCTCCCCACGCCGCCGGCGGCGACCCAGGCGGTGATCGACGATCCGCAGCGCACCAACGAGACGCTGTGGACGTGGCTCGGTCTGGCGAGCCGCGATTCCGAGCGCACGGGAGCGCAGACCGGGAGCACGGTCAGCCCGGTGCTGTGGGAGGCGGCGCGCGAGGCGCTCGGTTTTGCCGGGTTCGCCTCGGAGGACCCGATGACCGGGCTGCTCGTGACAAACTGGTATTCGCCGCCGGCCAAACCGAACGAGCGGCTGCGGGTCAGCGTTTTCATCCTGTCGCGGGTGCTGCGCTCGGATTCGCTGTCGGTCACGGTCGAGCGGCAGGAGCAGTCGCCGAGCGGCGCCTGGACCGATACGCCGGTCTCGACCGATACCGTCGCGGAACTCGAAACCGCGATCCTGCTGCGGGCGCGCCAGATCCACGCCGAGCAGTATCGCCGCACCCGTTACCAGTAACACGCAATCGGCGGCGCGCCGCGCTACGGCAGAGGGCCGCCTCGGGAACCAGCATGTCGCGCTACAATTTCCGGGAAAACGAGATCACATGGCAGCAGACCTGGCAGGAGCGCCGGTCCTTCGCGGCGCATGAGGACCCCGCGCGCCCGAAATACTACGTCCTCGAAATGTTTCCGTACCCGTCCGGCAAACTGCATGTCGGGCATGTGCGCAATTACACGATGGGCGATCTGGTGGCGCGCTACCGCCGGGCGCAGGGCTACAGCGTCTTGCACCCGATGGGCTGGGACGCGTTCGGCCTGCCGGCCGAGAACGCGGCGATCGCCGGCAACACGCATCCGGCTATATGGACGCGCGAGAACATCGCGACGATGCGCGGCCAGATGCAGCGCATGGGGTTCGCCTATGACTGGTCGCGCGAGATCGCCACCTGCCACCCGGAATACTACCGCCACGAACAGAAGATGTTTCTCGATTTTCTCGCGGCGGGGCTGGCCTATCGCCGCGAAGCCTGGGTCAACTGGGACCCGGTCGATCACACCGTGCTGGCCAACGAGCAGGTCATCGACGGGCGCGGTTGGCGCACCGGCGCGCCGGTCGAAAAGCGGCTGCTGGCGCAATGGTTTCTGCGCATCACCGAATTCAGCGAGGAACTGCTCGACGCGCTCAAGACCTTGGAGCGCTGGCCGGAGCGGGTGCGGCTGATGCAGGAGAACTGGATCGGCCGCTCGGAAGGGGCGCGGGTCGTCTGGCGGATCGCGGGCGGCAACGACAGCATCGAGGTATTCACGACGCGGCAGGACACACTGTTCGGCGCCTCGTTTCTGGCCTTGTCGCCGCATCATCCGCTGGCGCGGAAGCTGGCGGAACTCGATCCGGGTCTCGCCGAGTTCATTGCCGAGTGCGACCGGCTCGGCACCAGCGAGGCGGCCATCGAGGCGGCCGAGAAGCGCGGCTACGAGACCCCGCTCGAAGCCGTGCATCCGTTTGACGAGAACCGCCGGGTGCCGGTTTTTGTCGCCAATTTCGTGCTGATGGAATACGGCACCGGCGCGATTTTCGGCTGCCCGGCGCATGACCAGCGCGATCTCGATTTCGCGCGCAAATACAAGCTGCCGGTGATCCCGGTGATCCTGCCGCCGGGGGCGGACCCGGCGAGTTTCCAGATCGGCGACACCCCCTATCTTGAGGATGGGGTGGCGTTCAATTCCGATTTCCTGAACGGTCTCAATGTCGCCGAGGCGAAACGCGCGGCCGGCGAGCGGCTGGAGCAATTGGGACGCGGCCAGCGCACGATCGCCTATCGGCTGCGCGACTGGGGCGTGTCGCGGCAGCGCTATTGGGGCTGTCCGATCCCGGTCATCCATTGCCCGGATTGCGGCATTGTGCCGGTGCCGGAGGACGATCTGCCGGTCGAACTGCCGATGGACGTATCGTTTGACAGACCGGGCAACCCGCTCGACCGCCACCCGACGTGGAAACACGTCAACTGCCCGTACTGCAACAGCCCCTCGACGCGCGAGACCGACACGTTCGACACGTTTTTCGAATCGTCCTGGTACTTTCTGCGCTTCTGCTCGGCGCGCGCGCCGGTCGCGTTTGATCGCAAGGCGGCCGAATACTGGATGCCGGTCGATCAGTATATCGGCGGTGTCGAGCACGCGGTGCTGCACCTGTTGTATTCGCGTTTCTTTACACGGGCGCTGAAGCGGTGCGGCTATATCGACCTGGAAGAACCGTTCGCCGGTCTGTTCACGCAGGGCATGGTGCTGCACCAGACCTATCAGAACGACGATGGCGAGTGGGTCTTTCCGAAGAAAGTCAATTTCGACGCCGATGGCGGGCTGGCCGACGCCGCGGGGCGGCCGGTGACGGTCGGCCGGCTCGAAAAGATGAGCAAGTCGAAAAAGAACGTCGTCGATCTCGACGATATCGTCGATGCCTACGGCGCCGACACGGCGCGGCTCTATCTGCTGTCGGACAGCCCGCCGGAGCGCGATCTCGAATGGACCGAAGCCGGCATCGACGGCGCCTGGCGCTATGTCAACCGGCTGTGGCGGCTGGTGTCGGAACCCGATGCCGCATTGCCGCCGGCCGGCAGCGCGCTGCCGCAAGACCTGTCGCCGGACCTTGTCGCGCTGCGCCGCACGATCCACAAGACGATCGCCGCGGTCACCGACGATCTGGAAAAATTCCGCTTCAACCGCGGCGTCGCGCGCATCCGCGAGCTGACCAACGCGCTCGAAGACATCCCGGCGGCGGAGCCGGGGGCCGGCGCGGTATTGCGCGAGGGTCTCGAAGTCGTGACGCGGCTGGTCGGGCCGATGATGCCGCATCTGGCCGAGGAGATGTGGCGCACGCTCGGGCATCGGGAGCTGATCGCCGACGCGCCCTGGCCGCAACCCGACCCGGAGCTGGCGCGCGACGAACAGGTGACCCTGGCGGTGCAGGTCAACGGCAAGTTGCGCGGCACGATCGAGCTGCCGCGCGACGCCGCCGCTCGCGATGCCGAAGAGGCGGCGCTGGCGCTGCCGCAGGTGTCAAGACTGCTCGACGGCAGGCGCCCGCGCAAGATCGTTGTCGTGCCGAACCGGGTCGTCAGTGTGGTTGCGTGATGACGGGTGAGCGGGAGGGGAGCAAGCCACAACCGGCTCTCCTCTCCCGCATTGCGGGAAAGGGTGGCTCGCCCCGTCAGGGGCGAGACAGGTGAGGGTAGCGCCACAATCCCCTCACCCCTTCCCTTTCCCCCATTGGGGGAGAGGGGGTATGATGATGCCGTTGCGCCGGATGTTCGTCGCGAGCGCCGTCGCGGTTCTGCTGGCGCCGCTGACCGGATGCGGCTGGACGCCGCTTTACGCCGACCGGGCGACCGGACCGGCCGACGCGGAACTGGCGGCGATCAAGGTCGCGCCGATACCGGAGCGCATCGGCCAGACCCTTGCGCTGCAACTGCGGCAGCGGCTGAACCCGACCGGCGCCCCGGTCCCGACCCGATACCTGTTGAACACGCTGTTGCAGACCACGCGCCTCGATCTCGGCATTGTCCCGCTCGGGATCGGGACCCGCGCGCGGCTGGACGTAATCGCGACCTACACGCTGACCGACATCGCCACCGGCGCGGCGCTGTTTACGGCAACCAGCCACGCAGCCGAGTCATTTGACATTCTCGCCAATTACTATGCCAATATTGTCGCCGAGGAGGATGCCCGCGAGCGTGCGGTCGAGGACATCCGGCGCGATATGGTGGCCCAGCTGACTCTCTTTCTGCAGCGGCGGGCGGCTGCGCCCGCTTCCTCCAATGCTGCTTAACGGAAACTTAACCTGCGGTAATGGACCTTATCGTGCCGTTCGCAAGACGGGCCACCCGCGAATGGCAGGAGGAGATATCGTGGAACATCTCACAATTCTGGTCAGTCCCGAAGGACGGTGGGTGTTGCCCGGTACGTCGGATTTTTTTGCCGCTTTGGACGACCCCGATCCCGACTACGATGCGGTTTCCTTCGCTGTCAGAAATCTCGGGTTCATCAAGTTCGAGGTGATCCGGCAATCGATCGTCGAGATCGAGCTGCATCCGCGCAGTGTCGAGCTCCCGGCGCTGCTCGCGGTGCAGCAGCAGCTGCTGTCGTCGGATCTGCGCCTGTTCCGGGTCAAGTATTTCGATACGAGCTGGCATTCCGAGATCTTCCCCTCGGTCGAGGCGACGATCGCGCGTCTGTCCGAGCTGTGCGGCCCGCATTTCACGCCGTCGAGCCATGACCGGTTTCTCGTCGAGCCGCAGGATATCGGGGTGCTGTTCGCCGATGAGAGCAACAATCTGCGCGTCATGGCGCAAAAGTGGCGCGTCTCGTTCGGGCATTTCGATCCCAATATCATCACCCTGGCGATGCACAACCAGCTGTTGCAACGACTCGCGATCATCGGGATCAAGCCGCCGCACCAGGACCCGGTGTGGCGCTTTCTCGGTTACGACCATCGCTGGATCGGCGGCGGCAACTATCTTCAGTCGGGTCTCGGCGAGAAGGTGTCCCATATCCCCGACAAGGAATATGGCGAATGGGCCAGCACGTTTTATCGCTCGGTCGCCGAATCGGGGCGGCCGCGCTATGACTTGATCACCACCTCGATCCAGTACCGGGACGAAGCCGGCAAACCGTGGCGCCCGATCCGCTACGAAAGACTCTTGTTGCCGTGGAAGACGCCGTCGGACGAGGTGTTTGTCACGATGTGCTCGAAACGCGTCGACGACGCCGCACCCGCTGCCGTGGCAGCCTGGGACGACGATGCGTCCGACAATTCGGCGGCGAGGAAATTTGCCATGTCCTCGTAGACTTCCTGGGCGGTGCTGTAGGCGAGGACGATGTCGAGCCACGGCGTGCCGGGATAGGAAATACTGTAGCTGACATTGCGCTGCCCGTAACTGGCCGCCAGCCCCTGATCGACGTGTCTTCGGGTGACATAGCAGAACGACCAGTCGATCGGCCAGCGGGCGCAGGCATAGGCCTTGCCGATGCGCGGGATCAGCTGCGAGAGATGCTGTCGCCGGTAATCCGGGCGCACCCAGGACGCCACCCCGCACACCGTCACACCGGAAATTTGGGCGGCTGCTTCGGCCGTGACGACGCAGGGCTGGCCCCGGTCCTCGCCGTAAAACATCGCGCAGGCCTGCTCGGCCAAGCTGGTGCCGCGCCAGTCGAAGATCCGCGCGCCCCAGGTCACGACAATCTCGCCGTTTTCATTCTCGCCCGACACCCAGAACGCGTTTTCCGGGTTCAGCGCGACACGCTCGGGATTGATCATGTCGACAATCGGATACCAGTTGCCGCGCGCCGCCTCCCGCCGGTTCAGCCATAACAGCGCGTCGAAATCGGTTCGCACCCGCAGGTGCAGCCCCATCCGGCGAGCCGCCCGGTCACCCATCAGGATGAACCGCGCCAGCAGGCGTCGCGGCCCGTGCACGATCGTGACCGCGTCCGGCAACCGCAGGTTGTTTTCGGGAACGATATTGGGATAAACGCGATCGAGAGTTTCGTAAGGCATAAGGAGAGGACCTCGCAGAAGTCGCCTTAGCCGCCGCGTGCGACCGGCGAACGTTTACCTCTCGTTAACCTATACGTAAATGCTCCCTCGTCAACTAATCGTATGTGAAGTTCGGGTTTCGTTTACCACTTTTGTTACCGATGGTTGATCGAATTGGCTTCAGCGCACGTTTCCGATCAGCCAAATCCCGATTTCGAACAGGACCCAGAAGAGGGCCGCGCAGAACGCGACGATCGCGCCGATCCGCAATTCGCGACGCCAGCGCGAAGCCGGCGGAAAAGCGCCGGCGACAAACAACGCGATGACCAGCAGGATCAGCGCCGACAACATCTGGTGTCGCTCAAAACCGCTCACCGCGACCCCTCCCCACCAAACCGGCCGCGAGCTGCTGGCAGCGCGGCGGATAAATCCTGTAAGCTGGTTGCGCGCGGGTGGTTGGCGGAACCCGTCGCGTTCGGTGCACCACCTGCGGCATTGGCCGGCATTCGAGAGGCTCTCATGGCGGGAACGGACGGCACGACCAGGGGCGGGCTGACCCGGGACGAAGCAAAGCGTGCGGTCTGCGAGGCGATCGACCGCCAGGGCAACGCGATCATCGAACTCGGCGAGCGCATCCTGCACCACCCGGAAACCGGCTTCAACGAGACCCGGACCGCCGCGCTGGTGGCGCAGACGATGACCGAGCTGGGTCTGGCGCCGCAGACCGGTCTGGGTCTGACCGGGGTCAAGGGCCGGTTGCGCGGCGGCAAGCCGGGACCGCGCCTCGCGCTGCTCGGCGAACTCGACAGTCTGCGCACCTCCGAACACCCGCTCGCCGATCCGCATACCGGCGCGGCGCATAGCTGCGGCCACAACGCCCAGGTCGCCGGCATGCTCGGGGTCGCGATGGGGCTGGCGGCATCGGGCGCGACCGAGCATCTCGCCGGCGAGATCGTGTTTTTCGCGGTGCCCGCCGAGGAATTTATCGATGTCGAGGAGCGGCTGAAGCGGCGCGAGAAGGGAGAGATCGAGTTTCTGCTCGGCAAGCCGGAACTTGTCGCCAAGGGCCATTTCGACGATATCGACATGGCGATGATGATCCATTTAGCCTCGCATGACGAGCAGCGCACCCGCTCGTTTATCGTCGAATCGTCGAACGGCGCGCTGATCAAGCAGATCCGATTTACCGGTCGCGCCTCGCATGCCGGCGGGTCGCCGCAGCGCGGCATCAACGCGCTGTCGGCGGCGCAGATCGCGCTCAACGCGATCCACTGCCAGCGCGAGAGTTTCTGGGACCGCGACACGGTGCGCATCCACCCGATCATCACCAAGGGCGGCGACGCGGTCAGCGTCGTGCCGGCCGATGTGCGGATGGAGACGTTTGTGCGCGGCGGGTCGCTGGAGGCGATCATCGATGCCAACGCCAAGGTGGACCGCTGCCTCAGGGCCGGCGCGATGGCGATGGGAGCCGAGGTCGAGATCAACACGATCCCCGGCTATCTGCCGCAGCGCAACAGCCGCGCGGTGGGCGAGGTGTTCGCGGCCAATGTCGAGGCGCTGTTCGGTCCGGGGTCATACGACCGCGGCGGCCACCGCACCGGCTCGACCGATATGGGCGACATCGCGCACATGATGCCGGTTGTGCATCCCTATGTCTCGTGCGCCCAGGGAAGGACGCACGGCGCCGATTTCCGCATCACCGAGCCGGAGCACGCCTATCTGACCCCGGCCAAATTGCTGGCGATGACCGCGATCGACCTGTTGTGGGACGACGCCGCCCCGGCCCGCCGGATCATCGCCGAGTTCGAGCCGGCGATGACCAAGGACCAGTACCTCGCCTTCGAGCGCGGCATCTTCAAGACCGAGCGGTGGAAAGGGGAGGGCTGAGGCGGTATTTGTGTTGGGCGGCCGCCTGAGTGTCCGCCGTTACGGATAGCGACAACCGCCTACAGCGAATCGAGCGGAGCTTTCCAGGCTTTTCGGTGTCGGGGTTGAGTATTGAACTTGTCTAACTGCTCGCCAACGTGAATGATAAAAGCCTTTGTTCCGACTTCTCCGGCAATTGGCAATACATCACGAATCAGTTCACGGGGGGTGGTCTGGTATATATTGGTTCCAGAGGCCCAGGCATTCTGTATCGTCATAAGGGCCTGCTCTCGCTGGGAAGTGACAATACCCTCGGAACAGAAAATCAGCTCATGAATTTCCAGCTCTCGCGCCTTCGCAATCGCTATGTGCAGATCATCATCGCCAATTCGCCTTTCCTTCACCTCTACCGCAAGAACTACATTGCCATTCGGACCAACACATTCCAAATCCGCGGCCGATCGCGTGGCGGCATCCGCAGCGTTTATCACACCTCGCCGGATTTCCTGATAAATTCCAAATCGCTCTCGAACCGTCTCAAAAAAGGCTGCGACGACCGCTAATCCGCGTTCTCCTCCACTTGGCTCCGATACGAATTCTTCTATAAGCTTTCGTACCAGCCAAAGATGATCCGCCGCTTTTTGGGCCGAGACAGCGCGATTCGGTCACCCGATACTGGCTCGTCCAGGTAGATAGGCGACGGTGTACGGCCGGACACTTGCTCATCTCCCCCTGTATTGGACCGCAACGTCCACCGCATTCTTGGAAACGGTTTCCTCAGCGGAATTTTATCAGCCTTGCAGGATTAGGTCTCGCCGGATGATTGCAGAAACGTTTTGAACAAATCAAGAACTTTCGTGGAGGAAAATGCATGAGGCGTGGCGATCCCCAACATGACGAATGAGCTGCCCGGCAAAAAGCCGTGCAGCTCAGCTCCGAATTTGTCCGCGAATTGAAATGCTTGCGGCACGCTATTTCTTGTTCCGGCTCCAGTAATCCGCCGCGGCCGGGAACACGGTGCGGGTGCGGGTGGCCTGGACCGGGCCGTCCAATGTGTCGGCGGCGGCGCGCCAGACCGCGTAATGCGGCGCGTTGCGGTGCGCCTCCAGCGCCGCTTCGTCGCGGTAGACTTCGTAGAAATAATAGACGTTCGGGTCCTCCTGGTCCTGCAACACGTTGAAACGGTAGCAGCCCGGCTCGTCCCCTTCAGAGCCGAGCGCATCGACCTCGATCGCCTTCAGAAACTGGTCCCGCTTGTCCGGCTTGACCCGGACCTTGACCCATAACGCCAGCATGACGCGTGTCCTTTCCTTCATCTTGAGACAGTAGACCCAAATTGCAGTCCCGGCGAAAGCCGGGACCCACTTGTTCACTACCGAGATGTGGAATGGTAGGTCCCGGCTTTCGCCGGGACTGCGGTGCAACGGCTGCGGTTATCATCTCGATCTGCTGGAGATTCTGCGAACTGACGATTACGACGCAGCATGAGCGGGGCCATGCTACAGCCCCAGCACCTCCTTCATCCCGTAGAGACCGGGCGGCTTGCCGGCGAGCCAGAGGGCGGCGCGCACCGCGCCCTTTGAATAGATGCCGCGATTGGTGGCGCGGTGCGTCAGTTCGAGCTGCTCGCCGGTTCCGGCGAAGATCACATGGTGCTCGCCGATATTGTCGCCGCCGCGCAATGCCGCGAAACCGATCGCGCCGGACGGGCGCGCCCCGGTGATGCCGTCGCGGCCGCGCACCGCGGTATTGGCGAAATCGACACCGCGTGCCGAAGCCGCCGCGCGCCCCAAGGCCAGCGCGGTGCCGGAGGGCGCATCGACCTTGTGGCGGTGGTGCATCTCGATGATCTCGATGTCCCAGTCCGGGCCGAGCCGGGCGGCAACCTGCTCGACTAACCCGAGCAGCAGGTTGATCCCGAGACTGGTATTGGCGGCCCAGACGATCGGGACCGCGCGCGCGGCGTCGTGCACCGCCTGTTCCTCGACGCCGTGCAACCCGGTCGTGCCGATCACGACAGGTTTCCCCAATCGCGCCGCGAGCGCGACGTGCGCGGCGGTGGCGGCGGGGGTGGTGAACTCGATCGCGACATCGCTGCCGCGCAACAGCGCCTCGGCGTCGTCGGCGGCGGCGATCCCGAGACGGGAGAGGCCGGCCAGTTCGCCGAGATCCCGGCCGCACGCCGCGCTGCCGGAGCGGGCGAGACCGCCGGAAAGCACGCACCCGTCGGTCGCTTCGATGTCGGCGACCAGCATGCGGCCGACCCGGCCGGCACAGCCGATGACCCCGATCCTGACCTCCGCCATCGCCGCCTCCTTCCGAGCCTATGCGCGCGCCGTTTCCGCCTGCCGGCGCAACGCCGAGAGGGTGGTGCGCGTCGTGATCATTTCCGGGTCCATGCGCAATTCGATCACCGCGCCGCGGCGGGCGGCGAGGGCGGCCTCGAAAGCCAGGGGAAATTCCTCGGTGCGGGTGACGACCGCGCCAAACGCGCCATAGGCGTCTGCCAGCGCGGCGAAATCCGGGTTCTTCAGCGCGGTGCCGACGACCCTTCCGGGAAAGCGCCGCTCCTGGTGCATGCGGATCGTCCCGTACATCGCGTTGTTGAACAAAAGGATGATCGGCCCGGTGCCTTCCGACTGCGCGGTCGCCAGCTCCTGCCCGGTCATCAGAAATCCGCCATCGCCGCAGAACCCGACGACGATCCGGTCGGGATGAACGAGCTTGGCGGCGACCGCGGCCGGCACGCCGTAACCCATCGCGCCGCTGGTCGGACCGAGCTGGCGTCCGGGGCGGCGGTATTGCAGAAAGCGGTTCGGCCAGCCGCTGAAATTGCCGGCATCCGAGGTGACAATCGCGTCGTCCGGCAGGGTCTCGCGCAGCCACACCATGATCTGCCCGAGATCGAGCGCCGGCAAAGGCTGGCCCGGCAACAGGCTCGGGGTCAGCCCGGCTTCATATTCCGCCCGCGCCGCCTCGCACCAGTCGCCCCAACGCGCCGCCGCGACCGGCTCCAGCACCGCGGTAGCGGCGGCAAACTCCGGCATGCCGGACTGGATCGCCAGGGTCGGGCGGAACACCCGGCCCAATTCCTCGGCGGAAGGATGC
This sequence comes from Alphaproteobacteria bacterium, assembly GCA_050246595.1. GTDB lineage: Bacteria > Pseudomonadota > Alphaproteobacteria > ATCC43930 > CGMCC-115725 > DATARH01. The sequence continues at coordinate 33,381 of JBFWVT010000020.1, forward strand.
ACGTGGATCAGGGTCTTGCCGGGGTCGGGGATGCCCATCAGCGTATAGGATTGCGAGGTGATCTCGCCGATCCGCGCCCCGACCGCGAGCACCAGATCGGCCGATCTTATCCGCGCGACCAGAGACGGCGCGGCGCCGGTGCCGAGATCGCCGACAAAACACGGCAAGCGGTTGTCAACGATGTCCTGGCGGCGGAACGAGCAGCATACCGGCAGATCGTTCGCCATCGCGAAACCGGCGATATCGGCGGCGGCCCGATCGGTCCACCCGCCGCCGCCGACCAGCATGATCGGCCGCGCCGCGGCGGCGAGCAGGCGGCGCAATTCGGCGAGGTCGGCGGCGCCGGGATGGGACCGCACCGCGCGGTAGGGTCCGACGACAGCGGCGGCGGCGCGCTCGCGCAGCATGTCCTCGGGCAGCGCGACAACGACCGGGCCGGGGCGCCCCGAGGTCGCGACCTGGAACGCCTGGTTCAGCAATTCGGGGATGCGTTCGGCGATGTCGATCTGCGTCACCCATTTGGCGAGCGGGGCGTACATTTTGCGGAAATCGACTTCCTGAAACGCCTCGCGGTCGATCTGGTGACGCGCCACCTGACCGACCAGCACGACCATCGGGGTCGAATCCTGGTGCGCGGTATGAACGCCGATCGACGCGTTGCAGGCGCCGGGGCCGCGCGTGACGAGCAATACGCCGGGCTTGCCGGTCAGCTTGCCGTAGGCTTCCGCCATAAACGCGGCGGCGCCCTCCTGCCGGCAGGTCACGAGACGGATCTCGGGGGCGTCGTAGAGCGCGTCGAGCACTTCGAGATAGCTCTCGCCGGCGACGCTGAACGCCATCTCGACGCCGTGCGCGCGCAGTGACGCGACGACAAGCTGGCCGCCGCTCAGGGAAGGCAGATTGGCCGCCATCTCTCACCTTTGTTGCTTCCGCCCGCCTATTGTGGGCCGAGGCGGCGGTGCGACGGAAGAGGGTTCTCCGATGTGCCCCGATCAGGCCGGGATTTCCTCGATCGTGCCGTCGGCGAGACGGAAAATCCGGTCCTGCGGCACCGCGAGACGCAGCGCCGCGTCGCGCTTCATCCCGGCATGGAGACCGCGCAGAACCCGCGTGACAACGCCGTGGCAGACCGCGATAACCGGAGCCTCGCCGAGATCGGCGAGAAAGGCGGCGATGCGGCCGGCGAAGGCATCATAAGTCTCGCCGTCGGGGCTGCGGAAATACCATTCCCAGCGGCTTTCCTCGCCGGTGAAGAGGTCCGGCGCGCGGCGTCTGATGTCGCGCTTGGCGAGACCGTCCCAGGAGCCGAGCGAAATCTCGCGCAGCCGCTCGTCGAGACGGATCGGCCTGGGGCGACCGTCTCTGTCGCTCGCACCGGGCGGCGCTGAAGCTGAATCTGACACATCCGAGGCTCGGACCCCCTCCCTAACCCTCCCCCGCTTGCGGGGGAGGGAAGGGTGGGGGTATCGGCTAACGTCCTCGACGGCTGCTGTCAGGCACGCGGCGATGATCGCGGCGGTATGGCGGGCGCGGCCGAGCGGGCTGGCGACGATTTCGGCCTCGGCCGCTTCCGGGAGCCGCGACAGAAGCCGACCGATGGCTTCGGCCTGCGCGATCCCTTCAGGGGTCAGGGGCGAGTCGAGCCAGCCCTGGTAACGTCGCGCCCGGTTCCACTCGGTCTCGCCGTGCCGCACCAGAAAGATCGGCGCGCGGCTTGTCACGCGGGCGGCCTTTTGAGGCGGCAAAGGATGTGACCCCGCAGCTCATGACCCGGCGGCAGACGCGGATTGTCAAAATCCTCGAACGGATCGCGGGTCATGCCGAGCCGTGCCATGACGCGTCGCGACGCCGTGTTCGCCGGCACGGTGAAGGCGACGATCTCGGCGAGACCGAGCCTGCCGAAACCGTCCTCGATCGCCGCCTGTGCCGCCTCGGTGGCGTAACCCTGACCCCAATAAGCGGGCAGGAGACGCCAGGCGATCTCGACCGCCGGCGCGAACGGCAGTTCGGGGGGCACATGGGACAGACCGACCACACCGATAAACGCGGCCTTCCCCGGGAGTTCGACCGCAAAACGGCCAAACCCGTGCTCCTTCCAATGCGCCCGCATCCGCGCGATCGCATCCGGAGCGGGTGGCGGCAGCCAGCGCATCACCGCGGGGTCGGCCGACATCGCCGCGAACGCGGCCCTATCGTCGTCGCGCCAGTCGCGCAGCAGAAGCCGCTCGGTACGCAACGATATCGGCACGGCTATTTCCTGCCCGGTCCGGTCCCGCCCATCTGCGCCGCGAAAAATTCCTGAAATTTTTCGAACCCCTGCATTCCGGCCGGCAGCCAGGTTTTCAGCATCGCCTCCGGGTCGAGCGCCTGAACCCCGGCGCGCATGCGTTCCTCGACCTCCTTCAGAAGCTGCTCCTGCATGCCCCGGACATCGGGCAGACCAAAAAACCCGCGCAATTCCTCTGGGGTGCAGTCGATATCGAGCTTGATTTTCACGACTCCCTCCGCCCTGCCACTCCACACAGCGTCCATCGAGATTGCTTCGCTTCGCTCGCAATGACAGCAACCGGTGGTCATTGCGAGGAGCCGCAGGCGACGAAGCAATCTCGGCGGATCGCGTTCTACCCCGGTCCGAGGCCCATCTGCGTGAGCACCGCGGCGCCGAGCAGCCCGTAGGGGTTGCACAGCGTCTCCGGCAGGTCGAGATGGCTGTAATGCTCGCCGACGAGCAATTCGACCGGTTTGCCGGCGTCGCGCAGGGCAGCGGCGAAGTCGCGCGCCTGACGCTGGAACTCGGGGGTCTCATCGGTGCCGTAGGCGACGATGACCGGCGCGTTGAGCCGCGCGAGATGCCGGATCGGGCTGAGCTTCTCGATCATCTCGTCGGTGAACTTCACATAGGACGAGCGATGCGACAGGCTGACCGGGTAGAGATCGTACATGCCGCTGCCGCACAGCCCGCCTTTGATGATCTCCGGCGGCATACCGAACTCGCGCTGCCAGTCGGTTGTCAGCGCCACCGCAGCGAGATGCGCCCCCGAGGAATGCCCGCCGATATGGAGGCGATCGGGATCGCCACCGAAGCTGGCAGCGTTGTCGTAGACCCAGGCGATCGCGCGGCAGACCTGCTCGGCCATCGGGAACAGGCTGCCGCCGGCGTCCTGCGCGGTGGTGAAATCGGGCGCGACGTAATGCGCTCCGGCGCGCACAAACATCTCGGCCGGGGCGGCATACTGTTCCGCGGAGCCGGAGCGCCAAGCGCCGCCGTGGATAAAGACAAAGACCGGGGCCGGGGCGGGCGCGTCGGTGCGGAAGATGTCGAGTTGCTCGATCGCGCCCGGTCCGTAGCGGTGGCGCAGCTTCGGGCCGATGCGGAGACGGGTGCGCTCGCTGTTGCTGTGCCAGCGGTCGCGGAGCTGCTGGATGTGCGGCATGAACGCGGTCTGGTCGTAGGCGGCGTCAAGCTCGGCCTGGGTGTAGTCGAGAAAGACCGGCGGTCCCTTTTGGCGCGGCGAAGCCGCGCTCGTCGAAGCCCCCTCTCCGCCCCTGGGGGCGGAGAGGGTTGGGGTGAGGTGGGGGATTCCAGGTTGGGGAAGTCCGGAGCGGTTGCCGGCACCCACCTCACCCTCCCATGCCATCGGCATGGGTCCCACCCACACCCCCCTGAAGGGCGGAGAGGGGTTCTGCTACGCCGCCAACTCAACCGCGCCGATGGCGGGAACATGGCAAAGCACATTTCGGAGTTGAAGATCCAGCTCTCGACGTAATCGACGATGACCGGCTCGCGGCCGAGCGCGTGCATCGCGCCGCCGAGACAGACCCAATTCAGGAATTCCTGCTGCCCGGCATCCTCGATCTGCGCCGTCATCAACTCGCGCCAGCGCGCCATTTTACCCGAGGCCAGCTCGTCGAAACGGGCGCGGTCGCCGGCATTGTCGGGGTAGAGATAGTGGTTTTTCGGCGTCAGAAAGGCGTGCGACCAGCTCGACGAGGCAATGAGCGCGACGCGCCAGGGGCTGTCGGCAAAGATGCGCGCGACCGCGCCGCCGATATCGAAACAGCGCCGCGGGTTGGGTCCGGGGGGATCGACCAGGTTCGGGTCGGCGTCGCCGGTCAGATGCGCGGTCGAGCCGCGTTTGGCGATCACCGACGAGCCGTAGCAGTTCACATGAAACGGCACGACCGGGTACGGGAACCCGGCACGGTCATAGTCGAGATAGAGGATCGTGTTGATAAACGCATGCGGCAGCCCGTTTTCGTAGCGCATGCGATAGGCGTAGCTGGTGTCGTAATCGGCTTCGATCAGCTTCGCCGCCAGGGTCGAAGCAGCGGCGTAGTGGCCTTTGGTACGGAAAACGGTGTCCTTGCCCTCGTTCCAGACATTGCCGGCGGGGCCGGAGTAGCGCGCATAGGGGCGCGACTCGATCTCGTCGCAGGCGAAGACGCAGAACGACGGCACCCCGTCCTCGCGGAAATTCTCGTACTGGTCGTCACCCCAGATCAGCACGAGATCGGGATCGAATGCGTCCAACGCCTTGCGCGCCTCGCGAAAGCCGTTGACCAGCCGGCGCCGGTGCTCCTTTGCGGCGGCGAGCGGGTCGGCCCATTCCTTGCGCATCGGCTCGGGCCAGCGCACCGGGTCCTTCAGCGCCTCGGGGACCTGCTCGCTGTTCAGCGTGCGGTTCAACAGGCCCGCCATCTGCTCGTCGGGCTGGATCAGACCGGGGTAATGCGTAACGCCTATACCGAGAATCTCGCCCATCCTGCCGCTCCTCCCGTTCGCGGCGGCGCGGCGCCGCCGGTTGGCGCGATCATACCACCAACGGCGCGAAGTTTCGCGGCGAGTCATGTTCGGAAGGATGCGCCATAGTCAAACGACCATATTCACACCGAATTGAGACCGTTCTCCCGTTACGGGCGTTTGCCCCGTCGCGCGTGATATCGCGCGACTTCATGGAGCGCTGCGGAAGGTGCAGGACGGGGCGGCGATCGACGGTCTCGATATTGAAGGCTCCGAGGAAGGCTCGGGAGAAAGCCCTGGGGCCGAGAGCCGGAAACGGCCGCGCGGGGCGCTCGCTCTCGACATCGTCGCGCGCTGGCGCGCGGCCGGGGCAAGCGGGCTGGTCTTTCTGAGCGCCGGCGACGAGCAGGCCGAATATCTCGGCGCCAATATCCATTCCTTGTTCCCGGACTGCCCGGTTCTGGTATTTCCGCGCTGGGATTCGCTGCCCTACGACCCGGCCGGGCCGTCGCGCGACATCATGGGGCGGCGCGCCTCGGTGCTGCGGCGTCTCGCCGGCGGGCTGGAGCGGCCGTTGCTGATCGCAACACCGGAGGCGGTGTTGCAGCGCGTGCCGCCGCGCACGCCGCGGCGCGACGCCGCGCTGCGTATCGTGCCGGGGCAAACGAGCGTGGCCGAGATCGAAGCCTTTCTGCGGCGGACCGGGTACGGTCTCGACATGCTGGTGGACGAGCCGGGCGAGGCGGCGGTGCACGGCCATGTCGTCGATGTCTTTCCGGCCGGCGCGCTCGGCCCGGTGCGCATCGAGCACGCGGACGGGCGGGTCGCGCGCATCGACAGTTACGACCCGGCGACCCAGCGCACCGTCGCCAGCCTGCCCGAAATCGTGCTCGACGCGGCCTCCGAATTCATGATGCCGGAAGTCTCGGGCGATGCGGAGGCCGGTAATCCCGACGCGCCGGCGGCTCCGTTTCTGTCATCGCATTATGCGAAGCTCGACACGCTGTTCGACTACCTGCAAGGGGCGCCGGTGCTGATCGAGGATCGCAGCGTCGAACGGCGCGCGGCGGTATGGTTCGAGCAGATCCGCGAGGCCCACGAGGGCGCGCGCATCCTGCCGCTCGCCGGCGAGACCGGCGGCGCAGCGCCCGCTCCCGAACGCCTGTTCCTGTCCGAGGCGGAATGGGACGCGGTGCGTTGGTAGGCGGAACCGGTCGCCGCCGCGCGCTGCGACGAGAGGGTGCCGCTCTTCGCGACCGGGCACAACCCGGCGAGCGCTTATCGCGCGTTTATCGCCGAGCAGCGCGCTTCCGGACGGCGCGTCGTCCTCGCGGCGGCCGAAGAACGCGATTTGCGGCTGCTGGCGCGCCGCGCCGCGGGAGTTGCCGCCGAGCGCCCGAACCCGGTCTCGGGCTGGGCGGAAATTCTCGACGCGGCGGCGGGAGACATGCTGAGGCTGCGCGCCGATTTCGAGGCCGGTTTTGTGCGGCCGGAGGACAGGGTCGCGGTGATCGCCGCCGCCGATCTGCTGGGCAGCCGCGCCCTGCATCGGATGCCGATGGAGCCGGCGCACGGCGCCTCCGACACCGGATTGGAAACCGCGCTGCGCCTCGGCGACGCGGTCATTCATATCGAGCACGGCATCGGCAGGCTGCGCGGCATCGAGACCGTTGCGGCTGCCGGGATGCCGGAACAGGAGGCGCTGCGGATCGAGTATGCCGGCGGCGCCGTGCTGATGACGCCGGTCGGCGAGATCGAACGGGTCTGGCGTTACGGCGCGGCGAGCGAGGCGGTATCGCTCGACCGGCTCGACGGCGAGGGCTGGCAGAAACGCCGCGAACAGGTCGAACGCGACATCGCCGAGACCGCGCACGGGCTGTTGCATCTGGCGTGCGGGCGGGAGGCGAAGGAGGCGCCAAAGCTGACCCCGCCCTCGCGCCGTTACGAGCGGTTTGTCGCCGGGTTCCCGTTTGTCGCGACGGTCGATCAGGCGCGTGCAGTGGAAGAAATCCTGGCCGATCTGAAATCGGGACATCCGATGGACCGGCTGGTCTGCGGCGATGTCGGGTTCGGCAAGACCGAAATCGCGTTGCGCGCCGCAGCGGCGGCGGTGTTCGGCGGGTATCAGGTCGCGCTGGTGGCGCCGACGACGGTTCTGGTGCGGCAGCACCTGAACATTTTCCGCCGCCGTTTTGCGCCGTTCGGCAGCAGGATCGCCGGGCTGTCGCGGCTCGTGACGCCGGCCGAATCGCGCGCGGTCAAACAGGGGCTGAAAGACGGGTCGATCGACATCGTGATCGGGACGCATGCGGTCGCCGGTAAGGAGGTGCGCTTCGACCGGCTCGGCCTCCTGATCATCGACGAGGAGCAGCGTTTCGGCACCCGCATCAAGGACAAACTACGCGGTTTCGCCGACGGGGTGCATGTGCTGACCTTGAGCGCGACGCCGATCCCACGCACGTTGCAGGGGGCGATCCTCGGGTTGCACGCGCTGAGCGTGCTCGAAACCCCGCCGGCGCGGCGGCTGCCGGTGCAGACCATGCTGGCGCCGTTCGAGCCGGGTCTCGTGCGCCGGGCGCTGGCGGCCGAAAAACGGCGGCAGGGGCAGAGCTTTGTCGTCGTGCCGCGGATCGAGGACATCGCGCCGATGATCGAGCGGCTGCGCGAATTGGTGCCCGGTCTCGATCTGAAGACCGTGCATGGAAAGATGCCGGCCGCCGAGATCGACGAGGTCATGGTCGCCTTCGCCGACGGCGAGGGCGACGTGCTGCTCGCGACCGACATCATCGAGAGCGGTCTCGACCTGCCGCGCGCCAACACGATCCTGATCTGGCGTCCGGACCGTTTCGGCGCGGCGCAGTTGCACCAGCTGCGCGGCCGGGTCGGGCGTGGTCGCCGGCGTGGGCTGGCGTTTCTGCTGACCGATCCGGCCGAAAAACTCGCCCCGGCGACCGAGAAGCGGCTGCGGTTGTTGACCGGGCACAACCGGCTCGGCGCCGGGTTCGCGATCAGCCGCCGCGACCTGGACATGCGCGGCGCCGGCGACTTGCTCGGCGAGAAGCAGACCGGGCATGTCCGGCTGATCGGCATCGAGCTGTACCGGCATCTGCTCGATCGGGCGCTGGCAGCGGCGCACGGCGAGAGATTGCCGCCGGACCGACCGATCGAGGTCAATCTCGGCAGTGCCGGATCGATCCCAGGGGCGATCCCGGCCGATTACGTGTCCGATCCGGAAATCCGCCTGAACCTCTACGCGCGGCTCGCGCGGCTGCGCGACATCGCGGCGATCGACGATTTCGCCGGGGAGATCGAGGACCGCTTTGGCGCGCCGCCGCCCGCTATGCGCAATCTGCTCGATGCCGCCCGGATCAGGGAAATGGCGCGGCGGGTCGGAGCCGTGCGGGTCGATGCCGGTCCGCGCGGGATCGCGGTGGCGTTCGATCCAGCCGGCGATCCAGCCGGCGATCCGGCCGGGGCGACGCATCGGCGAAAGATCGGCGGCGGGATCGCCGGGTTCCGCTGGAAGGAGAACCGGCTCGTGTCGGAGAAGCCGGGCATGGACGGAAGCGGCGCGGACGCGCTGATTGAACTGTTCGACAGTCTCGATCGTTTGTAGCGGGCGTTTGTAGCGGGTCGCTCCAAAACGGCGGGTTCTCCCTTGGGGGTTTCTCCGGGTTTGGCACGACCCATCCAGAACCGATTCCGGAGCCGACCAGTGCCGAACAACACAGCGTGCGGCGCAGCAATACGCAAATCCCGTCTGCGCGAGGGATTGCCCCACCCGCTCGGCGCGACCTGGAACGGGCGCGGCGTCAATTTTGCGCTGTTCTCGGCCAACGCGACAAAGGTCGAGCTGTGCCTGTTCGACGACGACGGCGCGACCGAGCTCGAGCGCATCGCGCTGCCCGAATACACCGACGAGGTCTGGCACGGGTATCTGCCGGATGCGCGTCCCGGCACGATCTACGGCTATCGGGTGCATGGCCCTTACGAACCGGCGAGCGGCCATCGCTGCAACCCGAACAAACTGCTGCTCGATCCCTATGCCAAGGCGCTGCACGGCAGGCTGGACTGGAACCCGGCGCTGTTCGGCTACACAATGGAGAGCGGCGACGATCTGAGTTTCGACGAGCGCGACAGTGCTCCATTCATGCCGAAATGCCGGGTCGTCGATCCGGCCTTTACCTGGGGTGACGACAGGCACCCTCGCACGGCCTGGGAGCGCACGATCGTCTACGAGCTGCACGCGCGCGGCTATACGATGCTGCACCCGCAAGTGCCGGAGGGGCTGCGCGGCACGTTCCGCGGTCTGACCGATCCCGCCGTGCTCGACCATATCCGCCGCCTCGGCGTCACCGCGGTCGAGTTGTTGCCGGTGCATCAGTTTGTCAATGACAGCCATCTGCTCGACAAGGGGCTGGTAAATTATTGGGGGTACAACTCGATCTCGTTTTTCGCGCTGGCGCGGCGTTATGCGAGCGTGCCGGATTTCGCCTTTGCCGAATTCAAGGAAATGGTCGCCCGGTTTCACGAGGCCGGGATCGAGGTGATCCTCGATGTCGTGTACAACCATACGGCCGAAGGCAACGAACTCGGTCCGACGCTGTCTTTCAAGGGGATCGACAACGCGTCGTATTACCGGCTGCTGCCGGACCAGCCGCGCTACTTTATCAACGACACCGGGACCGGCAACACGCTGAACCTGTCGCATCAGCGCGTGTTGCAGATGGTCACCGACTCGCTGCGCTACTGGGTGCAGGAGATGCATGTCGACGGGTTCCGCTTCGACCTCGGCACCATCCTGGCGCGCGAACCCTACGGGTTTGACGAGGGCGGCGGGTTTCTCGATTCGTGCCGGCAGGACCCGGTGCTGTCGTCGGTCAAGCTGATCACCGAGCCGTGGGATTGCGGCCCCGGCGGGTATCAGGTCGGCGGCTTCCCGCCGGGCTGGGCCGAGTGGAATGACCGCTACCGCGACACGGTGCGGTCCTATTGGAAGGGCGACGAAGGCACGCTCGCCGAACTGGCGACCCGGATCACCGCCTCGGGCGACCTGTTCAACCGACGCGGCCGCAAACCGTGGGCCAGCGTCAACTTTATCACCGCGCATGACGGGTTCACGCTGAACGATCTGGTCTCGTACAACGACAAGCACAACGAGGCGAACGGCGAAGACAATCGCGACGGCCATTCCGACAACCGCTCGTGGAACCACGGGGTCGAGGGACCGACCGACGACCCCGACATCATCGAGCTGCGCGAGCGGCAGAAGCGCAACGCGCTGGCGACGTTGCTGCTGTCGCAGGGGACGCCGATGATGCTGGCGGGCGACGAGTTCGGCCGGACGCAGCAGGGCAACAACAACGCCTATTGCCAGGACAACGAGATTTCCTGGGTCGATTGGAACCATGACGAGCGCGGTCAGGCACTGACCCGGTTTGTCGAAAAGCTGACAAGACTGCGCCGGCAATACGCGGTGCTGCGCCGGACCCGGTTTCTGACCGCGCAGTGGAACGAGGAACTCGGGCTCAAGGATTCGACCTGGTTGACCCCGGACGGCGACGAGATGACTCCCGAGCATTGGCACGACCCGCGCGCCAAATGCCTCGGGTTGCTGCTCGACGGCCGCGCGCAGCAAAGCGGCATCCCGCGCCGCGGTCACGAGGCGACGCTGCTGCTGATTACGAATGCGCATCACGACATTGTCGTGTTCACGATGCCGGAAGTGACCGGCGGCCGCGACTGGGTCCGCCTGATCGACACCAACCTGCCCGAGGAGGACGACGATCCCGAGGAGCCGGCGCGGTTCGCGTTCGGGCACCGCTACGAGGTCACGGGGCGCTCGCTGCTGCTGTTCCTGCTGCGGCCGGCCCGAGCCACACGACAAGCGCAGGCGCACGGTCAGGGCGCCGCCTCCGCCATGCCGGCCGCCGAATGATGCCCGCGCAACCATCGGGCAAGCGGCCCCCGGCCAAGCGGGTTTTGGGCACGCGGGCTTTGACCAGGCTCGGGCGCGGCGGCGCGGCGGCGTTGCTGGCGCTCGCCGCGTCGGCGGCGGTCAATTATGCGCTGGCCAGACGCGCCGAACGCCGCAACCCGCCGCAGGGACGTTTTGTTACCGTGGACGGGGTGCGGCTGCATTATGTCGAGCGCGGCCCCGCAGAGCATGAAGGCAGGCCGGCAATCGTGCTGCTGCACGGGGTCGGCGCGATGATCCAGGAGATGACGGTCAGCGGGATCGTCGACGCGCTCGCCGCCGATCACCGAATCATCGTGTTCGACCGGCCCGGCTTCGGGTACAGCGAGCGGCCGCGCCGCCGGATCTGGACCCCGGCGGCGCAGGCGGCGCTGCTGCGCGAGGCACTCGACCGGCTGGGGGTGGCGCGGCCGGTCATCGTCGGGCATTCCTGGGGCACGATGGTGGCGCTCGAAATGGCGCTGCGGGAGCCGGACAGGACCGCCGGGCTGGTGCTGCTGTGCGGATATTATTTCCCGACATTCCGTCTCGATGTGCCGCTGCTGTTGTGGCCGGCAGTGCCGGTCGTCGGCGATGTGCTGCGCTACGCGATCTCGCCCTGGGTCGGCCGGTTGGCGCAACCGCTGATCTATAAAACCCTGTTCGCGCCGGCGCCGGTGCCGCCGTCCTTTGCTTCCGGGTTTCCGAGCGAGCTGGCGCTGCGTCCCTGGCAGCTGCGATCCGCCGCCGCCGAGGTGGCGCTGCTGATCCCGGCGGCGTCGGCTCTGGCCGGACGGTATCGCGCGTTGCGGACGCCGACCGCGATCGTCGCCGCGCCGGGAGATCGGATCGTCGATTTCGAGCGCCACTCGGCGCGGTTGTATCAAGCCCTGCCGCGCAGCACGCTGCGCACACTGCCGCGGACCGGGCACATGATCCACCATTCCGCGCCCGGCCAGATCGCCGGCGTGATCCACGACACGGTGCGCGCGACCGGGGCCGGCGCGGACGGGAGCGGCGGGCCGGCCGGGAAGGAAGCTTAACACCGGCACCCCGCGCTTGTCGGCGGGGCGGTTCCGTTCCACACTGCGGCGGTTTGCATTGGAGCCCGCGCCGATGAAGAACCAGCCGACCCGCCATACCGGCCGCCATTTCCTGCAAATCCCCGGTCCGACCAATGTGCCCGACCGGGTTCTGCACGCGATCGCGTTCCCGACGATCGACCATCGCGGCCCGGAATTCGCCGAGCTGGGCCGGGAGGTCGTTTCCGGCATGAAGCGCGTGTTCCAGACCGCCGGCACGGTCGTGATTTATCCGTCCTCCGGCACCGGAGCGTGGGAGGCGGCGCTGGTCAACACGCTGTCGCCGGGCGACCGGGTGCTGATGTTCGAGACCGGGCATTTCGCGACGCTGTGGCGGCAGATGGCGGGGAGGCTCGGTCTCGATGTCGAGCTGGTGCCCGGCGACTGGCGGCGCGGCGTCGATCCGGCGCAGCTCGGCGAAAAACTGGCCGCCGACCGCGAGCACCGCATCAAGGCGGTCTGCGTCGTGCACAACGAGACCTCGACCGGGGTGACGAGCCGCATCCCCGAGATCCGCGCCGCGATCGACGAAGCCCGGCACCCGGCGCTGTTGATGGTCGATACGATTTCTTCGCTCGGCTCGATCGACTACCGGCACGATGAGTGGCGCGTCGATGTTACGGTCGGCGGCTCGCAAAAGGGGCTGATGCTGCCGCCGGGTCTCGGGTTCAACGCGGTGTCAGACAAGGCGCTGGCCGCCGGCAGGGACGCCAGGCTGACCCGCTCGTACTGGGACTGGCAGGCGATGGCCGAGACCGGGCAGACCGGGTTTTTTCCGTATACGCCGGCGACCAACCTGCTGTTCGGGCTGCGCGAGGCGTTGCAGATGCTGCTCGACGAGGAGGGGCTGGCGGCAGTGTTTGCCCGCCATTCGCGCCACGCCGAGGCGACCCGGCGCGCGGTGCGCGGCTGGGGTCTCGAAATCCTGTGCCTCGACCCGCGCGAATATTCCGACTCGCTGACCGCCGTGAAGCTGCCCGAGGGCCATGACGCCGACCGGGCGCGCGAGATCATCCTCGACGCGTTCGACCTGTCGCTCGGCACCGGATTGGGAAAAATGCGGGGAAAAATCTTCCGCATCGGGCATCTCGGACATTTTAACGATTTGATGCTGTGCGGCACGCTGTGCGGTGTCGAGATGGGGTTGCACCGCGCCGGTGTGCCGCACCGCCAGGGTGGTGTCGCGGCGGCGCTTGACTATCTCGGCACCTTCCGGGGCGAAAACTGACGGCGGCGATTGACAGGAGAGGGGCCATGACGCCACAGCAGATCGACGAAGCCGCCGCCGCCCTCGCTGCGGCGCGAACCGGACAGCCGATCGCGGGGATCCCCGACGCGGCGCGCCCGCAATCCGAGGCCGATTCCTATCAGATCCAGGACGCGGTGATGCGCCGGCTCGGCGAGCGGGAAGGCGGTTGGAAGGTCGGCTACTCGCCCGAGGGCGGGATTTTCTGCGCCCCGATCTATGCCTCCAAGGTGCATGCCAGCCCGGCCAGCCTGCCGGCAGCAGGCTTTCACCTGATCGGCATCGAATGCGAGATCGGCTTCCGCGTTAACCAGGAATTCAGCCCGCGCGCCCTACCCTACGGACGTGACGAAATCGTCTGGGCGTCCACGCTGCATCCGACGATCGAGATTGTCGATTCGCGCTACCGGGATTTCCGTTCGCTCGACCGGTTGCAGGTGCTCGCCGACAACTTCTCAAATGGCGGGCTGGTTTACGGCGCCGCCGCGTCGAACTGGCAGGGGATGGATCTGGTGCATCCGCCGATCGAGGTGACCGCCGATGGCAGGCAACTTGCCGAATGCACCGGGCTGCGCGCCGGCGACCCGATTACGCTGCTGGTCGAGCTGGTCAATTTTGTTGCGAACCGGCGCGGCGGTGTGCCTTCCGGCACGTTCGTCACCACCGGCACACATACCGGGCTGGTTTTCACCGAGCCGGGCGCCCATATCCGCGCCAATTACGGCCCGCTCGGGATTGTGGAGGTGTCATTTCCGCGATAGATCGACAATTCGGATCGACCGATGAATTTCCGGCAGTCGCTCGGGGACGATCCATGAATCGGGGGCGATCCATGAATCGGAGTGGCGGCGTGCTGCTGCGCGCCGTTCTTTTGCTTTCCCTGTTTCTGTTGCCGGGGCCGGTCTCGGCCGGGTTGCGCGAGACGCCGATGCTGGCGGCGCAGATCGCCGCCGGTGCGCTGCCGCCGGTCGAGGCGCGCGTGCCGCAGGTTCCGGCGGTGGCCGAAGATGCCGGGTCGATCGGCCGCCCCGGCGGCGAGCTGCGGATGCTGATGGCGAGCCCGAAGGACACCCGCATCATGGTGGTCTACGGCTATGCCCGGCTCGTTGCCTATACGCCGGATCTCGAAATCGTCCCGGATATCCTCGAACGGGTCGATGTCGATGACGACCGCATCTTTACGCTGCATCTGCGCCCCGGCCACAAATGGTCCGACGGCCACAACTTCACCAGCGAGGATTTCCGCTACTGGTTTGAGGACATCGCCGGCAACAAGGAGCTGTCGATGGCCGGTCTGCCGGTCGTCCTGATGCCGCATGGCGAGCCGCCCCGGTTCGAGGTGCTCGACGAGCATACCGTGCGGTATAGCTGGGACCGGCCGAACCCGCTGTTTCTGCCGGCCCTGGCCGGGGCGAGCCCGCTCTATATCTATGCGCCGGCGCATTACCTGAAACAGTTCCACAAGAAATACGCCGAAAAGGAGAAGCTCGCCGCACTGGTCAAGGAAGCGGGGGTGCGCGGCTGGGCGGCGCTGCACAACAAAAAAGAAGCGATGTACAAGAACGACAACCCGGACCAGCCGACGCTGGAACCGTGGGTGCTGAAGACCCGGCCGCCCTCCGATCGCCTCGTGTTCGAGCGCAATCCCTATTACTACCGTATCGACAGCACCGGCCAGCAATTGCCTTATGTCGATCGGGTCGTCTACTCGATCGCCAACAGCAAGATAATCCCGGCCAAGACCGGCGCCGGCGAGAGCGATTTGCAGGCACGCTATCTAAGCTTTGACGATTACACCTTTCTGAAGGCCGGCGAGGCGCAGAACGGATACAAGGTGCTGCTGTGGCGCACCGGGCCGGGCAGCCAGCTGGCGCTTTATCCCAATCTCAATGTCGAGGACGAGGTGTGGCGGCGTGTGCTGCGCGATGTCCGGTTCCGCCGCGCCCTGTCGCTCGCGACCAACCGGCGCGAGATCAACCAGGCGATCTATTTCGGGCTGGCGAAGGAGGGCCAGAATACGGTCCTGCCGCAAAGCCCGCTGTATCGTCCCGAATACCGCCAAGCCTGGGCCGAGTTCGACATCGCCGAAGCCAACCGGCTGCTCGACGAACTCGGCCTCGCCTGGGGCAGCGAGGGGTTGCGGTATCTGCCGGACGGCAGACCGCTCGATATCGTCGTCGAGGATTCCGGCGAATCGCGCGAGAAGACCGATGTCACCGAACTGATCCGCGATTCGTGGCGGCAGGTTGGTATCCGGCTGTTCACGCGGCCGATGCAGCTGACCTTGTTCCGCCGCCGCGTGTTTTCCGGGCAGACCCTGATGTCGATCGCCAAGGGGATCGAGAACGGTCTGCCGACGGCCGACATGTCGCCGGCGGAATTCGCGCCGACCCAGCAGCAGCAGCTCCAATGGCCGCAATGGGGCCAGTATTTCGAGACCAAGGGTCTGGCCGGCAAGCCGCCCCACATGCCCTCGGCGGGGCGGCTGCTCGTGCTCTACGAGGGCTGGCTGAGCGCGGCGGATACGGCGGAGCGCCGGCGGATCTGGCACGAGATGCTGCAAATCTGGGCCGACGAGGTCTTTTCGATCGGTCTTGTCGCCGGGGTGCTGCAACCGGTCGTGATCAGCACCCGCCTGCGCAACGTGCCGGTCGAGGGTATGTACAACTGGGACCCCGGCGCGCATTTCGGCATATACAAGCCGGATACGTTCTGGCTCGACGACACGCCGGCCCCGGCCGCTTCGGCGGCGCCCGCTCCGCCGCCGGGCTGAGGACGCGCGGCCCCTCGCAGCATTTCCGGCACGGCATCGGCGGGTTTGCGCGGGAGAAGCGGCGGCAATATTACTGTCGCCTCGGCGCTGTAGAAGCTGCGATAACGCGGCAGCGGCCGGATTTCCGCGCCGCCTCAGGAGAATCTTTTTCGATGCTCGGCTATCTCGTCCATCGGATCCTGATCATGATCCCGACATTGATTGCCATCAGCGTCGTCATCTTTGTCATCATCCAACTGCCGCCCGGCGATTATTTCTCAACCTACATGGCCGAGCTGCAGAGCCAGGGCGAGAACGCCAATCTCGATAAGATTGCGTTTCTGAAGGCGCAATACGGTTTCGACAAGCCGTTGTGGCAGCAGTACCTGTATTGGGTCGGCGGGCTGCTGCAGGGCGACATGGGGTATTCGTTTCTTTATGACATGCCGGTCAACCGTGTGGTCGGCGACCGGTTGCTGCTGACCTTTATCGTCTCGTTCACGACGATCGTTTTTACCTATATCGTCGCCTTCCCGATCGGGGTCTATTCGGCGACGCATCAGTACAGCATGGGCGACTACCTGCTGACCTTTATCGGTTTCCTGGGGCTGGCGACGCCGAGCTTTCTGCTGGCGCTGGTGTTGCTTTATCTCGCGAATGTCTATTTCGACATATCGATCGGCGGGCTGATGGACCCGGTCTATGTCGACAAACCGTGGAGCTGGGACAAGGTGTTGTCGGTCGCCGCGCATCTGTGGATCCCGGTGATCGTGATCGGCACCGCCGGAACAGCGGCGATGATCCGGCGGCTGCGCGCCAATCTGCTCGACGAATTGCAGAAGCAATATGTCGTGACCGCGCGCGCCAAGGGGCTGCATCCGCTCAAGGTCCTGTTCAAATACCCGCTGCGTCTGGCGCTGAACCCGTTTATCTCGGATATCGGATCGCTGCTGCCGCACGTCATCTCGGGAGCGGCGGTCGTGTCGATCGTCATGTCGCTGCCGACGACCGGCCCGATGCTGCTCGAGTCGCTGCGCAGCCAGGATATGTTCCTCGCCGGCTCGTTCCTGATGTTCATGGCGTTTCTGACCGTGATCGGGGTCTTTCTGTCCGACCTCGCGCTGGCCGCGCTCGATCCGCGCATCCGGCTCCAGACGGGGCGGTCGGAATGAGCGAGATCGGTCTCGCCGCCGGAGCGGCGCCTCCGGAAAAATCGGGGAACGCGGCGGCGCGCGCCGGCGACCCGATGCCGCATTACGTCTCGCCGGCGCCGTTCGATCCGTATGCGGTCGAGGCGATGACGGCAACGCAGGAACGCTATTATCGGGCGCCGCCGATCCTGTTGATGTGGTGGCGGTTCCGGCGGCACCGGGTGGCCGTGGTTTCCGGTGCGGTGCTGCTCGCGATGTACGTGATGATCCTGTTTTGCGAGTTTCTCGCGCCCTACGGTCTCGACAGCCGCCATGTCGATCACATCTACGCGCCGCCGCAGGCGATCCACGTCTTCCACGACGGGCGGCTCGTATGGCCGTATGTCTACGGCTACGACTACCGGCTCGATATGACCAATCTGCGCCGGGTCTATACGCCGAACCCGGAAAAACGGCAGGAAATCCGCTTTTTCTGCCGCAGCGACAGTTACGAATACTGGGGTCTTATCAAGGGAGACCGGCATCTGGTCTGCCCGCCGGTCGGCGGAGAAATGTTTCTGCTCGGCACCGACCGGCTCGGCCGCGATCTGTTGTCGCGCATCATTTACGGCGCGCGGATCTCGCTGACGGTCGGGCTGATCGGAGTGACGATCAGTTTTGTTCTCGGCATCGTGATCGGCGGCATCGCCGGGTATTACGGCGGCTGGACCGACATCCTGACCCAGCGCGCGATCGAGGTCATCCAGTCCTTCCCGCATCTGCCGCTGTGGATGGCGCTGTCGGCGATCCTGCCGGTGACCTGGAGTCCGCTGCTGGTCTATTTCGGCATCACGATCATTCTCGGCATGATCGAGTGGACCGATCTGGCGCGCGCCGTGCGCTCGAAGCTGCTGGCATTGCGCGAGGAGGATTTCTGCACCGCCGCGGTGCTGATGGGCGCGAAACCGCCGCGCATCATCGGGCGCCATCTGCTGCCGAGCTTTATGAGCCATCTGATCGCGTCGGCGACGCTGGTGATCCCGAGCATGATCCTCGGCGAGACCGCGCTGTCGTTTCTCGGGCTGGGACTGCGGCCGCCGATCACGAGCTGGGGCGTATTGCTCAACGAGGCGCAGAATATCAGCGTTGTCGCGCTTTACCCGTGGCTGATGCTGCCGGTCATACCGGTGATCCTGACCGTGCTCGCGTTCAATTTTCTGGGCGACGGGCTGCGCGACGCGGCCGACCCGTATCATTGACCCGACCCGCCATTGACCCGACCCGGACTGGGACCGGGCTTGCATCGCGGGGAAGATTTTCCCGCTCTCAGCCGTTTGGAGTTCCGCATGAGCAACACCGATTTCCACGAACTTTTCCCGCTGGGCCACGACGACACGCCGTATCGCAAGCTGACCGGCGATTACGTGGCGCCGGTCTCGTTCGACGGGCAGCGCGTGGTCAAGGTGGCGCCCGAGGCGCTGACCCTGCTGGCGCGCGAGGCTTTTGTCGATTGCCAGCATCTGCTGCGCCCCGGCCATCTGGCGCAGTTGCGCGCCATTCTCGACGATTCCGAGGCGTCGGCGAATGATCGGTTTGTCGCGTTCGACCTGCTGAAAAACGCCAATATCGCGGCCGGCAAGGTATTGCCGATGTGCCAGGACACCGGCACCGCGATCGTGATGGGCAAAAAGGGCCAGCAAGTGTGGACGGGCGGCGACGACGCGGCGGCGCTGTCCGAGGGCATCAGACGGACCTATACCGAGACTCACCTGCGCTACAGCCAGGTGGCGCCGCTGTCGATGTATGAGGAGGTCAATACCGGCGACAATCTGCCGGCCCAGATCGACCTCTACGCCGAACCCGGCGACCAATACAAATTCCTGTTTATCGCCAAGGGCGGCGGCTCGGCGAACAAAAGCTTTCTGTACCAGCAGACGAAAGCGGTGCTGAACCCGAAATCGCTGCGCAAATTCATCGACGAAAAGCTCCGCACCCTGGGCACCGCCGCCTGTCCGCCGTATCACCTCGCGATCGTGATCGGCGGCACCTCGGCCGAGATGAATTTGAAGACCGTCAAGCTCGCGAGCTGCCGTTATCTGGACAGTTTGCCGACCTCCGGCAACCGATACGGTCAGGCCTATCGCGACCGCGATTTCGAGGCCGAGGTGCTGGAATTGACGCGCGATCTCGGCATCGGCGCGCAATTCGGGGGAAAATATTTCTGCCATGACGTGCGGGTGATCCGGCTGCCGCGGCACGGCGCGAGCCTGCCGATCGGCATCGGCGTGTCGTGCTCGGCGGACCGGCAGATATCGGGAAAGATCAACGCGGATGGCGTTTTTCTCGAACAGCTCGAAACCGATCCGGCGCGGTATCTGCCCGAGATCGATGAGACGACGCTCGGCGGCGATGTCGTGCGGATCGACCTGTCGCGGCCGATGGACGAGATCCGGCGCACGCTGTCGCAATATCCGATCAAGACGCGGCTCAGCCTGTCGGGCACGCTGATCGTTGCGCGCGACATCGCGCACGCCAAGTTGCAGGAGCGCATCGACCGCGGCGAGGGACTGCCGCAATACGTCAAGGGTCATCCGATCTATTACGCCGGCCCGGCCAAGACGCCGGAGGGTTATGCCTCGGGATCGTTCGGCCCGACCACGGCCGGACGGATGGACAGCTATGTCGGCCCGTTCATGGCGGCGGGCGGCAGCTTTATCACGCTCGCCAAGGGCAATCGCGGCCCCGAGGTGCGCGAGGCGTGCAAAAAATATGGCGGGTTCTATCTCGGCTCGGTCGGCGGGCCGGCGGCGCGGCTGGCGCAGGACTGCATCAAAAAGGTCGAGCTGCTCGAATATCCGGAACTCGGGATGGAGGCGATCTGGCGCATCGAGGTGGTCGATTTCCCAGCCTTTATCGTCTGTGACGACAAGGGCAACGATTTTTTCGCCGCGCTTTCCTGAGCGGCCGGTCCGATCGGGAGCGTGATTGGCGAACGAGCCTCTCCCGGACGCGCTGCTGCATGGCAATCCCGAGGCCTGGGAGGATTTTGTTCGCCGTTACGGCGGGCTGATCGTCGCGGCGGTGCGCGGTCTCGCGCCAACCCAAGGCGAGATCGAGGATTTGACGCAGGATGTCTTTGTCCGGCTGTGCAAGGATGATTTCAGATTGCTGCGCAGCTATGACCCCGAGCGCGCCGCGCTCTCGACCTGGCTGACGATCGTCGCGCGCAGCACCGCACGCGATACGCTGCGCCGCAAGCGGGCGGAAGCGGTCCCGATCGAGTCCGTGCCCGAGGGACGGCTCGCGGTCGAGCCGGTCGAACCGGCGATCCGGTTGAAACTGCCCGAGGCGCTGCTGTCGCCGCGCCAGCGCGAGATCCTGGCGATGCTGTACGACCGTGAGATGGATGTCGCCGAGATCGCGCAGGCGCTCGGGATCGACCCGCAGACCGTGCGCAGCACGCATCACAAGGCGATGCTGAAGCTGCGCGCCTACTTCAAGACCGACTGAACCCGTGACCGGCGCGGAAGCGCGGCGGGGCAGCATCCGGAGGTTGCCGGCGGAAGCCGGGCGATTTTTTCCGGGCTGCGGAGTTTCCGGGGATTACGGGGATTCCTCGACGTAAAATAAGGTGCGAGCGTGACGGAATGAGGACCATGCGGTGGGTCGCGAAGCGCGGATAGACATAGCCGATCGGCTTTTGTGGCGGCGCAGCCGCATGATCGAGGTGGCCGAGGATGAGTGCGCCCGCTATCTCGACATGGCGGCGCTTGCCGAGGGGCGGCTCGATCCGGACGAGCGGGAGCGTGTCGCCGAATGGCTCCAAAGCCATCCGGAGGCTGCCGCCGATATCGCAGCGGCGCGGGTGCTCGCGAGCGCCGGTACGGACGAAGCGCTGTCGGAAATGGCTGTTTTGCGTGCCCGTGCGCTGGTCGGCGGCGCCGATGCGAGCCGACGGAGTCCGGTCATCGCGTTCCGCGCGAGAGAAAGCAGGAGACCCCTCCTCGCGCCGGTCGCGCAATGGAGCGGTCTTGCCGCCGCGCTGGTCGTGGCGGGGTGGCTCGGCTTTACGCTGGGGATGGACGCGTCCGGCTGGATGGGGCGAAACGCACCGGAACCCGAGGACGGCGTCGCGCAGGAATTGTTCGGCGCCTCGTCCGGCTTTTTCCGCGACCTGACCGGGGGCGCGTAGAATGAGCATGCCGGGCGCCGCGGCGAGACGGATCGGTTGGCCGCGCTCCGGCATACTCGTTTCCGTCCTCGCGGTATCGCTGGTTCTCAACGTGCTCTTTGTGGCCGGGGCGGTATGGGGCCGCATCGACCAGCCGGCGCCTCGCGGTCTCGACCAGCGTTTCGAGCGGATCGGCGCGCAACTGGCTCTCGATCCGCAGCAGAAGGCCGCCTTTGACGGGTTTATCGCCGAGATGCGCGGGCGCCGCGACAAGATGCAGCGGCAGGTCGTGCCGCTGTACCGCGCCGCCTGGGACGCGGCCGGCAAGCCGACGTTGGATGCGGCCGAAATCATGCGGTCGTTCGAGGTGGCATTCGATGAACGGCTCGAGTTGAGTCGCGAGACGACGGCGCGAATGGTCGATTTCCTGCGGACATTGTCACCCGAGCAGCGCGCCCGATTTGTCAGGCTGGCGCGCGACAGCTGGCGACGGTGATCTGGCGGGATCGCCGACCCGAGCTTCACTTTGTCCCGAACAGACGGTCGCCGGCATCGCCGAGACCCGGCAGGATATAGCCGTGATCGTCGAGGCAGCGATCGACCGAGGCGGTCACGATCGCGACCTCGGGGAAGATCCGGTGCAGATTGGCGATCCCCTCGGGCGCGGCCACTAGACAGACAAACTTGATCGAGCGCGCGCGCAGCTCGACAAGCCGCGAGATCGCCGCAACAGCCGAATTGCCGGTCGCCAGCATCGGATCGACCAGGATCACGTCGCGCTCGGGCAAGTCCTCCGGGAGCTTCAGATAGTATTCGACGGCATCGAGCGTGCGCGGCTGGCGGTAAATGCCGATATGTCCGATCCGCGCCGACGGCACCAGATCGAGCATGCCGTCGAGAATGCCGTTGCCGGCGCGAAGGATCGAGACCAGGCACAGTTTTTTGCCGGCGAGGATTGGGAAGGTGCCGCGTTCGAGCGGGGTCTCGATCTCGGTGTCTTCGAGCGCCAGATCGCGGGTCGCCTCGTAGCCGAGCAGCAGACTGATCTCGCGCATCAGATCGCGGAATTTCGACGTGCTCGTGTCATGCCGCCGCATCAGCGAGAGCTTGTGCTGCACCAGCGGGTGATCGATGACGCTCACCCGGTCCCGGTGCGACGCCGCGGTCTGCTGCATCCCAATCCCCGACAAAAGATCCCGATCAGAAAACCGTGCCGTCGCCGGCGATAAGCAGCGGCGGCGCGCCGTCCGGACGAAGCTCGGCGGCGATCTCGCGACCGGCCGCCCAGCTGCCGCCTTCGAGCACGCGGGTGAGCGGAAAGGCGGCGGCATCGACACCGAGCCGCTCGCGTACACGCTGCGCGAGACGGTCGAGCAGCACGATTGTCAAGGCGCGCCACTCGACGATTTCTTCCGCAAACGGGTCGAGCATCCGGCAGAGCAAACCGGGGGCGCGGGCGACGACGACCCCGGTATCGAGAAACAGCCCGCCATTGCGGTACTCGGCAAGCCCGGTCAGTCCGTCGATATCGGTGACAGTAATCCCGGCATCGGCGAGCGGCTCGATCAGCGAATAGACCAGCCATTGGCTGAGCTTGTGAAACGGCACGAAACGGTCTTCCGGCACCGCCGGATGCCGGCCGCAATCGCCGAGCGGGACGCCGCCGAGCGACAGGCGCCCCGGCCAGATCGGCCCGAACGCGTGCAGCACGAGGCGCAGCATTTCCGGGGCGGGCAGAGCGTCCCGCCGCGCGAACCAGAAATCGTACAGATTGCCGAGCCGGGCCGGCGAGCCGAACAGATCCGGACGATCCGTCGCGACCGCGCCGAGAGCGCGCAGCAGCAAGACCCGTCCTTCCAGACCGGCGAGCGGATTTTCCCCGCTGTGCTGCAACGCGTCACCGAGCCGGGCCGGCGACAGTGACGCGAGCGCAGCGGCGTCGGCACGCCAGGGACGGTGCGGATCGGCCGAGAACAGCCCCGCCTGCATCGCGCGCAGACTGGCGACGGCCAACCCCTCCGAACGCCCGAAAACCTGCCCGGTCTCGGTCTCGCGATAGCGCCAATGCGGGCCGGCGCCGGCGTCGAGCAGCACCGAGACAATCGCCAGATCAAGCCGGGCGCGCGCTGTTTCGGCCGGATCGGTACCCGGCGCGACAAGCCGCGCGCGATCGATGCCGCCGGCCGTAAAATGCCGCCAGCGGCTGTGGAACGGCACGGCAAGATCGGGATAGCGGCGCCGCGTCACCGATACGACCCGCACGACCGCCTCGTCCAGGCGGTCCAGATCGAGAGCAAAATGCCGGGTCTCGCCGCGTTCGGCCGCAGCGAAGACCTGGGCGCAGCGTTCGCGCACCGCGGCAGCGGTCAGCAGGCGGTCGACGGCGCCGGACGGGGTCTTGTCGCAGGTCAACCCCTCGGCCGCTTTGTCATGCATTCAGACCGCGGCCTATTGTATCGCGCAGTTCGGTCTGGCTCGGCTTCCCGTCCGGGGCAAAATACCCGGCGGCCTTTTTCGCCGCGATCTCGACCTGCGCGTCGCGCGGTACCAGCGCGTCCGGGATCGCGACCTGCTCGACAATCTCGATCCCCTGGGCGCGCAGCGCGCCGGCCTTCATATTAGACATCGACACCCAGCGGTCGATCCGCGCCACGCCGAGCCAGTGGAACACGTCCGGCATCAATTCCTGAAAGCGCATATCCGGCACGCCGGCGACGCATTCGGTGCGATGGAAATAGGTTTCCGCCGTATCGCCGCCGCGTTGCCGCTTGCGCGCGTTGTAGACGAGGAATTTTGTCACCTCGCCGAGGGCGCGGCCTTCCTTGCGGTTGTAGACGACGAGGCCGACCCCGCCCTGCGTTGCGGTCGCGGCGCAAACCTCGACCCCGTGCACGAGATAGGGCCGGCAGGTGCAGATATCGGAGCCGAACACGTCCGAGCCGTTGCATTCGTCATGGACGCGGCAGGCGATCACCGTGTCGGGCCGGCCGATGCGGTCGACATCGCCGAACAGATAGATCGTCTGCCCGCCGATCGGCGGCAGGAACAGGTCGAGATCCGGTCTTGTCACCAGCTCCGGGAACATCCCGCCGGTCTCCTCGAACAACCGGCGGCGCAGTTCGGACTCGGCGACGCCGAACCGCTCGGCAATGCCGGGAAGATACCAGACCGGGTCGATCGCGGCCTTGGTGACCCGGATCTCGCCGCTCTCCAGCACCACCCTGCCGTCCGGGACGATATCGCCGGAAGCGATGCGCTGGCGGATTTCCGGCAGGTTGATATGCGCCCCGGTCACCGCGATCGTCGGACGGACATCGATGCCGGCGCGGATCTGCTCGGCGAACACCTCGCCGACCAGATGTCCGTAAGGATCGAGCGACACGATCTTTTTCGGATCGGCCCATTGCGGCCAGGGTCCGATCACCGCGATCGGCGCTGTATCGGTCAGGTCGGGCCGGTGGTCCGGGGCCAGCGCTCTTGTCGCGACCGCCAGCGCCCGGTAAACGGCATAGGAGCCGCTGTAGGAGCCGATCGCGTTGCGGTGCTGATGCCGGGCCGGGCTGGCCACGACCGGACCGCGCAGCTCCGGGTTTGGCGCTCCCCAACGCACCGGGATGCCGCCCTGGCCGATCCCGCCGGGATGCGAGGTCAGGCGAATGTGGCGTGGGATCATGTACTGCATAACGATTCGCCGGAAACACTGCCGCAGATTGCGAGATTAGCCGGCCCGCCCCGCCCCGGCAAGCTGCGCCATACTGAAGAAAGACTGTAAACGCCTGCGAGCCTCCAATTGATCCCGCGGGCGCGCCAATAAACGGTCCCGTTCCGCTGTTTCCGCGAGCGGAGGCGCCGCAGATCGATTAAACAGAAGCGCCCCGACCGGCCGCATCCCGGACCCGCATATCGGGGATGTTGCCGGGGATGCTGCCGGCGGATGTCTGCGGATCGTCGCGTGCTCGCATTCCTGAACTCTCCGACCGCCGCGTCTTGGATCGGCAAGCAGCCGCACGCGCCGCGCGGGCGGCCAAAGCTGATCTTTCTGGTGACCGAGGACTGGTATTTCTGGTCGCACCGTCTGCCGATCGCGCGGGCGGCGCGCGATGCCGGGTTCGAGGTTGTGGTGGCGGCCCGCGAGCGGGTGCATGGCGACCGCATCCGCGACGAGGGGTTCCGCTTCGAGGCGCTGCGCTGGCGGCGGCGCGGCGACCGCGCGGTCGGCGCCGGTCGGGCGATTGCGGCAATCGCTGCGCTGTACCGGCGCGAGCGGCCGGACATCGTGCACCATGTCGCGCTGAAGCCGGTGCTGTTCGGCGGCGCCGCGCTGCGTCTAGCGTTTCCGGGCCGCTCCGGGCGACCTTGCTGCATCGCCGCGGTCAACGGGCTCGGCTCCGGGTTCGCGACCGCCGGGGGGAGGGCGCTTCTGGCGCGCACGGCGCTGGCAAGAGGGTTGCGGTACGCCGCCGGCAATGCCCGGGTCATCGTGCAGAACCCGGAGGATGGCGACGCGCTGGCGATGCTCGGGATCGACCCGGCGCGTCTTGTGCTGATCCGCGGTTCCGGGGTCGATACGGCCTATTTCGCGCCGCTGCCCGAGCCGGAGATTGGCGAGCCGATCGTCAGGGCGGCGCTGGTCGGCCGCATGCTGCGCAGCAAGGGGGTGCTCGACGCGGTGGCGGCGGTGCGCCTTTTGCGCGAAGAGGGGCTGGCGGTCGAGCTGGTGCTGGCCGGCCCGACCGACCCGGACAATCCCGATTCGCTCGACGACCGGGCGCTGACGGCGCTTGCCGCCGGGAAGGGTGTCGTCTGGCTCGGGCGTATCGACGATGTGCGCGAGGTCTGGGAAGAGGCGGCGATCGCGGTGCTGCCCTCCACCTATGGCGAGGGGCTGCCAAAATCCTTGCTCGAAGCGGCGTCGTGCGGGCGGGCGATCGTCGCCAGCGACATGCCAGGCTGCCGCGAGATCGTGCGGCCGGACGGGCCGGACACCAAGCCAGGCGAGGCGACCGGGCTGCTCGTCCCGCCGGGCGATGTCGCGGCACTGGCCCGGGCGATCAGAGCGCTGGCCGGCGACCCGGAGCGACGCCGCGCGATGGGCCGGGCCGGGCGGCGCCTTGTCGAGTGCGATTTCGCCGAGGAGCGGATCGCGGCGCAGACCCTGGCGCTCTACGAGACCGCGCTGCGCGAGCGGGACGCCGGACGGTGACGCGGATATGGCTGGCGATCGCCGGGCTGGCCGGTCTCGCCTCGGTGCTGGCCGGCGCGCTCGCGGCGCATGCCGGGGCGGACCCGCGAGCGGCCGAATTGCTGCGCACCGGGGCGGGGTACGGCATGGTGCACGCGGCGGCGCTGGTCGCGGTCATCGCGCTGGCGCAGGGCCGCGAGCCGCGGCGCGGACCGGCAACCGTCGCCGGGTGGAGTTTTGCCGCCGGGATCGTGCTGTTCAGCGGCAGCCTGTTCGCGCTGGCGGCCGGCGCCGGACGCTGGCTCGGCTGGGTCGCGCCATTCGGCGGCGGCGCGCTGATGCTCGGCTGGGGTGCGTTGGCGGTACTGGCCTTGCGCCGTCGTTGACGGCGGGGCGCTTACGCCGGGGCGAAGAGGCGCTCCTGCTCCGGGCGGGACGGGGAAGGCGCGGCCCCCGGCAGACCGGTGCCGGCGAAAGCCGGGTCATGCTGCAATATCGGCAGCACCTTGGCGGCGAACAGGCGCATGTTGAGTTCGGCCTCCTCGTGCGGCATCGCGCCAAACGAATACTCGGTCACGAGATGATCCAGGCCTGTCAGGCGCTGCAACTCGGCGATCTTGTCGAGACAGTCGCGCGGGGTGCCGACGATCTGGATGCCGACGTAGAAATCGGTGGCCTTTTTCCGGCTCTCGGCGCTTTCGTTGATCTTGGCGTAGGTGCGCGCCATCTTGCCGTAGCTCTCATAGCCTTTGACGGTGGCGAGATGACCGTCCGAGAAATGGTAGTGGTCGTCGATCGACTGCCATTTCTGGCCGAGATACTTGAACGCCCGGTCCTGCGCCTCGTCGCGGCTTTCGGCGCAACACACATTGGTCAGCACGATCGGCGGGCGCGGCATATGCCCGGCTTCGGTCGCGATCTCACGATAGCGCAGGATGTCCTCCGACGCCTTGGCCCATTCGTTCTGCATTATCATCAGCAAGCCGAAACCGAGCTTGGCCATGATCTCGGCCGAGTCCGGGCTGACCGCCGAGGCGTAGAAGCGCCGCTCCGGATGCGAGATCGGCCGCGGGCGGATCGCGGTGCGCGGGATTTTGTGGAACTGCCCGTCATAGGAAAAAGTCTCGCCGCTCAGCGCCGCGACGACGATCTGCGCCGCCTCGACAAAGCGTGGCCGCGCCTCCTCCATCGGGATGCGAAACCCCTCGTATTCGACGCTGGCGGCGCCGCGCCCGAACCCGAACAGACAGCGTCCGCCGCATAGAATGTCGAGCAGAGCGATCTGCTCGGCGACGCGCACCGGGTCGTGCCACGGCAAAACGATGACCGCGGTGCCGAGCTGGACCCGCTTTGTGCGTCCGGCGTAGTAGGCGAGAAGCTGGGTCGGCGCCGGCGACATCGCGTAGCCGGTGAAATGGTGTTCGAGCGCGAAAATCGAGTCAAACCCGAGCGGCTCGGCGAGGTCGCCGAGAACCAGATGCTCGCCGACCACCGAGGCGTCGGACCGTCCGGTCTGGCACAGCATGTTGAGCGCGATCCCGACTTTCATCGCCTTTCTCCCGATCCGGCTTGTTGCCGCGTCATCGCGGCGGGCGAATACCGAGCCAACGATCCGTCCGCGGCGCCGTTGCGTCAACTGGATCGCGCCGCGATGCGGCCAACCGCCAGCCGGGCGGCGGCGAGGTCTTCGAGCGCGGTCCCGACCGATTTGAACAGCGTGATCTCGTCGGCGGTGCGGCGGCCCTGGCTTGTGCCGCGCACCAGACCGAACAGGTCGCCGGCGATGCGGTCATGCGCGAGCGCGCCGGAGCGCAGCGGCTGGACGATGTCGCCGGCCTCGCGCAAGGCCGCCTCGGTATCGACAAACACGCGGGCGCGGCGGATCGCGTCGTCGTCGGTCTCGCGCATATCCGGGCGGTAGGAGCCGACCAGATCGAGATGCGCGCCGGGTTTGAGCCAGGCGCCGCGAACCAGCGGCTCGGGCGACAGGGTGGCGCAGGTGACGATGTCGGAAGTGGCCGCCGCTTCGGCGAGGTCGGATACCGCCACGGCGATTATGCCGGTAGAGGCAAGGCTCGCGGCCAGGGCGGCGGATTTTTCCGGGTTGCGCCCCCAAATGCGGGTCTCGCGGATCGAATGCACCGCCTTGTGCGCCGCGATCAGATAGGGCGCGAGCGCGCCGGTGCCGACCATCAGGTGCACGGCGCTGTCCGGCCGTGCCAGATGACCGGCGGCGAGCGCCGAGGCAGCGGCTGTGCGGCGCAATGTCAGCGCCGTGCCGTCGAGCACGGCAAGCGGCGCCCCGGTCGCGGCGTCGAGCAGCAGATAAGTCCCGTATACCGAAGGAAGCGAGCGCCCGGAGTTGTCCGGAAATACCGTGACGATCTTGACCCCGAGCGCGTCCCCGACCCGCCATGCCGGCATCAGCAGCAAGGTGCCGGGGCTGCAATCCGGCGCGGCCGGTTCTATCGCATGATGATGGCGTGCCGGCGCCTCAGCGCCGTCGCGAAACATTTCTCTCAGTGCCTCGATCAGGCTCGGAAAGTCGAGCAGGCGATGAACGGACTCGGCATCGACGATAAGCACCGGCTCCGGTCCTCACCCGCGCGCCGGAACCGACGGGGGCCGTTCGACGAGGACCTGGGAGGACGGCGCGGTTCCGGCGCCGGAGCGCGGTGCGGTCGCGGCCGGCGGCGCAGGTCCGGCCATCTGCGCCTGCGTCGCCTCCAGTTCGCTTTTCAGCGCGGTCATGCTGCGTCGCCGCAGGCGCGCCTCGCGCCGCCAGTGCCGGCCGCCGGCCCAGGCCGCCAGTGCGCCGCATAACAGACCGGCGAAGAAGGTCAGCAGGATCGCCAGGTAAAGCGGCAG
The DNA here is from genome assembly GCA_050246595.1 of Alphaproteobacteria bacterium. Taxonomy (GTDB): domain Bacteria; phylum Pseudomonadota; class Alphaproteobacteria; order ATCC43930; family CGMCC-115725; genus DATARH01. The sequence goes on from JBFWVT010000020.1 coordinate 62,509, forward strand.
TTCGAGCGCGAAGCCGAACGGCCAGAAGCCGAGCGAGACCGGCGCGCGATTGGACGCGGCGAACAGCGCGAGCGCGAGCGCAGCTAGCGCGACAACGATCCAGTACAGCACTTTCATCACGGTTCGGCTTCTCCCTCGGCGCAAACCCGGCCTCGCCCGGCGGCGGGTTTATACCAGTCTTGGGCGATTGCGGGCCAAACTGTCGCGCGCTCAGCCCCGCCTTGTGTACAGCGGAACCATGAAGCTAGGATTGCGGCGCAAAACCAAGTTCGTGAGGAGAAATGCTTTTTAGACGTTTGTCGGCCGCTCGCGCGGCCCGATGGGGGGTTTGTGCGCTCACCGCGCTCTGTCTGGGCTGGACCGCGACACCGGTGCTGGCGCAGAAACCGGGCGGTACGCTGCGCCTGTTTCACCGCGACAGCCCGGCCAGCGGCTCGATCCACGAGGAGGCGACGATCTCGGTCGTCATGCCGTTCTCGGCGGTGTTCAACAACCTGATCCGTTTCAACCAGCACGAAAAACAGAACCGGCCCGAGTTTATCGAACCCGAACTCGCCGAGAGTTGGAAGTGGAACGACGATTACACCCGGCTGACCTTCAAACTGCGCGACGGTGTCAAATGGCACGACGGCAAGCCGTTCAGCGCGGCCGATGTCAAATGCACCTGGGACCGGCTGCTCGGCACATCGCAGGACAGGCTGCGGCTCAACCCGCGCAAGGCATGGTATCGCAACCTCGACGAGGTCGTGACCGAGGGCAAGGACACGGTCACGTTTGTGATGAAGCGGTCGCAGCCGGCGTTTACGATGCTGCTGGCCTCCGCCTTCAGCCCGGTCTATCCGTGCCACGTGCCGGCCGCCGAGATGCGGCAGAAGCCGATCGGTACCGGACCGTTCAAGTTTGTCGAATACAAGCGCAACGAGCACATCAAATTCGTAAGGAACAAGGATTACTGGAAGCAGGGTCTGCCCTATCTCGACGCGATCGAGTGGACGATCATTCCGAACCGCTCGACCCAGACCCTCGCCTTTATCGCCGGCCAGTTCGACATGACCTTTCCCTACGAACAGACCGTGCAGACGATGAAGGACGTACAGAGCCAGGCGCCGAGCGCGATCTGCGAACTCGATCAGACGATAATGGCGTTCAATTTTCTGGTGAACCGAGACGACCCGCCATTCAACAATCCCGATATGCGCATGGCGATGATGCTGACGATCGACCGCAAGGCGTTTATCGACATCATTTCCGAAGGCAAGGGACAGATCGGCGGAGCGATGCAGTCGCCGCCGGCGGGGCTGTGGGGTCTGCCGTTGGAAATCCTGCAAACGCTGCCTGGATACGGGCCGGATGTTGAAAAGAGCCGGGCCGAGGCGCGCAAGCTGATGGAGAAGCACGGCTACGGGCCGAACAAGCGGCTTCAGATAAAGGTGACGACCCGCAATATCGGGCAGTACCGCGACCCGGCGATCGTGCTGATTGATCAATTGAAGCACATCTATATCGATGGCGAACTCGAAGTCGTCGAGACCGCCAACTGGTTCCCGAAGATCGCGCGCAAGGACTTTACGCTCGGGGCCAACCTGACCGGCAGCGGGGTCGACGATCCGGACGCGTATTTCTATGAACACTACGCGTGCGGCTCGGAGCGCAATTATACCAATTACTGCAACCCCGAGCTGGAGAAAATGTACGAGCAGCAATCGATGGAGCCGGACCAGGAAAAGCGCAAGAAGATCGTCTGGGAAATCGATAAAATCCTGACCAAGGACGCGGCGCGACCGATCGTGTTTCTCTACAACCTGGGCACCTGCCGCTATCCTCCGGTCAAGAACGTAACAACCAATGTCAACAGCGTTTTCAACAGCTGGCGCTTCGAGGATACCTGGCTCGACAAGTAATATATTGACCACCGAGTATCGGCAACCACCCAGAAGCGGAAGAGGCGGCCCGAAAGCCGCCTTTTCTCTATCCTGATGGATCAATAAAGGATCAGAGTTCAACCCTCCGCCGGGCCGTCTTCACCATGGCGGCGAACAGGCCGGACGCAGCATCGATAAACAATGGTTCTTGCACCGGCGCCCGCATCGGGCGACGCATCGATGGCCAACAAGAAGAGTATTGGGAAAGCAGCGGCCAGATTGCGCGACCCATTCGCATCGCGTGACCTCAGGGTCAGGCGGAGCAAGGGCCGAGAAACAGGTCGCCGAGGGCGCGGTACAATCCGGCACCGTCATACTCGCCCGTAGATTTGCGCGATAGCGCAGCGCTTCGCCCTCCTCCATCCTGGACCCAGTGCTGATTTTTCAGGCAGCCTGTTATCGGGCCTGGCCGCGTTCGATCGCAGGCCTCGCATAACCGCACGGAATGTCGTCCTGGCCGCGCTCCGCGTCCGCCAGCACAGCGGGTCATCGATGGCTCCTTTGGGGGCAGCTCCCGGGCGGCGGTCGCCCGGGAGGTCAACGGCGGGAATGCGTCGGAAGCGGTCGTGGTAATGGGCTTAGTCAAATCGGCCGCCTCCGACCTGAAACGGTCATCGGCAGAGTGTTCATGTTGCCGGACACTCGTTCCGAAAGGGGTTCAACGGAGACGGCTGCAGGCTCGAACACATAAAGAGTCCCGTCATCTTGCGACAGCGGGAGATAGTGGATCAGTTTGAATGTAACAGACAGCACCGACATTCCGGAACGGCCCCCACGGGTCCGCGCTTTGCGCGGCTCGAGAGCCTACCCCGGACTTGATCCGGGAGCCGGGGACGGCCATGAACGATACGCGTCAAAGTCTCGGGCGGCTGGTATTACAATCCAAACTGACCCACTACCGACTTGGTCCCTTTCTTGACAAAGTCGGTCTCGTCCAGAACCAGTACGCCCCCGGCATCGTCTAGAGCGGTTTCCGATCGGGCTGCATAACCGGCGTTGTTGAAGAAGTTGCGGCATTCTGCCGGCGAGAAGAGGTCTGCGATCTGACCGATAGCCTGCCGCAGGCCCTCGACCGTGCGCTCGGCGGCTTTGCGCAGGAGTGCTTTGACTTTCGCGAACGCCTGCTCGATCGGGTTCAG
>JBFWVT010000021.1:0-65112 GCA_050246595.1 Alphaproteobacteria bacterium
CTCGCAAATCCTGTGAATAGGGTCTGGGCATGCGTGCTGGCCTCCGCCCCCCAGCCGGCATCTTGCGCCCAAACCCCCGCGCTTGGAAATCTTCAGCCTCGCTTCAACCTAAAACGATCAGGCTCTAGCCAGACTTGATCCGTGGGCATCCACGTCTTTGGGCGCCGCGTGGTAAGACGTGGGTGCCCGGCTCAAGGCCGGGCACGGGGCGTTTGTTCTTGCGGCTCGCTACGCCAGCGCCCGACACGCGCGTTCGATGCGGGTGCAGGCGTCGCGCAGCTCCTCGGTCGAGGTCGCGTAGGAAATCCGGAAATGCGGCGCCAGCCCGAACGCGCCGCCGTGCACGACCGCGACCCCCTCCGCCTCCAGCAGATACTTGACGAAATCCTCGTCGGTCTCGATCACCTTGCCGTCCGGGGTGCGCCTGCCGAGCGCCCCGGCGCAGGACGGGTAGACATAGAACGCGCCGTCCGGCCGGTGGCAGTGCAGCCCCGGAATCTGGTTCATCCAATCGACGACGAGATCGCGCCGCACCTTAAACAGGAGCTGGTGCCTCGGGATGAAATCCTGCGGCCCGGTCAGCGCCTCGATCGCTGCGGCCTGGCTGATCGAGCACGGGTTCGCGGTCGAGTTCGACTGGATCGCGCCCATCGCCTTGATCAGATGCGTCGGCCCGCCGCCATAGCCGATCCGCCAGCCGGTCATGCAATACGCCTTCGACACGCCGTTGACTGTCAGGGTACGGTCGTAGAGACGCGGCTCCACCTGCGCGATCGTGCGATAAGCGAAATCGTCGTAGACGACATGCTCGTACATGTCGTCGGTCATGATCCAGACGCGCTCGTGCTTGAGCAACACCTCGGCCAAGGCTTTCAGCTCGGCTTCGGTATAGGCGGCGCCGGTCGGATTCGACGGCGAGTTCAGGATCAGCCACTTGGTCCGGGGCGTGAGCGCCGCCTCCAGATCCTCGGGCCGCAATTTGAAGCCGTTGTTCTGCCCGCACGCGACCGGCACCGGCTCGCCGTCACACAGCAGCACCATCTCCGGGTAAGATACCCAGTACGGCGCCGGGATCACGACCTCGTCGCCGGGCGACAGGGTGGCGACCATCGCGTTATACAGCACCTGCTTGCCGCCGCTGCTGACCGTGATCTGCGAGGTGTCGTACTTCAGCCCGTTTTCGCGCTCGAACTTGGCGCAGATCGCGCGCTTCAGCTCGATGCGCCCGTCGAACACCGTGTAGCGCGTCTCGCCGCGCCTTATCGCCGCGATCCCGGCCTCTTGGATATTCAGCGGCGTATCGAAATCGGGCTCGCCGACCGACAGGCTGATGATGTCGCGCCCGGCCGCTTTCAGCTCGGTTGCGAGCGCAGTGATCGCCATGGTCGGAGAGGGCTTTACGCGAGCAAGACGGTCGGCGAGAAAATTCATGTCGGGAATCCGGCGTGGAAACTCCCCTAACCTAATCGCGCGCCGTCATTCTGTGAAGAGCAACGCAATTGAGGAGAGCGCGGAGTGGCGTGGATCATGACCCTGATCGGCGGGTCCGACACGACGGGCGTGCTGCCCGACATCGCCGCCGCGATTGCCCGTGCTCTGGACCTCCGCGCCGAACCCGACTGGCTCGCGCCGGGAGCGGCCTGCGATCTTTCGATCGACGGCATCGCACCGGAGGCGGCCGACCGCGCCGCGCGCGCCGCGGTCGGCGCCGCCCCGATCGATATCGTCGTGCAGCCGCTCGACGGGCGCCGCAAGCGGGTGCTCGTCGCCGATCTCGAATCGACGATCATCGAGAACGAGATGCTCGACGAGCTGGCCGATTTTATCGGCATGCGTGCGCCGGTCGCCGAGATCACACGGCGCGCGATGAACGGCGAGCTCGATTTTGCCGCCGCCCTCGCCGAACGGGTCGCTCTTTTGCGGGGTCTGCCGGTATCGGTGCTCGACGACGCGGCAAAGCGCATTCGAATGATGCCCGGCGCACGGGCACTGGTCGCGACCTCTCGCGCCGCCGGCATCCGCACCGCGCTGGTCTCGGGCGGCTTCGCGGTGTTCGCCGAACCGGTCGCCGCTTCGCTCGGCTTCGACCGGGTCGTCGCCAACCATCTCGACATCGTCGGTGGCCGGATCGCCGGCACGGTGCGCAGCCCGATCGTCGATCGCGACGCGAAGCGGGACGCGCTTATCGCGCTCGCGGCGGAAGACGGCATCCCGATGACGGCGATTCTGGCGGTCGGCGACGGCGCCAACGATCTGCCGATGCTGCTTGCGGCCGGGATCGGCGTCGCGTTCCGCGCGAAACCGGCGGTCGCCGCCGCCGCGCGCTGGCGCATCGAGCACGCCGATCTGACCGCGCTGCTCTATCTCCAGGGCTACCGGGCGGCGGAAATCGCTTCCGATTGAACCCCGCTCGGCAGTCCGTCAGCCCTGGGAGATCAGCCCTGGTCGAGGCGCAGCGCGAAAAAGCGCAGCTCGCCCTGGCGATCGACCAGCACCAGGATCGAGCTGCGGCCGGCCTTTTTGGCTTCCTCGATCTTGGCGGCGATCTGGCCCGCGCTCCTGATCTCCTGCTGCGAGGCCTCCAGGATCACATCGCCGCGTTCGAGCCCCTTCTGGGCCGCCGAACTGCCGCTGGCGACATCGACGACAACGACGCCCTTCTCGTCCTTTAGCGAGAATTTGTCCTTCAGCTCCGCGGTGATATTCGACAAGGTCAGACCGAGCGCGGTCACGGTCGCCGTCTCCGAGTGAGACGGCTTGTCTTTCGGAGCGTCGCTCAGGGCGGCCGTTTCGGTTTCGTCCAATCTTCCGACCGCGACCTGCAACGTTTCCTGGTTCCGCTTGCGCCATACCGTCACCGGCACGACCTTGCCGGCCTTGGTTGCGGCGACGACGCGCGGCAGGTGGCGCACATCGCTGACCGGCTTGCCGTCAAAATTCAGGATCACGTCGCCGGGCTGGATGCCGCCGGTCTGGGCCGGGCCGCTTTCGTTGACGCTGGCGACCAGCGCGCCGCGCGGCTTGTCAAGGCCCAGCGTCTCGGCAACCTCGTCGGTGACGGCCTGGATGCGCACCCCAAGCCAGCCGCGCCGCACGACGTGCTCCGGGTCGCTGATCAGCTCGTTCGCGACCTCGCGGGCGATATTGGACGGGATCGCAAACCCGATGCCGATCGAGCCGCCGCTCGGCGAATAGATCGCGGTATTGATGCCGATGACCTCGCCCTGCGTGTTGAACATCGGGCCGCCCGAATTGCCGCGGTTGATCGCCGCGTCGGTCTGCAAATAGTCGTCATAGGGGCCCGAATGGATGTCGCGCTGCCGGGCCGACAGAATCCCGGCGCTGACGCTGCCGCCGAGCCCGAACGGGTTGCCGATCGCCAGCACCCAGTCGCCGACCCGCGCCTTGTCGCTGTCGCCCCAGACGGCGGGCACCAGCGTCTTGTCGGTCTTTATCCTCAGCACGGCGACATCGGTCTTGCTGTCGCGCCCCAGAACCTCGGCTTTGACGCGGGTATCGTCGTGCAGAATGACGTTGATCTCGTCGGCACCCTCGATGACGTGATTGTTTGTGACGATGTAGCCGGCCGGGTCGACGATAAACCCGGAGCCGAGCGAGGTTGCCTTGCGCGACCGCGGTTCCCGCTTCTCGCCGCGCTGGTCGTTGCGTTCGAGAAAATCCCTGAAGAATTCGTCGAGCGGCGAGCGCTTGCGTCCCGGCGACGACCGTTCGCCCGGCTTGTCCGAGGTCACGTTCTGCGTCGTCGAGATGTTGACGACCGAGGGCAGCAGCCTCTCGGCCGTGTCGGCGAAACTGTCGGGTGCCGAACGCGCCGCGGCCGGCGGTATCCCGACCGACCACCCCAGCAGCAGCACGAACCCGGCCAGGGCGGCCGAACGCCGTAAGCGCAACGACGGAAACGACACCTGTCCCACTCCCTGCAGCAGCGCCGGAGACTCCGCCGCGTCAGATTACGAGAGAAGCGCGCGGCAAGCCAGTTGGATGTACCAGCTCCGTTCGCGTGGCGGCGCGCGATACCCTGCTATCGCCGCAACACCCAGACGATCGCGACCCCGATCGCGGCGACCAGCAGCCCCGCGCCGCGCAGGGTTTGCGGCGGCAACAGGATCGTGCGCGCCGCTACCCGCTTCATCCCGAGCGGGAACAGCGCGTAAAGGACGCCCTCGACCACAAGAACGAGGGCGAGCCCGGTCCACAGATCCCGCATCAGCCGCCGCGCCGAAAGCCGCGGTCAGAAGCGGTTTCGGCGGTCGATCCGGCGGTCACGGCACGCGCGGCGTATCGGGAACCGTCTCGATCGGCGCTGGACCGGCGATCGTCCGCGGCGGCTCCGTCGCGCCCGCAGGCGGTATGGTCGCCACCGGCTGCGGTGGGACCGGCTGGGACTGGAGCGGCTGCGGCGGTCCGGCCATGGCGGCAGGCGGCGGAAGCCCCTGTGAGGATGCCGCGGAGGATGCCGCGCCGGGAGGCGGCGGCGCGGTCGCGCCGGCCGTGGTCATCGCTCCCGGCACCCCGCCAAAGTACCGGAAGAAATTCCCCTCGGGCGACAGCAGAAACGACGTGTCCTTGCCGTTGAGCGCGTCACGATAGGCCTGCAGCGAGCGGTAGAACGAGAAGAACTGCTTGTCCTGCCCGAACGCGTCGCCGTAGATCCGCGTTGCCTGGGCATCACCCTCGCCGCGCACCCGCTGCGCGTCACGCTGCGCGTCGGCCAGGATGATCGTGCGCTCACGGTCGGCGTTGGCCCGCACGGTCTGGGCCGCCTCGGCGCCTTCGCTTCGATACTGGCGGGCCTCCCGTTCACGCTCGGACTGCATGCGGGCGTAGATCGCCTGGCTGTTCTCCTCCGGGAGATCGGCGCGCCGGAGACGCACGTCGACCACCTCGATGCCGAACGCCTGCGCCTGGGCGGCGACATCGTCACGGATCTGGTTCATGATTACCGAACGCCTCGTCGAGAGGATATCGTTCAGCGTGACGTTGCCGAGCACGCGGCGCAGACTACCGGTCACCAGGGCGGAAAGGCGGGCTCGCACGCCCTGTTCGGTGCCGACCGTCTGATAAAACAGCAGCGGGTTGACGATGCGGTATCTGGTATAGGCATCGACCACCAGACGCTTCTGGTCGGAAACGATGACCTCCTCGTGCGGCGGCTCGAAATCGAGCACCCGCTTGTCATAGGTGATCACGTTCTCGATGAACGGCACCTTCATCTTCAGCCCGGGTTCGCGGATGACCCGCCGCACCTCGCCGAGCTGCAGCACGAGGGCCTGCTCGGTCTGTCCGACAATAAAGAAGGCGCTGGTCAGCAGGATGCCGGCCGCGACCAGCACGACGCCGATTATGGCAAGCAGGCGGGTGTTCATCTGCGACGCCCCGTGGTTGGAGAGGACGCGGCGGCGGGCGGTATCACCGGTCCCGCGCCAGCCGCCGTCGCCGGTGGCGCGGCCGGAGCCTGTCCGGCCGCCGGAGCCGGTTGAAGCAGCTCGGGAAGCGGCAAAAACGGGAGCACGCCGGTCTCGCCCTGAGCCGATTTGTCGATGATGACCTTTTTGCTGTTTCTCAGGATCTCTTCCATCGTTTCGAGATAGAGACGTTGCAGCGTCACATCCTCCGCCTGCTTGTAAGCGTTATAGACCGACAGAAAGCGATCGGCGTCGCCTTGGGCGCGCGCGACGATTTCGGCCCGGTGGGCTTCACCCCCCTGTCTGATCTGAGCGGCCTCGCCGCGCGCCCGCGGCAGGATATCGTTGCGGTAGGCTTCGGCCTCGTTGCGCAGCCGCTCGCGATCGGCGAGCGCACGCTGCACATCGCGAAAGGCGTCGATAACCGGAGCCGGCGGATCGACCTTGGCCATCTGCACCTGGGTGATCTGAATACCGGCGCCGTAGGCGTCGAGGATATGCTGCAGCAGCGCCTGTGTCTGCGATTCGATCTTGCCGCGACCCTCGGCGAGCGCCGATGCGATCGGGGTCTCCCCGACGACTTCGCGCATCGCGCTTTCGGCCGCCGACTTGACGGTCGCTTCCGGGTTGCGGATGTTGAACAGGAACGACTGCGCGTCCTTGATCAGCCAGAAGACCGAAAAGTTGATGTCGACGATGTTTTCATCGCCGGTCAGCATCAGCGCTTCCTCGGGAAGCTGCCGGGTTGTCCCGCCGCGCGCCTCGCCCGTGCGATACCCGATTTCGACCCGGTTGATGTGCGTCACGCTCGGCGTCAGCACCGTCTCGATCGGGGCCGGCAAATGGTAGTTCAGACCCGGTTGCGTCGTGCGGTTGTATTCACCGAAACGCAGAACAATGCCCTGCTGGTCGGGCAGAACCCGATAGAAACCGCTCGCGAGCCACAGCGCGAGAATAACGGCAGCGACGAGTCCGATCCCGGCCGCGCTGCCGAACCCGCCGGGCAGAATACGGCGGAACCGATCCTGGCCGCGGCGCAGAATGTCCTCGAGGTTAGGCGGTTGCGGTCCGCGCGGTCCGCCGGAGCCTGGACCGCCCCGGCCGCTGCCCCACGGGCTGCCGCCTCCACCACCGCGAGGTCCGGCGCCCCAGGGACCGCCGCCCTCACTTTTCCAAATCATTGAAGATCCCTTTTTCCGCGGCTGCGATCGCGCTTTATAACATTCGATGGCGCGGCGCGCGGCCGGCAAGTCGCGGATGGCCGACCGTGACGCGAAAAAAGGGAGTGCGGGCGGGCATTGTCAAGATGTTGTCAGGGGCGTTCGCCGGTCCCAAATGCCGGCAATCCCGCCTCCTCGCCCCGCAGGCGGCGTCGCGACGGGCGGGACGCGGGAGCAGCAATGGCCATCACCGAAAAACAGGTTCTCGATGCGCTGCGGACGGTGCGCGACCCGGACAGGGGCGCGGACATCGTCACGCTCGGCATGGTATCGGGGGTTGTCGTGCGCGACGGCGTCGTCGGGTTCGCGATCGAGGTCGAGCCGCAACGCGGCGCCCGCCTCGAACCACTGCGCAAACAGGCCGAGCAGGTGGTCGAAGCGTTGCCCGAGGTCCTCTCGGTGACCGCGGTGCTGACCGCGGAAGCCGCCGGCAGGGCCGGCGCCGGACGGGGATCGCCACGGGGATCGCCAGGGGGATCGCCAGGGGGGCCACCGCCGGCTTCCGCACCGAATGCGGGTGCGGCGCAAGCCAAGAGCGCGCTGGCGCCGGGGGTGCGGGCGATCGTCGCCGTCGCCTCGGGCAAGGGCGGGGTCGGCAAATCGACCGTCGCCGTCAACCTCGCGCTCGGCATGAAGGCGAACGGGCTGCGGGTCGGGGTGCTCGACGCTGATATCTACGGCCCGTCGGTGCCGCGCATGCTCGGGATCACCGGTAAGCCGTCGATGGCCGATAAGACCACGCTGCGGCCGATGGAGAATTACGGTCTCAAATGCATGTCGATCGGGTTTCTCGTCCCCGAGGACACGCCGATGATCTGGCGCGGGCCGATGGTGATGAGCGCACTGCAGCAGATGCTGCGCGACGTCGCCTGGGGCGAGCTCGACATCATGATCGTCGATATGCCGCCCGGCACCGGCGACGCGCAGTTGACGATGGCGCAGCAGGTCGCGCTGGCCGGCGCGGTGATCGTCTCGACGCCGCAGGACATCGCGCTGATCGATGCCCGCAAGGGACTGGCGATGTTCCAGAAGGTCAATGTGCCGGTGCTCGGCATCATCGAGAACATGAGCTATTTTCTGTGCCCGCATTGCGGCGAGCGCAGCGACATCTTCTCCCACGGCGGCGCCCGCCGCGAGGCCGCCCGTCTCGGCACCGATTTCCTCGGCGAAGTGCCGCTCGACCTGGCGATCCGCGAAACCTCCGACGAAGGCCGCCCGATCACGGTATCGCAACCGGAATCGCCCTATGCCGGAACCTTCCGCGACATTGCCGCGCGGGTCTGGCAAAAGGTGTCGGGCGAGACTGCGACCCGTCGAGCGCCGCCGCGCATCGTCGTGGAATGATGCCGCCGTGACCGGCGGCACGCGCTGATTTGGGACCGCCGGCGTCCCGCCGGCCGAAGGCCGGCCTCGGAGCGGTGCATAAATCCATGCTATCTCTGCGATCGTCCGCAACCGGGGCAGTGATGCGATGAACGTCGCCGGCAAAAAGATGCGCACGATCTGGCTCGCGCCGGATGCTCCGCCCGACCGCCCGGCGATCGAAATCATCGACCAGACCCGTCTGCCGCACGAACTTGTTATCGCGCGCCTGACCCGGCTCGGCGACGCCGCGCGCGCGATCCGTGACATGCAGGTGCGCGGCGCTCCGCTGATCGGCGCGACCGCCGCCTACGGCATCGCGCTCGCAGTCGCCGAGGACCCGTCCGACAACGCGCTCGACCATGCCGCCGCCGGGCTCGCCGCGACCCGCCCGACCGCGGTCAACCTTGCCTGGGCGCTCGCCGAGATGCGCCGCACGCTGGCTCATCTGCCGCCGCAGCTTCGCCTCACCGCCGCGCTCGATCGTGCCGCCGCGATCGCCGAGGAGGATGTCGCGATCAACCGCGCGATCGGCGAGCACGGGCTGATGCCGATCTGGGCCGCCTTTATGGCGAAACCGGGCGAGACGCCGGTGCAGATCCTGACCCATTGCAACGCCGGCTGGCTCGCGACGGTCGATTGGGGCACCGCGCTGGCCCCGGTCTACCGCGCCCACGATGCCGGCATCCCGCTGCACGTCTGGGTGGACGAGACAAGACCGCGCAACCAGGGAGCCAGCCTGACCGCCTGGGAGCTGGGTCAACACGGCGTGCCGCACACGGTCATTGCCGACAATGCCGGCGGGCATCTGATGCGACAGGGACGCGTCGATCTCTGCATCGTCGGCACCGACCGCACAACCGCCTCGGGCGATGTCGCGAACAAGATCGGCACCTATCTGAAGGCGCTCGCCGCGCATGACAACAACGTGCCGTTCTATGTCGCGCTGCCGTCGCCGACAATCGACTGGACCCTCGACAACGGCGCCGCGATCCCGATCGAGGAGCGCGATCCGCGCGAGGTCACGCATATCGCCGGCTGGACCGCGGCCGGAGACCGCGTCGAGGTTCGGCTCACCCCCGCCGACAGCAAGGCGGCGAATTTCGCGTTCGATGTGACCCCGGCGCGGCTCGTCACGGCGCTGATCACCGAGCGCGGCATCTGCCCGGCCTCGCGCGACGGGCTTCTGGGCCTGTTCCCGGAACGCCGCGCGCGCGGCGCCGCCTGACGCTCAGGCCGCCTGCGCGACGGGGTGGAAATTGCGCGGCAGCCCTGCCTTCGCGATTGCGCCGTACATCGTCACCTCGGGCAGCGCCTTCGCCACTAATTCGCGCACCCGCCCCAGGCGCTCGATATCGATCCCGGTCGCGACCCCCATCGCCTCGAACATAAAGGCGGTGTCTTCGAGCACGATGTTCCCCGTTGCGCCCGGCGCATACGGGCAGCCGCCAAGACCGCCGAGCGAGGCGTCAAACCCGCGGCACCCGGCCTCGTAGGCCGCCAGCACATTGGCCAGCCCGAGACCTCGCGTGTCGTGGAAATGCGCGCAGACCGGCAGCGGCGCGACATCGGCGATGATCTTGCGGAACACGCGGCCGATCGCCGCCGGCTGCCCGTAACCGACCGTATCGGCCAGCAGAATGCCGTCGGCGCCGGCCTCGGCCGCCTGGTTGGCGATGCGGCGCACCCGATCCTCGTCCACATCGCCCTCGATCGTGCAGCCGAACGACGTCGCCAGCCCGCAATTGATTCGAGGACGGTTCTCACCTCCCCGCTCGCGACATAGCTGTACGACATGGCGGAAATCCGCGACCGACTCGTCGGTGCCGCGGCGCACATTCGAGCGGTTGTGCCCCTCGCTGACCGACAGCACAAAATTCATCTCGTGCACCCCGAGCGCGAGACCGCGCTCGGCGCCGCGCGAGTTCGGGATCAGCGCCGACACCGTCAGCCCCGGCAAGGTCAGCGCGTGGCGCACGACCGCCTCGGCATCGGCCAGTTGCGGCAGCAGTTTTGGCGGCACAAACGAGGTGACCTCGATCTCGCGCACCCCGGCTGCGTATTCGGCGTCGAGCCATGCCAGTTTCGTCTCGGTTGGCATGATCTCGGCGATGCTCTGCAAGCCGTCGCGCATCCCGACCTCGCGGATCGCCACGCGGTCGTTTGCCCCCTGGGCGCCCATTCGAGCCTCCTGCTGCATAGTCACACAAAAATTAGGTGCGTTCCGGCGCGGCGGCAACCGTTGCGCGCCGGCGCACGCCAACGCTACGCTGTCCCGCAGGACATGATGTCCTTCGAAGGGGAGAACCGCACAATGTCCGTCCTGATCCTCGGCGGCACCGGGTTTATCGGCCGCCGTCTCGTCCCGCTGCTGGCGCAACGCGGCGAGGAAGTCGTCTGCATGGACATCAACCCGCAGACCGCGAATTTTTCCGATCACGGCAAGCAGGTCCGCGTGATCCGCGGCGATGTCAGCCAGTTCGACGACGTGATGAACGCGATGCATGTCGCAAAACCGTCGCGCGTCATCAACCTCGCCTACTGGCTCGGCAGCGAGCACCCGCCGCGGGTCGCGTTCAAGCTCAATATCCTCGGCATGGACAATTGCTTCGAGGCGGCGCGTCTCGCCGGTTGCAACCGCGTCGCCTACGCCAGCTCATTGGCGGTGTCGGGCGAGCAGAAATTCTACGGCGACCGGCTCGTCACCGAGGACGATTTCCGCCACGGTCATGTGCAATACGCGATGCACAAGATCTTCAACGAATGGCAGGCGCAGGATTACCGCGAAAAGCACGGGATGGAGATCACCGCGATCCGTCCGGCCAACGTGACCGGCCCGGACAAGATCGTCGGCTCGGTCGATCACGTTTTCTGCATCACCAACCCGGCGCGCGGCAAGCCGGTCAGCTTCCCATACAAGGACGCGATGCGCTGCCCGGTCCATGTCGATGAAATCGCGGAAATCTTTGCCCGAGTCATCATGAAGGACAAACCGGAGCACATGACCTACAACACCGGCGGCCAGGCGATCAGCCTCGGCGAGTTGGCCGATATCGTGCGCGAATACCTGCCCGACGCGCAGATCAGTTTCGAGAAGGAGACCGGCGGCAAGGAATTGTCGGGCAATTATATGATCGACAATACGCGGCTCGTACAGGAATTCGGCGTCCAATACCGCCCCTATCGCGAGCGCGTGTTGCAGATCATCAACGACATCCGCCGCGAGGAAGGCTTGTCGCCGATCGGCACGCGATAAGCATCGAACTCCCTCTCCCCCCATTAGGGGAGAGGGAGCTGGGGTGAGGGGAGATTAACGGGGTAGCGGTAGAGTGCATAGATGGGTTGAGCAGAGGCCCTCCTCCCGCAGCCGTCTCGCGATGAGCTTCGCTGCGCTCAATTATCCGACACACTGGGCCGCTACAGCGCCGGACCGCCGGCCAGGCCAACGCAGCTATCGGTAGTTGTGGAAACCGCCTCTAAATCCAGCAACTTCCGCATGTTTACACGAAAGTGCCGGACATTTCATGTCAGCTCCGCCACGACAGTCAACGGAGTCTGGCCATGAGAAATCCGAACATCGCGACGCCGAGTAATAGGATCGAAGATGGTTCCGGAATATGTCGCGCTTTCAACTCGAATTCCCATTTCTGGATACCGCCGAAAAACGTTTCACAGCACGTAGCTAAAAGTCGATTCTCTATTAGCTTATCAGTATGATCAAGGGGATGAAGTGCTTTATCAAGTTCACCATTGCCAGTGAAATCTTTCTTAACGTGTGAAAACGGGAAAGAAACACTCGCATCGACGTCGAGCGGTCCCCCTTCATTTCCATCTTTGGCGTGTTCGTTACCTTTAGGTTTCCGAACATGCTTGACCACCCCGTCTGCGTCGAGCTGACAGTTTTCAAAACCACCACACGCTTCGAACGTGAACGTTAAGTCGTAAGTCCATGCATCTACGAATCCCGAACCGTCAAAGAACTGAGCCGTACCTTTGATTTGCGCCGCAAAATCATCTTCGAACTCCGTGACGGCGAGAGGTTGTTTTAATAAAAAATCGAAAGTTGTATCCGTTGCGGTTATGGTTATCGACGGAGACGCTGTGTCAGTAGAATAGAGAGGCGTATCGTTGAAATTATCCTTCTTCGCGCCGTCTCCAAAAATCCCTACCAATGTATTAGTAAGCCCGACAAGCTCGCCGGCGAGTGTAACCCCTCCCACAACCAGCTGAATAGGCATGGCATAAACAGACGATGCCGCCGCACAGGTCATCACTCCAATCACTCCAAGGCGAATCGCTTCTCTGCGTAAGGAGTAACTGGAGAATAGCATCAGGCGCGCGCACCTATCGCCAAACATGGAGCCAAAATTCGGTATTTGGAACGACGTAAGCATCTCTCTGACTTCCCTATTGCGGTAGTTTTCTTATCGCATTTCAATACTCGCAGCTCGTACCCGGATGTCAGTGCCAGATGAACTCTGACCCAGCTCTGGCATTATCGCAGATGCGGTGTGTACAACGGGCCGAACAACGCGAATCCACCGTCTCGGAGTCGTATCGCGATGGGTTTCATTGCGCTCAGCCCATTTCGCGTCCTGTCAGCTTGTAACCGAAACCCATCAAGCCCGCGAGACCCGCGAGCAATAGTACCCAGGTCGGCGGCTCGGGCACGACGCTGATGTCGGTGACGAGAACCATGCACGCTCCCTTGTAGATGCCGCTTGCGATGCAATCGTTGGCATCGAGCGTGACCATTTCGTAATGCAGTTCGCCGATCGGGACGGGCAGGTTCGCATCGTTCGGATACGGTTCGCGGATATCGACGGGAAGGTAGGTGCCGGCCTCGTCGGCGTTGCGCTTGTCCGGATCGGCAAACCACAGCGTCCGGTCGGTCGAGTTCTTGCAGTCGGCAACGCCCGCGCCGGTGGTGGCGTGAAAACTCGGCGCCCACCACGGTTCCGCCTCCCCCGGAGGGACAACCCCGCCGGGATACTCCCACCGCACCGTCACGTCCTGGCTCTTGCACAACTCGACCCGGTACGCATCGAACAGCGAAGCAAACTGCCCCGAGACATCCGTCTCCGGCAGCAGGTCGCCGGCGGCGTCCGCGTCCTGCTTCATGACCTTGCCGCTGTCGAGCGTGTATTGCGAGATCGTCAGATGGCGGCTCTTCGCGCCGGCGGCGGCCTCGTTTTCAAGGTCGCGGACATATTTCGGTATCGGGACCGGAGCGTTGCCCTCCAGGCCGAACACCTCGATGGCCATGTCCTCGATCGCATAGACCATCTGTTCCTGCCAGGTCTTGCCGGCGCCGTCCGGGCGGGTGAACAGACCGTTCCAGTCATAGCGTTTTTCGAGGAAGTAGAACGAATTGACAAAGGCGGTGATGCAGCACCAGCCGCCCCCATCCTCCCACCAGTCCGGCGTCATGGCATAGCTCGGGATCTGGTTGTTCGGCGGCTGCGGCGCGGCGTTGCCGAAATCCACATCGGCATCGTTCGGCACGTTGACGGTGGGACCGGCCTTCTGGTGCTGGTAGAAATCGGGCAGAAAGGGTTTGAAAAAGGGCAGCGCCTGCGCCGGATACGCCGCCAGCCCCCAGCAGAACAGACAGAAAACCCAGACCGGGACCCGGTGGCTTGCAGCAAGCCCGGCTCTGTCGGCACCTCCCCGAAAGGCGAGGAGCATGCCCGTCTCCGATCGAACATCCCTGCGTTTCGACATCTGTCAGCCTCCCCGGTTTCTTGGGGGACGGTTTTCCGTCCCGGTGATCGGCAGGGTCCGATTTCTGATGCTTTTCGGTAAATGATATAGCCTTTGGACGATCTTGACAATAGCGCTCACCTCTACCGCGAGCGGCTGCGCTTCCGGGCCATCCTTGCCGGACTTGTCTAGTCGTGTCCTCGGCGTCCCCGCCGCCGACGCAAAAATCGCCGCATTTGTCTGTCATGCTGCGCACTCGGGGAGGGAAAGACGGTATGACAATCCGGGGCGGCGGTTTCGCGAAATTCCCTGCGGGAGCGCTCCCATTTCCTGCTCGCGCGTTCCCCGTTCCCTGTTCCGGGCCGCGGGAATTGCCGCGCAAGCCCTTCGTCCTTAAAGCGGAATCGGCGCCGGCGGGCGGCGGACCGCAAAAATTCCCTGCCAGCAGGGAATTCGCGGCCCGCGGCCCCTACCGCCCGGTCCGCGGCGCGCCCAGCAGATCGAGCGCGGCGTTGAGCTGGGCGTCCTGGGCCGTGCCGAGCACCTTCGGGTTGATCGGGCGGTCCTCGTCGGCGATGCGGCGGCGCGGCGCGGTCGGCCCCCCATTCGCATTCGGAGCCAGGGCGCCGGCCGCCTTCAGCGCCCCCGACAGATCGCTCTCGTAGGTGATCATCGCGTTCGCGACCTGCGCCTCCTTCGGCACGGTCACGACCCGGTCCGGCGTTATGCCCTGCCCCTGGATCGAGTTGCCGGACGGCGTGTAGTACAGCGCCGTCGTCAACCGCAGCGCGCCGTTGCCCTGGATCGGGATGATGCTCTGCACCGATCCCTTGCCGAAGCTGCGGGTGCCGAGGATCGTCGCGCGCCGATTGTCCTGCAATGCCCCGGCCACGATCTCCGCCGCCGAGGCCGAAGCGCCGTTGATCAGCACGATCATCGGCGTCCCGCGGAGCTGGTCGCCGTTCGGCATCGCTTCGAACACCCGGTTTTCGTCCGGGCGGCGCCCGCGCGTCGAGACAATCGTCCCGGAATCGAGAAAACCGGCGGCAACCTCGACCGAGGAATCGAGCAGCCCGCCGGCATCGTTGCGCAGATCGAGCACGAGCCCGGCCAGCCTTCCGCCGGCCTGTTGCCGCAATCGCGCCAGCGCCGCGCGCAGCGCCGCCGGCGTGTTCTCGTTGAAGGTCGTGATGCGGATATAGGGGGTACGGCCGGGCTTCAGCGCCGATTTGACCGAGTCGACATGGATTACGGCGCGCGTGATCGGCACGTCAAATGACGGCCGGTTGGCCCGCGCGATCGTCAGCACAACCGGGGTTCCGGGGCTGCCGCGCAGCCGCCGCACGACCTCCGAGACATCCAATCCGATGATCGGTTCGCCATTCGCCTTGACGATCCGGTCGCCGGGTTCGACGCCGGCCGCCGCCGCCGGGGTGCCCTCGATCGCGGCGATCACCTGCGGCACGCCGTTCTCGACCGATATCTCGATGCCGACCCCGCCAAACGCGCCCGAGGTCGTCGCCAGCAGCTCCTGGTACTCGCGTTCGTCCATGTAATCGGAATGCGGATCGAGCCGGGTCATCATCCCCTTCAGCGCATTGTCGACAAGCTTTTCGGATCGGACCGGCACGACATAGTTCTTTTCGATCTGCTGCATCGCCCGGTTGATCAGGGCAAGGTCGCCGGCGGCTTGGGGACTGCCCGGCACCGTGCCGCAGCCGGCCGTCGTCAGCGCGAGACACAGAACAACCGTGAGGCCGAGCGGCTTGACCGCGGAAAGGCGGTCGGCGCGCCGCCGCTGCGTGCAACCGTCCGGCGCGATCATGGTTCGAAATCGGGTTGCCGCTCCGGGCGCGCGGCGGTGAAGGTGTCGAGCGTCATGCAAGCCTCGAAAATCCTTGTGATTGTCGGGTAGGACGCGAGATCGAGCCGGTAGCGTTCGGCGTTGACGACCTGCGGCACCAGCGCGATATCCGCCAGCCCCGGCGCGTCGCCATGGCAGAACCGGCCGGTGCGGCTGTCGGCCGCCAGCAATGCCTCGATCGCGCTGAAGCCTTCCGCGATCCAGTGGTTGTACCAGGCCGCAAGCGCCGCCTCGTCCTGCCCGAGCGTGCGGTGCAGATAGCGTAAGATGCGCAGATTATTGAGCGGATGGATGTCGCAGGCGACGATCGCGGCCAACGCGCGCACCCGCGCCCGGCCGGCGGCATCGCGCGGCAGCAGCGGCGGCTCGGGGTATGTCTCGTCGAGATACTCGATGATCGGCAGCGACTGGATCAGCACCCGCCCGTTGTCGTCCAGCGCCGGTACAAGGCCCTGCGGGTTGACACCGAGGAATTTGGGGCGGCGCTGGTCCCCCCGCCGCAAATGTACGGGGACGCTTTCATAAGCGAGCCTTTTCAGGTTCAGCGCGATGCGCACGCGGAACGCGGCGGAAGAGCGGAAATAGCCGTGGAGCTTCATGCGAAGACCTGTCGACGAGGCGGCGTTGCATAAGGTTATCCGCTCGTCCGGGGGGCGGGGAAGCCCGCCGCTTAACGGCACCACGCCGGATCAGCGTCTTGCATCGCTCGCCAATTTGCGCAGCCTTGTCCCCCGGCAGAGGAGAGCGCGGAGGCAGGTACATGGCGGCGTTTCCAAAAACGGGATGGGGACTGGGCCTATGGACCGCGGCGCTGCTGATAGCGCTGCTCGGCGGCGGCCCGGTGACGCATGCGCAGCAGAACACGGCCGAAGAGGCGGCGCGCCGGCAAGCGGCATTGGCCGCACTGCCGCAGGATGCCGCACGCCGGGTCTTCGGGCTGGCCGCGACCCCGGCGCCGGGGCCGGGACAGCCGATCGGCTCTTATTCCAAAGGCTGTCTGGCCGGCGGGGTCGAGATGCCGGCCGATGGCCCGAACTGGCAGGTGATGCGCCCGTCGCGCAACCGTGCCTGGGGTCATCCGGCGCTGATCGCATTTCTGCAGCGGCTGGCTTCCGCCGGCGAAGCGGCCGGATGGCGCGGTCTGCTGGTGGGCGACCTGGCGCAGCCGCGCGGCGGGCCGATGTTGACCGGGCATGCTTCGCACCAGCTCGGCATCGAGGCCGATATCTGGCTGACCCCGATGCCGGACCGGCGTCTGACCCCGGAGGAACGCAATGAAATATCGGCGACCAATGTCGTCGCCGAAAACGGCCAGGATATCGATCCGGCCGTGTGGCGGCCCGAGCACCGCAAGCTGCTCGAACGGGCGGCGCGCGATCCCGCCGTGGACCGCATGTTTGTCAATCCGGCGATCAAGCGCGCGCTGTGCCGCGAAGCCACCGGCGACCGGCAGTGGCTGCGCCGCATCCGGCCCTGGTACGGGCACAATTACCATTTCCACGTCCGCCTGGCCTGCCCTACCGGCGCAGCGCAGTGCCGCAGCCAGGCGCCACTGCCGCCCGGCGACGGCTGCGGCGCCGACCTCGCCTGGTGGTTCACCCCGGAAGCCAGGGCTCCTCAACCGATCCAGCCGACCCGACCGCTGCTGGTCTCGGAAATGCCGCAGGCCTGCACCGCCCTTGTTATGCCGGCCCGCTAGACGGTCCCGCTTTTCGAGGTTCATCCCTTCCAGAGGAAAGCTAGGGGTGTAAGGCCCCGGCGTCCCGCCGTCCGGGCAGCGCGGTTTTGCCTGGCTTGGCCCAATAGCGGGGGTGTGACCCTCCCGCGGAGAGTTGCCCAGTGCGCCCGAAATGAGCGATAGCTTCTCAGGACACGAGCCGCCGAAGACGCTTTCAGCGGCTTGGAGTTACAAAAGGGAGGAGCTTTATGAAGCCATTCGGACAGGGCCTCGCGATCGCGGGCCTGTCGCTGTTCGCGCTGATAGTCGCCGGTCCGGCCATCGCGCAAAAATCCGGCGGCGTGCTCGAGGTTCAGCATTTCGACAGCCCGGCGAGCATGTCGATCCACGAGGAATCGACGCGCGCGACGCTGCAACCGATGATGGCGGTGTTCAACAACCTGGTCATGTACGACCACAACGTCAAACAGAACCGCCTGGACACGATCGTGCCCGATCTTGCCACGAGCTGGAGTTGGAGCGAGGACGGCAAGGAGCTGACCTTCAAGCTGCGCGAGGGCGTCAAGTGGCATGACGGCAAGCCGTTCACCTCGGCCGATGTCAAATGCACCTGGGACCTGCTGATGGCGAAGGGGCAAGACAAGCTGCGGGTCAATCCGCGCAAATCCTGGTATCAGAACGTCGAGGCCGTGAAACCGAACGGCAACTTCGAAATCGCTTTCCAGCTGAAGCAGCCGCAACCGGCGCTGCTCGCGCTGCTCGCCTCGGGCTGGTCGCCGATCTATCCGTGCCACGTCCCGGCGCGCGAGATGCGCCAGCATCCAATCGGTACCGGACCGTACAAATTTGTCGAATTCAAGCCGAACCAATACATCAAGGTCACCAAGAACCCCGATTATTGGAAAAAGGGCCGACCCTATCTCGACGGCATCGATTTCACGATCATGCGCGAGAGAGGACCCCGCAATTTGGCCTTTTTCGCCGGCGGTTACGATGTCGGCTCGGTATTCGGCGTGACCCCGCCTGAGCTCGCGGACTTCAAGGCGCAGGCGCCGAACGCGATCTGCGAACGAACCTCGGTCAATGTGCCGCGCACGATGCTGATCAACACCCACAAACCTCCATTCGACAATCCCGAACTGCGCAGGGCGATGACCTTGGCGATCGACCGCGACGCGTTCTCGACGATCATCAACGGCGGCGAGAAGAATGTCGGCGCGCTGATGCTACCGCCGCCAAGCGGTGTCTGGGGCATGCCGGAAGATAAGCTGAGAACGCTGCCGGGCTACAATCCCGATGTCGAGAAGAACCGCGCCGAAGCCCGCGCAATCCTAAAAAAGCTGGGCTACGGGCCGGACAACCCGCTGCGCACAACGATCGCGACGCGCAACATTCCGTCCTGGCGCGATCCGGCGGTGCTCTTGAATGCGCATCTGAAGGAGATTGGAATTGAGACCGAGATCGAGATCATCGATACGTCTCAGTGGTATCCGAAGATCAACCGCAAGGACTTCACAATCGGCGCGGCGCCGATCGAGGCGGGCGTCGATGATCCGGACCAGATGTTTTACGAGAACTTCTACAGCGGGGCATTGCGCAATTATTCGGGCATCAGCGATCCCGAACTCGACAAGCTGATCGACAAGCAGTCGATGGGAACGAATCCCGAGAAGCGCATGCAGATCGTGTGGGAGATCGAACGCAAGCTGGCCGAGGCGGCGGTGCGTCCGGTGCTGTTCTTCCCGGTCGGTTACAGCTGCTTTCAGCCCTGGGTCAAGAACCTGAATATCATGGCCAACAGCATCTACAACGGCTGGCGCATGGAAGACGTCTGGCTCGACAAGAAGAGCTGACCGCCGCCGGCGCTCGGCGGCAGGCAAGTCGGCTCTGCCGCCGAGAGCCGGCCCGTGTTAGGCTGACGGGCAAGGGCAGCTGGAAACCGGACGACAAGTCCGGCGGAAAACAAGGGGGCTGACGCCAGTTCGAGCGTTCTCGAATTGGCGCGATCGAAGGGAGGAGGAACCATGAGGCGGTTTGCTCGCACCGTGACCACGGCCGGTACGCTGCTGATCGGACTCGCTGTCGGCGATCCGAGTTTGGCGCAAAAATCGGGCGGCACGCTGCGGATGCCGCTGATCACCAGCCCGGCGAGCATGTCGATCCACGAGGAATCGACGATCGCGACGCTCGGCCCGATGATGGGCGTGTTCAACAATCTGGTCATGTTCGACCAGCATGTGCCGCAGAACAGCCTTTCGTCGATTGTCCCCGATTTGGCCGAGACCTGGAGCGTCAGCGAGGACGGCAAGGCGCTGACCTTCAAGCTGCGCCAGGGGGTCAAATGGCATGACGGCAAGCCGTTCACGGCCAACGACGTCAAATGCACTTGGGAGACAATCGCCGGAAACGCGCCGGAGAAGTTTCGGGTCAACCCGCGCAAATCATGGTACCGCAACCTGGAGTCGATCACAGTTGACAGCGATCACCAGGTCACGTTCAACCTGCAACGCCCACAGCCCTCGTTTATCGCGCTGCTCGCCTCGGGCTGGTCGCCGGTCTATCCGTGCCATGTATCGCCGGCGCAGATGCGGCGCCATCCGATCGGCACCGGTCCGTTCAAATTCGTCGAATTCAAGCCGAACGAGGCGATCAAGGTCGTTCGCAACCCGGGTTACTGGAAAAAAGGGCGACCCTACCTCGATGCGATCGAATACACGTACATGGCCAATCCCTCGACCGCGATCCTGGCCTTTGCCGCCGGCAATTTCGACCGATACGCGCAAGGAATTCTATCGATCCCGTTGATGAAGCAGCTGAAGGCGCAGTCGCCGAATGCGATCTGCGAGGTGGTGCCATGGAACATTCCGCGCCAGCTGCTCGTCAATCCCAGCAAGCCGCCGTTCAACAATCCCGAACTGCGCCGCGCCGTCGGTCTGGCCCTCGACCGGCAGGCATTCATCAACATCATCGGGGACGGCGAAGGCTCGGTCGGCGGGGCGATGATGCCGCCGCCGGCGGGCAGCTGGGGCATGCCGCCGGGGGCGCTATACCAGCTGCCGGGCTACGGGCCGGACCTCAGGAAGAACCGCGACGAGGCTCGCGAGATCATGAAGAAG
Organism: Alphaproteobacteria bacterium; assembly: GCA_050246595.1. Taxonomy (GTDB): domain Bacteria; phylum Pseudomonadota; class Alphaproteobacteria; order ATCC43930; family CGMCC-115725; genus DATARH01. The sequence continues at coordinate 20,370 of JBFWVT010000021.1, forward strand.
CACGGCTACGGGCCGGACAAGCGGCTGTCAATTGCGGTAACCACGCGAAACACGCCGGCCTATCGCGACCCCGCGGTGCTGCTGATCGATCAGCTGAAGGAGGCCTATATCGACGCGACGCTGAACGCGATCGATACGGCGCAATGGTACCCGACCGTCATGCGGAAGGATTACGTAATCGGATTGACGGTTAGCGAGAACGGCCTCGACGATCCGGATCAGCAATTCTATGAGAATTTCGTGTGCGGCGCCGAGCGCAACTACACGGGATATTGCAACGCCGAGGTCGACAAGCTGATCGACCAGCAATCGATGGAGACCGACACCAAAAAACGCCGCGCGATTGTCTGGGAGATTGAGCGTCGACTAGCACAGGACGGCGCGCGGCCGGCGATCTTCTATCCGGTCTCGGCGGCGTGCTGGCAACCCTATTTCAAGGGCCATGCGATGATGGTCAATGGCAACTACAACGGTTGGCGTCTGGAGGACGCTTGGCTCGACCGATAGGACGGTATTGCCTGAACTTCCAGGCAGGCTCCAAAAGCCGGTCGGGCCTCTGATCTCCTCGCCGGCCGGCGCACCTAGTGCTTCTCTGAGCAATGCCGCCGATTCGAGAGTGGACGACGCAAAGAGACTCGTCTTCCGGCCCGACAACCTCTACAAGGGTGCACTTTCGGCACACCCGCTCCGCCGAAAGAACATGGCGCGACGGAAGCGAGCGTGGGAGGGAGCCTTGGGCGCTTATCTGGTTCGGCGTTTCGGCCTGATGCTGCTGACGCTGTTTGGCATCTCGGTCATCATCTTCCTGCTGCTGCGTATGACGCCGGGCAATATCGCCGACATCCTGTTCGATGCCGGCGGGTTCGTCGACCCGGCTGACAAGGCGCGTATCGAAAGAGATCTCGGTCTCGACCAGCCCCTCCCGGTGCAATACTTCCGCTGGGTCGGCGGGCTTCTGCAGGGTGACCTCGGGATCTCGTATCAGACCGAACGCCCGGCCATCGACGAGATCGCGCCCCGCATTCCGATCACCGCCACCCTTGCGGTGCTGGCGTTGTTCTTCTCCATCCTCTTCGGGGTGCCGCTCGGGGTAATCAGCGCGGTGCGCCAGAATACGAAGCTCGACTATGCGCTGAGGGTCATCAGCCTATCCGGTCTGTCGATGCCGTCCTTCTGGCTCGGTCTGCTGATCCTGATGGCCTTTGTCGCCTATGCCGGCACAATCCCGATCTACAGCGACCAGCCGTCCAGCTTCTGGCATTGGCTGATGATCTACAGCGTGCCGGCGGCCGCGGTCGGGTTCCGCAGCTCGGCGCTGCTGATGCGGATGACACGCTCGTCAATGCTCGAGGTGCTGCGCCAGGACTACATCCGCACAGCGCGCTCGAAGGGGGCATCCGAGCAGATGATCAACTATTACCACGCCTTGAAGAATGCGATGCTGCCGGTTGTCACACTGATCGGTATCGAGGCGGCGTTTCTGCTGGGTGGTCTGATCGTGACCGAAACCGTTTTCAACATTCCCGGCGTAGCACGATTTTTGGTCGAGGCGGTCCGCTGGCGCGACTATCCAATGGTGCAGAACCTCGTGATGTTCATCGCGATCGTCGTCGTAACCGTGAATTTTGTCGTCGACATGCTGTATGCGGCGCTCGACCCGCGTATCAAATATGCCGACTAGGCATCCCTGACGTCTCGCGATCGGGAGATCGACAGTGAGCACGACCGAATATCAGGCCGAATTAACGAGGGCCGGCGCCAACGTAAAGAGCCGCTGGGACGCCATCCGCTTCTTCGTCCGGCGCTATCCGCTCGGCGCGGCCGGCGCGGTCATTATGGCCATTTTTCTGTTCGCGGCGGCTTTCGCGCCGTACATCACGTCTTACGACCCGTTGTCGACCAATGCCGCGGCCTCGCTCGCGCCACCGGGCTGGGAACACTGGCTCGGCGCCGATTTCATGGGACGCGACGTGTACAGCCGCATCGTCTACGGGGCGCGCATCTCGCTTGCGGTCGCGGTCGGCGCAATGGCGCTGGGCAGCACGATCGGCGTCATTGTCGGCCTGCTGTCCGGCTATCTGCTCGGCTGGTTCGATCTTGTCACGCAACGAATTCTCGAGATGATGCAGTCGCTGCCACTCCTGGTCCTGGCCATCATCATGGCCGCGGCGCTCGGACCCTCGCTGCACAACACGATCATCGCGATCGCAATCCCGCTCGTGCCGTATGTCGCGCGCGTCATCCGTTCGAACACGCTCAGCCTGCGCGAGCAGCCGTTTGTCGAGGCGGCGAAGGCGACCGGCATGTCCGAGAAGCGCATCGCACTGCGCCACATCCTGCCGAATACGCTGGCTCCGCTGATCGTGCTGGCGACGGCGCAGATCGGCTCGGCGATCCTGATCGAGTCGTCACTGTCCTTCCTCGGTCTCGGTGTCCCCGAACCGCATCCGTCTTGGGGCCGTATGCTGTCGGAATCGGCGGCCGAATACGTGCGGACAGCGCCATGGCTGGTGATCTTTCCGGGCGTTGCGATCAGCTTTGTCGTGTTCGGTACCAACCTGCTCGGCGACGCGCTGCGCGACCTGCTCGATCCGCGGCAGCGCAGCTAGTCGTAACGCAATGCACACACTATCTCTCTCCTCCGCCCCTGGCGGAGGGGACGCGGGGGTCAGCAATTTGAGAGGAATGACTTGGCGATAGGCACCGAAACACGGCCCGCCGACTACACGGCGTTGCGGCATCCCGGCCACAACGCCGAGAACGTGGTCGAGGTAGACGGGCTGCGAACCTACCTGTTCACCCGCGGCGGGGTCGTAAAGGCCGTCGACGATGTCTCGTTCAATGTGCGCGGATCCGAGACACTGGCGATCGTGGGCGAGTCCGGCTGCGGCAAAACCATGACGGCCCTGTCGCTGCTGCGCCTGGTGCCGAACCCGCCAGGGCGCATCGTCGACGGTTCGATCAAGATCGACGGCCGCGACATCGTGAAGCTCAGCGATGCCGAGATGCGCCAGATCCGCGGTAACGAGATCTCGATGATCTTCCAGGAGCCGATGACGTCGCTGAACCCGGTCATGACAATCGGCGCCCAGATCAGCGAGACAATCCGGCTGCATCAGGACATGTCCAAATCGGCCGCGATGGAAAGAGCGGTCGAGATGCTGCGGCTGGTCAAGATCCCCGAGCCGGCCCAGCGCGCCCGGGAATACCCGCATCAACTCTCGGGCGGCATGCGGCAACGCGCGATGATCGCAATGGCGCTGTCGTGCAACCCGCGCGTGCTGATCGCCGACGAGCCGACGACCGCGCTCGACGTGACGATCCAGGCGCAAATACTCGACCTGATCCTTGATCTGCAGAACACGCTCGGCACCGCGGTCGTGCTGATCACGCACGACCTCGCGGTCGTCGCCGAAACGGCACAGCGCGTCATCGTCATGTATGCCGGCAAGAAGGTCGAGGAAGCCGATGTCGAGGAGCTGTTCGAGGCGCCGCTGCACCCCTACACGCACGGGCTGCTCGGCTCAATCCCGCATCTCGCGATCATTGCCGGCGAAGCGGCGGCTGCGGAATCTGCTGGTCGGCTTCAGGAAATCCCCGGCATGGTTCCGGCCCTGACCAACCTGCCACCGGGCTGTCCGTTCGCACCGCGCTGCCCGTTCGCCGACGATCAATGCCGGACGCACTTTCCGCCTTATGAACAGAAGCGGCCGAGCCATTGGGCCGCATGCTGGCATTCGGAGAAGCTTTATGGCTGATGTGGCCACAATCAATCGCCCCGTAACGGCCGCTGGTCCCGGCCACAACAGGCCACCGGTGCTCGAAGCGATCGATTTGAAGAAGCACTTCCCGGTCAAGAAAGGAATCCTTCGCAAGACCGTCGGACAGGTCTACGCGGTCGATGGCGTCACGTTCTCGATCGGCGAGGGCGAGACCCTGGGCATGGTAGGCGAAAGCGGATGCGGCAAGTCGACTGTCGCGCGCACAGTGCTGCGCCTGGTCGAACCGACCTCGGGGTCGATCCGGCTTGATGGTCATGATGTAACCCGGCTTGGGAAATCGGAGCTGCGGCCCTATCGCCGTCAGATGCAGATGATCTTTCAGGACCCGTTCTCGTCGCTGAACCCGCGCATGTCGGCGGGCGACATCGTCGGCGAGCCGCTGCTCGTACACGGGCTTGCAAACGGCAAAGAGCGAGAACAGCAGGTCGCCGACATCTTCGATCAGGTCGGCCTGCGGCGCGCGCAGATGAAGGCGTTTCCGCACGAATTCTCCGGCGGCCAGCGCCAGCGCATCTCGATTGCGCGAGCGCTGGCGCTGAACCCGAAACTGATCGTCGCCGACGAGCCGGTCTCGGCGCTCGACGTGTCGATCCAGGCGCAGGTCATCAATCTGATGATGGATCTGCAGAGCGAAAAGCGGCTGTCCTATCTGTTCATCGCGCACGATCTCGCGGTCGTCGAGCACATCAGCCATCGCATCGCAGTTATGTATCTCGGCAAGATCGTCGAATACGCCGACAAGCGTACGCTGTTCACAAACCCGCAGCATCCCTATACCGAGGCGCTGCTCTCGGCGGTACCGGTGCCGAACCCAAAATTGAAACGGGCCAAGCGGCTGCTGCAAGGCGACGTGCCGAGCCCGATCAATCCTCCACCGGGTTGCACGTTCCATACAAGGTGCCCCTATGCCGAGGCGCGCTGTAAGGTCGAGGTGCCGAAACTGACCGAAATCAGCCCCGGCCACGGCGTCTCCTGCCATTTGCGGGTGAATTGAGCAGGAACCAGCGGACAGCAACCCCTGGGTTGAAGTTTTTTTGCACTCTCGGCGAAAGCCGGACCCGCGTCTCCACATGCGGGTTGCCGAAAATGGGCCTCGGCTTTTGCCGAGGCTACACCGCTCCTGTGACCGCCCCAGACAGGAAACTGGGGCCGAGCTGCGATGCGGCGCGCTCACACCGCCGCCATTTCAGCACCGCGCGCCTCCTCGATATTGACATAGAGATTGGCCAGCGCTTCGCTCGCTAGCTCCTCAGTGAGACGCAACGGCAGATTGAATGATTTGCATGCTTCGAGCACGTGGTCGCAGATGAAGCGCGGCTGATAGTACGCCAGCCCGAACGGGGTCAGCATCCTGACGATATAATCGAACACCTCATCGCTGAATTCCAAGCCGCGCGATCGTACGACCGCCGAGAAAATTTGCCGATACTCGTCACGGGTTGGCTCGAATAGCTTGATTTTGTATTGGATGCGGCGAAGGAATGCAGCATCCATCAGATCGGTAGGATGCAGATTTGTCGAGAACATCAGCAGGATGTCGAATGGCAGCGTAAAGCTGGTGCCGGTGTGCAGCTTCATAAAATCAACCTGGTTCTCCATCGGCACGATCCAGCGGTTCAGCAAATCGTTCGGCGCGAATTTTTGCCGACCGAAATCGTCGATCAGCATCATCCCGTTAAACGCCTTGACATGCAGCGGCGCATCATAGAAGCGCGCCTCGACATTCCATTGCAGATCGAGCATATCGAGCGTCATCTCGCCGCCCGCCATGACGACCGGGCGTGAGCACGCGACCCAGCGCCGGTCCGACATCTCCCGCTGCAGCCCCAGTTGGGTCGTTGCCGGCATCTGTGTTTCCCCCATGCGCGGCTGGTGAATCTGGGGGTCGAACACCTTGATGATCTGCCCGGCCACCTCGACGGCGTAAGGGATATGGACCGGGTTCTTGAACAGCCCGGCGATGCGCGTGGATAATGTCGTCTTGCCGTTGCCCGGCGGCCCATAGAGCAGCACGCTGCGCCCGGCGTTGATCGCGGGCAGTAATCGGCGGATCATCTGTTCCGGCACGACCAGACCGGCGAACCCGCGCCGCAGCGCCGTCTCATCGAGCATTTCATTCGTGATGCGCTGCTTTTCGATCTGGTCGCGATATGCTGCGAGCGAGACCGGCGTCGGCCCCATGTAAAGATTCTGCTCGAGCGCCTCGCGGGCGGCGTGACGGCCCGCTTCGGTCAGCGCATAGCGGGTGGACAACGCCAGATCACTGCTCGCGCCCGTCGCCCCGATCAGCCGCTGCTGTACGGCGGCCTCGACCAGCCGCTGCAGCACCCGGCGCGACAGTTTCATGTGCTCGGCCAAATCGAGGATCGTTTCGCAGGCCTCGACATGCATGAATTTCAGCATCAGGCAGAGCAGGTTGCGCTCCGAGATGCCGGTTTCCGCGACCGAGCCCGGGACCGGCGGCGCGCTGCTGCTTGGTGCGGCGATCTGTTCGGTCATGACCAGCTCCATAGCGATCAGGTTGCCGCGCAATCGCCTGCCTTCTCGCGCTATCGCGCGGTGGCCGCCGCGATGTCGGCCTGCGTCGCCAGCCATTGCGCGATAAGCATGTCGCCCAGCTGCATCGCTGCATCCTCTGGCGCGTCTGACGGTTCTGGATTGTCGCCGGTTGCGGTTGATAAACCGCTAACCGCCATGCCGCTCCCGCGCACGATTGGCAGTGATTGCCGAAGCGGACGGGTTTGCCGCAGAATTGCGTCCCAGCGCTTGCGGAAGCCGTGCCGGAGGGGAATTTCATGGACCTGTTCGATCTTTCCGGGCGCGTCGCGGTCGTCACCGGCGGCAATGGCGGCATCGGGCTCGGCATGGCCGAGGGCTTGGCAAAGGCCGGCGCGTCCGTCATTGTCGCGGCGCGCAACCGTGAGAAATCGGAGAAAGCAGTCGCGAGGCTGGCGGCTTTGGGGGCGGCGAGCGCGTTCATTCCGCTTGATGTGGCCGATCCGGGGTCATGCCGCGAGATGGTGCGACGCGCCGTCGAGCGCTTCGGCCGGCTCGACATTCTGGTCAACAACGCCGGCATGTCGATCCGCAAGCCGCCGCAGGATTACGCCGTCGCGGAATGGCATGCCGTGCTCGACACCAACCTGACCGGGCCGCTGGTGTGCTGTCAGGCGGCCTATCCGGTCATGAAAGGACAGGGCGGCGGCAAAATCATCAATATCGGGTCGATGATGTCGATCTTCGGGGCCGCCTATGCCGCGGCCTATGCCGCCAGCAAAGGGGCGATCGTGCAGTTGACCCGGTCGCTGGCGACCGCCTGGGCCAAGGACAATATCCAGGTCAACGCGGTATTGCCGGGCTGGATCGACACCGAGCTGACGATCGCGGCGCGCCGGCAGGTCGAGGGTCTCAACGAGCGCATCCTGCGCCGCACCCCGGCCGGGCGCTGGGGCGTACCGACCGACATGGAAGGGATTGCCGTGTTCCTCGCCGCCCCGGCCTCCGAGTTCGTGACCGGCGCGGCGATCCCGGTCGATGGCGGCTATTCGGTCGAGTTCTGACCCGAACCGCTGCTCCGGCGGCGGGGTCGCAATTCCCTGCTGGCAGGGAATTTTTGCGGCCCGCTTCCTGTCAGTAGAGATTCAGCTTTTGGTGGCAATGGCTTGCAGAGATTCCCAGGGCCCGGAACAGGGAAGACGGGGCGGGCGAGCAAGGAGTTCTTTCACCGGAGCAGGCAAACTTCACGGAATTGTCGCCTGGGATCGCCATCCCGCCTCTCCATTCAGCCAGTATGAGAGGCAATTGCGGCGATTTTTGCGTTATCGGCACCGCGATGCGGGGGCGGGCGCGGGGCAAGCCGTCAACAGCGGCGCCGCGGGACCGCGGGCGGCTTAACCGCCTCTATCACCGCCGCCGCCGTCTCCTCCGCGGGTCCCATCGACGCTCGGCCCTTGCAAGGCCGGCGGCAGCGGTCCTTCGAGCTGTTCGAGTTCCCAGCGGTTTATCAATCCTTCCCGGTAAGCATCCCGCGGGGTCGGCGCAGGGATAGGATGGTACTGATAGGTGCCGCCGGGATAAGCCGCCGGCGGCCATTGCGGCCATTGCGGCGGGGCAGCAGCCGGCGAGGGGACCTGCGCCTGAACGGGGCTGATAAGGATGGCCGCGGTGGCGGCCAGCGTGACGCGGATCAAAAAATGTCTCATCCGGGTGCCCTTCTCACGACCAATTCGCATGCCCGTCAACGGGAGCACTCCGCCCGTCTCGGGTTTGCGTTGGTCGCGCCGCATAGTCAACGCTATACAGTCAAATTTTTCTCCCGAAGAATTTACCCCGATTGCCGCCGTGCCGCGAGATCGGAAAGCCGGTCACGCGCCATTTTCCATAAGCCTGATGCGACTCCGGCCGGAAGCCGGGGGAGCCTAATCGCTAACGTCCGAACGGATTGCGGCGATTTTTGTATCCATGGCACGTGATGAACAGAGCGGGCGCGGTTACTATTTAATCGTAGTATGATGGAGTGTGCGGCGCAGGAAAAGCGATTGCCGATGAGTATCCAGATTTCACAGGAAACCGCAGCGCGCCTTACCGCCGAGGCTCGGCGGCGGGGTATTACCGTGGACGCCTTGCTGGCGCGCCTCATCAGCGAACACACGGTGCTGACCAAACCGGCGCAACCCGCCGCCGCCTTGCCGGTCTGGCATCTCGGCGGCACGGGCGAGCTTCACCGGCGAGACATCTACAACGATGTCGGTTGAGCCGGGGATCGTCGATACGAATGTTCTGGTCTATGCGCTCGATGCCGATGCCCCGCAGCATGCCGCCGCCCGCGCCCTGCTCGATGCCGCTCGCGCCGATACAGCAGCAACCCTGTTTGTGACCACACAGATACTCTGCGAGTTCTACTCCATCGTGACCAATCCGCGCCGCGTGCGCATGCCGCGCACCACCGCCGAGGCCACGACCGCAATCTCCGATCTACTTACCTTTCTCCATGTGCTGCCCATCCCGGCGCACGCGGTTGACGGGTTGCTCGACCTGCTCCACCGTCGTCCAGTAATCGGCGGCGACGTGTTCGACTTGCAGATCATCGCGACCATGCAGGCGAACGGCATTCAGAGAATCTACACGTTCAACACCGCCGACTTCGATGGTTTTCCCGAGCTTTCGGTCATCACGCCCTGATCGCCCGCACTGCCGCCAACCGCGCGCCGGGCTGATTTTCCTCAGGCCGGCTGCGCGTCATTTTCTAGAAACGGTCTTATGCGCTTCGGCCGGAAGCCGGGGTAAGCCCATCGCCCTCATGACAGCATGGGCTTCGCGTTACTCACCCATCCTACGCGCTGGGAGATAACAAATATGGGACGGATAGCAGTAATTGTCGTGACGGCGACCGTCTTGTTCGGTTGTGCCTCGGTTTCGGAAGTATATATGCCAGATGGTCGCAAGGGATACGTACTAAATTGCAGTGGAATAGCTCGGGACTGGGGAATGTGTCTTAAAGCGGCAGGTGAGATGTGCCAAGCCAAGGGTTACGACATATTCATGCGCGACGCATCAACCGGATCGATCGCGAGTATTCAGGCGAGCGGCAACTTTAGTCCTTATAGCGGCTCATACGGTGCTTCTGGGTTTGGTAGCACAGTCTTTAATCGCGAACTGCTAGTTGCTTGCAAGAGCTAAAGCCTAGGATGACTTACAGCCGCTATCTTGCCGCAGAGAAATAGCGAATTCCGGCGCTCCTGAAATGTGGGCAGCAACAGCTACCATCGTGCTTAGTGTCATTTCTGGTATTGGTGGCTGGTTATTGGCAAGATTTTTAGGCGAGCCTTACAAAGCTATCGAAGATCTCCGCCGCGAAACACAATACGCGTTGGTCATGTTCGGTAATATAGGTAAAAGTGCGTCAGATGAGGACCGTCAGAAAGCGGCAGGAGAGTTCCGGCGTATTGGTGTTGCACTTGTCTCTTATTACGCTGCCGCACCCTGGCGCATGCGCCAGTTACGTCGTCACATATTCAAATGGAACATCGATCAGGCGGGTCGTCTTCTTATCAAGCTCAGCAACGATATTAGCGTGACCAGTGAAAACTTTGGCGGCTCCCTGCTGCGAGGTCGTGTTTACGAAATACGTAACCAACTAGGGCTTCCATCTCCTGATGATATCTCGCCTGGGGAGGCCCGCGCCCTATCAGATGACGGAGACGACGGTATTCCAGATTTTTTAAGAGAAAAGCGGTGATGCTGCCTGACAGCGCCGAGCATTGCGCAAATCACGGATAGGGGGTTCGGTAGCAACGGAACCAAAAGTTAAGAATGGATTTTCCATAAGCGAGCTTGTGCGACTGCGGTCAGCTCGCCGCGGCACAACATCATGGGCTTCGCGTTGCTCAGCCCATCGTCTTCGAACCCTCGTCGGCGAGCAGGGCCTGAACGGCTGCCTCGTCGGGGCAGGCGAGGACGGTTTCGGCGGTGCGGCGGGCGAAACCGGCGCGGGCGAAGGCGGCGAGTTCGGCTCGATGGAGGTCGCCCCCATCGCGATCGACTGGCTCGCGCGGGGGCGGGTCTCTGCGGAACGGTCCCAGACGGCGACGGCGGGCGAAGGCGATGGCGGCAGCGAGGTCGGGGTCGGCGGCTTCGTCGCGTAGGGAAGCGATGGCCGCTTCGGTATCGACGGCGCCGACCCCTTTTGCGGCGAGACCGGCGGCGATCCGGCGCAATGAGCGTCCCTGCGTCACCCCGCGCCGGGCACGGCCCGCGGCAAAGGCGGCATCGTCGACCAGCCCGGTCTCGCGACAGCGCTTGACGACCGCATCGATCAGCTTTTCGACCGCGGCGGCGCCCTCGCGATCGCCGGACTCTCCGACCATGAGCCGGCGGCGGACGCGGCGGCGCAGGACCTGCCGCAAATTCTCAGCGGTGCTGGCGTAGCGTCCGAGATAGGACAGCGCCCATTCTTCGAGCAACGCGGCGTCGATCGCCCGTTCCGACCCGCCCTCTCCCGGCGCCGATCGCCTGCGTGCCATTCCGGCGCGTTCCTCCGCTTCCGTTCCCGCCTATCATAAGACAGGCAAAATTCCTCGAACGATTGCGTAATCCAACCGCTCAAGACTTTGGCGATATCCCCACCCCTCCCTCCCCCGCAATCCCCGGATCAAGTCCGGGGAGGGGAGGGTTGGGAAGGAGGCGAGGCTGCGGAATGCGTTAAGCTCAGCGCCGATGGCTATGAGCGAACCCGGCGCCTCGTTTCCGACCGCGGCCGAACCGCGGCTGCGTATCCTGATCCCGCTGATCGTCGGTTGCGCCTTTTTTATGGAGGGGCTCGACTCGACGATGATCGCCGTCGCGATCCCGGCGATGGCGGCGGATCTCGGCGAGACGCCGCTGCGGCTCAGCCTGGTGATTACGGCGTATCTCTTGAGCCTGGCGGTGTTTATCCCGGTCAGCGGCTGGATCGCCGACCGGTTCGGGGCGCGGCGCGTGTTCTGCGCGGCGGTGCTGATCTTTGCCGGCGGGTCGGCGCTGTGCGGGCTGGCGGACAGCCTGCCGATGCTGATCGCGATGCGGGTCGTGCAGGGGTTTGGCGGTGCGATGATGACGCCGGTCGGACGGCTCGTGCTGCTGCGCAGCTTTCCGCGCGCTGGGCTGGTTTCAGCGATGAACTGGATGACGATCCCGTCGATGATCGGACCGATGGTCGGGCCGGTGATCGGCGGTGTGCTGACCGATTACGCCTCGTGGCGCTGGATCTTTTTTCTGAATATTCCGATCGGGGTATTGGGCGGCGGGCTGGCGCTGTGGTTTTTCAAGGATTTCCGGGCGCCCGCCCCGGCCCGGTTCGATCTGGTGGGTTTCGTCATTGCCGGGGTGGCGCTGTTTCTGCTCGAACTGGCGCTCGAAAATCTCGGGCATCCGGTATTGCCGACCGGGCTCGGCATCGCGTTTTTCCCGATCGCGCTGGTGATGCTGCTGGCCTATTGGCACCACGCACGGCACAGCCCGGCCCCGGTGCTCGACCTCGCCCTGCTCCAGATCAAGACCTTTAATATCGGCACGATGGTCGGCGGGCTGTGCCGGATCGGGCTTGACGCGACGCCGTTTCTGCTGCCGCTGCTGTTTCAGGTCGGGTTCGGGCGCAGCGCCACCGAGGCCGGGCTGCTGACGGTTTCGTCGGTGCTCGGCGCGATGATGGTGCGCACCCTGTCGCGCCGGTTATTGCGGCTGACCGGGTTCCGGCGCGCGCTGGTCGGCGGCGCCCTGCTGTCGGGGGCGGTGACGGCCTCCTTCGCGCTGCTCGGCGCGGCCAGCCCGGTATGGGTGATCGTGCTGATCGTCTTTGTCTCGGGCTGCGTGCGCAGCATCCAGTATCTCGCGCTCAACACGATCAGCTATGCCGACGTGCCGTCGGCGATGCTGAGCCGCGCCACCGGGTTTGGCGGCGTCGTGCAGCAACTGGCGCGCGGCTTCGGGGTCGCGATCGGGGCGGCGCTGCTCGCACTCGTGTCCGGGGCCGGGCCGGTCACGGTCGATCATTTCCGCATCGTTTTCGTGCTGATCGGGCTGCTGCCGCTCGTGTCGGCGCTCGGTTTCATGCGGCTGTCGCCGAGCGACGGGGCCGAGGTCAGCGGCTACCGGGTTCCAAGCCGGAAGGCGGCGGCGGATTAGCACGCAACGCCCGACGCGCGGATTGCTGTTTCCCCAAGGTAACGAGACATCCGTCCCCGGCTCCTCTACGATGGAGTCAGGCTGCCGCGGCACGGCGGACCTGAAACAAACGGGAGGAAACGCGAATGAGACCGGGCGTATTGCGTCTGTGGCTGGCGGCGCTCGGCATCGCGCTGGCGGCGACGCCGGCGGCGGCCGAGGAGAAACCGAAATACGGCGGCACGCTGACCTATCTGATCCCGGCGGATTCGCCGCCGACCTTTGACGCGCATCGCGAGCAGACATACGCGACGATCCATTCGGCGGCGCCTTTCTACAGCATGCTGGTGCGGGTCAACCCGATGAACCCGGGATCGACGACCGATATCGTCTGCGATGTCTGCACCGAGCTGCCGACCCCGACCGACGACGGCAAGATTTGGACGTTCAAGATCCGCGACGGCATCAAATTCCATAACGGCGACAAGCTGACCGCCGCGGATGTCGCAGCGAGTTTCAACAAGATCGCGTTTCCGCCGCCGGGGGCGACGAGTCCGCGAGCCAGCAATTTCGACATGGTCGAAAAGATCGAGGCGACCGATCCGGGCACGGTCGTTTTCCGTCTCAAATTCGCGACCGACGCGTTTCTGCCGGCGGTCGCCGACCCGTATAACTGGATTTATCAGAAGAAGGTTATCGACAGCGACCCGCGCTGGTACGAGAAGAACATTCTCGGGTCCGGGCCGTTCAAATTTGTCGAGTACCAGACCGGCCAGTCAATCAAGGGCGTGCGCCACCCCGATTACCACCACAAGGGGCTGCCCTATCTCGACGGGTTTGTCGCGATCTACGCGCCGAAACAGGCGACACAGCTCGATGCGATCCGCGCCGATCGCGCCGCGATGGAGTTTCGGGGGTATCCGCCCTCGGCGATCAAGGAGCTGAAAGAGGAGCTGGGCGACAAGATCGTCGTCCAGGAGCACGACTGGAATTGCGGCCATCTGATCTGGTTCAACCACCAGAAGAAACCGTTTGACGATGTGCGGGTCCGCAAGGCCCTGACCCTGGCGATCGATCGCTGGGGCGTCTTGCCGAGCCTGTCGCAGATCGCGATCATGCGCAGGGTCGGCAGCGTCGTCTTCCCGGGATCGCCGCTGGCGCCGTCGCGCGAACAACTGGAGCAGATCCCCGGTTTCTGGCCCGATATCGAAAAATCGCGCGCCGAGGCGCGGCGTCTGTTGAAGGAGGCGGGTGTCGAAAACCTGACCTTCGAGATGCTCAACCGCGCCACCGATCAGCCCTATAAATATAACGGGATTTGGGCGGTCGATCAGTGGAGCAAGATCGGGGTCAAGGTGACCCAGCGCGTGCTGCCGGTCGGACCGTGGTTCGCCGCGCTGCGCGGCGGCGATTTCGGCGTCGGTCTTTCCGGCAACTGCCAGGGCATCGTCAACCCGCTGCTCGACGTGCACGCCTTTTTGCCGCGATCGGTGAACGACGCCAATTTCGGTTATTACGAAGACCCGGAGCTGCTCGAAATCCACGAAAAGGCGCTGCGCTCGGCGGACCCGCAGGAGCAGAAGGAGCTGATGCACCAGTTCGTCAAGCGCGTCATGGGCGACGAAGCGCATATCGCGTTTCTGGGATGGTGGTATCGGCTGGTGCCGCACCGGGCCTATGTGAACGGCTGGAAGATCGGATCGAGCCACTATCTGAACCAGGACCTCGGCACGATCTGGCTGTCCGCCCCGCAATGCGGTTCCTGCACCGACCAGCCGCCTGCCGCCGAGAAGCGGGCCGAGGCGCAGAGCAAATAAGCGGCTCGACCCGCCGGTGGTGACTCAGTTTAAGATTGGCCCGCTGCGCCACCCCCGAGCAACCCCTCGGGACCGCCGGCGTCCCGCCGGCGGTCCTGAAGCGCCCTCGGCAAGCTGACTTGTCTTCGGATGAGGCCTCGGTTTGGGATCGGATCATACTGCCATTTCGGGACGGTCGCCGCGGATCCGGCCTGTGCCGCAGAAGGACAAGGTCAAAATTCAAACTGAGACACTACCGACCCGCCGGCTGTAATGCGGGCACTCTTTCCGGTGGCTTATGCTATCGGATCGGGTGCGCTGCTCTACTCATCGCGATAGCGATTATCCAAAGTTGCAACGAACACTGTTGCTTTGCTCCCGTTTGCATCCGCCGGTCCGGAAGAGACCCGGCGATCGTGAACGGGAGGAACGCATGAGGGTCGTAGGGTTCTTGCCTTTGGCCGCGGCCGCGCTTGGGGCTGCTCTTGTCGCCGCGAACCCGGCGGGCGCGACGGACAATGCGAAAGCCGCGGAAAGTGCGAAATATGGCGGCAAACTCGTCTACATGATCCCGGCGGATTCCCCGCCGAGCTTTGACGGGCATCAGGAAACCACCTTCGCGACGGTTCACAGCGTGGCGCCGTTCTACAGCGTCCTGGTCCGGATCAACCCGCAAAACCCGTCCTCGACAACCGATTTCGTGTGCGATGTCTGCGCGGAAATGCCCGAGCCGGACGATGGCGGCAAGACATGGACATTCAAGATCCGCGACAACGTCAAATTTCACAACGGCGACAAACTCACCGCGCATGATGTGGCCGCCAGCTTCAAGGCGATCATATCGCCGCCGGAGGGTGTGCTGAGCCCGCGGGCCAGCAACTTTACGATGGTCGAGGATGTCCAGGCACAAGACGACAAGACGGTCGTGTTTCGCTTGAAATACCCGACGAGCGCATTTCTGCCGGCGCTCGCCGACCCGTTCAATTTTATTTACCAGAAGAAGGTACTCGACAAGGACCCCGGCTGGTACCGGGAGAACGTGCTCGGGTCCGGCCCGTTCAAGTTCGCCGGATATCACACGGGCCAGTCGATCGAGGGGGTGCGCAACCCGGACTATCACCATAAGGGGCTGCCGTATCTTGACGGCTTTATCGGGATTTACGCCCCAAAGCAGGCAACCCAGATCGATGCGATCCGCGCCGACCGCGCCGCGACGATCTTCCGCGGCTATCCGCCCGAGGCGATCGCACAACTGACCGATGCGCTCGGCGACCAGGTCACGGTTTTGCAAAGCGACTGGAACTGCGGCAGCCGGCTCGAAATCAACCACACGAGAAAACCGTTCGATGACCCGCGGGTGCGCCGGGCCTTGTCGCTCGCAATCGACCGCTGGGGCACCGCGCCGGAGCTGTCCCGGATCGCCAACGTGCGCACGGTCGGCAGCATCGTCTTTCCGGGGTCGCCGCTGGCGCCGACAAAGGAAGAGCTGGAGAAGATCGCCGGGTTCTGGCCGGATATCGAGAAGTCGCGCGCCGAGGCGAGGCGGCTTTTGAAGGAAGCCGGCGCCGAGAACCTCGAAATCGAGCTGCTCAACCGCAACGTAGACCAACCCTATAAGTATGTCGCCATCTGGGTCATCGACCAATGGCGCAAGATCGGGGTCAACGCCAGACAGCGGGTGGTGCCGACCGGACCGTGGTATTCAGCGCGACGCAGCGGCGATTTCGATGTCAATGTCGGCGCCAACTGCCACAGCGTCGTCAACCCGGTAATCGACATACAGCCCTATCTGCCGAATTCGGTCTACAAGGCGCAGTACGGCAAATACGAAGACCCGAAGCAGGTCGAGCTGTACAACAAGGTGCTGCACGAGACCGACCCCGAGAAGCAGCGCGCCGCGATGTATCAATTCGTCAAGCACGAAATGGACACCGAAGCGCACTCGCCCTTTCTGTTGTGGTGGTATCGCATGGTGCCGCAGCGTACCTATGTGAATGGCTGGAAGATCAGCCCGAGCCACTATATCAACCAGGACTTGGCCACGATCTGGCTCAGCCCGCCGAAATGCGAAGAATGCGGGACCCAAGCGCCGGCGAGCGAGACGCAGGCCGTCGCGGCGCAGAAATAGCCCGCCGCGTGCCCGGCGCAGGATGGGAATGGAATGGAGGGGATCTATTCCGCGGCCTGCGCCGCCGCGCAGCGCCGCCGCAGCGCGGTCACAAGCGCATCGGCCTCGGCGTCGGTCAGATCGAAGCGGCAAACAAAGCGGGCCATCGTCCGGCCGCGGCGATAGAACTGGAACCCGTCCCGCTCCAGCGCGTCCATCGCGTCGGCAGACAGTTCGAGGAAAATCTCGTTCGCCTCGACCGGCGCGATCAGGCGCAGACCGGGCAGGTTCGCGATCCCCGCGGCGATACGCGAGGCGGCTTTGTTTGACGCCTGCGCGAGACGCAGCCACAGCCCGTCCTCGACATAGGCCATCAACTGCGCCGACGCAAAGCGCATCTTCGACCAGACCTGCCCGGCGCGACGCAAATTCCACCCCAGATTCTCGGCCAGCTCGGGATTGAACACGACGACCGCGTCGCACAGCGCGCCGCCGTTCTTGGTCGCGCCGAACGACAGGATGTCGACGCCGGCGCGCCAGCTCATCTCGGCCGGGCTGCACCCGAGCCGCGCCACCGCGTTGGCGAAACGCGCGCCGTCCATGTGGACCTTCAGCCGATAGGCCCTGGCGGTTTCGGTGATGGCACTGATATCGTCGAGCCGGTAGACCGCACCGAGATCGCTGGCCTGCGTGATATTGACCCCGGACGGCTTGCCGCGATGCAACGCGGCGGGATCGAGCGCGCTCAGCGTCCCGCGCAATGCCTCGGGATCGATACGGCCATAGGTGCCGGCGACCGGCACGAGCTTCAACCCGCCGGAAAGAAACCCGGCCGCGTTCGCCTCCGAGGTGTTGATGTGCGCCGCCTCGCTGCAATAGACATTGCCCCAGCCCGGCCCGATCGCGGCCAGCGACAGCGCGTTGGCGGCGGTGCCGGTGGCCACCGGAAAGACCCGCACCCGAGTCTCGAACAGTTCGCTGAAACGGTCCTGCAACCGCGCCGTCCACTCGTCGCCGCCATAGCCGAGCGCGGTGCCGGTATTGGCGCGCAGTATCGCGTCGAGGATCTCCGGCGCGGCCCGACCGGTATTGTCGCTGCGAAAGTCGATCATGTTTCCCGTCCCGTTCGCCTCGGCCCAGCTTAGCCGCTTGCTTGCCGTAGTGCACGGCTGACGACCAGCGGCGATCCTATTCGGGATTTCGGCGACCGCAGGAAATGCTATGTATCGCTCGTACATTGCAGGCGGAGGGGCCCATGCAAACCGCAAAGCTGTTCTGGTCCGGCGGATCGCAGGCGGTGCGGCTGCCGAAGAAATTCCGCTTCGAGGGCAGCGCGGTGCGGATTCGTCGGCATGGCAATGCCGTAATTCTGGAGCCGATCGCTGACAACTGGGATTGGCTCGATGCGGTTATCGGAAAGTTTGATGAGGACTTTATAAAGGCTGTGAATGAAAAGCCGATTTTCCTGTAATGTTTTTGCAGTTCCATAATATATGAATTATCGTGATTTAGAATTCACGAGAATTGAATGTTAGTCACTCCAACTGCCAGCCAAATCCGCGCAAAGCTCTGCGCCGTTGCATTCGGTGAACCGCTGATCTCGAATATTTATCGTGGACTGGTTGCCGAGATTATCGTTGGGGAAGCGCTCGGTTCGAAATGGCGATTCTGTGCCGGCGACTGGCGCGGTTGGGACTTTGAGCACGCCGAAGGCTGCCGCTTGGAAATAAAACAGTCGGCGGCGCGACAGACCTGGACCGGATCGCGCACCGCGTCGAAGCCGATTTTCGACGTTCGCGCCCGTAAGGGATATTTCGAGGGCACCGATTGGATTAAGATATCCGACCCGCGCCGGTTCGCCGACATTTATGTGTTTGCGTATCACCCTATTATGGATGCTACCGCGGATCATTGTGACCCGCTGCAATGGCGATTTCATGTTATTCCGACAAATCGGCTTCCGGAAGGCAAAACGATTAGTCTTGCTCGATTGGCATTGTTGATTAATGACGTACCATGGACGGAATTGGAAACTACCATCGAAAGTTTACGAATAGCGCTTCAAGCCACTTGAATAGCTCAGGCTCATGCAATCCTACTCCTTCCTCTCGCTCGCCCGGCATGCGCTGACCGGGCATCGGAACTGGCGCCCGGCCTGGCGCAAGGCGGCGCCGCGGCAGCGCTACGATGTCGTGATCGTCGGCGGCGGCGGGCACGGGCTGGCGACTGCGTATTATCTCGCCAGGGAGCACGGGGTGCGCGATGTCGCGGTGCTCGAAAAAGGCCCGATCGGTCTCGGCAATACCGGACGCAACACAACGATCATCCGCTCGAACTATCTGTGGGACGCCAGCGCGCGGATTTACGAGCACTCGCTGAAGCTGTGGGAGGGGCTGTCGGCCGAACTCAATTTCAACCTGATGCTCAGCCAGCGCGGCGTGCTGAACCTGGCGCACAACGAGGCCGATATCCGCGAGGGGACGCGGCGGGTCAACGCCAACCGGCTCAACGGGATCGACGCCGAATGGCTCGACGCGGATGCGGTCAAACGCTTCTGCCCGATACTGAACATCTCGCGCGAGGCGCGCTATCCAGTGCTTGGCGCGACATTGCAGCGACGCGGCGGGGTGGCGCGGCACGACGCGGTCGCCTGGGGCTATGCGCGGGCCGCCGATGCGCGCGGGGTCGATATCGTCGAGAATTGCGAGGTCACGGCGATCCGCACCGAAGGCGGGCGGGTAGTCGGCGTCGAAACCACCCGCGGCGCGATCGCCGCCGACAAGATCGCGATCTCGGCCGCCGGGCATAATTCGGTGGTCGCGGCGATGGCCGGGGTGCGTCTGCCGTTGCAGAGCCACCCGTTGCAGGCGCTGGTCTCGGAGCCGGTCAAGCCGGTGCTCGACTGCGTCGTGATGTCGGGCACCGTGCATGTCTATGTCAGCCAGAGCGACAAGGGCGAACTGGTCATGGGGGCCGGTATCGACGCGTATAATTCCTATGCGCAGCGCGGCTCGTTTCACGTCATCGAGGGGCAGATGGCGGCGCTCTTGGAGCTGTTTCCGATCTTCTCGCGTCTCAGGATGCTGCGAAGCTGGGCCGGGATCGTCGATGTCGCGCCGGACGCATCGCCGATCATCGGCAAATTGCCGGTTGCCGGGCTCTATCTGAACGGCGGCTGGGGCACCGGCGGGTTCAAGGCGACCCCCGGCGCCGGCTGGGTCTTCGCCCATACGATCGCGCGCGACGAGCCGCACCCGCTGGCCGCCCCGTTTGCGCTCGACCGCTTTACGACCGGCGCGCTGGTGGACGAGCACGCAGCGGCGGCGGTATCGCACTGACCCCCCGCGCCCGGGACTCTGGACCAATGCCCCCACCCTGCCCTCCCCCGCAAGCGGGGGAGGGTTGAGGAAGGGGTGCGACCCGACCGGTGAGCGCCTCGGGTCAGCCGATTTTGCCGCCGTCCTCGCGGGTGACGATCAGGACCGAGGGGCGCGGCGGCATTCCGTCCTTGAAGTCGGGCCAGCGTGTCGCCGGGTCGTCAAAGGTCGATTCGCGACCAAACGGTTTCCAGTCCTTCACACCGTCGATACCCGGATGCTGCACCGCGATCGTCATCGCGGTGTCGCCCGGCAGAAACCGCATGCCGCAGACTTCAGCTCCGACCGGCGCCCGGAAAAACATGCGGCCGGTGCCGCGCGCCGGTCCCTCGGTTGCGAGCGCCCAGACCCCGTCGGCGCAACCTGACGCCTTGGACCAGGCCGAACCCTGGTCGGTGCCGACCCACAACCGTCCCCGCCGGTCGATCACCATATTATCCGGACATGCGAACCAGCCGTTTTCGCTAGTCCCGGGGTTCCAGGTCGCCTGAACCGCGGGGTCGCCCGGGTCGCCGCAGCGCACCAGCACGTCCCAGACGAACCGGGTTGCGGCGTGGTCGTCGCCGGCATTGGTGATCTCGATAATGTGCCCCCAGATGTTCCTGGCGCGCGGGTTGGCGGGGTCCGGTCCGGGTTCGCCGGGCTTGTCCGAGTTCTCCTGCCGGAGCGCGTTATTGGTCAGGTTGACATATACCTTGCCGGTTATCGGGTTTGGTTCGATATCCTCGGGCCGGTCCATGCGGGTCGCGCCGAGCAGGTCGGCGGCGCGGCGCGCCTCGATCGCGACATCGCCCTGATCGTTGAACCCGTTCGCTGCGGTCAGCGCTTCGGCACCGTGGACGAGCGGCAACCATTCGCCCGACCCGTCCGGGTTGAACTTCGCGGCGTAGAGCGTGCCGTGGTCGAGCAGGTCGCGGTTGGCGGCGCGGTCGGCGGGCTCGAACCGGCCCTCGGTGACAAATTTATAGACATATTCGAAACGCTCGTCGTCGCCGCTGTACACGGCGACCCGCCCATCCCTGGTCAGCGCGGTCTCGGCGCCTTCGTGCTTGAAACGGCCGAGCGCGGTGCGCTTTACCGGCGCGGCGGCCGGATCGAACGGGTCGATTTCGACAATCCAGCCGAACCGGTTCGGCTCGTTCGGTTCCTTTGCCAGATCGAAACGGTCGTGATAGCGCCCCCAGGCATACATTCCGCCGGGGAGATCGTAGCGTTTGTGGTTTGCCGTCTCCGGATGACCCTCCGGCGGCATCCCTTCGAAATAAAAGTCGAAATTCTCCTCGCCGCTGAGATAGGTGCCCCACGGCGTCATGCCGCCGGCGCAGTTGCTGACCATGCCGATGATCTTGTTGCCAGCGGGATCGGCTGAACTCCACAACCGCTTGTGGCCCGAGGCCGGTCCGCCAACCCGCATTTCGGTGTCAAGCGCGGTGACGCGGCGGTTGTACCGGCTGCCCGGAACCCACGACCATCGCCCGTCGGCGCCTTTTTCGATTTCGACGATCGAGCAGCCATGCGCCGCCATCTCGATCTCGACCAGCTCCCTGGTCATCGCCGCGAAATTCACGTCCTTCGCGCGCTGCCGCTGCTTGATGCCGGGGAACATCACCTCGGGTGCGGTATATTCGTGATTGACGCAGAGCAGACCGCGATTGTCGTCGATCGGCGCAAACCCGACATAATCGTTGTTGTAGCCGAACTGCTTCGACTGGGCTGCGGCGGTCTGCCTGAGCGGGTCGAACTCGGGCGCGCCGGCGACGATCGGATCGCCCCAGCGCAGCAGAATATCGACGCGATGCCCGGCGGCGACATGGTGCGTCTCGTCAATGCCGTGCGCGATCTCGTCGAAATTAAAGACCGGGATTTCTTCCGACCCGGCGAAGACCGGAGGCGCGATGGCCGCTGTCGCGGCAGTCGCCAGCAGGCCCTTCAGCAAGTCGCGACGCGCGACCCGCCGGGCGATGATGTCACCGAGAGTCGGATTGTCCTGCCGCATCGAGCACCCTCTGGAAGTTGCACCGGGATGCTACCGGACGTCTGTTACGGTTTTGCGTCCCCGGTCCGTCTACCAAATGCTCAACACTCGACCAATGCCCCCACCCTGCCCTCCCCCGCAAGCGGGGGAGGGTTAGGAACGGGATGCGGCACCGGGAAGATCAGACCAAGGGCGCTTAATACGGCGTCACCGGACCTGCCGGGCCGTCCCGCGTGGCATGGCCCGGCGGCCGCCGGCTTCCGGTCAGTTGGCCTGGCGGCGCAGAAAGGCCGGGATATCGAGCAGGTCGTCCTCCTTGTTTTCCTTGCTCTGCGCTGCCGGGCGCGGTTCTTCGAGCGGCGCCAGCCGCTGCGTTGGCGGACGCGGCGGCGCTGCCGGCGGGGTCGCGGCGCGCGGCGCGGCGGGCGGGGCCGCCGGTCGGGCACGGCCGAGGCCGGTCATGCGCTCGATCAGGCTCGGCACGCGGCCCTGGCGCGGCTGTGCCTCTCGCGCCGCCCCGCCGGAAGCCGGTACGGCCGGTGGCGCGACCGGGGTCGGCCGGACCGGGCCGGGATCGACCGGGCGCGGCGCGATAAACGCACCGCTGCGCACCGCCGCGCTCTCGGCCGCGCTGGCAGCGGGCAGAACCGGTTCCGCCGGCGACTCGATACGCGGCTCGGCGGCGGCAGGTTCGTTCCGGTTCTCGCCGCGAGAAACGGGGGTCGCCGCGTTCTGCGTCAGCACCGGCTGCATGTAACCGCTCCCCGTGTCGCGCCCGATATCGCGCAATGCAGGTTCGGAGGTGCTGCCGCGGACGGCGAGCGCGGCGCGGGCCTGCTCCTGGTGCGCCTCGGCTTCGATCCCGGTCGCCACGACCGAGATGCGCATGCTGCCCGCCAGCTTTTCGTCGAAGGTCGAGCCGAAAATGATGTTGGCCTCGGGATCGACCTCCTCGCGGATGCGGTTGGCGGCCTCGTCGACCTCGAACAGCGTCATATCGGTGCCGCCGGTGATGTTGATGAGGACGCCGCGCGCGCCCTTCATCGACACGTCTTCGAGCAGCGGATTGTTGATCGCAGCCTCGGCGGCATCGATCGCGCGCCGTTCGCCATCGGCCTCGCCGGTGCCCATCATCGCCTTGCCCATCTCGCTCATCACGGTGCGGATATCGGCGAAATCGAGATTGATCAACCCCGGCATCACCATCAGGTCGGTGACGCCGCGCACCCCGGCGTGCAGCACGTCGTCGGCCATCTTGAACGCATCGGCGAAAGTGGTGCGCTCGTTGGCGATGCGGAACAGGTTCTGGTTCGGGATGATGATCAGCGTATCGACGTATTTTTGCAGTTCCTCGATCCCCGCTTCGGCGATGCGCATGCGGTGGACGCCCTCGAACTGAAACGGCTTGGTGACGACCCCGACCGTCAGGATACCCGATTCGCGGGCGGTGCGGGCGATGACCGGAGCCGCGCCGGTGCCGGTGCCGCCGCCCATCCCGGCGGTGATAAACACCATGTTCGAGCCTTGCATAGCTTCGAGGATGTCATCGACCGCCTCCTCGGCGGCGGCGCGTCCGACATCCGGCCGGGCGCCGGCGCCGAGACCGCGCGTTACCCCGGTGCCAAGCTGGATCTTGCGCGGCGCCGACGCCAGTTGCAGCGCCTGCGCATCGGTGTTGCACACGACGAACTCGCAACCGACCAGGTTCGACCGGATCATGTTGTTGACCGCGTTGCCGCCGGCGCCGCCGACCCCGATAACGGTGATGCGCGGCTTCAGCTCCTGCTCGTCCTTTGGGATGCTGAGATTGATCATGATTTCGCCCCTCCACGCCTGCGCGGCTGTGATGATGTCCGCCCCTGCCCTGCCCTCTGGAAGCAAGCGGTGCGACGCTGCCCCTTTCGCTCCGATCGACGCGTGCGCCGCAGGTCCGGCAATGCCTCGCGGGGCGCTCCCCAGACGCGCTCTCCGCTGTGGCCGATCCGACGCTCCCACCCCGAACGGGTACAAGAAGCCGGACCCGAATCCAAGCAAACTCAGAGATTTTCGCGCATCCAGCGTCCTACCCGCGCAAAAATCCCGCGACGCGCGATACGCCCCGGAAGCGGCGATTCGGCGCGCTCCGACAGCGCGAAATGCAGCAGCCCGGCGGCGGTCGAAAAGGCCGGACCGTGCGTTGCTTCCGTCAGCCCCTTGACCCGCATCGGCCGGCCGATCCTGACCTGCTTGTCGAGGATAAGCCCGGCCAATTCCCGCGCCCCGTGCATCTGGCAGGCGCCGCCGGTCAGCACGACCCGGCGCCCGGCGACCCGGTCGCTGCCGCTCGCGTCGAGCCGGTTGCGCACGAGTTCGAACGTTTCTTCAAGACGCGGCGCGATGATGCTGACCAGCAGCGATTTCGGCACATGGCTGACCTGGCTGTTTTCCTCTTCGCCGATCTGCGGCACCGCGATCATCTCGCGCTCGTCGAGGGTCGACGAGATCGCGCTGCCGAACAGCGCCTTTAATCGTTCGGCATGCGCCAGCGGCGTCGACAGACCGCGCGCGATGTCGTGCGTCACGTGCATGCCGCCGACCGGCACCGCGTCGGCAAAGATAAGATTGCCGCCGAAAAACACCCCGATTGTCGTCGTGCCGCCGCCCATATCGACGATCGTGACCCCGAGATCCTTTTCGTCCTCGACCAGGCAGGCCAGACCCGCCGCGTAAGGGCTGACGACCAGCGCCTCGGCTTCGAGATGAGCGCGTCCGAGCGCCGCCGTATGGTTGCGCACAGCGGCGCTGGCAGCGGTCACGATATGCATGTCGACGCCGAGCCGCTCGCCGGTCATGCCGCGCGGATCGAGAATGAAGCGGCTGTCGTCGATCGAAAAGCCGACCGGGATCGAGTGGATGACCTGGCGATCCGGCGCATCGCGCATCGCATGACCGCGCTCCAGCACCTGACGCATGTCGGCGTCGCCGATTTCGCGCCGGCCGACCGCGATCCCGGTCCTGACGAGGCGCGAGGCGCGATAACCGCCCGACAGGTTGACGACGGCGCGGTCGATCCGCTGATCGGCAATCTGCTCGGCCGCATGCACCGCGCCGCTGATCGAGCTGCTGGCGGCTTCGAGATCGACAATCGTCCCGCCGCGCACGCCGCGCGCGATCTGCTGGCCGATTCCGAGAAGGCGCGGTCCGTCCTCGACCCGAGCGATAAAGCAGCAGATTTTTGTCGTGCCGATATCGATCGCCGCGACGATGCTGCCGCGCGGCCGCACCGATCCCGGGCGCTGTGCCGGACGCGCCGGGGCGGTGTTGCCGCTGGGCGCCGGGCCGTTCGGTGCCGGCGCGGGACGATGCTTCGCGGCGATCTGCTTCACGTGTTTTTTCCGGGGGCGCGCGGTTTTGCCGGCGCGACTTCTTTTGCCGGCGCGGGCGGCGCGTTGACCCGCACGACCAGCCGGCCGGGCAGCCGCATGTCGACCCGCTGCACGTCGCGCTTGAGCAGGTTGTTGCGCCGTTCGAACGCGGCCAGGTGCACCCAGGCGGCTTCGGGATTGTCCTCGGGCAGCAGAACCTCGATCGAATCGTCGATGCGCAGGTTCCAGCGGCGATTATCGACCCGGATCGCGGCGGTGACCCGCGCCGCCAGTGCCGGTTCGCGCCCGAGCATCTCGATCAGCGCGGCGGCGCGCGGCGCGGCCCCGTCGCCGACCACCAGCGGCAAACGGGCGAAGCGGCCCAGATCGGCGCCCGGTATCACCTCCCCCTGGCGATCGATCAATTGCTGCCTGCCTTCGTGCTGCCACAGCGCGAGCGGCCGGCGTTCGATGAGCCGCACATGCAAGGTCCGCGGCAGCCGCCGCTCGATCGCGGCGGACCGCACCCAGGGCAGTTTTTCCAGCTCCGCTTTCGCCCGCCACAGATCGACCGCGAGGATCGGCGTGCCGCGCCCGGCCGCGAGCGCGGCCATGATCATCGCGCGCTCGGTCGTTTCGCGGCCCTCGACCTCGATGTCCTCGACCACCATGCCGAGCGCGGCGGTCGCCGTCATGGCCCGGTCGGCCGCTTCGGCCAGCAGCGCGTCGCGGTTTGGCGACTGGCTCAGCGCGAACCCGCCATAGACCAGCCCGGCGAGTGCGATCAGCGCCGACCATCGCACCGCGCGGCGCAGCACCGGCACGATCTGACGCCGGCGGCGACGCAGCGGCGGCCGGGAGGAGGGTGTCTTCGGAGCGTGGGTGCGCTTTATCATCCGGTTCCCGCGGACCTGCCCGCCGCCTTTTCTCCGATCCGGCGGATTTCCCATTCGAGCATGATGCCGCGGCGATCGTACACAAGATGCCGCACCTCTTCGCCCAGTCCCTCAAGATCGGCGGCGGTTGCGTTGCCGGTGTTGATCAGGAAATTGGTGTGCTTTTCCGAAACCATAGCGCCGCCGCGGGTCAGACCGCGACAGCCGGCCTCGTCGATCAGCCGCCATGCCTGATGGCCGGGAGGATTGGCGAAGGTGGAACCGCCGGTGCGCGCGCGAATCGGCTGCGAGGCCTCGCGCGCCGCCCGGATCTGCTCGATGTGGCGGGCGATCGCGGCCGGCTCGCCGGGTCTGCCGCGAAACCGTGCGGCGATGAAGATCCAGTCGGGATCGACCTCGGAATGGCGGTAGGACAGCCCCATCCGCTCGACCGGTATTGTGTGCCTGACGCCGTCGCGGTCGATCGTTTCGGCCGAGATCAGCACGTCCTTGAACTCGCTTCCGTAAGCGCCGGCATTGGTGCGGAACCCGCCGCCGATCGTGCCGGGGATGCCGGAGAGGAATTCGAGCCCGGCGACCCCGGCTTCGGCGGCGGTCAACGCGACATTGAGATCGAGCGCGCCGGCCCCGGTCTCGACCAGCTCCGGCGCGGCATTGATCGCGGCAAAACCGCGCCCGAGGCGCACGGTGACGCCCTTGATGCCGCCATCGCGCACCAGCAGGTTCGAGCCGACCCCGATCGTCGTGACCGGGACCTCACGCGGCAGCGCTTTCAGAAATCCTGCCAGATCCTCGGCATCGGCCGGGCGGAACAGCACCTCGGCCGGGCCGCCGACCCGGAACCACGTCAACGGCCCGATCGGCGCGTTCGGCGTCAGACGCCCGCGCACCGGCGGCAGAAGTTCGATCAAGCCGCCGCCGGGCATGATCCGGATTTATCTGAGAGCTGTCCGGTAAGCCCCTCTCCCGCACTGCGGGAGAGGGTGGCTCGCCCGGCCACGGGCGAGCCGGATGAGGGTATCGCCGCCGAACCGGCTGCTTGCCCCCTCACCCCGACCCTCTCCCCCGGTGGGGGAGAGGGAGCTTTCTGGGTTCTTCGAAGAAACGTCATGCGACGCGGCTCCGGGCATCGAGTTGCGCCAGCTCCTCGGGCAACGCGTTGGCCCAGTTCGTGATCGAGCCGGCGCCGAGGCAGACGACCATGTCGCCCGGCCGCGCCTCCTCGCGCAACAGCGGCGCCAGATCCCGAGAGTCGGTCAGCGGCCGGGCGCTGCGATGCCCGTGCGCCCGCAGACCGGCGACCAGCCCGTCCCGCGACGCGCCCTCGATCGGGGCCTCGCCGGCGGCGTACACGTCGGCGACCAGCACCATGTCGGCGTCGTTGAAACAGGTGCAGAACCCGTCGAACAAATCGCGCAGCCGCGTGTAGCGGTGCGGCTGCACGACCGCGATGACCCGCCCCGTCGCCACCGCACGCGCCGCCTTCAGCACGGCCGCGATCTCGACCGGGTGATGGCCGTAATCGTCGATAATTGTGACGCCGTTCCATTCGCCGGTCCTGGTAAATCGACGCCGCACCCCGGCGAACCCGCGCAAGGCTTCGCGCACAATTTCGTCGCCGATGCCCAGCTCGTCGGCGACCGCAATCACGGTCATTGCGTTCTGCACGTTGTGCTCGCCGAACATCGGCAGCATCAGATCGGGAATGCGGCGCTCGCGTCCGCCGGGCCGATCGGCGATCACCGCGTCGAACCGGCTGCCCTCGGCGCCGATCCGGATATCGGCGGCGCGGAAATCGGCTTGGGCGCTGAGACCGTAGGTGATGATGCGGCGGTCGGAGACTCGCGGGATCATGCCCTGCACGACCGAATGATCGAGACACAGCACCGCAAAACCGTAAAACGGGATGTTCGAGACGAAATTCTCGAACGCTTGATGCAGCGAAGCGACATCGCCGTAGAAATCGAGATGCTCGGGGTCGATATTGGTGACGATTGCGACCGTCGCCGGCAATCGCGTAAAGGTGCCGTCGCTCTCATCCGCCTCGACCGCCATCCAGTCGCCGGCCCCGAGCCTCGTATTGGTGCCGTAGGCGTTGATGATGCCGCCGTTTATCACGGTCGGGTCGAGCCCGGCGGTTTCGAGCAAGGTCCCGATCATCGAGGTCGTCGTCGTCTTGCCGTGCGTGCCGGCGATCGCGATCGCCCGCTTCAGCCGCATCAGCTCGGCCAGCATCTCGGCGCGGCGAACGACCGGCAGGCGGCGGGCGCGGGCCGCCATGACTTCCGGGTTGTCGGGTTTCACGGCCGAGGAAATCACGACGACCTCGGCCGAATCGAGATTCTCCGCGACGTGGCCGATCCTGACCGGGATGCCGAGACCAGCGAGCCGGCGCGTGTTGGCGCCGTCCGCCAGATCGCTGCCCTGCACCCGATAGCCGAGATTGTGCAAGACCTCGGCGATGCCGCTCATGCCGATACCGCCGATGCCGATAAAATGGATCGGCCCGATCGAATCCGGCAACGATCTCATGCTGCGTGCTCCTTGGCGGCGCGCTCCCTGTCGGGGCGCTCCCTGTCGGCGAACCCGGTCCCCGCCGCCATGTCCAGCACGAGCGCCGCCAGCCGGTCGGCCGCATCGTCCGGGGCGAAACGGCGCGCCTGCATCGCGGCCTGACGCAGACCAGCCGGGTCGGCAAGACGCTCGCCGAGCATCCGGGTAAGCATCGCGGAGGAAAAATCCGGTTGCGGGATGACCCGGGCCGCGCCGGAATCGGCAAAGGCGCGGGCGTTTGCGGTCTGGTGGTCATCGGTCGCGTGGGGATAGGGCACCAGCAGCGCCGGGCGTCCGACGGCGGCCAGCTCCGCGACTGTCGAGGCACCCGAGCGGCAGATCACCAGTTGCGCGCGCGCCAGACGCTGCGGGATGTCAGTGAAAAAGCTGCTGATCTCGGCTTTGATGCCGGCCGCTTTCATCCGTGCAGTCACCCGGTCGCAATCCTCGGGCCGCGCCTGCTGGCTGATCCGCAGCGCGTTGCGCAGGACGGGCGGCAAGGCGGCGAGCGCTTCCGGCACGATGTCGGCGAAAACGCGCGCGCCCTGGCTGCCGCCGGTAATCAGCACCTCGATCTTCTCGCCGGGTCGCGGCGGGAGATATTCGGCCCCGGCGACCGCCAGCACTTCCGGTCTTACCGGATTGCCGGTATGCACGGCGCGCGCCCTGTCGGCCGGACGCAGCCCGGCGGGCGCAGCGAACCCGGTCGCGATCCGCCCGACGCGTCCGGCCAACAGCCGATTGGCGCGGCCGAGCACGGCATTCTGTTCGTGGATCACGGTCGGACATCCGAGCCGGATCGCGGCCAGCATCGTCGGGATCGATGTGTAACCGCCAAAACCGATCACCGCGTCGGGCGCCAGCCGCCGCAGCAGACGCCGCGCCTGAACAAACCCGAATACCGTCTCGGCGACGCCGCGAGCGGCCCGGATCGCTCCGCCTCCGATACGCCCCGCCCGGACCTGACAGATTTCGATTCCCGGCACCGCCCCGGAGAGCGCACCGGCCCGCCGGTCGGTGGCGAGCACGACCCGCGCGCCCGAAGCGACGAGCCTCTCGGCCAGTGCCTGGGCCGGGAACAGATGCCCGCCAGTGCCGCCTGCGGCGAGCACGAACAACATCCGGCCGGTCTCTCCGGCGCGCGCGTTCACACCTCGCTCCCGCCAAAGCGGCGTCTTGTCAGGGCCAGCACCATGCCCATCCCGAACGCCAGCGCCAGCATCGACGATCCGCCATAGGACAGAAACGGCAGCGTCATGCCCTTTGTCGGGATCAGGTGCAGCGCCGAGGCCATGTTGATGATCGCCTGCACACCGAACTGCATCAGCAATCCGGTCGCGGCGAGCATGACAAACAGATTCTCCTCCTGCACCAGCCGCGACAGCCCGCGCAGCACGACAAACGCAAACACCGCCACAATCAGGGCGCAGACGACGACCCCGAACTCCTCGCCGGCGACCGCAAAGACAAAATCGGCGTGCGCATCCGGCAATACGTCCTTGACCCTGCCCTCCCCCGGACCGCGGCCCCACAGACCGCCATTGGCGAAAGCCTCCATCGCGCGCCTGACCTGATAGCTGTCGCCAGCCTCCGGGTCGAGAAACCGGTCGATCCGGCTGGTCACATGCGGTAGCAGCAGATAGGCGCCAACCAGCCCCGACACGCCGGCGATGCCGCCCGCCGCCACCCAGTAGAGACGCAGCCCGGCCATAAAGAATTGCCCGAACCACACCAAAGCAACGACGACGGCCATGCCCAGATCGGGTTGCTTGACCAGCATCGCGAGGATCACAAGACACAGCGCGATCGAGACGAGATTGCCGGGAAATCCGGGCTTTTCCTTCTGTTTCGCGAACAGCCAGGCGGCGAGCACGGCAAAGCTCGGCTTGACGAATTCCGAGGGCTGCAACGACAGACCCGGCAGGTTGATCCAGCGCCGCGCGCCCTTGACCTCGGCCCCGATCACAAAGGTCAGCGCCAGCAGCACAAACGAGACCGCGAAGACGATGAACGCGAACCGCCTGACGCTGCGCGGCGGCAGCAGCGAGACCGCGAACATGATCGCCAGCGCGAACGGGATCAGCGCCAGCTGACGCTCGGCGAAATACAGCGGGTCGTAGCCGAGCCGCTCGGCGACCGGCGGGCTCGCCGCCATGGTCATCACCGTGCCAAAAAATACCAGCGCGATCAGCCCGCCCAAGGTCCAGCGATCGACGGTCCACCACCAGCGGGCAATCGGCCGCCGATCGATGCGCGCGAACATCATGTCCGCTCCCCGGGCCGCATCACCCCGGGCAACCTCGCGACAAGCTCCCGGAAGCGATCGCCGCGGACCTCGAAATTCGGGAACTGGTCGTAGGACGCGCAGGCCGGCGACAGCAGCACGACAGCTCCCGGCACCCCGTCGCGCTGGGCCTCCTCATGCGCCGCGGCGAGCGCGGCGGCGAGGTCGCCGCAGCGTTTGAACGGCACCGCATCGCCGAGCGTCGCCGCGAACTCCTCGGTCGCGGCCCCGATCAGATAGGCCCGTCGAACGCGCCCGAAATACGAGGTCAGCGGGGTGATGCCGCCGGCCTTTGGCAGCCCGCCGAGAACCCAGTAGATCGAATCGTAGCAGGCGAGCGCCTTTTCGGCGGCGTCGGCGTTGGTGGCCTTCGAATCGTTGATGTACCGCACTCCGCCGATCGTGCCGACCAGCTCCTGGCGGTGTGCAAGGCCGGGAAACGACCGGATCGCCGCCACGATCCGATCGGGATCGACGCCGAGGGCGCGCGATGCCGCGTAGGAAGCCGCCGCGTTCTGCGCGTTGTGCGATCCCGGCAGGCGCTCGGCCAAGGCGAGGTCGAGAACGCGCTCGGGCCGTTCCCCGGTCGCGTCGATCAGCCATCCGGCTTCGGCATAGACGCCGCCCGGTACGGTCTGAGTCACCGAAATCGGGATGACCCGCGCCCGGCCGGCACGACGCAATTCGTCGCAGATGTCGCGGCAGATCGGGTCGTCGATGCCGACGATTGCCGCCGCACCGGAGCCTTGGCGCGCGAAGATGCGCTTCTTGGCCGCGACATAGGCGTCCATGTCGCCGTGCCGATCGAGATGGTCGGGGGTGATGTTGAGCAGCACCGCGACCTCGAAGGCGAGCGTCTCGATCAGATCGAGCTGAAACGAACTCGTCTCAAGGACATAAATCCCGTCCGCGCCGAGCGGCGCCAGCGACAGCGCCGGCGTGCCGAGATTGCCGCCGATTTCGACTCGCCTGCCGGTCTCGGCGAGAATGTGTCCGATCAGCGCCGTCGTGGTCGATTTGCCGTTGGTGCCGGTGATCCCGACATAGCGCGAATCGGGCTGCGCGCGTCCCAGCAGTTCGATATCGCCGATGATTTCGACACCGGAATCGCGGGCGCAACGCACTGCCGGATGCGGCTCGGGATGGGTCAGCGGGATGCCGGGCGACAGCACCAGCGCCGCGATCCCGCGCCAATCCACCATTTGCGGATCGACCAGTTGCGGATCGACCAGCGGCATCTCGGCGGCCACCGCGTCGCGCGTCTTGACGCTGTCGTCCCAGGCCAGCACCGCGGCGCCGCCTTCCAGCAGCGCGCGCAGCGCCGCGCGGCCCGAGCGCGCGAGACCCAGAACCGCCACCCGCTTCCCGGAAAAACCCGTTGCGACAATCATCGGTCTCACCGCAGCTTCAGGGTCGACAATCCGGCGATGGCCAGGATGATCGCGATGATCCAGAAGCGGATCACGATCTTCGGCT
The DNA here is from genome assembly GCA_050246595.1 of Alphaproteobacteria bacterium. Classification (GTDB taxonomy): domain Bacteria; phylum Pseudomonadota; class Alphaproteobacteria; order ATCC43930; family CGMCC-115725; genus DATARH01. Next base: position 52,600 of record JBFWVT010000021.1, read on the forward strand.
CCTCCCAGCCCAGCTGCTCGAAATGATGATGCAGCGGCGCCATGCGGAAAACGCGCCGCCCGGTCGATTTGAAGCTGACGACCTGCACGATCACCGACACCGCTTCGAGCACGAACAAGCCGCCGATGATGACGAGCACCAGCTCGTGCTTTGTGATGATGCTGATCGCGCCGAGCGCCGCGCCGATCGACAGCGACCCGGTATCGCCCATAAAGACGCTGGCGGGCGGCGCGTTGAACCACAAAAACCCGAGACTGGCCCCGACCAGCGCGCCGCAGAACACCATCAGCTCGTCGGCGCGGGCGATATGGTGCAGTTGCAGATAATTCGCGTACACCGCATTGCCGACCATATAGGCGATGACCGCAAAGGCGGCGGCGGCAATCATCGCCGGCCCGATCGCCAGCCCGTCCAGCCCGTCGGTCAGGTTGACGGCGTTCGATGCGCCGGTGATCACCAGTACACCGAATGGTATGAAGAACCAGCCCAGATTGATTAGCATATCCTTCAGAAACGGCACGGCCAGCGTGTTGGCCAGCGACTCGCGCGTGACAAAGGCCAGAGCGATGCAGGCCACGGTCGACAGCAGGATTTGCAACAGCAATTTGACGCGGCCCGGCATGCCGTGATGCGAGCGCCGGGTCAATTTCCGGAAATCGTCGAAAAACCCGATCAAACCGAACCCGACCGTGACGCCGAGCACGATCCAGACATACGGGTTTGTGATGTCGGCCCACAGGATCGTCGAGACGGTCAGTGCGCTCAAGATCAGGAAGCCGCCCATTGTCGGCGTCCCTTTTTTGCGGATCAGATGGCTTTGCGGCCCGTCGGTGCGAATCGGCTGCCCCTCGCGCTGCACCGAGCGCAGCCAGGCGATCAGGCTCGGCCCGAAAATGAAGCTGATCAACAGTGAAGTGACGACCGCACCGCCCGAGCGGAACGTGATATAGCGAAAGACATTGAAGGCGCTGAAATATTCGGAAAGCGGGTAAAGCAGCAGATAAAGCATACGATCATGTTTCTGAAGGCGGCGGCGGGCTTGCGGCGGCTTTCAAAGCTTCGGGCACGGCAGGCGTCGAGTCCAGCCATAATGCTGTCGAGGCGACCCGACAACCGCCGCGAACACTCATTGTCTCTCCGCCATCGCGAGCGCTTCGCGCGCCACTGCCGCGTCGTCGAACGGCAACACCGTGCGCCCGACAATCTGCCCGGTCTCGTGCCCCTTCCCGGCGATCACCAGAACGTCGCCGCGAGCGAGACCGGCGATGGCCGCACCGATCGCCGCGCGACGGTCGCCGATCTCGACCGCGCCGGGCGCCGCCTCCAGGATCGCGCGGCGGATCGCCGCCGGGTCCTCGCTGCGGGGATTGTCATCGGTGACATAAACGAGATCGGCGAGATCGGTCGCGACGCGGCCCATCAACGGCCGCTTGCCGCGATCGCGGTCGCCGCCGGCCCCGAAGACGACCGTGAGACGCCGCCCGGTATGCGGGCGCAGCGCGCTCAGCACCGTCGCCAGCGCATCCGGCGTATGGGCGTAATCGACAAAGACCGGAGCGCCGGTCCCGGTCTCGTCCCCGGTCTCGCCGACAAACTGCATGCGGCCGGGCACGCCGCTCAGATGCGGCAGCACCGCAACCGCATCCTGCGGCGCCGCGCCGGTCGCGATTGCGAGACCGAGCGCCGCCAGCACGTTCGACGCCTGAAACCCGCCGACCAGCGGCAACGAGATGTCGCTGCGCGCCCCGAACACCTCAACAGCCAGGCGCTGGCCTGACGGCAGCGGTACCCGCTCGCCGATGCGCAGTTCGCTGCCCGGCTCGCGGCCAAAGCGGATGACATCAAGACCGCGCCCGCGGCACAGCGCGGCAAGGGCGCCGGATTCGGAACTGTCCGCGTTGAGCACCGCAGTTCCGCCCGGCGTCAGCAACTCGGCGAACAGCCGCCATTTCGCCGCGCGGTACGAGTCCATGTCGCCGTGATAGTCGAGATGGTCGCGCGTCAGATTGGTAAAGGCCGCCGCCGCGGGGGCGAGGCCATCGAGCCGGAACTGCGCGAGACCGTGGCTGGAGGCCTCAAGCGCGACATGCTCGATACCGGAAGCGGCCAATTCCGCCAGATCGCGATGCAGCGCGACCGGGTCCGGCGTCGTCAGCGCGCCGGGGCGCCGCCCCTCCTGGGTCACAAGACCGAGCGTGCCGAGGCTCGCCGCCTTGTGTCCGAGCGCGGTCCAGATCTCGCGCGTGAAATGCGCCACCGAGGTTTTCCCGTTTGTGCCGGTGACGGCGACGACGGTCCGAGGCTGCCGCCGATAAAATCGCGCGGCAAGCAAGGCCAGACTTCGCGGCGGGTTCGGGTCGATGGCAACAGCCACCCGACCGCGCGTCTCGGGATCGAGCGCCAGCGCGCCCGGATCGTCGGTCAGGATCGCGACCGCGCCACGAGCGACCGCCTCGCCCGCGAAGGCGCGGCCGTCACTTTTCGTACCGCGCAGCGCGGCAAACAGAAAACCGGGTTCGACCCGACGCGAATCGGCGGTGATCCCGGCGATCTCGGGATTGCCGGAAAGGGCCTCCACAAGGTGCCCCGGAACCCCGGCGGCAGCGGTCAGCTCAATAAGATTCAACCCGCTTTCCCTGCAAGCTCTCGACCGTCAACGCGCGCACCACTGCCGGTGATGCCTCGTCGACCGGCTGCACGCCGAGAATCGGTCCGATGCGCTGGATGATGCGGCCGGTCGCCGGGGCCGCGGTCCACCCGGCGGTCGCATAGCCATGGCTCTTCTTTGTGCCGCGCGGTTCATCGACCATGACCAGGATCGCGTATTTCGGATCGTGCATCGGGAACACCCCGACAAACGAGGACAGCAGCTTTTTCTGCTGATAGCGCCCGCCGGAATTCTTCTCGGCCGTGCCGGTCTTGCCGCCGACGACATAACCGGGAGCCGCCGCGAACCTGGCCGTGCCGTGCTGCACGACGAGCCGCATCAGCTTGCGCATGCTCTCCGAGGTTTTCTGCGCCATCACCCGCTCGCCGGGCGGGATCGCGCCGGCCGGCACCTTGCGCAAGGTCGGTTGGCGCAGAATGCCGCCATTAACTACCGCCGATACCGCGGTCACCATGTGCAGCGGCGTCACCGAGATGCCGTGCCCGTAGGCGATCGTCATGACGGCGATCTCTTTCCAGTTCTTCACTGGCGGATAACTCGGCTTGCCGACTTCGTCGAGTTCGATCGACAGCGGCCCTAACAGCCCGAGGCGTCCGAGAAAATTGCGCTGCCGCTCGGCCCCGGCATCGACCGCCATGCGCGCCGAGCCGATATTCGACGAGTACATGAAGATTTCCGGGGTGCTGAGCCAGCGGTTCTTGCCGCGATAATCATCGATCGTGAACCGCCCGATGCGGATCGCGCGGCTCGCATCGTAGCCTCCTCTCATCGACGTGACCCCGGCATCGAGCGCCATCGCCGTGTTAAAGATCTTGAAGACCGATCCCAGCTCGTAGACGCCGAGCGTGATCTTGTTGAAGGTCCGCTCCCTGGCCTGCTCGGGCGGCAGTTTCGGATCGACGGCGGCGGGGTGGTTCGGATCGAAATCGGGCAGCGACACCATCGCGATGACCTCGCCGGTGTTGACATCCATGACGATGCCGGCGCCGCCCTTGGCGCTGAACTCGTTGATGATCTTGCTCAGCTCATCGTGCACGATGAATTGCACGCGGGCATCGAGAGACAGTTGCAGCGGCCCCGAGCCGCTTTTCATCGTGTCGTCGAGCGCCCGCTCGATACCGGCCAACCCGTTATTGTCGATGCCGCAGAACCCGACGACATGCGAGGCCAGATCGCCATACGGGTAGACGCGGCGCTCCTCGTCGAGGAATTGCAGCCCCGGAATGCCGAGGCGGTTGATCTGGTATTGCTGCGTCGGCGTCATGCGGCGCTTGATCCAGACAAAACTCTTGCCCGATTCCAGCCTGGCGCGGATATCGGCCTCGTTGAGCCGGGGCAAAACCGAGAGAATGGCCCGGGTCGCCTCGCGAGCGTCGGGGATGTGGCGAGTATCGGCATAGAGCGACGGGGTGCTCAGCGTCGTCGCCAGGAGCTGCCCGTTGCGGTCGAGGATGTCGGCGCGGGTCGGCGGCGGCGGTGCGGCCGGCCGCACCCGTCCGGCATGCGCTTCCGCCACGCCGTCCAGGAACAGCGGCATCGTCAGCAAGCGCAGCGCCACGACCAGAAACACGACCGCGAACACACAAGCCACCATCACAAGCCGGGCGCGACAGGTCTCGACGGCAGCGGCATGGCGCTCGTCGGTGACGGCCGGCGCGCCGGCCGGCAACGGCCGGAAATGCCGCGGCCGGCACGGGTGCTCGTCGATCCGCACAACCGGTTGCATCAGCGGGTATCGGCGATTTTCGAGATCAGCGCATCGAGCGAGGCGGGGTTTGCCCTGGCCAGCCGCATCCGCGGGGTCTGCTCGCCGATATCGGCGCCAAGCATGCGGCGCGCTTCGGCCAGAGCGACCGCCCCGTCCGTCGGAGAATCGGCGGCCCGCGCCGCGGCACTTCCAGCCTCCGGGCCGGCAGCTTTGGCGGCCCGCGCCGCGGCGATCGGGGCTGCCTTGGCCGGCCACATAAGCGGGTTCTGGCCGCCGGCGTCAAACCCGAGCAGGTGCAGCGCCTCGGCCAGCGCGACCGCCCGGTCCGCCGAGCCGTCTTCTATGCGCGCGCCCTCCCCATCGGCGGGCCGTGCGCCGATCCTCCCGCTTTCCCGGCCGCTTGCCTCGGCAACCTGCGCCGCATGAGTCGACCTCCCGGCCACTATCGGAATTTCGGCGACCACGGTCCCGCCGGCGCGTGCCGCCGGCGCCGGCGTGGCGGCGAGCGTCGCCGCGAACGGGCCTGCGACGCCCGGTGCGGCGGCCGGCGGGGTCGCGGCGATCATCGTGTCGGGAATCCCGGCCGGCGGTGCGCGCAGCGCAATCTCCTCGATCCGCCCTTGAAGCTGCTTTGCGGTCATCGGAGCAAGCTGCAGAAAATTGCGGTTCAGCTCGGCGAGCCGGTCCGGCTGGTTCAGATAGGCCCACTCCGCGGTCAGAACGCGGCTCTCCTGCTGCGCGGCGACAGTCTCCCGCTGCACGCGGGCCAGTTCGTCCTCGATCCCCTGGACCGCGTATTTGACATTGAAGGTCGCGAACCCGCTCGCCAAGACGAGCCCGCCCCAGAACACCGCCCCCAGTCGTGTCATGCGATCGTCCCCCTGCCGATCTCATCTCCCCCCACCGATGCCGCCGTTCCCCCACGGCGGCATCGATGTACGCTCGGCCGCCCGCAGACGCGCCGAGCGGGCGCGCGGATTGCGCGCGACCTCGTCCGCCTGCGGTCGCACCGCCCGGCGCCCGAGCAGGCGAAAACTTGGCGGTCTTGCGGGCGCAGATGCGGGCATGTGGCGCGATATCGAAGCCGCCCCGCCGCCGCGCTCGCGCAGAAATGATTTTACGCGAGTGTCCTCAAGCGAGTGAAACGAAACCACCGCGAGACGGCCGCCCGGCATCAGCAGCCGCTCGGCGCCGGCCAAGCCGCGGTCCAGCTCGCCCAGTTCGTCATTGACCGCGATGCGCAGCGCCTGAAACGTGCGGGTCGCCGGATCAAGTCCGGGTTCGCGCGTCGGGACCGCCCGGCGCACGATCTCGGCCAGCTCGCCGGTGCGTCGAATCGGGGCATGCTGACGCGCCACGACAATCGCCCGCGCGATGCGGCGGGCGAAGCGCTCCTCGCCGAGCGTGCGGATCAGCCGGTCGAGTTCGTCTTCGCCGAGACGCGCGACAAGGTCCGCCGCGCTTTCGCCCTCCGCGCTCATGCGCATGTCGAGCGGCCCGTCAAGCCGGAACGAAAAACCGCGCTCGGCGGTATCGAGCTGCAGCGAGGAGATCCCAAGATCGAGCGCGACGCCGGCGACCGGACCGGGAGAAGCCGCTGCGACGAGCCGCTCCATGTCGCCAAACCGGCCCTCGATCAGTTGCAGGCGCCCCGCATGTGCGGCCGCGAGCGCAGCGCCGCGACGCAGCGCGGCGGGATCGCGGTCGATCCCGACGACAGAGCATTGCGCCGCCGCGAGCAGCGCCGCGCTGTAGCCGCCGGCGCCGAACGTGCCGTCGATGTAGACCGCGCCGTCGCGCGGCGCGAGCGTCGCAACCATCGCATCGCGTAGTACCGGGACGTGACCCGAGGAAATATGGCCCGAGCCGGTTTCGCCAGCACCCGACCCCTCCGGTCGGGGCGTCTCGCCGTTCTCCGGCTCCGATCGTGCCGCTCTCGCCCTGGCGCGCGTCACGCCTCGCCTCCGCTCGGGCGCCGAGCCGCGCCGCCGCGCGGCGGCAAGGTCGTTCCCTGCCGGCGCGAGCGTTCGCGAACCGCGGCGCGGTGCTCCTCGTAGCGCGCCGGGTCCCAGAGCTGGAACATCGCCCCGAGACCGACAAACGCGACATCGCACTCGATCCCGGCATGCTCCTTGAGGCGCTCGGGCAGGATGACCCGGCCCTCGGGGTCCATCGTCATCGGATGCGAGTCGGCGAAAAGCTGGGTCAGGTTTTCGTATTCGTCGGAGAACTGTTCGAGCGTATCGATCCGCTCCTGCATTTCCTCGATGCGGTTGCTGCCGGTACATTCGACGGCCGGGACGCGCAATGAAGGAAATGCAACCACCAGGTTCGGCTGACGATTGGCAGCGAGGGTGGAGCGGAAGGTCGCCGGCACTGAAACTCGCCCCTTGCGGTCGACCTTATTCACGTAAGTGGAAAGAAACAGTTCCACTTGCTTCCCCCAACGCTCCCCCAAAGACGTCCGGCAAGGGGCGGGCCCGGCTACACCATCGGTTCCCCCCAGAACGATGGTGTTCGCCCATGGGTGTATATGGGATAGCACGGGATCAGATGGGCCGTCAATGGGATTCTGGATGAAAGAATCTCTAACAGGCAAAATATTGGAATAATGGGCATTTCTAGCGCATCATGTAGTGGCGGCAGAGACATAGCGCGTCATCCGATTATTTGTTTTCTTTTTGTTCTTTTCTTGACCGAGTAACACTTGGTAACAGGTTGTCGATGCGGCAGAATTGGGGTCCGCTGGCTGTTTGCCGGCGCTCTGCCAGCCTCTTCACGCCCCGGGAGAACGCTGTAGGCCCGTGGCGGGCGAGCGCGGCGGCGGGTCCGGCGGGTTCGGGGAAAACTCAACCTATGGTTTTATCATCATCGCTTCAGGTTAAAACGCCAGACGGTCTGTAAGCCGGGTTCTGTCCCGCCGCGCCTCCATGACAGGGATGGCGCGACGGGGATGGCCATTCATCTGGGGCGTTCGTCGCCGAACGCCTCGCGCGACCGACCCGAGCGGCGGCGCGGCAGGCCCGCCCGGCGGCACCCCCGCCGTAAGCTGGTGCCGCCTGCCGCTCCTACTTGGTCTTGCTCCCGGTGGGGTTTGCCCTGCCGCCGCCGTTGCCGGCGGCGCGGTGCGCTCTTACCGCACCATTTCACCCTTGCCGCCCCATACCGCCCCGTGGGCCGTCCCACCGGACGACGGGGTGCGGCGGTGTGTTTCTGTGGCACTTTCCCTGGGGTCGCCCCCGCCGGGGATTACCCGGCACCGTGCCTCCGTGGAGCCCGGACTTTCCTCCCTCCGCCGGCTCGGGATCTATCCCGGAGCCGGAAGGAGAGCGGCCATCCGACCGTCTGGCATCGGATAATGTGGGATGTCCCTCTCAAGCTGCAAACCGCCGGGCCGAATCGCGACCGCAGTTCGGCGTCACCCGATTCGGCCTCGGCCGATGTTCACCGCCTGCATGGCTCGGCCCCCATCCATGCGGCGATAGCGCGCATCGGGCGCCGTCTTCGATGCTACACTCGACCGCAGCGCCGGGATGGCCCGGACCGAGGAGGAAAACGGATGGCGTATGACCTGCTGATCAAGAACGGCCTCATTGTCGACGGCTCGGGAATGCCGGCGTTTCGCGGCGATGTCGGCGTGAAGAACGGCAAGATTGCCGAAATCGGCAAATTGTCGTCGCCGGCGAGCCGCACGATCGATGCCGATGGAAGCGCCGTCGCGCCCGGCTTTATCGACAATCACTGCCATTACGACGCGCAGGTCACCTGGGACCCGCTCTGCACCTTTTCGCCCGAGCACGGCGCGACGAGTGTGATTTTCGGCAATTGCTCGCTGAGCCTCGCGCCGGTGCGCAAGGGCGGCGAACTCAGACTCGCCGAGTTCCTGTCCTATGTCGAAGCGATCCCGATGGAGGTGCTCAAGACCATCGAGTTCGACTGGGAGACGGTTCCGGATTACATGGAGCGGCTCGACAACCATCTCGGGATCAATATCGGCAATCTGATCGGCCACACGGCGGTGCGCCATTACGTGATGGGCGACGACTGCCAGAAGCCCGGCGCCACCGAGGACCAGATCAAACAGATGCGCGACCTCGTGCGCGAGGGCATGGCGGCCGGGGCGCTGGGGTTCTCGGTGTCGCGCGAGAAGGGACATTTCGACCCGCAGGGTGTGCTGATCCCGGCGCTGTGGGCCGACGAAAACGAAATCTTCCAGCTCTGCGACGTATTGCGCGAGATGGGCACCGGCACGATCCAGGCCGGCGGCGGCCAGTATGTCGAGCTGAAGGACGGCATGATGCGCCGCCTCGCCGACGCGACCGGCCGCACCGTCGTCTACAACTCGCTGTCGCAGACGATGCGCCGCCCCGACGAGTGGAAAATCCACATGGCGCGTATCGAGGAGACCGCCTCGCTCGGTATCCGCGCCTACCCGATGTGCAGCCCGAACCGGGTGACGCAGGATTTCACGATGAAGAACACGCAGGTCTTCCGCGGCCTGCCGACCTGGCACCCGATCCTGTTGAGGTCGGACGACGAAAAGCTGCGCCTCTACGCCGATCCCGAAATCCGCGCCAAATTGCACGAGGAAGCGATCGTCAACAAACCCGACGCCGCGGTCGGCATCTCGAAGACCTGGTGGAACTACATCTGGGTCAACGAGCCGGTTCTCGAAAAAAACAAGTGGATGCAGTTCAAGTCGATCGGCCAGATCGCCGAGGCGCAGAAGAAGGGCGTCATCGACGCGTTCCTCGATCTCGTCGTCGAGGAAAAGCTCGAAACCCGCTTCCTGCAAGCCGAGAACAATATCGACGACGAGGCGCTGTCAAAAATCCTGACGCACCCGAACGCGGTGATCGGCCTTGGCGACGGCGGCGCGCACGTCCAGTTCCACGGCGGCTACGGCTATCTGACCAAGCTCCTGGGCGAATGGGTCCGCGAGAAGCAGATCATGTCCTTGGAGCAGGCGGTGCGCCGGCTGACTTTTGATTCGGCCTCGACCTTCGGCCTTTATGACCGAGGCTTGCTACGCCCCGGTCTGGCGGCCGATATCGTGATCTTCGATCCCGCCACCGTGAAGTGCGGCAAGGAAGAAGTCGTGCACGACTTCCCGGCCGGCGGCTGGCGCATCAAGGAAACCTCCGAGGGCGTCTCGCACACGATCGTCAACGGTCAGGTGCTGCTTGAAGACAAGAAGCACACCGGGGCCCTGCCCGGCCGCGTGCTGCGCAACACCCACTGGCACGCCAACCACGGCTGACGGATCGGGGGCGGAGGGGCTCGCACCCCCACCCTGCCCTCCCCCGCCAGCGGGGGAGGGTTGTTTATGGTGCGGCGGCCGTTCTGACTCGGGACAACACGAGGCACCCGCGCCAAAGCGTCCCCTCCCCCGCTGGCGGGGGAGGGCAGGGTGGGGGTATTCCGGGCAAAGACTCGCGCGATTATTTCGCCGCTTGCGGCTTTTCGCGGATCGTCTTCGCGATCTCCTTCTGCCGGTCGAACTCGGCGCGGCGGCGCGCGATTTCCTCCGGCGACAGTCGCGCGATATTCGAGAAATCGAGCTTCCACCCAGGGTCTGCGCTCCAGCGCAGCGGCGACTGCACGGTCGTGCGCGGCACCGGCGCCGCCTCAAGCACTCTTAGCGCAAGCTCCAGCGTAAACGCCTGCGATTCCGGGTCATGCGGCTTGCCGGCCGGGTTGCCGAGCGGGAAGTCGCTGAACAGAAAGCGCGGCACGCCGACATATTCGACAATGTCCTTGGCGCAGCCCATGACGATGGTCGGGATGCCGTTCTCTTCGAGGTGACGGGCGGCCAGACTCACGGTCTGGTGGCACACCGGTCAAACCGCGACAATGACAACCGCGTCTACCCCGTCCTCGCGCACCCGCTTCAACAGTTCCGGGCAATCCCGGTGCAGGGTCGCGCGGTGGCTGCGGTCGGTCGGCGCTCCGTGAAAGCGCGGCGCGACCTCGCCGATCCGCTCGGTCTCCGACAGCCGCCGCAGGGCCGGCAGAGGAAACCACGTGTTGCTGTCCTCGGCCGTCGTATGCGTGCGGTCGTACCCGATATGCGAGATGCGCAGATCGTGGTCGCGATCGGTCTCGCCGGAATAGACCCGGTAGAATTTGGCGGCGCCGTTATACGACGCACCCGGCCCCTGGTCGCCCTTGTCCGGCTGGTACGGCGCCGCCGTCGTAATCAGCCCGATGCAGCTCTCGGCCAGCGGTTTCTTGAGTGGCGCAAACGGCACCTCGGCGTAATGCGCCCAGCGATACGGCGCGCCGTAGCCAAGCGTCTGGTAATACTCGCGTATCCGCGTCATATACGGGATCGGCGCGTCGTGCTCCGGCGCAAAGCCAAATTCGTCTTTGTCATCACTCATCGTGTTGACTTTCCTCCTTCACGATCAGATCGATTGCCGCGAGCCAATCGGTCCAGGCGGCGGGATCGGCGGGCCTGCGGTCGCTCTGGACGAGCTGGATATCCCCCAGAACATCCCCGAGTTCTGCCGTGCCATTTGTACGACGATAATATTCGTCGAGAAAGACGAACATGGCTTCGAAAGCCTGTTCCGGCGACAACGATCGATCCTTCATCTCGGCAGCCTCTCGCGCGCGATAGGATTAATTCCACCATTCACAATTTTGCCGTTGCGAACGCGTGCCCAAATTTGAGTGCCATCGGCGAGTGTCTCGGCATACCAGTCATTGCCGGCACGGTCGGTCCCGAGGAAGTTTGTCGGTTTGCTCACCACCTGAAGCAGCCGTTGCCTGTTCGCTTCTGTGTCGTCACGAAAATGGCCCTCCGCATTACGAAAAATATGGTGCGCTCTACCTTCATCAATCGTAGCCTCGGGCGCTTGGGATGGCAGCAGCCTCATCCCGCCTTGAAGTACGCAACATCCTCCGGCCGCGGCTTCCAGTCCGGGTTGCTTGGCCATTCTTTTGTGCGGCCGGAAAATTCGCTGCCGTAGCGCACGCGGAACAGCAGCGTTCGCCTGGGTCCGGTATTCCACTCGTGCAATTCGCCCGGCGGGTGCACGACAAACGATCCCGGCGCGACCTCGACCGTCTCGGTCGGCGTCTTCATCGTGCCGCCGCCCTCAAAGCAGAAATAGATTTCGGTTGCGTGCGGGTGGCAGTGATACGGGCTGACCTGTCCCGGCTCCCAGCACGCCACCGTCACATCGCCCTCGGCGATCCGGCCGAGCACGCGCTCGACATGCTTTTTCGGGTCGAATTTTTCCTCGGCCTTCAGATTGAAACAGTGCATCGCGTCACCTCGACTTATTCGGAATAAGAACCCCCACCCTAACCCTCCCCCGCTTGCGGGAGAGGGAAATGGCGCAATCCACTCACGCGGTGGCGCGCTCGCGCACGCCGAGTTCGGCGATCATCCGCTCGCGCATGACGAATTTCTGCACCTTTCCGGTCACGGTCAGCGGAAACGCATCGACAAAGCGGATATGCTGCGGAATCTTGTAATGCGCGATCCGGCCCTCGCAGAACGCGCGCAATTCGTCGGCCGTCACGTGCTCGCCGGCGCGCAAGGTGACCCAGGCGCAGAGTTCCTCGCCGTAGCGCTCGTCGGGCACGCCAAACACCTGCACGTCCCGGATCTTTGGATGGCGATACAGAAACTCCTCGATCTCGCGCGGGTAGACGTTCTCGCCGCCGCGGATCACCATGTCCTTGAGGCGGCCGACGATGTTGCAATAGCCCTCGTCGTCGATCGTCGCCAGATCGCCGGTATGCATCCAGCGCGCCCGGTCGATCGCCTCCGCGGTGCGCTCCGGGTCGTCCCAATAGCCGAGCATCACCGAATAGCCGCGCGTGCATAGCTCGCCCGGAGTGCCGCGCGGCACGATGCGGCCCTCGGCATCGATCACCTTGGCTTCGACATGCGCATGGATGCGTCCGACGGTGCCGGTCTGCTTTTCGATCGGGTCGCCGATCGCGGTCTGGAAACTGACCGGGCTGGTTTCGGTCATACCGTAGCCGATCGTCAACTCGGTCAGGTGCATCCTGTCGATGCATTGCCGCATGATCTCGATTGGGCACGGCGAGCCGGCCATCATCCCGGTGCGCAGACTGGTCAGGTCGAATTTGTCGAAATCGGGGTGCTCCAACTCGGCGA
>JBFWVT010000022.1:0-65046 GCA_050246595.1 Alphaproteobacteria bacterium
CCGGCATTGCCGATCTGGTGGGCGCCCGGCAATGAGGGCAGCGGCAGGTCGAGCCGCCATTTCTCCCCTTCATAGCGCATGCCGGCCTCGCCCTCACCCGCCTCGCGTTGCTCAGCACCCTCTCCCACAATGTGGGAGAGGGGGGGACCCATCGCGCCAGCGATGGGGGGGTGAGGGCGACAGCACCATTCCCGGCGCCAGCGATAAAGCGGCGTGCCGATCGCGATGGCACGGGTTTCGATCACGGCTTCGGCCTCGTCGGGCTGCGGTCCGATGATTGCGGGCGCGCCCGGTTTCAGGATGCCGGCTTTCTCGCCGGCGATCGCCGCGATCGTGTCGCCGAGAAACGCCTGATGGTCGAGCGAGATCGGCGTGATCGCCGTCGCCGCCGGCCGGCGAATGACGTTGGTCGCATCGAGCCGGCCGCCGAGGCCGGTTTCGAGCAGAACGATATCGGCCGGGATGCGGGCGAAGACGAGAAATGCCGCGGCGGTCGTGATCTCGAAAAATGTGATCGGGTCGCCGCGATTGGCGCGCTCGCATTCGTCGAGCACCGCGAGCAGCGCATCCTCGTCGATCAGTTCGCCGGCGAGGCGAATGCGCTCGTGGAAGCGCACGAGATGCGGCGAGGTGTAGACATGCACCCGGTATCCGGCCGCTTCGAGGCAGGCGCGCATCGTCGCGACCGTCGAACCTTTCCCATTTGTCCCGGCGACGTGGACAACCGGCGGCAATCTGTCTTGCGGGTTGCCGAGCGCGGTTAGCAACCGTTCGATCCGGCCGAGCGTCAGGTCGATCTTTTTCGGGTGCAGCCGCATCAGCCGGGTCAGAACCCGGTCGCTCGCCGCCGGGAGCCGGTCGGCCGTCATTCGCCGTCGCCCTCGGCTGCAATCGGCGGGGCCGTCATCGCCGGCGCGATGTTCGGGGCGGCCTCCGCGCGACGCGGTTCGCGCAACAGCCGCAGCAGGCGGCCCAAAGTCGCGACCAGCTCGGCGCGCGGCACGACCTGATCGACCATGCCGTGCTCGAACAGATACTCGGCGCGCTGGAACCGCTCGGGCAATGTCTCGCGGATGGTTTCCTGGATGACCCTGACGCCGGCGAAGCCGACGATCGCGCCGGGTTCGGCCAGGATGATGTCGCCGAGCATCGCAAACGAGGCCGACACGCCGCCGGTCGTCGGATCGGTCAGCACGACGATATAGGGCAGTCCGGCTTCCTTGACCATGTCGGCGGCCAGGATCGTACGCGGCATCTGCATCAGCGACAGGATGCCTTCCTGCATGCGCGCGCCGCCTGAGGCCGGCACGACGATCAGCGCCGCCTCGCGCTCGACCGCGCGCCGCGCTGCGGCAATGAATGCTTCGCCGACCGCCACCCCCATCGAGCCGCCCATAAAGGCGAAATCGAACGCCGCGACGATCGCCGGCACGCCGTCGATCCGCCCCTCGGCGACCGCGAGCGCGTCATTGCCGGTCCCCGGGCCGGTTCCAAGCGCGGTTTGGCTTTCGCGCAGCCGGTCGGTGTAGCGCTTGCGGTCGCGAAAACGCAGCGGATCAGGCGTGACTTTCGGCGTCTCGACCGGCTCGAAGGCGCCGTCGTCGAACAGCAGCTTGAACCGGGTTTGGCTGCCAATGCGGAGATGGTGGCCGCAGCTGCGGCAGACGTGCAAGTTTTCCGCCAGCTCGCGATGAAACAGCATCTGCTCGCAGGACGGACATTTGCGCCAGAGATTGTCCGGCACCTCCTTGCGCCGGAACACCCGGATTTTCGGCAGGACGTAATTGGTCAGCCAGTTCATGTCCGACGCCCGCGGCGCATCCCTTCCGCCAGCGCGCGCACATCCGCGAGCACGGCCTCGACAAGACCGGGTCTGGCGTTTCCTTGCGGGTCAAGGTTGAGGGCAAGGCGGTCAACGATTGCCGAGCCGACCACCGCCGCGTCGGCAGCGCGTCCGACCTCGGCGGCCTGGGCCGGGGTCTTGATGCCGAACCCGACCGCGACCGGCAGCTCGGTGAACCGGCGCAGCCGCGCCACCGCCGCATGCACGCTGGCGGCCTCGGCCGAGCGCGTGCCGGTGATGCCGGCGATCGCGACATAGTAGATAAAGCCGCCGGCCTGCGCGACGATCGCCGGGAGGCGGGCTTCGTCGCTGGTCGGCGTGGCAAGCCGGACGATGTCGAGACCAGCGGCGCGCGCCGGCCCGGCCAGTTCGGCATCCTCCTCGGGCGGCAGATCGACGACGATCGCGCCATCGACCCCGGCCGCCGCCGCGTCGCGTGCGAACGCTTCGGCGCCGTAGCGGTAGATCGGATTGTAATACCCCATCAGCGCATAGGGCGTATCGGGATCGCGCTGGCGCAGATGCCGCACCATCGCCAGCGTCTTGCGCAGGCTCATGCCGGCTTTCAGAGCGCGTTGCCCGGCTGCCTGGACCGAGGGGCCGTCGGCCATCGGGTCGGAAAACGGCATGCCGATCTCGATCAGATCGGCGCCCGCGTCCGGCAGACCCTGAAACAGCGCCAGCGACGTTTCGGGATCGGGGTCGCCGGCCGTCAGATAGATGACCAGCCCGGCGCGGCCCTCCTCGCGCAGTTTCGCGAAACGGCGGGCGATGCGGGTCACAACCTCACCCCGAGATGCTCGGCGACGGCGAAGATGTCCTTGTCGCCGCGGCCGCACATGTTCATCACGATCAGGTGATTGCGCGGCAGGGTCGGGGCGATCTTCGCGACATGCGCCAGCGCGTGCGCCGGCTCCAGCGCCGGGATGATCCCCTCCTGACGGCTGCACAGTTGAAAGGCGTCGAGCGCCTCGCGGTCGGTAATCGAGACATACTCGACGCGGCCGAGATCGTGCAGCCAGGCGTGCTCCGGGCCGATACCGGGATAGTCGAGACCGGCCGAGATCGAATGTGCGTCGTTGATCTGGCCGTCTTCGTTCTGCAAGAGGTAGGTGCGGTTGCCGTGCAGAACGCCGGGCTGGCCGCCGTTCAGCGAAGCGGCGTGCAGCCCGGTCTCGATGCCGTGCCCGCCGGCCTCGACCCCAATCATCCGCACCGGAGGATCGTCGAGAAACGGGTGGAACAGCCCCATCGCGTTCGACCCGCCGCCGATACAGGCAACCAGCGTATCGGGCAGCCGTCCCTCGGCTTTCATCAACTGCTCGCGCGCCTCGCGGCCGATCACCGACTGGAAGTCGCGCACCATCGCCGGGTACGGGTGCGGCCCCGCCACCGTGCCGATCACGTAGAACGTGTCATCGACATGCGCGACCCAGTCGCGCAGCGCGTCGTTCATCGCGTCCTTCAGGGTAGCGGTGCCGGAATGCACCGGTACGACTTCGGCGCCGAGCAGCCGCATGCGGAACACGTTCGGCTTCTGCCGCTCGATATCGGTCGCGCCCATATAGACGACGCAGGGCAGGTCGAACAGCGCGCAGGCGGTCGCGGTCGCGACGCCGTGCTGTCCGGCGCCGGTCTCGGCGATGATGCGACGCCTGCCCATGCGGCGCGCCAGCAGAACCTGGCCCAGCACGTTGTTGATCTTGTGCGCGCCGGTGTGGTTCAGCTCGTCGCGTTTGAAATAGAGTTTCGCGCCGCCGAAATGCCGGGTCAGCCGCTCGGCGAAATAGAGCGGACTGGGACGCCCGACATAGTGGTCGAGATAATAGGCCAGCTCGGCGTGAAAATTCGGGTCGTCCCTGGCCGCGTTATAGGCTTCTTCGACCGCCAGGATCAGCGGCATCAGCGTCTCGGCGACATAGCGCCCGCCATAAATCCCGAAATGGCCGCGCGGGTCCGGACCGCCGCGATAGGTGTTCGGTGTCTGCATCATTGCCTCCTGGGCGGCCGAGCCGCCAAGCGGGCGCCGACCGGGCTGACGAGAAACGCCGATTTCGGCGATACTATCTATTGAGCGATCCGAATATAGGAGGTTCAGGCAGTGGCGTCGCCCAGGAACGGCGTCACCGCCGACGCGAGACTTCCGGTCACCGCATCCAGATCCGGGCTGAACTCCGGGTGCCGCAGTACAAAAAAACAGCGACGCGCCGGCGCGAATTTCTCGAAGAAGCCGTGCAGCAGGTGGTGCAGGACTCGTTCGATATCCCGGTCACGAATAAGGCCATGCTCCAGAAAGGCCCGTTCCCACCAGAGCGGGCTGGCCCACACCAGATGACCATGCATCGGCCAGCCTTTCGCGTCGCAATGCATGTGCCGCCAGAATTCGTCTGGTCCCGCCTCTTGCCATTCCGGCAAGTAGGCTTCGAACACCGTGCCGAATATGTCGTCGGGACCGAACATCGGCGAGTTTACATAGGCGAAACCGTCCTGCTTCAGCAGCCGGGAAATTCGGCGGATATAATTTTTCAGAGAGATTGGGTTGACATGCTCAAGAACGTCCATGCAAAGAACCGAATCATACATGGTATCGAAATTCAGATCCAGAAGATTGCCGAAACGGATCTTTTCGTGGATGTTCGGGTGAGCGAGCAAAAAGGCCAGATGGCTGACCTCCAAGCCGCAAACATCCAAGCCCTTCTCGCAAAGAACGCTGAGCACCGCACCGCTGAAGCAGCCCAGCTCGAGGCAGTTGCGTGCGCCCAGTCCTTGAATGACGGCGGCAGTCACCTGTTTGTCCAGATCTATTCGCGGCGTCCAGACACCAAAGCTCTCATAATAGCGATATTTGGTTATAAGCGATTCCATCAGAGCGATATCGTCATCGGACGATGCCACGAAGATGGCGCTGTCGGGCGCCTTGCGTATGTATTTGTCTGAAAAGAGTTCGGTGAGATCGGGCAGAACCGGCACCGGGAAAACGGACGAGCTGTTGTGCGATTGGAACTCGTCAGATTTCACGAATTGCCGGATGATGTCGGAGAGCGGAACGCCGTCGCGCATCGCGGCAAGATAGAACTGAAATCCACCGGCATCCGCCGGCCGCCCCAGCAGACCTGAATAGAGTTCGCGGACAATTTCGTCACAACTCAGTCCGGGGCCGGACGAATCGAGAGTGAGATCGCTCTTCCGCGCCGGGAAACCAGTCATTTGTCCTGCTTCATACCGGGGTTCGCGGTTTTCAGCAATGCCTCGTCAGCCGCTGCGCGCATCTGGCCTTCGCGGCTGTCGCGGTCGGCCTGCGCAGCTTTCCGACAGTTCCGCATTCGGCTGCGATGCGGTCACGCCCTGATCCTACAACGAATGCGCCGCAGCGAGGAACGTCCTGATCTTCCCGGTGTCCTTCTCGCCGGGGCGGCGCTCGACGCCGGACGAGACATCGACCGTCGTCGCGCCGGAAATCCGCACCGCCTCGGCCAGCACTGCCGCATTCAGCCCGCCCGAGAGCATCCACGGAAGACGCCAGCTTCGCCCGGCGATCAGCCGCCAGTCGAAGACAAGACCGTTGCCGCCGGGCAGCGCATCGTCGCGCCGCGGCGGCTTTGCATCAAACAGCAGAAAATCGGCGCAGTCTTGGTAGAGCGAGGCGGCCGCAACATCCTCGGCCGCGGCAATCGGGATCGCCTTCATGATCGGACGGCCGAACCGCGCCCGGACCTGTTCGACCCGCTCGGGGCTCTCCCGGCCGTGAAACTGCAGCATGTCGAGCGGCGCTGCGTCGAGCGCTCTACCGATCGTCGCGTCGTCGGCATCGACGAACAGTCCGACCCGCTGCACCGGCTCCGACACCTCGGCGCACAGCATGGCGGCGCGCGCCGGCGACACGGAACGCGGGCTCGGCGGGTAAAAGACAAAGCCGAGATACGCCGCGCCGCCTTCGACCGCGGCAGCAACCGCTTCCTCGCTCGACAACCCGCAAATCTTGGCGGCGACGCTCATTCGCGAGATATGGTCCTTCGCCGCGGATGGAGGGGGAGGGCGGTTCCGCGCGGCTCCTACATTCCCAAATAGGCGCGGCGCACCCGGTCGTCGGCCATCAAGGTATGGTGCGTCCCTTCGAGCACGACGCGGCCGGTTTCGAGGACATAGCCGTAATCGCAGGATTCGAGCGCCTCGGCGACGCGCTGCTCAACGAGCAGGATGGTCAGCCGGTCGTCGCGATGCAGCGCGGCGACCCGGTCGAAGATCAGATCGGCGATCGTCGGCGCCAGCCCCATCGACGGTTCGTCGAGCAGCAGCAGACGCGGCGCCGAGGCCATGCCGCGGCCGATCGCCAGCATCTGCTGCTCGCCGCCGGACAGCGTGCCGGCCATCTGACCGCGCCGCTCGGCAAGGACCGGGAACAGCGCGAAAATGCGGTCGAGATTGCGCTGCCGGTCGCCCCGCCCGCGCTCGGCATAGGCCCCCATCTCCAGATTTTCGAGCACGGTCAGCGACGCGAAAACCTGACGCCCCTCGGGGACGTGCGCGATGCCGAGATGGGCGCGTCGGGACGGCGGAATGGCGAGAAGGTTGTTCCCCTCGAACAGGATTTTCCCCCCGGCCGGCTCGACCGTGCCGGAAATCGCCTTGAACAGCGTCGTCTTGCCGGCGCCGTTCGGACCGACGATCGCGACAAACCGCCCTTCGCCGACCGAGAGCGACACGCCGCGCAGCGCCGCCAGACCGCCATAGCTGACGGACAGGTTCTCGATTTCGAGCATGAAGTTCACTCGACCTTGTCGTGCCGGTCCCGGCATAGCACGGCGCGTCGAGCGCGCCAACGCGACCTGCCTCCAATCAAAATTCCCGCGGCAAAATTCCCGTGGCAAAATTCGATGACAGCCATGCGCGGCTGCGCCTATGGTCAGACGGCAGAGCAGATGCCGGCGAGGACGCGGCGATGCCGTTTATGATGATCGATTTCTGGCAGGCGCTCGCCGCGGGCATCCTGGTCGGCAGCGCCTATGCGCTGATGTGCGTCGGGCTGAACATCATCTTCGGTGCGATGCGGGTCATCAATTTCGCCCAGGGCGATTTTCTGATGCTCGGCATGTACGCCGCGTTTTATCTGACCACCGGATACGGCGTGCTGCTGTTTCTCGGTCCTTATGCCGGACCGATCGTCGCGGCGTTTATCGCCGGGCCGATCGTCTTCGCGATCGGGTGGTTTATTCACCGTTTCATCGTGTCGCGCGTGACCGGGGCCGGGGTCGCCAATATCGAGGGCGCCGGGCATTACGGCCAGATCCTGGTCACGCTCGGTCTCTCGCTGATCCTGACCAATGGCGGTCTGATCCTGTTCGGCTCGACCCCGCTCGGCATCCGCACGCCGCTGTCGCGCCAGTCCTGGGAGATCGGTGAGGTTCTGCTGAACCAGGCGCGCACCGTGAGCTGCATCGTCGCGATCGCCGTGGCGGCCGGGGTCTATCTGTTTCTCAACCATACGCGGATCGGCAAGGCGTTGCGCGCCGCCGCCGACAACCCGCAGGCGGCGATCTACATGGGGATCGATGTCGATCGGGCGCATCGCGTCGCGTGGAGCCTCGGGGTCGGGATCACCGCGATCGCCGGCGGGCTGGTCGCGACGTTTCAGACGTTTCAGCCTTATATCGGGTTCGAGTTCGTTATCGTGATGTATGCCGGCGTCGTGCTCGGCGGGCTGGGCAGCATCGTCGGCGCGTTCTGGGGCGGGCTGCTGATCGGCATCGTGCAGCAGATGTCGACGCTGGTGCTGCCCTACCAGTTGCAGAACACGGCAATCTTCGTGGTGTTTCTGCTGATCATCTTTCTGCGGCCGCAGGGCATGTTCGGCCGCCTGACCGAGCGCACATGAGACTAGCAGCACTGATACTTGGCATTATCGGCGGATTGAGCGCGCTGTCGCTCAGCGCTTACGGATTTGCCATAGGAACTCTATTCGTGACTGCCGGTGACGGGCGCATCGGCGAATTGTTGAAGGTATTGAGCATAGTTATACCTACTGCGGCACTCCTCGGTGCAGGCATCGTGCTGAGTTATCCAACCATTGGAGCTGTCCTGCTGGTCGGATCTGCGATTGGTATAATTATTGTTCTTGGATTTAATTTTCTCAGCCTCACGCCGGTCCTCCTCTTAGCTGTCGCCGGAATTCTAGCTTATCTATCCGTCATCTTAGAAACTACTGGCGATCGCAGTTCTGAATCACCCGTAGTGGTGAGCGTTGCCCAGCGGCAATTGTGGGCGATCGTTGGGGTCGCCGCCGCGATCCTGGTGCTGTCGCTGGTCGTCCTGCAAAGCGATTATTACCAGCTCGTCTTGACCTACGTGCTGCTGTGGGCGGTGCTGTCGCTGGCGTGGAACATCCTATCGGGCTACGCCGGGTATTTCTCGTTCGGTCACGCGGTGTTCTGGGGTCTCGGCGCCTATACGGTCGCGATCGGGATGCACGATTTCGGCGTGACGCCGTGGCTGTCGATCCCGTTCTGCGCCGTGATTGGGGCCGTCGCCGGCGCGCTGATCGGCTACCCGACCTTCCGCCTGCGCGGTCACTACTTCGCACTGGCGATGCTCGCCTATCCGCTGGCGATTTTGTATGTATTTCAGTGGCTCGGCTATCAGGAGGTGGCGCTGCCGATGGCGCGCGAGGCGCCGGCGCTATACATGCAGTTCGAGGATCGCCGCGTCTATGTCGTGCTGGCGCTGGCGCTTCTGGTGATCGCGCTCTTGATCTCGCTGTGGGTCGAGAACACGCGGTTCGGCATGTCGCTGACCGCGATCAAGCAGAACGAACCGGCCGCCGAAGCCGCCGGCATCAATACGTGGCGCTGGAAGATGCTGGCGCTGATGCTGTCGGGCGCGCTCGCTTCCGTGGCCGGCGGGATGTACGGGGTCATCATGCTGGTCGTGACCCCGGAGAGCGTGTTCGGCATGCTGGTCTCGGCCCAGGCGCTGATCCTGGCGCTGTTTGGCGGGGTCGGCAGCCTGTGGGGACCGGTCATCGGGGCGGCGGTGCTGGTGCCGCTGGCAGAGGGGCTGAACGCCGAACTCGGCGCGGTATTGCCGGGCATTCAGGGCGTCGTCTACGGCATCGCGATTATCGCGATCATCCTGCTGGCGCCGGAGGGTGTGTATTGGCGGGTCCGCGATCGGCTGTCGCGCCGGATATCGCAAAAACAGGCCGCCCGTACTGCGGTGCCGCGCGCAGCCGTCTCGGTGCCGGCGCCGGCTGAGACCCGCGCGATTGCGACGCCGCTGCCGCTGCGGCCGGCGACACAGGGAGGCGACCTGCTGGTATTGCGCGATATCGGCATCTCGTTTGGCGGGCTGCGCGCGCTCGACGGCGTCAATCTTGTCGTGCCCGAGGGCGGGCTGTACGGGATCATCGGTCCGAACGGCGCCGGCAAGACGACATTGTTCAACGTCATCAACGGGTTTTTAAAGCCCGACAGCGGCACGATCCATTTTGCCGGCGAGCCGATCGCCGGGCTGCGCCCGAACCAGGTTTGCCGGCGCGGCATCGGCCGCACCTTTCAGGTCGTGCGCGCCTTTCCGCGCATGACCGTGCTCGAAAACGTCATTGTCGGTGCGTTTGTCGGGGCGCGCGACGACGCGACGGCGCGGCGTATGGCGTTGGCGGCACTCGACCGGGTCGGCCTCAGCGAGGCGGCCGAGGCGCCGGCGGGCGGGCTGACGACCCGCGAGTTGCGGCTGATGGAACTGGCGCGCGCGCTGGTGCCGCGCCCGAAGCTGGTGCTGCTCGACGAGACCTTGGCCGGTCTCGGTCACGAGGATCTCGGCGGCATCCTCGACGTGATCCGGCAGGTGCGCGCCGACGGCACGACGGTGCTGATCATCGAACACACGATGCACGCGATGGTGCAGCTCGTGGACCATTTCGACGTGCTCGATCACGGCAGGCTGATCGCCTCGGGCCGCCCGGATGATGTCGTGCGCGATCCGAGCGTGATCGAGGCCTATCTCGGCAAGAAATGGGCCGACCGCGTCGCAGTCCCGGCCAAATGACCGTTTTGCGAATTGGTGTTCATCAGGAGACCGCAATGAGTTTTCGACCGACGAGACGCAGCGTGGCGGCGGGTCTGGCGCTGGGTGCGCTGACCTCTCCCGGTTTCGGCATCCTGTCGGCGCGGGCGCAGGAGAAACCGGTCAGGATGGCGATGATCGCGCCGCTCTCCGGTCCCTGGGCGCGGCAGGGTCAGTTGCTGCGGCAGGGCGCCGACATGGCGATCGACGAAATCAACCGGACAGGCGGCATCAAGAGCCTTGGCGGCGCCCGGTTCGAGCTGGTCGTCGCCGATGCCGGCGACAGCACCGAAAAGGCCAAGAACGCGGCCCAGCGTCTGCTGGCCGAGCAGCCCGATCTGATCGGCGGTTTTGGCTCGTGGCTCAGCTCGTTCACGCTGGCGGTGACCGAGGTGACCGAGCGCGCGCAACTGCCGTGGCTGACCCTGTCCTATTCCGATGCGATCACCGGGCGCGGGTTCAAATTCATCTTTCAGACCTCGCCAACCGCCGATTGGCAGGCCGCCCAGACGCTCCCGACCACGCTGGAACTGGCCGAGAGGGCGACCGGCAAGCGGCCGAAGACGCTCGCCATTCTGCAGGACAACACCGCCTCGCCGGTCAGTTTCGGCAAGTATCTGCGCGAGGGCGGCGGTCTCGAAAAGGCCGGTCTCAAGGCAACGGTCGACGAAACCTTTACGCCGCCCTTATCCGACGCGACGCCGCTGGTCAGCAAAATCCGCTCGGCCCGGCCCGATTTTGTGCTGTTGCTGACCTCGGCGATGCCGGACGTAAAGCTGATCCTCGAAAAACTCGACGAATTCAGACTGGCACGCGGGAGAATTCCGCTGATCGGCAACGGCGCCCCGTTTGGCGTACCGGAATTGTTGCAGACGATCGGCCCCGATCTGCTCGAAGGCTTTTTGTTCAGCGTCGCGAACTGGCCGCTCAAAGGACAGGAGGAGTTCCTCGAAGCCTTCAAAAAACGCACCGGCGAGCCGTTCGCGACGCAGGATGCGATGTGCGGCTATGGCCACACCTGGATATTGAAGGAAGGGTTGGAGGCTGCCGGGGCCGCCGACAGGCTCAAGGTCGCCGAGGGCATCCGCAGTTTGAACCTGACCGAGGGTCCGGCCGCGCTGGCCTTCCCCGGCCCGATCAAGTTCGACGACAAGGGCCGCCGCCAGAACGTGCCGATGGTTTTTGTGCAATGGCAGAAAGGGGTGCCGCTCACGGTCCTGCCGGAGGACCGCGCGCTGGCGAAGGTGTTCTGGCCGAAGAGCTGAGGCGGGCGGGAGCGGGACCGCCGCTGTCGCCGTCTCGCCCGAACGCGCCGTCAGGGCAGGTCGGGGCGCTGGTCGCGTTCCGGGGCCAGGTCGTCGATGAGGCGGGCCAGCCTGATGTCGCGCTCGCTCAAGCCCCCGGCGTCGTGGGTCGACAGCGCGATCTCGACCCGGTTGTACACGTTGAAGATCTCGGGATGGTGATCCATCTTTTCCGCGGCGAGCGCGATGCGCGACACAAACGCCCAGGCCTCGGAGAAGTCGCTGAAGTGATAGCTCTTGCGGATAGCGTCGCGATCCTCGACCTCGCTCCACCCATGCAGCTCGCGCAAGGCCGTCTGCCGTGCCGCGCCTGTCAGCCGTTCCGCCATGAGACTCTCCGCCATTGGGGCCTGCGTTGCGCCGGTCGCCGCCTGGAAAGTGAGCCGCTTCCGGCCGGAGTTCAACCGGCGCTCCGGCCGAGGGCGCTCCGCTGATGCCGCGCCAGCCGCCCTCGGCCGCCGAGATCGAAGCGATAGCAACGCGCGCGCTGGCCGGTCTGCCGCATCATTTCAAGAATGCGCTGGGACCCATCGTTATCCGGGTCGAGGATTTTCCCGATAACGAAACCGAGCGGGCGATGGGTCTCGACAGCCCGTTCGATCTGTTGGGACTGTATCGCGGTGTCGCGCTGCCGCACAAATCGGTCAGCGACCCAAACCCCGAAATCGACATGATCTATCTCTACCGCCGCCCGATGCTCGATTACTGGTGCGAGACTGGCGAGGATTTGTACGACATCGTCCGCCACGTACTGATCCACGAAATCGGCCACCATTTCGGGTTCAGCGACGAGGACATGGACCGTATCGAGGGGCGCGACTGAGGCGGCTTCCGCGCCTGCTCAATTCGTCGGGCGGGTGACCCCCGGCAGAAGCCGGGGATAACCCGCCATTCCATTAAACGCTGCTTCGATGGCGGATTGCGCTATGCTTAGCCGCCCTATGACGGGCTATTGCGCCGCCAAGCGCGGCTCTTCCTCGGCGAGCGCCGCCGTGACGCTGCGGTGGAAATGCTGCAAGGCCGGCTCGTTGCGCCCGAAAACGATCGCATCCTGGGCGCCCGACAGAAACCCGCGCTGCATTCCTTCGCAGGTCGGGAAGTCCTGCATCTCGACCGTCGCCATCAGCAGGTCGAAATTCCTGTCCCAGTGCCGTTTGGCGCTGTCGCTGGTCACCTTTTCGGGGATGTAGAGCGAGACGTACATCGAGCAGCGATCGGGGCGGTCGCCCGGGAAAATGTGCCAGCTCTCGACATGGTCGCGCTGATAGATGAACACCGTGTTCGGGAACAGCACGTACACGATCGCGGTGTGGCTGTAGACGTCCCACTGCGCTTCCGGCAGGCCGCGCAGCTCGTCGATCGTGCGGCGCGCCGCGATCAGGCGGTGGTTGCGGCCGAACGCATCAAATGTCGCGCGATTGTTGTAAAAAAGCTCGCTGATCGTGTCGTGGTGCAGATAGCTGAGATGATACGTCTCGCAGAACGTATCGACCGCGAGCTTCCAGTTCATTTCGCGCCTCAGCGTGCGCGTTTCGTAGTGGTGATAGGAGTCGAGGCGGTACGAAGCCAGTTCGTCGCCGAGGCCTGCGAGTTGCCGGTCGATATCGAGCGCGGTGCCGGGCCGGGTCCCGACCCGGATCATGCCGTGCTGTTCGATGACCGGCAGCACCCGCAGCCCGTGCGTCGCACGATCGATCGCCGGAAACGAAGCCTCTTCCGGCCGCGCGATTAGGGTGCCGTCCAGACCGTAGGTCCAGCCGTGATACGGGCAGGAAAAGCTTCGGGCGCTGCCGCCGCCTCCTTCCGCAATGCGGGCGCCGCGATGCCGGCAAACATTGAGAAAGGCCGCGAGCGCTCCATCCTCGCGGCGCACGAGCAGGATCGGCACGCCGGCATAATCGTGCGTCATCCAGTCCCCGGCCTGCGGCAGCAGCGCGCTCAGCCCGATATTGATCGGCCCGTTTTCAAAGAACAGCGCCCGTTCGCGCGCGGCCTGGCGCGGACAGGTATAACCGGTCACCTTGTTGCGGTAGACGCTGTCGGCCAGCGCCGTCGTGCGATTGTCGATATGCGCGAGAAGCTTTCCGGCCTCCGCGATCTGGTCCTGGCGACGCATCTCGGCCTCCTCGGGCTTCTGCTTGGCCCATCCTGGGGCGACAGAATGGCCCGGCCGCGTCGCCGGTCAATAGCGCAGCTCGTAATAAAATCTGCCGATGATCTCGTGCAGACCATGGAAACTGTCCTGCAGCGCGCTCATGGTCGGCAGGTAGTCCCGGAGCCGAGCGCCGCGCGGCGCTGTTTCCGGCGCCGGCCACGGCACGGCCCGCATTCCGGCGCGCTCGAACGAGCGCAGCGCGCGCGGCAAATGCCAGCGGTGGGTGACGACAACAACCTTGTCGATCCCTTCCTTGCGCAATAATTGACCGGTGAATACGGCGTTTTCCCAGGTGTTTCGCGATTGATCCTCGCTCCAAGCGACGGGAATACCGAATTTGGACTCGAGCGCGGCCTGCATCAGCGCGCCCTCGCTGATACGCTGCCCGCTGGGACGTCCGCCCGTGACCGCGACCGGCAGGTGCAGCCGCCGATAGGCGTCGGTCGCAAGCGACAGCCGCTCATAGCTCCAGGCGCCGAGCCGGTCGGGAATATCGCTCCCGTCTCCCCTTCGCACCTCGCCACCGAGCACGACGATCGCCTGCGCGCCGTCGAAATCGACCTGCCGCGGCACGCCGGCCTCAGCGCGCCGGAGCAGCCAGGACGAAACGGCCGGTGTTGCGACGGCAAACAGGGTCAGGCTTGCGGCCAGCACAATCGCGAGGCCGGTGAGCCGCCATTTTAACGCGATCAGCGCACCGACGACGCATATCGTGATCAGAACGGTCGGCGGCGCAAGAAAGCCGAACGAGACGATGCGTTCCATTCCGGTCGGGGCGCCGCCGCTCCCCGGATCGATGCCGCTCAGCCGCCGCGGACGTAGTTGCGGCAGACGAGGCGGAGATGATCGCGGAAATGCGGCTGCAGCTTGCGCGTCCACTCGCTGTCGGCTGCGTTCTTCCAGGCTGGGGCCGCCTGCACGTCGGGCGAGGCGAGGTGATACAGCGCGACATAGCGGCGGTTGGCACTGGTAGCGCGGAAGCGCCGCGCGCACAGAACGCCGGGCACCGCGGCAAGCGCCGGGATATGCTCGTTGTCGTACCACTCGTTGAATTCGGCCTCGGCCGCCGGCTCGACATTCATCGCGTTGAGCAGCAGCCCGCCGGCATTGTCGGGCGACCGCGCGTCGCCCGGCAGGATCTGATCGCCCTCGAACCGCATCAGCCGCTCGACCCGGCCCGTCACCCGCTTCGACCAGGGGGACAGGTTCTCGCCGCCGATCGCCCGATACTCCGGACCTTGCAGCACGCCGACCGTGTCAAGATCGTAGGTCGCGACCGAGACCTTCCGGTCGTCGGCCCCGATCCAGCGCTGGCAGACAAGAAAACCGGGCACCCGCATTCGCTCCGGCAGGTGCTCGGTGTCGTACCAATCGTGAAACTCGTCCTCCGCCGCGTTGCCGATATTCATCGCCGCGATCAGGATGCCTTTGGCCATTACCGCTTTCTCCTCCCGAGCCGCCGAAGCTCTGCTTGACCTCTCAAGCAGGCAAATCCTTTATGCCCCGCCATAGACCGGAATAACCGCGCCGCGGGTCACGCGGTTGTCGGGCGAGGCCAGGAATGCGATCACGTCCGCGACCGCGCTCGGCGCGACCCAGCTGCCGTGATCGGCATTCGGCATCGCGGCGCGATTGGCCGGGGTATCGAGGATCGACGGGGCCACAGCGTTGATCCAGATCTCCTCGCCGGCGGTCTCCTGCGCCAGCGCCTCGGTCATCGCGGCGACCGCCGCCTTCGCCGTTGCATAGGCGACCATCCCCGAGCCGAGCCGCGGCTCGATGCCGGGCCGCGCCGCCACGTTGACGATGCGCCCGCCTTTGGCGTCGCCAGGGCCGGGACCGTTGCGGCCGCGGATCGCGCGGATCGCCGCCGCCGAGCACAGAAACGCTGACAACGCATTCATCTGGAACTGATCCACGAAATCGGCCGCCGAAGTCTCGGCGACCGGCGACATTGCGAACCCGCCTGCCAGATGGATCGACGCCCATAGCGGCGGCAGGCTCGCATAGAAGCGGCGGATCGCCGCCTCGTCGACAAGCTCGATCCCGGTCGCGACGTGCACGCCGGAGTCGCCGTGATGCGGAAACCTCTCAAGCTCTTCCGGGACGATGTTGGTGACGTGGCACACCGCCCCGGCGGCGCGCAGCGCGCTGACGACCGCGGTTCCCAATGCGCCTGTGCCGCCGGTGACGACGACATGCGCGCCGTTATACGCGACCATGCCCAACCCTCCGTCGCTGAACGCCCTGCTGCGGCAGACCGGACCGGTGATAGCACGCCCTGCCGGCGCATCGCATCAGCTGATCGCGCCTTCCTGCGCCGCGATATCCTCGCCGCGCGAAGCGGCGATGGCGAGCACGATCTCGATCCCGCGCACGATATCGGCCAGCGCCATTGACGGCGCGCCGTCATTGCGGGCGGCTTGCGTCGGCAGATACGGCACGTGCAGAAAACCGCCGCGCCATGTCGGGCGAGAGGTCGCGGCGCGGTGCATCAACCCGTAAAACACATGGTTGCAGACGAAGGTGCCCGCCGTATTCGACACGATCGCGGGAAGCCCGGCCTCGCGCAGCGCCTTCACCGCCGCCTTGATTGGCAAGGTCGTAAAATACGCGGCGGGGCCGCCCGCCACGATCGCGCGGTCGACCGGCATTCGGCCGGCATTGTCCGGGATGCGCGCGTCGTCGAGATTGATCGCGACCCGTTCGAGCGACAGCGCGGCGCGCCCGCCGGCCAAACCGACGCACAGCACGAGATCGGGCTGCGTCGCTCTCAGGGCGTCGTCGAGCGCGTCGAGCGACCGGCCGAAAACGGTCGGCAATGTCCAGGCGGCGATCTCGATCTCGCCGAGACGCCGCGGCAGACGGCGCAGCGCGTCGAGCGCGGGATTGATCGGGTCGTCGCCGAACGGCTCGAACCCGGTGACAAGGGCTTTCATCCGGGGGCTTTCATCCGGGGGCTTGCCTGCGGTTTTCACGATGATTTGGTGCCGTCGCGCACCATATCCGATCGGACGGAAGAAGCCAGCCGCCGGCATTTCGCAGAGGCCGCCCGCGTGACGCAACCCGATCAGCACGCCGATCATCGGCATGCGCACCCGCCGGGACAGTCCCACCACCACGCCCGGGAGCACGCGCACGCGCATCGGCATTCCCACGACCATCGTCACACGAATTACGATCGCGCCTTTGCGATCGGGATCGGTCTCAATCTGACCTACATCGCGGCGGAAGCGGCGGCCGGTCTGCTGGCCGGATCGCTGGCGCTGCTCGCCGATGCCGGCCACAATCTCAGCGACGTGCTCGGGCTGGCGCTGGCGTGGGGTGCCGCCGTGCTGGCGCGGCGCAGACCGACCCATCGTTTCACCTACGGGCTGCGGTCAAGCTCGATCCTGGCGGCGCTCGCCAATGCGATCATCCTACTGGTCGTGACCGGCGGGCTGGCGTGGGAGGCGATCTTCCGCTTTACCAACCCGGCCCCGGTCGAGGGCGCCGTCATGGCGTGGGTCGCCGGGATCGGCATCCTCGTCAACGGCGCGACCGCGCTGCTGTTTCTGCGCGGGAGCGAGCGCGACCTGAACATCAGGGGCGCCTTTCTGCACATGATGGCCGACGCGCTGGTCAGCGCCGGTGTCGTCGTGAGCGGCGTCGCGATCATGCTGACCGGTCTGTGGCGGATCGATCCGATCGTGACGCTGCTGGTTTGCGCCGTGATCGTGTACGGCACCTGGGGTCTGATGAAGGAGGCGATCGGTCTCGCGCTCGACGCGGTGCCGGAAGGGATCGACCCGGCGGCGGTGCGGGCGCATCTCGCCTCGCTTCCCGGGGTGGCGGCGATCCACGACCTGCACATCTGGGGCATGAGCACGACCGAGACCGCGCTGACCTGTCATCTCGTGATGCCGCAGGGCCATCCTGGCGACGCGGTGCTGACCCGGATCGCGCGCGACCTGGAGCAGTGTTTCGGCATTCACCACGCGACGATACAGATCGAACTCGGCGACAGCGCCGAGATGTGCCTTCTCACACCGGAGACGGTTGTCTGACGGCGAAGGGGAAGGGAGGGGCTTACTCGCCGTCCCCCGGCCCGAACGAGCTTTCGGGGCGCGACTTGTCGTTGGAGCCGACCAGCGGCAGATCGACCTTGTGGCTCTCCAGCCGTTTCAATTCGGCCGTGATGCGCTTGCACGAGGCGACGAGCTTCTCGGTTTTCGGATCGGCAACGGCGCTGACCAGGAAGAACGCGGAAAACCGCGCTGTGGCCTCCTCTTCGGTCTTGTCGTCGTGCGAAGCGGCGGAAATCAACGTGCGGACCAGCTGGCCGGCCCGCGTCACACGATCGTCCCCAAGACCGCAGCGATGCGCATTACCGAGCAGAAAGCCGCCATTGGCGGCGACGCGGTCGGCATCGGTAACACTCGGACTGGCGACAAGCAGGGCTGCGACTGTTATCGCGGCGGTGGCGGACATTGTTTCGGCTCCCCTTAACCACTCAATCCATAAACATTCACTCCCGCAATCAAGTTGCGGAACAAACTTTATTTAACTGTTTATTTTTGCAACGAAGTGCAACAATTTACCAGTACTCCGCCATTCACTTGTATTCTTCTTAAGATGTGCTACCCGTGGTTGGGAAGCCTGCTTCGCGATCCTGCGGCGGGTCCGGCATGCGCAATCGGGGGCCGGGCCGCGCTTTACCAAAACCGCAATGAAGAGCTAGGCTTGCGGAACAGGAGTCCACGTATTGCCTGCTGGGGGAAATCGCCGATGCTACGCAATCTGAACGACATTCGCGAGGACAAGTCCTTCGATCTGCTGACCGAGGCGATCCTGCAGCGCGACCAGCCGCGCACAGCGGATCTGTTCCACAAGATGATCGTGCGCGACGGCCGCTCGATCGGCGAGGCGCTGAGCGTCATTGCCGCGGCGGAAGCGCCGTTTGTCAACGTGCCGTGTCACATCAATATGCGCGACGGCAACATCGTGCTGACCAACAACGACCACACATTGCTGGGGCTGCGGGCGTCGACCTGTCTGATGCCGTATCTGCCGGAGAAGTATCGCCTGCTGCCGCTGTTGCAGAGCGTCTGGTATATCGGCGCCGGGCTCGATATCTGGAACCAGCTGCTGGCGAAATATCCCGGCCGCTATGCGACGATGAAGGGCATCCACGTGCCGCCGCCCGATTACGGGCCGGTCGTCTGGCTGGATGAAGCCGAGCCGATCCGCCCGGAGGGCACGCTCGACGAGCGGCTGCACGCCTACATGATCGCGACAATGACCGGCGATTCGAGGCGCGCTCACGGGCTGTTTCTCGGCCTCGCCGACGACGAGGCCGCCCGCCCGGCATTGCGCGAGACGATCGAGTTTCTCGGTTTGATCGATCTTCAGGATACGGTGATCGGGCGCAAGGCGCGCAATACCGGGCACAAGGCGATCCGCGCCCGCGCCGTCACCGACCTGGCCAATTACATCGGCTGGGAGAGGTCGCACGGCGTCTATTACATGGGCGTTCCCGACATGGCGGTCGGCCCGCTCTACTACTCGCTGTATGATCACGCCTGCGTGCGTATCAACGCCGAGTTCCCGGAAGATTCCGGCAAGAACCTGAAAAAGACCAACCGGACGCCGTTGTCGCCGCGCGAGGTCGAGGAGATGCTCGACGCGCTAATGACGGAGAATCAGGAGACCGTATTCGACCTGATCACCGCGCATCTGAAAGCGGGCAAATCGATCCGGAGCCTCGGCGACACGATCCAGCTCGGCGCCGCCGAGCTGATCCTGCGCACGACGGTGCCGCGCCAGTTCACAAACGGGCAGCACCCGTTCGATTACTGCAACGTCGCGAACAACTGGCTGCGCACGACCGACAACCCTTATCAGGCACGCATCCTGTATTTGATGGCCAATTTCATCAACGACGTGGCGCACGAAAACAAGTTGCAGACGCCGGTCATCGACAAGGAGCGGGCCGAGTTCGATTTTTCCGGAAAATCGCCGGCAGCGTTGCTCGGGGCGCTCGACGACGCGATCATGGCGCTCGATTTTCCGCGCGCGACAGCGGTGGCCGACGTCTATCTGCGCTCGGGGGCGGATCGCCGGGCGTATATGGAGACCGTTGCGCTCGCGGCCTGCCGCTTTCAGGACGACCCGCACAACCAGAAGATCACGATCTCAACCTTTGAGGAATACGAGAACAACACGACCCATCTGCGCGACCGGCTGTTGCTCGCAACACCGCGGTTGCTGGCCGGCTGGGTCAAAATGCCGGGCGAGCGCGACTGCTACGCCCGTTTCGAAAAGGAATGGATCTACAACTGATCCGGGCCGACATATCCCGGCCTCGGTCACGCGCTTGTCAACGGTCGCTGGCGGCGGACAGCTCGCCGCCGGCGTTATCGTGCCCGGAATCTTCACAAAGGCCTGCTGACCGGGAGCGAACCGATCCGGGAATCCTGGTTTACGTCCTCGCCCTGGCTCCTGACCGTGACGGCAAGAGCCGATCGGAGCGGCGCGAAAGGGTGGTGCGGCAACGCAGACTCTTTGGCCGCGGCGCAACCTCGACTAGGCTCGCTCTGTGGTTGACGGGTTCTGGTGGCGAATGCGTTCTGCGATTCTACTCCTCCTTCTCGCGCTGACCGCCTGCACCGAGGCGACGGCGAGCCGTGTCGACGAGCGGACCTTCAAGATACAAGGGCCTGAATTGGGGGTCGCGTCCAATGCCCCGAACCAGCGGCTGGCCGGCCGGCTCTGTCCCAAAGGCTATCGCGTGCTCGATTCGCAAAGCAACAAAGGCGGCCCGGATCGGGCGACTGATTCAACCGACATCACGACGACCTGGACCATCCGCTGCATCTAGCGGCGGGCCGCCAAGGGCGCCCGCTGTAGCCGCATGGGTCGGCGGGTTCTCGCGAGGGCGGCAACCACACCATCGGATCGCGGGGCGCGCCGCCGGAGCGGCGAGATCGGGTTTCCGGCCGTCACCCTGCGGGCCCACCGCGCGCGCCGGCGGCGCTCCAGGGCCGAGCGGCCGCAACAGGCGATTGAAGCGCAATAAAGATCCGGTGCGACAATCCGCGCCGCGTGTACGCGCGATAAAGGCCAATCCGAACCGGGTGGTCCTCCAGCGTAAAGCATTGAATAGCATCGTGATCGGCATTGCTGTCGGTCTTAGCGAAACATCTCGGAACTTTTACCGGGGTTAAACCCCCTGTGCTCCCAATCGCAAAATCGTCGACCGAATCGGAACCTCCGGGAAAAACTAAAAGTTACTTGCGGCAGTAGGGCGGTGTGCGCACGAAGACCGCGCACCGCAATATGGACGCGATCCCTGCCAAAGGCGCTCCTCGCTGTGCCGGCCGGAATCGCAAACGTGGAGCGGAGGGTGAGATGTCAACGACCTATACGAACGTGCGCCGACCGGCGCGCGAAAATTACTGGCAGGACTGGGCCAATGCGATCGTCGCGGTCTGGTTCTTTCTTTCGCCTTGGATCTTGCAGTTCGGCGCGGAGACGGGCGCCACCACTTCGGAGGCGGCAGCCGCCGGGTTTCTCGGGAACGTGCAGGCTGCGGCATGGAATGCCTGGGTGCTGAGCGTGATCGTCTTTCTGGTTGCGGTTTCGGCGATCAGCCGGATGGATTTCTGGCAGGAATACGTCAATATCGTGCTGTCGATCTGGATCTTTATCGCGCCGTGGGTGCTCGGCTTTGCGACGCTTGCCGCTGCGGCGTGGGATCACTGGATCGTCGGCGTGCTGATCTTCCTGTTCTCGATCTCGGTACTGTCGCGGGCACGCAACGCCAGGACGGTTACCACCACTTCCGCCGACAGGCCCGTGAACCGGCCGCCGGGAGCCCTCTGATCCTCCAGACCCGCCGCAAGACGCTGTAAAGCGGCGGCGCGGGGTCGGTGCGGGGCGGCACTCGCCAGTGCCGCCCCGTGCGCGTCTCCTGCATCGTTGAGCCAGCCGCGGGCCGCGCATCGACGCGCCGCGGTGCTCTTTTCGGAATCGTTTTAAAGAAATCCAAGAATGGTGCTGTCGCCGCGCCTGCGTCGTTACCGGTGTCAGGACCCCCGCGTTCCAGGTATGAGGCACGACATGGCGAATACTGTCAGCGATTTCTTTTGGAAGCGACTATCGGAATGGGGGGTGCGGCGGATTTTCGGCTATCCCGGCGACGGGATAAACGGGCTGATGGGGGCGCTCGCCAGGGCCGAGGACAGGCTCGAATTCGTCCAGGCGCGCCATGAGGAGCTGGCCGCGTTCATGGCCTGCGGACACGCGAAGTACACCGGCGAGATCGGGGTCTGTCTCGCAACCTCCGGGCCGGGGGCGATCCATCTGCTGAACGGTCTTTACGATGCCAAAACCGATCATCAGCCGGTGCTGGCGATCGTCGGTCAGCAGGACCGGCTGGCGATCGGCGGGCACTATCAGCAGGAAGTCGATCTGATCTCGCTGTTCAAGGACGTGGCCGGCGACTATGTCCACATGGCAACCGCTCCGGCCCAGGTCCGGCAGCTGATCGATCGCGCCGTCCGCATCGCCACGGCCGAGCGCACCGTCACCTGCATCATCATGCCGAAAGATATCCAGGAGATGGACGCCGTCGAGTCGCCGCCGCGCAAACACGGTGCGATCTTCACCGGCATCGGCTACGAGGCGCCCGAAATCCTGCCGACCCCGGCGAGCCTGGAGCGCGCCGCGCGCGTGCTCAACGAAGGAAAGAAGGTCGCGATCCTGATCGGCGCCGGGGCGCTAAAGGCGACCGACGAGGTCGTCGAGATCGCGGACAAGCTCGGCGCCGGCGTCGCAAAGGCGCTGCTCGGCAAAGCCGCGCTGCCCGACGATCTGCCGTTTGTCACCGGTTCGATCGGTCTGCTCGGCACCCGCCCGAGCTACGAGATGATGGTCGACTGCGACACGCTGTTTATGATCGGGTCGCGCTTCCCGTATTGCGAATTCCTGCCGAAGGAGGGACAGGCGCGCGGCGTCCAGATCGATATCGACCCGAAAATGGTCAGCATGCGCTACCCGATGGAAGTCAATTTGATCGGCGACAGCGCCGCGACCTTGCGCAAGCTGCTGCCGCTGATCGAGCACAAACAGGACCGGTCCTGGCGCCAGAAGATCGAGAACGACGTCAAGGATTGGTGGCGGACCCTCGAAAACCGCGCGATGACCAGCGCCAACCCGCTCAACCCGCAGCGTGTCTTCTGGGAATTGTCGCCGCGTCTGCCGGAGAACTGCATCATCGCCTGCGATACAGGCTCGGGCACGAGCTGGTTCGCGCGCGACCTGAAGATGCGGCGCGGCATGATGGCCTCGGTCTCCGGGTCGCTGGCGACGATGGGGCCGGGCATGCCCTACGCGATCGCCGCCAAATTCGCGTACCCCGACCGGCCTGTCCTCGCGCTGGTGGGGGACGGCGCATTGCAGATGAACGGCATGAACGCGCTGATCACGCTCGCAAAATACTGGAAGCAGTGGCGCGATCCGCGGTTCATCGTGCTGGCCCTCAACAACGAGGACCTCAACATGGTGACCTGGGAGATGCGCGCGATGAGCGGCGACCCGAAATTCAAGGCGTCGCAGGAGCTGCCCGACATCCGCTATTCGCAATACGCCGAGCGGCTCGGGCTGAGGGGCATCTTTGTCGATGATCCGGACCGCGTCGCCGCTTCCTGGGAGGAGGCGCTCGCCGCCGATCGGCCGGTCGTGCTCGAAGCCAAGGTCGATCCGGAGGTGCCGCCGCTGCCGCCGCATATCACGCTGGAGCAGGCGAAGGCGTTCGTCTCCACGCTGTGGAGCGGCGACCCCGAGCAGCGATCGATGGTCGTGCAGACAGCGAAGGAGCTGATGGCCGATCTGCTGCCAAGCCGGCGCTAAAGGCCGGAACGCGTATTGCGAGAACCCGCGGCCCCCGGATTGCGGTCCGGAGGCCGCGGGGACGAAGCGATCCGGGAGGATGTTGCGTCGGTCTACGCGGCCTGCTGCTGCGCGACAGTCGGTCTGTCGCCCGCGAGGGTGGTGCGGCGCATGTCGCGCGCCTCGTGGGCGGGAAACGGCCGGGCGCGGTGCATCGTCTGGCGGTTGTCCCACATGACCAGATCGCCGACTTCCCATTTGTGCGAATAGACGAATTCGCGCCGGGTCGCGTGCTCGATCAGATCGCGCAGAAAGGCGCGCGCCTCCGGCACCGGCCAGCCGACAATGCCGCCGGCATGCGAGGACAGGTACAAAGATTTGCGTCCCGTGACAGGATGGGTGCGGACCAGCACTTGGCGGACCGGCTTGAAGCGCTCGCGCTCCTCGTCGGTCAGGTCGAAAAAACCGATCTGCTGGCGTGAATAAATCTGGCTGTGCTCGCAGACCAGATTTTCGCAAAGCTCCCTGGTTTCGTCATCGAGCGCGTCCCACGCAGCGCGCATATCGGCGAACTCGGTGTTGCCGCCTTTTGACGGAATGGCCCGCGCGTGCAGCAGCGAATACTTGGCGGGAACCGCCTTGAACGAGCTGTCGGAATGCCACAGGCGATTGCCGATCGCAAACAGCCGCCGGCGGTCGTCGCGGGCGAACGGCTTGTTGTGCTGGTCGAGGTTGGACACGTCGGCAAAGGTGGTCGGCAGCCGGTATTCGGTCGGCGCGCGCAGGCTCGATCCGATCGCCAGCTCGATCTCGCCGAGGCTGCGGGTAAAGGCGAGCTGCTGCTCGTCGTCGATGTGCTGACCGCGGAACACGAGCACCGCGTATCTGTCCATGCCGGCATGGATGTCGGCGACCTCGTCCGGCGTCAGCGGACGGCGCATGTCGATGCCTTCGACCTCGCCGGCAAGGCATGGACCGATCTGGCGGATTGTGACGGGCATGGCGGATGCCTTCCTCTGCGATGCTGCGGTTATGATGCGGCGGGCGGGGGGCTTTATACCAAATCGGCCGTGCGTCGCCCCTCCGGCTTCCCAAATATCATTCCATCACCCCATGACCGAGGGAACGCCGCCTTGCGCATCACGCCCATGCATCGATCCAACGACGACACGATCGGCCGTCAGCCCGATCCGCCCCGGCCCGATCCGCCCCGATCCGAGCCGGAGATAATCCCGCCCGGCGCAGAGTTCCGGCCGCTTCCGGACGGCGAGACCGGTTTCTACACGCACCGGGGTATCCGCATCCGCGTCACGCCGCCCGGACCGCTCGCGACCGCGGCGCTCCTGGTCGGAGCCGGGGTTCTGAGCGTGCTGGGCTTTGTCATGCTGCTCGGGACCCTGCTGATCGGCGCCGCCGCAGCGGGCGCGGTCATGCTGATTGCGCTGATCGCACGACTGTTGCGGGCCTTCAGCCGATCGTAGAACCGCTCGCCGCTGCCGGCGCTCAAGCGCTGAGGAGAAAACCTTCGTACCCGTTCGCGGCGATTCCGGCGCAGGTCTCGCGATAGCGCGCCATGCCGCCCGCATAGGGCATGAAGACGCGCGGTTTTCCGGGCACGTTCGCACCGAGATACCAGGAGTGCCCGGCCATCGGCATCAGCGTCGCGTTGGCCGCGTTGTTGACATGATCGACCCAGCGATCGACCGCCTCCGGCGTCGGCTCGATGCGCGCGAGACCGTGCGCGCGCAGATGCGCGATACAGGTGGTGATCCATTCGACATGCTGCTCGATCGCCACCGGCATGTTGCACAGCACCGACGGGCTGCCCGGACCGGTGATCGTGAACAGGTTCGGGAAGCCAGCAATCTGCAAGCCGAGATAGGTACGCGGCCCGGCCTGCCATGCCTCGCGCAGAGGCAGCCCATCATTTCCGCGAATGTTCATCCGCAACAGCGGCCCGGTCATCGCGTCAAACCCGGTCGCGAAAACGATGATATCGAGCTTGTGCTCGGTCCCGTCGCGGGTGCGGATGCCGTCCGGGGTAATGCACTCGATCGGGTTCGCACGCACATCGACCAGCGTGACGTTATCGCGGTTGAATGTCTCGAAATAGCCGGTATCGATCGGCGGCCGTTTGGTCGAGAACGGGTGATCGATATCGGCCAGTTTCGCCGCGGTCGCCGGGTTCTTTACGACTTCCCGGATCTTCCGCCGGATAAACTCGGAAGCGGTGTCATTCGCCGCCTTGTCGATCAGCAGGTCGCGAAACGCGGCGCGGAATTGCAGCCCGCCTTTCTCCCAGGCCGCTTCGTAGATCGCCTGCCGCTCGTCTTCGGTCACATCGTGTGCCGAGCGGTCTTCGATCCTGAAGGGATGCCCGTTCGGGGTCGAATGCATGATCGCGCGCAGCTCGGCCGTGTTCTCCTTCGCCCAGCGTTTGAACGTGTCGCTGAGCGGCGCGTTGCGAGCCGGGATGCTGTAATTCGCGGTGCGCTGAAAAACGGTCAGGTGAGCCGCGGTCTCGGCGATGACCGGGGCCGCCTGGATGCCGGTCGAGCCGGTGCCGATCATGCCGACCCGCTTGCCGGTGAAATCGACCCTGCCATGCGGCCATTGTCCGGTGTGATACCACGCGCCCTTGAAGCCATCGAGACCGGGAATGTTCGGGATATTGGCCGATGACAGACACCCGACCGCAGTAATCAGGTACGTCGCGTCGTAATGCTCGCCGGTTTCGGTCGCGACGTGCCAGCGGTTTGCGGCACCGTCGTAGCGGG
The DNA here is from genome assembly GCA_050246595.1 of Alphaproteobacteria bacterium. GTDB lineage: Bacteria > Pseudomonadota > Alphaproteobacteria > ATCC43930 > CGMCC-115725 > DATARH01. Next base: position 26,008 of record JBFWVT010000022.1, read on the forward strand.
CTTCGACCACGCGCGCGCCGAAACTGATATCGCGCCGCAGATCGAACCGGTCCGTCACGTAATTCAGGTAGCGCAATATCTCCGGCTGCTCCGGATAGCGCTCGGACCAGGTCCACTCCTTGAGCAGTTCGTCCGAAAAATAATAGGCATAGGAATGGCTTTCGGAATCGCACCGGGCGCCCGGATAGCGGTTCCAGTACCAAGTGCCGCCGACCCCCTCGCCGGCTTCGAGCACCCGCACCGACAGCCCGAGCCGGTCGCGCAGGCAGAGCAGCTGGTATAGCCCGGAGAAGCCGGCACCGATGACCAGCGCGTCGAAGCTGGTGGTGCTATCGGAGCGTGCGGGGAGGGGGTGCGTATCGTCGCGCGGCATGAGAACTCCGGATAAAATTGGCGATAAGAAGATAAGGACGGCTTATGTCTCGGTTAAAGGCCTGCTTCAGGACCGCCGGCGTCCCGCCGGCATTCGGCGATCCGAACGGGCTGTTCGTTTCAGCGCGCCCCTGCAAAGATGCGGCGCAGCCAGTTGCAGGTCTCGTTCATCGCGGCGCCGGCCTTATCGACGATGCCGACCCAGAACATGAAACCGTGATTGACGCCGTCATAGCGGGTCAGAGCCGCGGAGACGCCGGCTGCATTCAGTTTCTCGGCATAGCGTTCGCCTTCGTCGCGCAGCGGGTCGTACTCGGCGGTGACGAGGAGCGCCGGCGGTAATCCAGACAAATCCGCGGCGCGCAGCGGCGAGGCGTGCGGGTGCGTACCCTGCGCCGGGTCGCTCAGATAATGCGCCCAGAACCATTTCATCGTGTCGCGGGTCAGTCCGTAGCCTTCGGCATTCTCCTCGTAGGATGGCGTGCCCGGCGTGTGGTAGTCGGTCACCGGGTAGAGCAGCAATTGCCCGCACAGAGCCGGACCGCCCTCGTCGCGCACCCGCAGAGCGGTGACCGCCGCCATATTTGCCCCCGCGCTGTCGCCGGCCACCGCGATGCGGGAGGGGTCGGCGCCGAGTTCCGCGGCATGCGCCGCCGCCCAGCGCGTCGCATCGAGGCAATCGTCGATGCCGGCAGGGAATTTGTGCTCGGGCGCGAGGCGGTAATCGACCGAGACGACAACGCATTCCGCGCCGGCGCACAGATTGCGGCACATCCCGTCATGCGTGTTCAGGCTGCACAGCACAAAACCGCTGCCGTGAAAAAAGACGAGCAGCGGAAATGGTCCCGTGCCATGCGGCGTATAGAGGCGGAGACGCAACGGACCGCCGGGACCGTCGATTATCCGCTCGCTCACGGCGGCGATGTCGGCGGGAGGCGCCATCACCGCGATGCGCGCCTCGTATTGCGCGCGCGCCACATCGACCGGCAGCGTATGCGTCGCCGGCACCCCGGTGCCCTTGTCGAGCAGCGCCTGGATCTGCGGATCGACCGGCATTGTCCGTCCCTCTCGCGGTCGGAATTACTGGGCCGCGCTCGCCAGCGGCGTGTTGCGGGCCGGCAGAAAGCGGTCGAGCACCCGGCCCGGTCCCTTGTCGAGCCGCGCATACTCGTTGCCGTCGAACACGCGCACTCCGTTGACGTACACCCCGTGCACCCCGATCGGGTCGCGCACGGTGCGCGTACCGCCGCCCGGCAGGTCGCTGGCCCGGCGCGGCGGCGAGACGCCGACCGTCGCGGGGTCGAACAGCAGCAGATCGGCGCAGGCCCCGACCGCGATGCGGCCGCGATCCGGAATGCCGTAAAGCCCGGCCTGATGGGAGGTCAACCGGCGCACGCCCTCCGGCAGATCGAACGCGCCGCGCTCGCGCACCCAGTGGCCGAGCAGGTAGAGGCCGAAACCGGCGTCGCATAGATAGACCAGATGCGCGCCGGCATCGGACAGCGCGATAACCCCGGCTCTGTGCTTGACGAGCGGCTCGACTCCCTCATCGACCGCGTTCAGAAAGCGGCCGATAAACCCGGTATCGAGATTTTCCTCCAGCCCGAGATCGAGAAACAGATCGAGCGGGTCGCGTCCGGTCTGGCGCGCGACATCACCGATCGTCCGGTTGGCGAGACCGGCATTCTCCGGCTTGACCGGCGCAGCGACGATGACCCGGTCCCAGTTCCCCTGAAAGATCGTCCCCGGTTTCGGATTCCGCAGATCGTCGCGGAAGCGTTGGCGAAAACTCGGGTCGCGAAACACCGCTTTGAGCTGCTCGCGGTCGTAGGCCTTGATCGGGTCGAAAGCCGGGTGGCTGTAGAACGGATAGGCGGCGGCCAGCGTAAAATCAAACGACAGCGGCTGGCAGGTGAATTGCAGATAGACTTCCCGGCCCTGCGCCTGCGCCGCCGCGCAGGAATCGAACATCCCAAGACCGCGCTCCGGGAACTGCTCGTTGTAGAATGACAACCCGGTAGTCATGAACATGCGGCGGCCGTAGCGGCCGGCGATCTCGGCGATCGTCTCGACCGGGAGCGTGCCGGAGGCGATTTCGACGACGCCGCGTCCAGGACCGCCCATCGCCCCGACCAAAGCCTCGAATTCCGAGAGGTCGCTGATCGTCGACGGCATCGGGATACCGCCCCAGCCGGAATGGTTTGGCGAATACGACGCGCCGAACCCGATCGCGCCCTGATCCATCGCCTCTGTGACGAGCCGCGTCATCTCGGCCATCTCGGCCGCGGTCGGCTGTTTGCGGACCGAGGCTTCCTCACCCATCACCGCGGTGCGCACCGCCGAATGACCGACCAGCACCGCCATGTTTGCATAGGGGCCGGCGCGCCGCACCGCGTCGAGATATTCGGCGAACGACTCGAACCGCCAATCGATGCCGGCGCGCAGCGCGTCCAGGTCCATGCCTTCGACGACCGCGAGATTGCGCATGATCAGGTCGCGCAGAGACGGCGGCGACGGCACGATCCCGAACCCGCAATTGCCGGTCACGACGGTCGTGACGCCGAGGGAAGGGGAGGGGGACAGGGTCGGGTCCCAGGTGACCTGCGCGTCGTAATGCGTATGGATGTCGATAATGCCCGGCATCAGCGCAAGGCCGCCGGCATCGACCATCTCGGTGGCTTCCTTATCGGCGATCTCGCCGATCGCAGCGATGCGGCCGTCCTTGACCGCGACATCGGCGCGGATCGGATCGTGCCCGAGCCCATTGACAACACTCGCCCCGCGAATCACGAAATCATGCATCGCCCATTTTCTCCTATGGCGCCTGGGATTTCCTCCTCCCGGGCCGTATATCGGATCGCTTCGTCTTATATAGAAGACAAATGATTTGTATTGAACCGATAGGCTGTTCCGTATCATGCCCTCCCTTACGGGTCAATCTGGTTGATCGGAAACGAATGAATAGATCGCGTCCGGCGGGTCCGCCAGCGACTGCTCCGCACGCAGGAAGCCTCGACGGCGAGGCGGCAGACCGGTTGTCCGAGAACGTCCGACTGTTGCGGCCGGGGTGATCGTGTCGTGTCGGCCCGTCTCCCGGCGCCTCGTCAGTGCTCGACCTGCGACAATGGCCGGGCGACGTATTCGAGAGGCTGCCGCTCGGCCTTGACCCCGATTGCCAGCTCGACGATCGCGGCGCCGACCATCAGCGCCGCGCCAAACAGATAGCCGAGCAGCACCGCGTCGCGCTCGCCGGTGCCGACCAGAATGCCGAACAGAAACGGCGACGCGACTCCCCCGATCCCGGTGCCGACCGCGTAGAAAAACGCGATCGCCAGCGCCCGCGCTTCGAGCGGAAAACTCTCGCTGACCGTCAGATAGGCCGAACTCGCCGCGGCTGAGGCAAAAAAGAAAATGCCGCTCCAGCACATCGTCAACTGCACGGCGTCGAGCATGCCGTCGCGGAACAAAAACCCGACCACCGCCAGCAGCACACCCGAGATCGCGTAGGTGAAGGCGATCATCGGCTTGCGCCCGATCGTGTCGAACAGCGGTCCGAGAAGCAGCGGCCCGAGGAAATTGCCGAGCGCGAAGGGCAGCATGTACCAGCCGATCGACTCGGCCGGCACACCGTAGAACCGGCCCAGCACCAACGCATAGGAAAAAAAGATCGCGTTGTAGAAAAACGCCTGCGCCGACATCAGCACGAGGCCGAGCACGGCGCGGCGCGGATAATCGCGCAGGATCGCGCCGATCATGCGCACGACGGAGACGCGCCGGCCGGCGACGATCCGGATGCGATGACAATCCTGTCGCAATCTCTCGATATCCGCCGGCCTGACGACCTGCCGCTCGATCCCGCCGATCACGCTGTCGCATTCGGCGATTCGGCCGTGCAGCATCAGCCAGCGCGGGCTTTCCGGGATCCAGCTGCGCAGAACCAGGATGCCGAAACCGAGCACCGCGCCGATCCCGAACGCCGCGCGCCAGCCCCAATCCGGCGGCAGCAGACCCGGCTGCAACAGGATCACCGCCCCGAGCGCGCCGAGCGCGGCGCCGACCCAGAAGCTGCCGTTGATCGCGAGATCGGTGCGGCCGCGATAGCGGGCCGGGATCAGCTCCTGGATTGCCGAATTGATCGCGGCGTACTCGCCGCCGATCCCGGCGCCGGTAAGCGCTCGGAACAGCGCGAGGCTCCACAAATCCCAGGCGAAGGCCGTCGCCGCTGTCGCCGTCAGGTACACCCCAAGTGTGACAAAGAACAGCTTGCGGCGGCCGAACCGGTCGGTAAGATAACCGAACAGCAGCGCGCCGATCACCGCCCCGGCGAGATAGGCGCTCGATGTCAGCCCGATTTCGGCCTCGGTGAATTGCAGGACCGGGCTTTCCTTCAGCGCGACGGCGATCGACCCGGCGATCGTCACTTCCAGCCCGTCGAGCACCCAGGTAATACCGAGCGCGACCGCCACCAGCGTGTGGAAGCGCAGCCACGGCAAACGGTCGAGGCGGGCCGGAATATCGGTCTCGATGATCGCGGTGCCGCTGATCTTGGTCTCGATGCCGGGGCGGGGATCGGGCATAACCGCAAAACACCAGACCGCCCCTCTCCACAGCAAGCAATTCCGCCGAATGAGCCTGCGTTATCCATTGCCGGCCCGGTTCGCGCCGGCCTGTTTCGTGCTGTTCTGTTTTGTTCTGTCCCTATGCGGCCTCGCGACCGCCTGGGCGCAACCGAGCCCCGCCGTCCCTCCGCCGACCCCGCCCGGCTTGACGGCGGAAGAGGCGCAGCGCGCGCTTTCGGTGTTGCAGGACCCGACGCAACGCGCTCGGCTGATCGAGACCTTGCAGGCGGTCGCCAAGGCGGCTGGCCCCGTCCCGGCCCAAGCCGCGCCTGCGGCCGAGGCGATGCCGGCCGGCGGTACAGCTCCCGGCGAACCGGGTCCCGCCACGCAAACCGGGGCCGAAAAACCCGCTTCGGTCACGCTGAAACCGGACAGTCTCGCGGCGCAGATCATGTCCCGGTTGGCCGGGTGGCCAACGCGCATCGTCGAGGGTGTGACCGCGTCGCTGCGGACGATGCCCGATCTGCATCTGCTGCGGCAATGGGTCGTGCGGATGGTCAACGACCCGTCCGAACGTCGCCTCGCATTCGATGTCGCCTGGCAGCTTGCCCTAGTCCTCGGCGCTGCGCTGCTGCTGGAGCGCTTTGCGGTTTTCGCGCTGCGCCGGCCCGCCGAGCGTCTCGCCGCCGGTGCGCCGGACCCGGCCGAAGCCGCAGCCAGCGGCAATGGGACATGGCAGCGCCTGCGCCGTCTGCCGGCCGCCGTCGCGCGCCTCGGGCTGGAGTTGATTCCGGTCGCGATATTCTGGACGGCGGTGATGGTGCTTACCGGTCTCGTGCCGGTGCCGATTTCCCGGTTCGCGATCCTGATCGTCGCCAATGCCTATATTGCGATCCGGGTGATGCTTGCGATCGGCCGCATGCTGCTGGCGCCCGAAGCGAGCGGCTTGCGGCTGCTGCGTCTCGACGACGACGGCGCCGCCTATTTGATGCGCTGGCTGCGCCGGCTGACGCTGGTCGCGGTGCTCGGCGGCGCGGCGGCCGGGCTCGCCCTGCTGTTCGGATTGCACCCGGCCGCTTACGCGACGCTGATCCACGTTCTCGGCTTTGTCGTCGCAGTCCTGTTGGGGATCGTGATGATGCAGGTGCGGGCTTCGGTCGTGTCTTACCTGCTCGGTGCGCCCGAGGGCAAGAAGGTGCCGGCTTGGCGCAACTGGCTCGCTGCGGTATGGCACTATCTCGCGCTGCTCGCGATCGCGGCGGGCTGGATCTTATGGGCGGCCGGTTCCGAGACCGGCGCCGGCGGGATCTGGCTCCTGCTCGGCACCTTCGCGATTGTCGTTGGAGCGCGGCTCGTCGCGCTGATCGTGATCGGGTTGCTCGACCACGCGACCGAGCCAAGCCCCGACACAGAGGCAGCGGCGGGTCTGCTCGGCGGGACGCGGCCTCGCGCCCGCCGCTGGATGGCGATTGCGCGACCGCTTGTGCATGTCCCGATCGTGATCCTGACCGGTCTGGGGCTTCTCGAATTCTGGGGCATCGGTGCGTTCGGCTGGTTCGAGACCGGCGCGATCGGGGCGCGCATTCTGTCGGCTCTGGTCACGATCGGGCTGTCGGTGCTCGCGGCGGTGGTCGTCTGGGAGGTCGCCAATGCCGCGATCGAACGGCGCCTCGCGCGGCTGAGCGAGGCGGGGACGCCGGCGCACGCGGCGCGGCTGCGAACGCTGCTGCCGATGCTGCGCGCCGCGTTGTTTGTGACGATCGCGGTGATTGTCGGGCTGACTGCGCTGAGCGAAATCGGCGTTAATATCGCCCCGCTGCTGGCCGGCGCCGGCATTGTCGGGGTCGCAATCGGGTTCGGATCGCAGAAACTCGTGCAAGACGTTGTCACCGGTATGTTCGTGCTGTTCGAAAACGCGATCCAGGTCGGCGATTTTGTCACTGTCGCCGGGCTCTCCGGCAAGATCGAACGGCTTTCGGTCCGCACGATCTGGCTGCGCGGCGGGGATGGGGCGTTGCACGTTGTACCGTTCAGTTCGGTCGGCACGATCAGCAACACCAATCGCGGTCTCGGCACCGCCGCGGTATCGGTGACGATCGCCTACAGCGAGGACAGCGATCGCGCCGCCGACGCGATGCGCGACATCGCCGCCGAGATGCGGGAGGACCCGGAATACGCTGACAAGATCATTGCCGACCTGCTTCTGTGGGTGGATTCGGTGCGGGCCTTGGGGGTAACTCTATCCGGCACGATCAACTGCACCGATGCCGGGCGCTGGCCGGTGCAGCGCGAGTTCAACCGCCGTCTGCAAAAGCGCTTCCAAGAGCTTGATATTTCTCTTGGTCTTAAGATCGGTGATGCCTAAGGAGAGACAACGATGGATGGGAGCGGGGTGGGTAACGGCGCGGCGCTCGCCGCCTATATCGCCGGGGCGGGCGAGCGCCCCGTTCCGCCCGAGATCGCCGACCGGGCGCGGCTCTGCCTGGCAGACTGGCTCGGTGTCGCGATCGGCGCCGGCGACGAGGCGGCCGGCCGCATTGTCCGCGGGGTCGCTTCGGGCTGGGGCACGCACGGGCGCTCGACCGTGCTGTTCGGCACCCCGTCGGCCGCCCCGATCGCGGCTCTCGCGAACGGCACGCTCGCCCACTGCCTCGATTTTGACGACACTTATGTCCGCGCCGTCACGCATATGAGCGCGCCGGTCTGGGCCGCGACGCTGGCATCAGGCGAGGAGGTCGGTGCCGCCGAGGATGCGATGCTCGCTGCCTTTGTCACCGGGTTCGAGGTTGCGAGCCGGATTGGCGACGGTCTCGGCGAGGCGGTCACGTCGCGCGGCTGGCACGGCACCGGCGTGTTCGGCCGGCTCGGCGCCGCCGCGGCCGCGGCCGCGCTGCTGCGGCTTGATGCCGGGCGCGCGCTCAATGCTCTCGGCGCCGCGGCGACGCAGACCAGCGGGTTGACCGCTTCGTTCGGCACGATGGCAAAGCCGTTCCATGCCGGTCGCGCGGCGATGGACGGGGTCGTCGCGGCCCAGTTCGCCGCCTCCGGTTTTACCGCCGCGACCGGTCTGTTCGAGCCGGGCGGCGGTCTCGACACCGCGCTCGTGCAGGACCGCGCCGTCGCGCCGGTGCCGATTGCGTTTACCGGCTGGAACATCCTCGACAACAGCTTCAAGCCCTATGCCGCGTGCCATCTGACGCATCCGGCCATTGACGCCGCCCGCGCCTTGCGAACGGCGTTCCGCAGCCCGGCCGAGGTCACGGCCATTCGGGCCGAGATCGGCGCGCTCGCAATGCAGGTCACCGGCGGCAAGAGCGGCACCCCGGCAACGCCGCTGGAGGGAAAATTCGATCTCAGATACTGCATCGCGCTGGCATTGCATGGGTATGACGCCTCTGCCGCCGATTTTCGTGAACCCTGGCATCCGGACCCGGCAATCAGCGCGACCGCGCGCAAGATCACGGCCGAGATCAGCCCCGAGATGGGGTTCGCCTCGGCCCGGCTGACGCTCGATCTCGCCGACGGAAGCCGCCTCAACGAAACCGTCCCGATCGCAAAGGGCCACCCCGGCAACCCGATCGGCTGGGACGATATGCGCCTGAAATTCGATGCGCTCGTCGCACCGCATCTCGGCATCCGCAGCGAAGCCCTGTTCGGCCTCGTGCGCGCGTTCGGAAGCGGCGGCGCGCTGGGGGAAATTCGCGCGATCCTGGCCCGGTTATAGGAGAAGCAACATGCCGCGTCCCGACATCCGCCTGACCCCGGACGAGCAGGCCGCGTTCCTGCGCGACAACCGCAAATGCGCGCTGGCAACGATCGACCCGCAGGGTTTCCCGCATATCGTTGCGATGAACTACCGTGAGCGCGACGGGGTCTATTACATGACCTCCTACGGCAAGGCGCAGAAGGTCGTGAATATCCGCCGCAACCCGAAAGTCGGCATCATGGTCGAGAGCGGCGGCGCCTATGCCGAGCTGAAAGGCGTCATGGTGCGCGGCGAGTGCGAAATCATCGACGACCCGGCCACCGTCGCCGAGGTGTTGGGCTGGCTCGGCGAGGGCCGCACGACCGAGCGCCCGGCCGGCGCCGCCCGCAGCGCCCCAAAGCGGGTCGTCCTCAAGATCACGCCGCACAAGACCTTCACCTGGGATCACAATAAGCTTGGTGGAAGATATTGATATTTAAAAAAACCCCGGAGGGATGACAGCCCGCCGAGGTTCCCGACCCTCTCAGAAACGGGTGTTGATGCCAACCAGCCCGGCCCAGCGTGCGGTCAGTTGGACGCCGGTGACATAGCGGTAGATCGGCACCTGAACGAACCCGTAGAGATTGGTGTTCGACAGGACGGCATATGTCACGCCGGGGCTGAGCGAGACGGTCCAGCTGCCGCTGTCTTCGAACTCGGCTTCTCGGCCGGTATCGCGCCCCTTCCTGAGCGTATTGAGTTGCAAGGACAGGGCGAGCTTGTCGAGCGGCTGGTACGTGTAGCCGAGATCGACTTGCACTTGATAGCCCGGACGGAACCCGGCCCTCTTGTAGAATGGTGCCTGGCCCTGAGCCTGGGCAAACCAGCCGCTGTCGGGGATTGGCAGCGTGTCGTTCCAGAAGACCGCGAGGATGCCATCGGTCGTGCCCGTGCCGGGTTGCAGGCTCCGCTCGGCCAGATCGCCGGCCTTGTTGCGCACGCGGAAGTCGCCGGTCGGGAGTTTCGCCCCTGCCATGATCCCGTAGACATTGGCGGGGTGGTTTCCGTGCAGTTGATAGCGCCCCGACAGCCGCACATCGCCCAGCCGGGTGAAATCCCAGCTTTCGAAAAGCCGCGCACCGCGGTGGTGATGAATATGCTCGTGCGCGCGGTTCACCAGCGGAAGCGTCGCGCTCAGCCCCCAATTGGCGTCAAAATTGTGATCGATCGTCAGGATCGCATTGCGGTTGACCGTTTCTTTTTCGTCATGGTGCCGGCGGATCTCGCCGACGGCGATGTCCCGGTTTCCGGCGCGCGGCTGATCCTGGGGGATATATTCAAAACGTAAATCGACGCGGGTGCCGCTCTCGGTCAGCGGCAGTTGGGCATTCCAGTTCGTGTTCACGTTGCAGAAAGCCGAACCGCAACTGGCGAAGGCGGGCGGGATCAGGCACGCCACCGCGAGCGCCGCAAGCGGCGCGCGGCTGTAAGACGCAGACATTCCGGTTCTCCTGGGGCTTGCGGGAAACGGCAGCGCCGCCCCGCACCAAGACGCCGGCGAAAATGCGGCACCGCGGCTGATCCGCGTGCCCGCTCGCCGGTCACATAAAGCAGACCTCAGGCCGGGATCGGGGGCGCTCGGGCGCGGGTGCCGCCTTCGGGGCGAGCCGTGATGTGAAGAGTACGGTATGCCGCAAATGCAACACCGGTCCGGCGGAACCCGACCGGTTCGACGGTCATCAGCCTTGGAATGGTGGGATCGGCGTTGCCGTGCCAGGGACAGCAGGCCGCGTGGTCTATATGGCGCGGCAGGGGGCCGGCCGGCTGTCCCGGTGTCGGCTGCTGATCGTTGCCGGCGGCATGGCAGATCAGACCGGCTTCAACCAGAGCGGCGAAAATGCCTTGCCCGGCTTGCGAGGGCGACTGGTGAAGCGCAACGACCGGGGTCAAAAGCTGGACGGCGACGGCAAGCAGCGCAAGAAACCGCGCCGCACGACCGAGACGGCTCGGATTGTCGTTATCGCCTTTCAGGTTGGAGAACAAACGGAGGGGCAGGGGACGCCGCCGGTGGGGGCGCCAACCTGATTTGGGATCATTCGGTGCTCGGGTTGCAGCGCTCACGGCAGCGGGCCGGCTTGACCCGATCATCCGGGGGAGATCGGGTCAAGCGCGCGCTTCATACGTCGGCCGCCTCCGGCCGACTTCACGCCGCGGCGCGGCGGCGGAACGCGTCGAGGCTGCCGGCATGCACCAGCTCGCTCGGCAGCGTATGGCCGACAATCTCCTCAGCCATGCGGCCGACCTCGATCAGCGCGTCGAGATCGATTCCGGTATCGATGCCCATCTCCTCGCACAGCAGCACCAGTTCCTCGGTGCAGATATTGCCGGCCGCCTTTGGTTGACCGGCGAACGGGCAGCCGCCGAGCCCGCCGACCGTCGAGTCGAACTGCGTGACCCCGAGCTTCAGCGCCGCGTGCGCGTTGGCGATCGCCAGCCCGCGCGTGTCGTGCAGGTGCAGCGCGATCTTCACATCGGGCCAGCGATTGCGCACCTCGCCGATCACGCGCTCGATGCGTAAGGGTGTCGCCCACCCCATCGTATCGGCGAGCGAAAAATACTCGATCTTCGCGCCGGCCTCGTTGGCGATGTCGAGCCCGTCCTCCAGGGTGCTGACGACCTGCTCGGGTTTGATGTCGCCCTGATAATTGCAGCCAAACGCCGCCATCACGCCGATTCGCGGCACGGGCACGTTGTTTTCGAGATGCAGCGCGGTCTGTTTGCGCATCGCTGCGACATTGTCGACATGGCTGCGGTGCAGGTTTTTCTGCGTGAACATGTCCGAGGCGCACAGCGAGATCGAGCCGGTGATCGACAGCTTGTTGCGAAAGACCAGCGCGCGGTTCAGCCCGGCGGCATTGAACCACAGCGCCGTATACTCGACCCCTTCCTTCGGCGTGAAACCGGCGACGACATCCTCGGCGTCGGCCCAGCCCGGCACGATCCGGGGGCTGACAAACGAGCAGGCCTGGATATGCGTCAGACCCGTTTCCGCCAGCGCCTCGATAACGCGGATCTTGTCGGCGGTGCTGATCGGTCCGGGTTCGATCTGAAACCCCTCGCGCGGGCCTTCCTCGTGGATTTCGACGTGTTTCGGCAAATCGCTCATAAGCCTTCCTTTCACTTCGAACCGCAGGCGTCTCGCCGGCTCAGGCGAAGCTCTGCTTCGCCCGGTCCCGACCGGAGGCCGGCGATCCTGAAAATTACGCCACCCGATGCGCACGCACAAAGACGCCGCCGGAAGCGATCGCCTTTTTCCCGGCACTCAGCTCGGGATGGAACAGGTGCCAGACATGGATCATTTCCGGCCATGTTTGCAGCTCGACATAGACATCGCTCGCTCCGGCGACCTGCGCCAGGCGGATCGCGTCGTCGAGCAGCGTCTCGCACGCGCCGACCTGGATCAACAGCGGCGCAAGACCTTTCAGATCGGCGTAAAGCGGCGCCGCCAGCGGCGAGCGCGGATCGGCGCCGTTCAGATAGAGTCGCGCCATGTCGAGAATGCCGGGTTTCTGCACAGTCGGATCGGTTTCCGCCTTGCCGGTCATGCTCTCGCCGATCGCCTCCATATCGACCCACGGCGAGATGCACCAGCCGCATCCAGGTTGCGGCAGTCCGGCGTCGCGGATAGCCACCATCGTCGCGACGACCAGCCCGCCGCCGGCGCTGTCGCCGGCGATTGCGATCCGTCCCGGTTTGATCCCGCGCCCGAGCAGATAACGATACCCGGCGACCGCGTCATCGACCGCCGCCGGAAACGGGTGTTCCGGCGCCAACCGATAATCGAGCGCCAGCGCCCAGCACCCGGCGTCACGTCCGGCCTCGGCGACCAGATGCCGATGGCTGTCGAGCGACCCGATCACATACCCGCCGCCGTGCAGATAGAGGATCGCGGCGTCATCGGCCGCACCCGGCGTCGAAACCCACTCGGCCCGCACCCCGTTGGCGCTGACCGGCTCGACCGAAACATCGGCGGGAACCCCGTATTCGCGCCCCCGCGCATCGATATCGAGCCGCCGCTGCCGGTAATCCGGCGACCGCGGCCGTTCTGCCAGTTTAGCCCTGAGGGCTGCAATTTCCGCATCGGGCATCCAAATCTCCGCTTTTCTCTATCCTCTCAGCGTACCAAGCGTGGGGCTGAAAAGCGAAGCGCATTCCGCCATCCGCGTCGCGCGATCGGCCAATGCGACAACAGCGGAACACGCGTTTGTGCTTTCCGCCTCCATTTTCTGCTTGCGGATAGCTCGACCCGAACTTCGAAGAGCGCTTCTAGAGAGATCTCAGGGTTGTGCCGCATCCGGCGGGTCTGTAGGATACGGGAGAGACGGCTCACTCTCCAGCTTTTTCCACTCGCATCGATATTGTCGGAATCAGCGTCCTGGTCATCGGAGGAACATCCCAATGGCGGAAGACAACCGCGATGCTTTTGCCAATTTTATTCTGGGGCCTGATGCCTATAAGAAGATGACTAAGTCTGAACTGCAAAGAGATATGGACGAACGATATCAAACGGGTGATGCCTACCCCAATCCCGCTTTATGGATTGGCGTGCATCACACGGAACTCGAACGAAGCATGGTCGAGCTGATCAGATCGAAAACCGCAGATGCGGACATTCTGGAACTGGGATGCGGCGCGGGCGGGATCGCGGCTCATAATATTACGGACGCAAATTCAATAATCGGGACGGATCTGTCGGAGGAGGCGCTGCGCACCGCGCGCGAATTCTTCAGCCGGCATCCGAGACTGCAATTCCGATACATGGACGCGGAGAATATCGAGGTGGCCGATTCCTCTTTTGACATCGTGATTGCAAAGGAAGTATTGGAGCATCTCCACAGCCCGGGGAGATGCATCTCCGAGGTCCATAGGGTACTGAGGCGCAACGGTCTGCTTGTGCTCAGCAGCCCCAATCGCGACAGTCTGCACCTGCGACTCAACAGAAAGCTCGGCAGGCCGGACTTCCCCTGTGCCGGCGACCATCTCAACGAGATGACCTATAGCGAGATGGTCGAGATATTGTCCTCCGGCGGATTTCTGGTCGAGGCGTCGGAGGGGGTCACTCTGATGCCCTATCATTATGTGGAGGAAGTTTTCCCGAAATCGGTTGCCGACCTTGAAGAATCCGACAAGGAGTTTGTTGATTGGCTGCGCATATTGGGCCGTCGGGCGGGGCCGGAATTTGCGTTCTGTTACGTGATCTTGGCGAGAAGACTGTGATCCGGTCGGGAAACAGCATATCGATAAAGTGGTGCCGCTCACACGAGGTCTTGAATATCTGATCTGCCGCTTTTGGCCGCCTTTCCGGTCCGGGAGACGGCAAATTCCCTGCAAGCAGGGAATTTGCCCGGCACTATCACGAGTCAAGCGGCGCCAGATCGTCGGCGGTGAACTCGTACCGCGTGTTGCAGAACTCGCAGGTCACGGTCGTGACCGGCTCCGAGCGCATCTCCTCGACTTCTTCCCGCGGCAGCGACCGCAGGATGCGGGCGATGCGCTCGCGCGAGCAGCGGCAGCGCGCCTCCAGCGGGTGCGTCTCGAACACCCGCACGCCGTCCTCGTGAAACAGCCGGAACAAGAGGCGGCGCGGCGACAATTCGGGATCGACCAGTTCGTCCGGGGTCGCCGAACTCATCAGCACCATCGCGCGCCGCCAGCCATCCTCGACATCGTCGGCGATCATCTTGTATCCGCCCTCGGGCGGCACCCGTTGCAGCATCAGACCGCCGGCGCGCCAAGCGCCGTTCTCGCCCGAGCGCGCCACCGACAATTTGATGCCGGCCTGGATCTGCTCGGATTGCCGGAAGTAATGCTGCGCGCATTCGGCGAGGTTCGATCCGGCCAGCTCGACAATGCCCTGGTAGCGCTCGGTATGTTCGCCCTGATCGACCGTGAACGCGATGTACCCGGAGCCGATCAGCTCCGGCACCGACGGGCTGCCGCTCGATCTCGGGATCGCGCGCGTCGGCACCGCGTCGAGCCGGTCGCGGTCGTATTGCGCATAGCCGCGCACCGCGCCCTCGGTCGAGACATCGGCGACGATCAGCCTGACCGGCCCGTCGCTCTTTGTCTGCAAGGTAAAGACGCCGTCATATTTCAGCATGCCCGAGAGCACGACCGCCAAGGTGATCGCCTCGCCGAGGATCGCGGCAACCGGCTCCGGGTAGTCGTGCTGCGACAGGATGCGATCGACGGTCGGTCCCAATCGCACGAGCCGACCGCGCAGCGCGAACGGATCGATACGAAACGGCTGGATCAGGTCGTCAGGTCTTGTGTCGATTTCGGAAGGCAAATTCAACTCCGCTTTGATCGCCCTCTCCCGCATTGCGGGAGAGGGCCGGGCCCATCGCGATCCCCGGACTTGATCCGGGGGGATGGGAGGGTGAGGGTCCTTCAGACGGCCGCCACTCTCATCTGGCCGCCGCTGAACGCGTCGGCCACCCTGTCCCGCAATGCGGTAGAGGAGATGTAAGGCTTACGCCAAGCACCAGGCCAGGATGCCCTTCTGGACGTGCAGCCGGTTTTCCGCCTCGTCCCAGACGACCGATTGCGGTCCGTCGATGACCCCCGCCGTGACCTCCTCGCCCCGCTTGGCCGGAAGACAGTGCATAAATATGGCGTCGGGTTTGGCTTTTGCCATAAGCGACTCGTCAACCCGGTACGGCGCCAGGAGATTGTGCCGGTTCGCCGCGTCCTTCGCCCCCATCGAAACCCAGGTGTCGGTCACGACGCAATCGGCGCCGCCGACTGCCTCGGCCGGGTCGCGGAACAGAAGCACGCGCGCGCCCTCGCTCTGCGCCCAGTCGATCACCGGCTGCGGCGGACACAGCCCATCGGGACAGGCCAGCCGCAACTCGAAACCGAACCGCGCCGCGGCATGCAGCCAGCTGACCGCGACGTTGTTGCCGTCGCCGCTCCAGGCCACGACCGCGTTGGCGACCGGCCCCTTTTTCTCCTGCAACGTCATCACATCGGCCATGATCTGGCACGGATGCGAGGCGTCGGTCAGCCCGTTGATAACCGGAACCGTCGCATGCCGCGCCATCTCGTCGAGCTTCGCGGGATCATTGGTGCGGATCATGACGACATCGACATAGCGCGACAGCACGCGCGCCGTGTCGGCGATTGTCTCGCCGCGCCCGAGCTGGCTGGTCGCGGTGTCGAGCACGATCGCGTCGCCGCCAAGCTGTCGCATCGCGACCTCAAAGCTGACCCGGGTGCGGGTCGAGGGCTTTTCGAAGATCATCGCCAGCGTCCTGCCCTCGAACGGCCGGTCGCGCCGTCCGTTCTTGTAGGCAAAGCCGAGATCGAGCATATGACGCAGCTCGGCCGTCTCGTGCCGGTCGATGTCGAGAAAATGCCGCGGCGGACCGGGTTCCCGCCTGTTCCCGAACGGCGCCGCACCCGGCGACGCCGCCCGAATCCGGCTTACGCCGCGGGCCATTCCCGCGCGACCTTGTCGAGGATGCCGACGGCCTCGTCGATCTCGCGCTCGCCGACGATCAGCGGCGGCAGGATGCGCAGCACATTGTCGCCGGCCGTCAGGCACAGCAGACCCTCGCCGCGCAGTTTCGCGACGATATCGCCCGCCGTGACGTTGCAGCGGATGCCGAGCAACAGGCCGGAGCCGCGCAACTCGTCGAACAGTTTCGGGTAATCCGCGACGAGCCGTTCAAGCCGACCGCGCAGCCTTCGTGCCACCCGGTCAACCTGCTCGAAGAAACCTGACTCCAGCATTACGTCGAGCACGGCATTGCCGCACGCGACCGCCATCGGGTTGCCGCCAAAGGTCGATCCGTGCGTTCCGGCGACCATGCCGGAAGCGGCTTTTTCGGTGGCCAGACAGGCGCCGATCGGGAACCCGTTCCCGAGCGCTTTCGCGACCGCCATAATGTCCGGCGGCACGCCTTCCCATTCGTGCGCGAACAGCTTGCCGGTGCGGCCCATGCCGCACTGCACCTCGTCATAGACGAGCAGCAGCCCGAACTCGTCGCAGATGTCGCGCAGTCCCCTCAGGTAGTCCTCGGCGGGCGCGCGAACGCCGCCCTCGCCCTGCACCGGCTCGACCAGGATCGCCGCCGTGTGCTCGGTGATCGCGGCGCGCATCTCGTTCAGATTGTTGAAGGCGACGTGGTCGAACCCCTCCATGACCGGGCCGAACCCTTTCAAATATGCCTCGGCACCAGCCGCCGCGAGCGTGGCAAAACTGCGGCCGTGGAACGAGCCGTGGCAGCCGATCACCCGATAGCGCTCGGAGTGGCCGATATGCGACTGGTACTTGCGCGCGACCTTGATCGACAGTTCGACGGCCTCGGCGCCCGAATTGTTGAAGAAGACAGTGTCGGCAAAGCTGTTCGCGACGAGCCGCTCGGCCAGGCGCTGCTGTCCGGGGATCTGAAACAGGTTCGAGACGTGCCAGAGTTTCCTGGCCTGCTCGCTCACCGCTTCGACCAGGCGCGGATGACAATGGCCGAGCGAGGTCACGGCGATGCCGCTCGTGAAATCGAGAAACTTGCGGCCGTCCGCGGCGTAAAGATAGCAGCCCTCGCCCCGCTCGGCGGCGACGTCCCACCGGGCGTAGGTCGGCATGACAGGTGCAATCACAGGCGTTCTCCTGCGCGACAGATTGGCGGAAGGTTAAACCAGGGAGTTTGGCGGGGTTATCGTCGTCGCCCCGCCGGCCCCTTTACGAGGGGCGTCGTCGGTCCGGGCCGGCGCTTGCTGCCGGGATCGCGCATGTGCCACCCTCCTCGCCACGCTGGGCCGGCCGAGCCGCGCCCGCCGCATTATCGAGCGGGAAAGCCGCGGAGTATGGTGACCCGCCGAATACCTGTCAATTCGCCGCGGGCTGTCTACCGCGGCAGCTTGCTCGATTGCATCAGGAATTCGTCGATCGCACGGGCGCATTGCCGTCCTTCGCGGATCGCCCATACCACCAGCGATTGGCCGCGCCGCATGTCGCCGGCGGCGAACACTTTCGGCACCGAGGTCCTGTAATCGAGCGTATTGGCCGCGACATTGCCGCGCGGATCGAGCGCGATGCCGGCTTGTTCGACGAGCCCGGTGCGGCGCGGTCCGAGAAAACCCATCGCCAGCAGCACCAGATCGGCTCTTAGCTGAAAGGTGCTGTCCGGGACTTCCCGCATCGTCCACCTTCCGTCGGAACCCTGGGTCCACTCGACCCGCACGCACTCGAGCGCTTCGATACGACCATTCGAACCGAGCGCGCGCCTGGTCAGGACCGCCCAGTCACGCTCGCAGCCTTCCTCGTGCGAGGAGGAGGTGCGCAGCCTTAGCGGCCAGTCCGGCCAGACCATCGCCTTGTTCTCGCGTTCCGGCGGTTTCGGGAGGATCTCGAGCTGCGTAACCGACAACGCGCCCTGGCGGTTCGATGTACCGATGCAATCGGAACCGGTGTCGCCGCCGCCGATTACGACGACATGCTTGCCCGCCGCGCTGATCGTACCGTTCGGCGCCGCCTTGGCCTCGTCGTCGCCGGCGACGCGCTTGTTTTGTTGCGGCAGGAACTCCATCGCGAAATGCATGCCCGCAAGATCGCGTCCGGAGATTTCGAGATCGCGCGGCAGCTCGGCGCCGCCGGTCATCGCCAGCGCGTCGTATTGCGCGAGCAGATCGCTTACCGGCATATCGACCCCGATTTCGACGCCGGTCCGGAATTCGACGCCTTCAGCCGCCATTTGCTCGACGCGGCGGTCGATCAGCCATTTCTCCATCTTGAAGTCGGGAATGCCGTAGCGCAGCAGCCCGCCGATGCGGTCGGCCTTCTCGAACAGCGTGACTTCGTGCCCGGCGCGCGCCAGTTGCTGCGCGCAGGCCATACCGGCCGGCCCCGACCCAACGACTGCGACCCGCTTGCCGGTACGCTGAGTTGGCACTTGCGGCGCGGCCCAGCCCTCTTCCCAGGCGCGATCGACGATCGCGCATTCGATCGTTTTGATGGTGACCGGGTTGTCCTCGATATTGAGCGTGCAGGCGGCCTCGCACGGCGCCGGACAGATACGGCCGGTGAATTCCGGAAAATTGTTCGTCGAATCAAGCGCGATCCAGGCCTGCCGCCACTGGTTGCGATAAATGAGATCGTTCCAGTTCGGGATCAGATTGTTGACCGGACATCCCTCATGGCAGAACGGGATGCCGCAATCCATGCAGCGCGCTGCCTGGGCGCGCAACGCCGGATCGGGGAGCGGGTGGACGAATTCGCCCCAATTCTGCTTGCGCACCGACGGCTTGTCATAGCCGCGATCGGCGCGTTCGATTTCCAGAAATCCGGTCGGCTTGCCCATCAACGTGCCCTTGAAATTGCCCGGCGCGACGGCCGGTCAGTATGGCTGACTTATGTCCAGAATATCGCAGCCGAGCGACCCTCAACGACAACGCCGAACACCGCAGGGCCGGTTCACCTCGGCAACAGAGCGCCTGGACCGATTGCCCCAGGACTCATTGTGGTGCCGTCACCCGTGCAACGAGCCAGTCAAGATCGAGGTCGGCGTCGATCAATTCGTCAAGAGCGAACGGGCAGTCCGCCGGCAGAGAGGGGGCAGTCTCCCCATGGTCGGCGAAGCTGGCAGCTACTTTGCGGCAGGCGCGCTTCCAGAGAGCCGGCATGTCGATCCTGGCGCGCATCGACGGCCGGTAGGCCTCGACGAGGCGATCGTGAAACTCGACGCACTCGCTGCGCCAGTGACCGATCACATTCGGATTGCGCGACAGCGCCGTTTTCGCGGCATGCGCCATCAGGTTGACAAGATGGCTGCGAACCGCGGCGAGCATCTCGGCAGCCCACTCTTCGAGGAACTCGGCGAGCGCGCCGGCATCGATTTCTCCCGAGCCGGTTGGCCGACGCAGCAATGCCGCCTGCTCCAGCGCCCAGGTATAGGGATCGTCATCGCGATCAACAGGCTGCCGATCCGGCGCCAGCAGGTCGTTTTCCAGCAGGCCCGGCATGCTGTCCTGCCTCACTCCGCCGCCGCCATGCGGGCGCTCTCGCGCTCGGCGCGCAGTTCGAGCAGCGCGCGCCGGTAGTCGCGCGGCGTCACCTTGACGAAGGCCGCCATTGTGTTGTCCCAACCGTCGAGCAGATGGCGGGCGCGGGCGCTGCCGGTGTAGAGCAGATGGCGCTCGATCAGAATACGCAGCCGCTGCGCGTCGAAACGCAGCGGATCGCCCATCCCGTTATCGAACACGCTCGGCGCGCGCTGCCGCGGCCGGTCGGCCTCGTCGGCGCTGCCGTCGTCCCAGGTCACGCGTTCGAGATCGACCCCCGCGAGATTGCAGACATTGCGGAAGCCGCCGCGCGGATCATAGACATAGGCGATACCGCCCGACATGCCGGCCGCGAAATTGCGCCCGGTATCGCCGAGCACGACGACGACACCGCCCGTCATGTATTCGCAGCCGTGATCGCCGGTGCCCTCGATTACCGCGACGGCGCCGGAATTGCGCACCGCGAAACGCTCGCCGGCAACGCCTTCGAAATACGCCTCGCCGGCGATCGCCCCATACAGGACGGTATTGCCGATGATGATGTTCTCGGTCGGCTCGCGATGCGCCTCTTTCGGCTGGCGCACAATGACCCGGCCGCCCGAGAGCCCTTTACCAACATAGTCATTGGCGTCGCCGAACAATTCGAGCGTCACCCCGTGCGCCAGAAAGGCGCCAAAGCTCTGACCGGCATTGCCGTCGAAGCGCGCCCAGATCGTATCCTCGGGCAGACCGGCATGACCATAGCGTCGCGCGACCTCGCCCGACAGCATCGCGCCGACCGTGCGGTGGACGTTGCGGATCGGTTTCTCGATCCGGACCGGCTCCCGCCGCTCCAAGGCCGGTGCAGCCTCGGCGATCAGCTCGTTGTCGAGCGCCTTGTCGAGTCCGTGCTGCTGCCGCTCGCAATGGTAGACCGCGACCCCTGGTTGCGCGGGCTGCTGGTACAGCAGGCGCGACAGGTCGATCCCCTTCGCTTTCCAATGATTGACGGCCGGTGCCACGTCCAGCCGATCGACCCGCCCGACCATCTCGTCAAAGCTGCGGAAGCCGAGCGTTGCCATCAATTCGCGCACTTCCTCGGCGACGAAGAAGAAGTAGTTGATGACGTGCTCGGGCTGCCCGGTGAATTTCTTGCGCAGCACCGGGTCCTGCGTTGCGACGCCGACGGGGCAGGTGTTCAGATGGCATTTGCGCATCATGATGCAGCCGGCGGCTACCAGCGGCGCCGTTGCGAAGCCGAACTCGTCGGCCCCGAGCAAGGCGCCGACCACGACATCGCGCCCGGTTCTGAGACCGCCATCGACCTGCACCGCGATGCGGCCGCGCAGGCCGTTGCGCACCAAAGTCTGCTGCGTCTCGGCGAGGCCGATTTCCCAGGGCGAGCCGGCATGGGTCAGCGAGGTCAGCGGGCTGGCGCCGGTGCCGCCCTCGTAGCCGGCGATCGTGACATGGTCGGCGCGCGCCTTGGAGACACCGGCGGCGACCGTGCCGACCCCGACTTCCGACACCAGCTTTACCGATACGTCGGCGCGCGGGTTGGCATTTTTCAGATCGTGGATCAGCTGCGCCAGGTCCTCGATCGAGTAGATGTCGTGGTGCGGCGGCGGTGAGATCAGGCCGACCCCGGGGGTCGAATAGCGGACGCTGGCGATCGTCTTGTCGACCTTGCGGCCGGGGAGCTGTCCGCCCTCGCCGGGTTTCGCACCCTGCGCCATCTTGATCTGCAAGACATCGGCGTTGACGAGGTATTCGGTCGTGACGCCGAACCGACCCGAGGCGACCTGCTTGATCGCCGAGCGCATCGAGTCGCCGTTCGGCAACGGCCTGAAGCGCTCCGCTTCCTCGCCGCCCTCGCCGGTATTCGACTTGCCGCCGATGCGGTTCATCGCGATCGCCAAGGTTGTGTGCGCCTCGCGGCTGATCGAGCCAAAGCTCATCGCGCCGGTCGAGAACCGCTTGACGATATTCGCCGCCGGCTCGACCTCGTCGAGCGGGACCGGCTGATCCGCGATCCGGAATTTCATCAGACCGCGGATCGTCAGCAACCGCTCGCTCTGATCATTGATCGAGGCGGCAAAAGTCTTGTAGTCAGCCAGCAAGTTGCCGCGCACGGCGTGCTGCAATCTGGCGACGGTCTGCGGTGTCCAGGCATGCGCCTCGCCGCGCAGCCGGAACGCATAGTCGCCGCCCAGATCGAGCATCTCGCGATACAGCGGGTCGTCGCCATAGGCGCGCGCGTGGCGGACCAGCGCCTCCTCGGCGATGGCCCGAAGGTCGGCGCCCTCGATCGTTGTCGCGGTGCCGGTGAAGTATTTCTCGACGAAGTCGCTCTGCAACCCGACTGCATCGAAGATCTGCGCGCCGCAATAGGACTGATAGGTCGAGATCCCCATCTTGGAGATCACCTTGAGAATGCCCTTGCCGAGCGCCTTTAGGTAATTCTTCTGGACCTCTTCGGCCGATAGCGGCAGGCCGTTCTCGGTGCGGATCTGCTCCAGCGTCGCGAAGGCGAGATAGGGGTTGATCGCCTCGGCGCCGTAACCGGCCAGCACGCAGAAATGGTGCACCTCGCGCGCCTCGCCGGTCTCGACGACGATGCCGGTCCTGGTGCGCAGACCCTGCCGGATCAAATGGTGATGCACCGCCGAGGTGGCGAGCAAAGCCGGGATCGGCGCAAGCTCGGCCGATACGGCGCGGTCGGACAGGATCAGGATGTTGTGCCCGGCTTCGACCGCTTTCGTCGCCTCGGCGCAGAGCCGATCGAGTGCCGGACCGATACCGTCGGCGCCTTCCGCCGCCGGCCAGGTCATGTCGAGCGTATCGGTCTTGAAGCGACCATCGACCAGCCGCTCGATATTGCGGATTTTCGCGAGATCGGCATCGGTCAGGATCGGCTGCGCGACTTCGAGCCGGTGATGCGTGCCGACTTCATGACCAAGCAGGTTAGGTCGCGGCCCGATCATCGAGATCAGCGACATCACCAATTCCTCGCGGATCGGGTCAATCGGCGGATTGGTAACCTGCGCGAAATTCTGCTTGAAGTAGTTGTAGAGCAGCTTTGGCCGGTTCGACAGCGCCGCGATCGGCGTATCGGTGCCCATCGAGCCGACCGGGTCGTCCGCCTCCTGCGCCATCGGCTCAAGAAAGAACTGGATGTCCTCGGTCGTGTAGCCGAAGGCCTGTTGCAAATCCAGCCGGGTCGAAGGGTCGTTCGGCACGGCCGGGACCATGCCCTCGGGCGGATCGGGCAGATCGCCCAGTTTCCACTGTGTCTGCTTCAGCCAGGATTCGTAGGGGTGTTCCGAGGCGAGCTTCTTCTTGATCTCGTCGTCGCCGATGATGCGGCCTTCCTCGAAATCGATCAGCAGCATTTTCCCCGGTTGCAGCCGCCACTTGCGGACAATCTTTTCCTCCGGGATCGGCAAGACGCCGGTCTCCGAGGCGAGGATCACGTGATCGTCATCGGTGACGATATAACGGGCGGGCCGCAGACCGTTGCGGTCCAAGGTCGCGCCGATCTGACGACCGTCGGTGAAGGCGATTGCCGCCGGCCCGTCCCACGGCTCCATCAGCGCCGCGTGATATTCGTAAAACGCACGGCGATGCGGGTCCATCAGCGGGTCGGACCACGCCTCCGGGATCAGCATCATCATCGCGTGCGGCAGCGAATAGCCGCCGCCGATGACCAGCAGTTCGAGGGCATTGTCGAGACATGCGGTGTCGGATTGGTTCGGTCCGATCAGCGGCACCATCTTTTCGAGATCGGGGCCGAGCAGTTCCGACGACATCGCCTGGCGCCGCGCCGCCATCCAATAGGTATTGCCGCGCACCGTATTGATCTCGCCGTTGTGGCAGATGAACCGGTACGGGTGCGCCAGCCGCCAGGACGGAAACGTGTTGGTCGAGAAGCGCTGGTGCACCAGCGCCAGCGCCGACACGGTCAGCTTGTTGCGCAGATCGTCATAAAAGCTCTCGACCTGATGCGCCAGCAGCAGACCCTTATAGACGAGCGTGCGGGTCGAGAAGGACGGGATGTAGAAGTCCCGCAGCGCCGGCATGCCGCGCTGATCCGACAGCGCCGCGACGCCGTTCAGGACCTGTTTTCTGATCGTCAGGATCTTGCGCTCGAACTGGTCCTGGTCGCGGATTTCGGGGGAGGCCGAAACGATCGCCTGCGCGATATGCGGCATCGTCTCGATGACGGTTTTCCCCAACCCGGTCGTATCGACCCCGACATCGCGCCAGGCGAAGAGAGACTGCCCCTCGGCCCGCACAAAATGCTCGAAATGCGCGACCGAAGCGGCGCGCGCCGCTTCGTCCATCGGCAGAAAGCACATCGCGACCGCGTAGCGCCCCGGTGCCGGCAATTCGAGACCGCGCCTTCCGGCCCAATCGCGCAGTAGGGCATCCGGCATCTGGATCATGCAGCCGGCCCCGTCACCGACCAGCGGGTCGGCCCCGACCGCCCCACGATGATCGAGATTGACCAGGATTTGCAGCCCGCGGCGGATGATATCGTGCGATTTTCGGCCCTTGATATTCGCGACAAAACCGACGCCGCAGGCGTCGTGTTCGTTGCGCGGGTCATAGAGGCCTTTCTCGCGTCCCGATGCCATCCTCAATGCTCTTTCGCCGCTGGCCGCGAGGCTATTCCCGGGCCGTGGTCCCCCTTTGGCGAACGCGGGCCGCGATCCGCCGTTTCGCCAGTATGCATGATGAGATCAGGGAACGCGAATCGCGGCTGCCGCTCGCATCCGCTATTTTGTGTCGCAGGTAGGGCAGTAACAGTGACCTATTGCGATCACCTTTTGTGCTTCTCCACGATGGCCGTGATCGCGGGTGGGTTGCGCAACGTCTGCAACACGACGCAGCGCTCGGTCGGCTTGAGTAACGCGTCGATGCGGTCCTGCGGCTCGTCGGTCTCCAGCGCGAAGATCAGCCGGATATCGCGGAACCCGACCGGAACGCCGCGCTCGACCCCGAGTGTACCGCGAAAATCGAGGTCACCCTCGGCGCGCACCTTGCCGCCATCCAGGCGGAATTCGAGCGCGGTCGCGACCGCCTTCAGCGTGACCCCGGCACAGGCCGCCAGGGCTTCGAGCAGCATATCGCCGGAGCAGGCCTGCAACCCGCTTCCGCCGGTTGCCGGATGCAATCCGGCCTCGACCAGCGCGCGCCCGGTATCGACCTTGCAGGCGATACCGCCGGTGTCGAGGTCGCCTTCGACCTTTAGCGTGACCAGCGCCGTTTCCGGGCTGTCGCGGTACTGCGTCTTGAGCGGCGCCTGCAATTCGCGCAATGCGGCGGCATCCATTTGGCTCTCTCCCTGGCTGTCAACAAACGGCGTGATCTCCGACCGCCGCGCCTTTTTCGTGCCGCGCCGGCCGCCGCTCCGCAACCCTCGGCCCAAGGCTCGATAAGGAACCAAAGAGCTCCCGAGAGCGTGTCTCGGACAGCACCCGGCACTGCTCCATGTCATACGAGAGGGACAGCACGGCCCTCACATCCATAAGTTGCGCGATTTCCTATTAACCCGTAAAAATTAGAGGAGCCGGCGCCGGCAGGGAGGGGCGACAAAAATGGCGAGAACAGCTGTAAACCAATTGCAGGAGCAGATCGAAGCGATCCGTCGCGAAGCATTCGCCGCCGGGTTTGAAGCGGCCATGCAGTCGGTGCGCCAATTTGCCTCGACCCAAATGGCCGATATTGCGCCGAAATCCGTTGCGCCGGCCCGGCGCCGCCCGGCGCAACGCACGCACGCATCGGGTTTACCGCAGCGGCCCGGCAACAGCTCGCAAGCGGCGCGGCGCGGCGCGGCGACCGGCACCAGACCGCAGCGCGGCACGAATGCCCGGCTCGTCGAAGAAATCCTGCAAACGAACGCGCCGCGGGCGCTGCGCCCGGCCGAGATCCGCAGCGCGATCCAGCGCGAGAAGGGCGTGGCGATCGCGTTTACCTCGATCCGTCATGCGCTGGGTCAGCTCGAATCGCGCCGAGTCGTCGAACAGGTCGGAGATGGCAATACGTGGCGCTACCGCGAGGGCGGCGGCGAAAGCTTCGACGAGGACGGCAGCGAGGCGGCTACGGTATCGGGCGAATGAGGCTTGGCGGGCAGGTCCAACGGCTACGCTGCCGCAACCTGGCGCGGGCGGTAGATCGCGGTATGCGCGATCCGTGCAACCGGGATGCGTTCCCGGGTCAGCACCAGCGCGTCGATCTCGACAAAGCGATGGCCCTTGCGCTCGTAATTCGCCGCAATGCGGGCGCGCACCGACAGCGCATCCCCGACCGGCACCGCCCGCAAATGCTGCACGCGGCTGCCGGTGTGGATCCAGGGTCCGAGCAGTACGTTGCGGCTGATCGCGAAATTGCAGCTGCGTAGAATGTCGCGCGGGTGAACCAGCCCTTGCTCGGTGTAGATCGCCGCGCTCTCCTGTGAATCGGCAAGATAGCGAGCCGCCATTTCCGGCGTGATCGGGTACGGATCGAGGCCGAGCCAGCCATCCACAGGCAGCGAGGCTTCATCAGCGGGCGGGCGCTCACCGCGCTGCGGCACCTGGCGGAACTCGTCAATGGTCACGACGGGGGCCGTATCCGGCAGCGCGGCGCGGCCGGTGGCGCAAACAACGCCGCGGCTCTCGATCGCGATCTCCAGCGCGCCGTCCGCTTCGGTCGCGGTCACGATCGCGGGGTCGCCGTCATATACCGGCTGCAAGAAACGGCACTCGGCGGTGCCGTGTTCAAGCCAGGCACGACCCCAGCGCATGACAGGCAGGTGGGTCATGTAACCGTAGACATCGACCCCGGGCACCAGGCCGCCGCCAAACCCGAAACGGCGCGCGGTCGCATCGTCATGGATCTTGTTTTCCGAATCGTGCGCGGTATTGAACGCGACGACCCGGTAGGGATCGGAAAGGACGGCGGCAGACATCGGTTCCTCTTTCAGCGCTGAAGCGGTGGCAGTCAGACGAGCGGCGGATGCTTGTCGGCGATGCCGGCCGCGTGTTCCCAGGCACGAGCCACTTGATAGAGCTTCGCTTCTCCAAAATATGGGCCGACGAATTGTACTGCCAGCGGCAGGCCGGTGCTCGACAGACCGGCCATCATCGCCAGCGCCGGATGCCCGGTAACGTTGAACGGGGTGCGCGCCTGCCGGGGATAGGTGCGCTCGGTTTCGATGGGATTGTCGAGCCGGCTCGGCGGGTCCATTGCGCTCGCACACAGCAGCACATCCGCTTCCCGCAGCGCCGCTTCGACCGCGGCGATCATTTCGAGACGGCGGCGCTGCGCCTGCACGTAGTCGCCGGCGCCGTAAAACGCTCCGGGCAGCAGGCGGCGGCGCGCCAGCTTGCCGTAATCCTGCGGCCGCTCGCGCAGCCACGGCGTATGGATCGCCCAGGCCTCGCTCTGCAGGATCACCCGGTTGACGGCGCCGAATTCACCAAGCGTCGGCAGCCGGATATCGCGGATTTCGGCACCGAGCGACTGCAATGTCCGGGCGACGTTGTCGAGCGCGGCAGTCACCTCCGGGTCGGCCGGCAGGTCGGTTTCATGGAAATGGCGGATAAAGCCTAAGCGCAATCCGCGGACACCGCTTTCGAGTGCGGCTGCATAGTGACCGGCCGGGGCGGCGGCGCTGCCCGGATCGCGCGGGTCGTGCCCGACGATCGCTTCGAGCATCAGCGCATTGTCGGCGACGGTGCGGGTCATGGGTCCGACATGGTCGAGCGTGAACGACAGCGGAAAGACACCACGGCGCGACACCAGGCCGTAAGTCGGCTTCAGCCCGACAATGCCGCAGGCGCTGGCCGGATTGCGCACGCTGCCGCCGGTGTCGCTGCCGAGCGCCATCGGGAACAGCCCGGCCGCCACTCCGGCTCCCGATCCGGACGACGAACCGCCGGGGTGATGGTCCGGGTTCCACGGATTGCGCGCCGGCGGCCACGGCAGATCGAAACTGGGACCGCCGATCGCGAATTCGTGCGTCGACAGTTTTCCCAATACGATCGCGCCGGCGCCGCGCAGTCGCGCGACGCAGACCGCGTCGGCGCTCGCGACATTGTCGATCAGAATCTTCGAATGGCAGGTGGTCGGCAGCCCGGCGACATCGATAATGTCCTTGATGCCGACCGGGACGCCGTGCAGGGGTCCGCGCGGACGCCCTGCGGCGATCTCGGCCTCGGCGGCGCGTGCCGCCGCCATCGCGGTATCGCCGTCGAGCCGGATAAAGACGTTGAGCTTCGGGTCGAGCCGCTCGATACGGTCCAGCAGCGCCCGCGTCAGTTCGACCGGCGAGAGTTCGCGAGCGGCGATCGCCCGCGCCGCCTCGGCGGCGGTGAGCCAGTGCAGCTCGCTCATCGCCCGCCTCCGGTTCCCGCATTGCCGGTCGCCGCGGGTGAATAGGGGAGGGGACAGGGGCCGACACGCATCGGCGGCCACGGCTCGGCAGCCGGATCGGTCGGCGCCTTGATGCGCGCGGTAATCCCGTTCGCCTGCGCCGCTGCGGCCGCGACATCGTCGGGGAATTGCGCCAGCGCCTTGTCCAGCCCGGCGCGGCGCGCCAGCAATTCTATCATCTGTTTGTCCATGCTCCGGCCGCCTCCGGTCTCAATGCCTCCGCCTGGGACATCCTGCCGCCAAATGCCGGCCGGCCCTAGACCTAATTGCCGCCGCCGCCTACAACGGCGCGGTCACGATTTGGGGCGAGAGCCTATCGCCGATGCAGTCCCGCCCGCCGGCAAGGCTGATCGACCGCACCGCCGCGGCGCTGCTCCGCCAGACGCGCGGCTGGGCGGCGGCTCTCGGGTGTATCGTCCTTGTAGTCGCCGGCAGTTTGCCCGACCCCGCCTGGAGCCAGTTCCGCAGCGGCGGTTACAGCAGGCCGAGCATCGGCGGTTCCGGGTCGTTTTCAACGCGGCGGCCCTCGCTCGGCGGCAGTGGCGGCTATCGCCGGCCGTCTACCGCAGCGCCGCGATTCGGCGGCAGCTCTCCGGGAGACCGCGCGATATCGCGCGGTCGGTCGTCGGAGGCGCTGCGCGATTACCGCGCGCCGCAGCGTCCGCCGCCCGCCGCCGCGCCGCAGCCGCGCGCGTCGCCCCCGGTCACGGGTGATCGGGGCTGGGCTCCCGGTGGCGGGTGGGGGACGGCGATGCCGCGGCGACTGCCGTCCTGGGGCGGCGGCTGGGGCACGGTCAGCCCGCGGCGCTCGTTTGGCACCGGTGTCGTAACCGGCGTCGCGCTGTGGGCGGCGCTCAACGCGCTGATGTCCTCCCCAAGCTACGCCGAGTATTTTCATGCGCACCGCAACGACCCGACCTATCGCGAGTGGCGGCAGGAGGCCGAACGCGTCGCCGCGCGCGACCCCGAGGTGGCCGCCAGACTCGCCGAACTCGACCGCCGGCTGGCGCAGCTCGACGCAACACCGGGCAGCACCGGCGGCGGTCCCGCCGTTGCGCGTGAGCCGGCGTCCCCGCCGGAAGACGGGTTCTCGCTCTGGGGCATCCTGTTTGTCGTGGGAGGGGCCGTCGTGCTGTTCTGGTTGTGGCGGCGCCGCGCCAGCCATCCGCGCGCCAGCGCCGCCAGTACCCCGCCGGGTCTTGCCGGTTCGGCCGAGTCGCGGTTCCGGGTCGGCATGGTGCTGCCGGTCGATCCGACGCCGTTTGTGCTCGCCGCCGGGCTGACGAAAATCCAGCCGCCCGACGAGAGCGGCACGATCAGCGTCGAGGCGGTCGGGTTATTGCGCTATGGCAACGTCCTGCTGCACCGTCTCTACCTGCCGGGTGGCCGCGCCTTCTTTCAGCTTCATCTCGGAGCGGACGGCCGGCCCGACGAGTGCCGCTATTTTTCGTTTCTCGACGAGATCGCGCCGGCCGATCCGCAGGAATGGGGTTTCTGGCTCGATCAGCGCGAGGGGTTGATCGGCTGGCCGACTTTCGAGACCAAGGACGGGAAACTCTACGGACGGGTCTGGTCGCCCGGCCAGACCCGCATCGCGCCGCGACAGATCGAGGAGACCCGGCAATACGTGGACCGGGTCGAGCGCCGGCTTTTGCAGGCGATGCTGTACGGCGCGCCGACCGGCGGCGCGGCAGCCGCGTCGCAGACCGAATACATCCTGGTCAGCGCGATCGAGGCCGAGGGGCAGGCCTGGATCGAGGTTGACGCCGGTATCGACATCAACCCGGCGGCGTTGCAGCTGCCGGGCGTACCTCTGACGCCCTGACGGAGCACGACATGGACCCGACGGTACAGGCTCCCGCCAACGTACTGGGCGTGCTGGGCAGAAGTCTGCCGGTGCTGCTTGCGAATTTCGGGCTCGTGCTCGGCCTGCTGATCATTGGCATCCTTGTCTATATGGTCGTGACCCCGTTCCACGAGCGCGAATTGATGCGCGACGGCAACACGGCTGCGGCCACGGTTCTCGGCGGCGCGCTGGTCGCCCTCGCCATTCCGCTGGCCGCGCTGCTGGCCACGACCGGAGGGCTGCTTGATATTCTGGTATGGGGTATTGTCGCGGTCGTCTTGCAGCTCGTGACGGTCAGCGTCTTCTCGCTGCTAATGCGCAGGACGCGAACCCAGATTGAGGCGGGTCAGGTTGCCGCCGCCCTCCCGCTGGTTGCCGCGCAAATA
The DNA here is from genome assembly GCA_050246595.1 of Alphaproteobacteria bacterium. Taxonomy (GTDB): domain Bacteria; phylum Pseudomonadota; class Alphaproteobacteria; order ATCC43930; family CGMCC-115725; genus DATARH01. The sequence continues at coordinate 56,314 of JBFWVT010000022.1, forward strand.
TCGATCGGCCTGTTGAATGCGGCCGTAATGGTGCCAGCTTGATTAAGTCTTTCAGCAGGAGGTTCGGATGCTCGGGTTCTTGAGGAATTTCGCCGGGGTCAAGGCCGATAACGCGGTTCAGGCCGGCATCGAGGCGCTGGTGCGGTGGGACCCGGAGGGTGCCAGCGAGGCCGAGTTGCGCACGATGGAACAGCATCTCGACGATCTCGGCCGCCAGGTCGCGATGGCCCGTCAGGCCTATGACCGGGAGCGGCGCGAGGCCGAGCAGATCGAGGCGCTGTCGCGCCAACGCATGGCCGCGGCCGAGCAGTTGCAAGGTCAGATCGCCACGCAGGGCGACCCGGCGCGCCGCACCTCGCTGGAGCGCAGCCTCGAAACTCTGGTGAAAATGCTGGAGGACATGGCGCCGGAGATCGATCGCGAGAAGCAGGACGCAGCCGACGCGAAGGAGTTCCTTGAGATGCTCGAAGACGCCTATGCCCAGGCCGGCGGCAAGCTGAAGCAGGCGCGCTCCGAGCTTGAACGCGCCCGCCGCGACATGGTGCGCGCCGGACAGCAGCGCCAGACGGCCGAGCGGCAGGCCGAGGCGGCGCGCCAGGCGGCCGGGCTGACCCGCTCGACAAGCAGCCTTAGCGTGGCCCTCAAGGCGATGCAGGACGCGGCGCAGCGCGATCTCGCCTCGGCCGACGCGGCGGTGGCGAAAGCGAAGCTGCTGCGCCCGACCCGCCCGGAGCAGGACGATCCGAACATCGCCGCCGCGATGGCCGCTGCCGCCGGAAAATCGCCGGCGCCGCAAAGCCTCAGCGAGCGGCTGGCGGCGCTCAGGGCGCGGGCTGAGCGTTAGCCGCGGCCCGCGGTTTCGCCAAGAAGTCGCTGCGAGCCGAGGCCGGAGAGACTTATTGCCCGGTCTGCCGGCGTGAGGCTGCGGCTGTCTGCAGCCTCACCATATTAGCCGTATGACGTCCATCCCGACTTTTGCGACGCGGCCGAGCTTTCTCGGTCTTGAGCGCAGCGATCCCGGCGCGCCGATCTGCGTCGCCGGCATCCCGTATGATCTCGGCACCTCCAACCGTCCCGGCACCCGTTTCGGCCCGGCCGCGATCCGACAAGCCAGCCGCATGCTGGTCGATGGCGACCATCCGATCGCCGGCCGCGCCCCGCCCGAGACCGACATAGCCGATATCGGCGATTTCCGGATCGCGCACGGCGACATCCAGGGTTCGCTGACGGCGATCGAGTCCCAGGCGAAGCCGATCGATCACCTTGTCGCGCTCGGCGGCGATCACACGATCACGCTCGCTCTGCTGCGCGCGCTGGCGGCACGGACCGGGAAGCTGGCGCTCGTGCATTTCGACGCGCATGTCGATACCTGGCCCGACAGTTTCGGCCAGCGTTTCGGCCATGGCTCGCCATTCTTTCATGCGATCGAGGAGGGTCTGATCGATCCGCGCCGCGCCGTGCAGATCGGCATCCGCTCGCCGATGGACCGCTCCGTGCACGATTGGACCGTCGCCCGGGGGGTCACGATCCTGTTCGCCGAGACAGTGCACGAGCGCGGCCCGCAAGCCGCCGCCGAGCGTATCCGCGAGATCGTCGGCGACGCGCCGGCATATCTGAGTTTCGACATCGACGCGCTCGATCCAGCCTTCGCCCCCGGCACCGGCACACCCGAAATCGGCGGTCTGTTCACCTGGCAGGCGCAGGCAATCCTGCGCCGTCTCGCCGGTCTGCGATTTCAGGGCATGGACGTGGTCGAGGTATCGCCGCCCTACGACGTCTCCGAAATCACGGCGCTCGCCGCGGCCACCTTCGCCTGGGAATACCTCTCGCTGCTTGCGCCGCGCCCGGATGTGATCGGATGAGCCAGAGCGAGGCGCCACGAATGTTCAGGAAGATTCTGATCGCCAATCGTGGCGAGATCGCCTGCCGCGTTATCAGAACGGCGCGGCGGATGGGGATCGCGACCGTGGCGGTCTATTCGGAGGCCGATGCCGAGGCGCTGCACGTCCGGGAGGCGGACGAGGCGGTGCCGATCGGTCCGCCGCCCTCGGCCGACAGTTACCTTCGCATCGACCGGATCGTCGAGGCCTGCCGCAAAACCGGCGCCGAGGCGGTGCATCCCGGTTACGGGTTTCTGTCGGAACGGCCGGGTTTCGCGACGGCGCTCGCCGAAGCTGGGATCGTGTTTATCGGTCCCGGCCCCGAGGCGATCGCCGCAATGGGCGACAAAATCGCCTCGAAACGGCTGGCGCACGAGGCCGGCGTGACGACCGTGCCCGGCTACCTGGATGTAATTCCCGATCCCGAAACCGCCGTCGCGATCGCCCGCGATATCGGCTATCCGGTGATGCTCAAAGCCTCGGCGGGCGGCGGCGGCAAGGGCATGCGCATCGCGCGCGACGACGCGGAGCTGCGCGACGGCTGGCGCGGCGCGGCCAGCGAGGCTCGCGCCAGTTTTGGTGACGACCGGATCTTTATCGAGAAGTACATCGAGGAGCCGCGGCACATCGAGATCCAGGTGCTCGGCGACGCGTACGGCACCATCGTGCATCTCGGCGAGCGCGAATGCTCGATCCAGCGCCGCCATCAGAAGGTTGTCGAGGAGGCGCCGAGCCCGCTCCTCGACCCGGAGACCCGTGCCGCGATGGGGGCGCAGGCGGTCGCACTGGCGAGCGCCGTCGGCTATCATTCCGCCGGGACGGTCGAGTTCATCGTCGATCGTCACCGCAACTTCTATTTTCTCGAAATGAACACGAGGCTCCAGGTCGAGCACCCCGTGACCGAGGCGGTAACCGGGTTCGATCTGGTCGAGCTGATGATCCGCATTGCCGCCGGCGAGAGGCTGCCGTTCGGACAGGACGATGTACGGCAGACCGGATGGGCGATCGAAGCGCGGGTCTATGCTGAGGACCCGTTGCGGAATTTTCTGCCGTCGATCGGCAGGCTGGTGCGCTATCAGCCTCCCGAAGGCAAGGGGATCCGGGTCGATACCGGTGTCTTCGAAGGTGCTGAGATCACCGTCTATTACGACCCGATGATTGCCAAGCTGGTCGCGGCCGGCAACGACCGGCAGCAAGCGATCGAGCGGCTGCAAGCGGCGCTTGACGCATTTCATATCGCGGGCGTGCAGCACAATATCGCGTTTCTCGCGGCGATTGCCGCCACTGATCGTTTCCGCCGCGGCGCGTTGTCCACCGATTTCATCGCCGAGGAATTTCCGACCGGGTTTGCCGCGCCGCCCCGACCGACCGCCGCTGACAACGTGATCCTGATCGCGGCGGCTCTTGCCGAAACGCGGCTGCGTGAGGGCGACACCGCGAGCAACGGCGCAGGGACCGAAACGGTATCGGATACCCCGCGGCCGCTCAGCGTGCTGGTTGACGGCCAGGAATGCCGGGTCTCGGTTGCGGCCGAAGGCAGTGCTTATCGGGTCGAACGGGACGGCGAGAGCTGGATGGCGGCAACCGATTGGTGCCCCGGCAGCCCGGTAATGCATATGCGCGTCGGGGACCGCATCGTCGCCGTGCAGGTCGAGCGGTTGCGCGGGCGCGGTTTCCGTCTGGTGCACCGGGGCGTTGTCAGACGTGTGCAAGTGCTGCCGCCGCGCGCCGCCGAACTGCTGCGGAAAATGCCCGAAAAGCAGCCAGCCGACACGTCGCGGCTGGTGCTGTCGCCAATGCCGGGCCTGCTGACGCAGCTCATCGTCGCGGAGGGGCAGGAGATCAAGGTCGGCGAACCGCTGGCGATCGTCGAGGCGATGAAGATGGAAAACGTCTTGCGTGCCGGACGCGACGGCCGGGTCGCCAGATTGCGCGCCAAGCCCGGAGACAGCCTTGCCGTCGACCAGATCATCCTCGAGCTGGAGTGAGCGGATGCGATCCGTGCGTCTGCGCATCAGCGGTCGCGTGCAGGGCGTCGGCTATCGCGCCTGGACCTTACAGACAGCGGCGCGGCTCGGGGTGCGCGGCTGGGTGCGCAACCGAGCGAACGGCACTGTCGAAATTCTGGTCACCGGCGACGAGCCGGCAGTCGCGGCGATGATCGAGGCGTGCCGAGTGGGGCCGCGCGCGGCAAGGGTCGGGGATGTCGCTGTCAGCGAGGCCGAGGACGACGGCAGCGCTGACTTTACGGCGCGCCCGACGGTGTGACCTTTTTTGTGTCCCGGCCGCCGATAACGCCGACGATCCCCACCTGTTCGATCCCCTCGCGCCGCAACGTCAGTGTGACAACAGAACCGGCACCGGCATCCGCTCGAGGAGATCGTGTGTCACGCCGCCGAACAGCGACTCGCGCAGCTGCGAGTGATGATAGGCGCCAGCCACGATCAGGTCGGCGCCTAAATCGCCGGCGCGGGACAGCAGCACATCGGAAACCGCATACCCGTCGGACAGTACCTCCTCGGCTCTGACCGCAATACCGTGGCGTTCGTAATTTCTCAGGATACGTTCAAGCCCCGGTCTGTCGTGCTCAAAGTCGGCCTCGCGCTCGCTGACGGTGAGCATTGCGACAAGCTCCGCTTTCCGAAGAAGTGGCAGCGCGTCATGTGTCGCGCGCGCGGCTTCACGCGAGCCGTCCCATGCCACCAGCACGCGCCGTCCGACTGCGGCAAAATCCCTGCCGGGCGGCACAACGAGAAGCGGGCGCCCCGCCGCAACCACGAGATCTTCCGGTGCGAAACCGGGCGGCAGCCGGTATTCGGCCGTATCCTGCGGATAGATCGCCAGATCGGCGGTGCGCATGACGGCCAACAGGTTCTCGCTCTCGCCTTCTCCGAAAAGCTGCCAATCGCCGCCCGAAATCCCGTCGAGTTGCAGTGTTTCGCGAAACCGCTGCTGCGTCGCGTCGGTCAGCTCGATCCGGCGGGCGTAGTCTCCGCGCACGGCCGGCGGCGCGGCGGGAGCCGGGACCCCGGCGACCAGACTGCCCTCCGCGACGGCAGCGGACTCATTCGGAGCATGAAACCCGAGACCGTCATATCCGGCAATTCCAGGTCCGGTGATCTGCTCGGGCAAGATATACGCCGCCGAGAGATGCGCATGCTGCTCGCTCGCCAGCCCGGCCGCGAGGCGCAACCGGGCTCCGCCGGCCTTGGTCGGATCCAGGCAAACAAGAATATCCTTCAACGACATCGCTCCACTCCTGCTGCCAGGGGACTGATAATCCAACACGGCAGTCGCGGAATTGTCCCGCAGATTGTCGTATTTCGTTCCAGGACAGGCAGGTTGCCGCCTTTCGTACCGGCACGGAAACGTGTCGCGACAGCGAATTTGGATTGCCGCAACCGACAATACTGGTCTAGGGTTTCCAAGGAGCAGGTTATCACGCGTATACGGAGCTAAATACTCGCTCAAAAGAAGGGAACAATATGCATAAGCGTGCGGAATCCATGATCCATCTTGCGTCCGGGATTGTCTTGCGGGCGGTTTCCGCGATCGTATTGACCAGCGCCCTTTCGGCGTGCGCGATCAGCTACATCGACGCCAATGGCGACCAGCATGCGATCGGCTTGCTTGACATTGTCGTACGGTCGCCGTCGGCACCGGAGACGCTGGCCGGCGATGTCGTCGAGATTACCAGCCTTGGTCTCTCGGTTGGTCAGAACGCACAAGGCGGTTTTATTACAGCCGGATACAGCCGTCAGACCACGGCCGCATTGCGCGACAGCGCCTTTGTGCTCGGCAACCCGATCGCCGCGCTCCTGCCTGCGCCGAAGAACGAGACGGCCAAATGAAACACTTCCGAACCGCTGGAATCCTGTTCACGATCAGTGGGCTTCCAGCTTGCACTGACTACGCGACCTTTGTCACCGCCACCGATATCGGCATCACAGCCGACGCGCACATGCGAAGCGCCGCGATCGGCTACAACCGTGCCGAACTTTTCACGGGGCCGGGATATCCCGAACAGGGTGAAGCGCCGCGTGCGGTCGGCTTTATCAAGTCAGATCTCCAAATATTCGATCCGCACATAAAGCAGCTCTATGCCACAGGTGAGGCGGCCGAACTTGTCACGCTGGAGCGGTTGCCGCCGACACCGCCCATCCAATCGGTTTTAACAAAAGATCCGAACTATTATGGGCAGCGCCGGCCCCTGGTTTTCGGCACCGGAGCGAACATCGGATTGAAAGTTAGTTTTAATGGGGCAGCAGCCCCGATACCCACGACATTCAAATTCGGCTACAATCGCGAGGAACTGTCGATCATTCCGCTGCGCCGCGATGAACCTACGAAAGAACAGCGCGACAGGTATGCGTCGGTTCTCGCATCAATAGAGTTGAACCTGAAAACGGTGGAGGGGGCATCCGGGACAACATTCGGGATTACTCAGTTCTTCGCAACCGGCGCGGCAGCCCTTAATTTGGCGAAACTGCCCCGAATTCGCGAGTATTTCGGGATGCAAGCGACTGCCGCCATACAACACGCGACGTCACTTGAAGAATTAAATCAGGTTCTGAACAACGATACGTTAAAGATAAAATCTTATTTCGCTGCCAGCGGATATACCGAATTCTCTCGTGAGACTCTACTCAAGGCGCCTGGACATTATGATGAGATCCCTCTCGATTTAAAAACTGCAGCTACGGAGACTGACTTTTTCACTGCGCTTGCCAAGTACCCGCTGCTTACCTCAACTCTAGCCGACAGCATACCAAAGTGAAGGAGCAAATGGTATGGCCGACCACTTCACAATCTGCAATTCTGCTGATGAGAACAATGTGAGGACATTCCTGGCTGCGCACGGGCATTCCTATGTTGAGACACTCGGCCCATTCGACAGCGATGGGCTAGTGGTGAATACATGGGTACCTCGTTCCGAGCGCATCAGGCTCGGATCTGAGGAAAGAGTGATTGTGTGGACAACCGGCCCATAATTTCACTTTTATTATATCAGTATCATCGAAAGCTTGTTCAGGACTCAGCCTGAATTTGTCGGAAAGCGCAAGCATACATACAAGATCTGGCGCAAACAAGAATGGAGGATCAAGCGCTGCTCAGAATTGCCCATGGGTGGAGACCCGACTACCGTATTGGTTCTACTGATCCGTTGAAAGGTTGTGGCCATGATCACCTTCGTGCGTTGCGGGAATCTTTTCACCGGGCAAGAAGACGAGACGTTGCCTGGCGCGGCGCTGGTATTTGATGAAACAGGCCGGATCACATTCGTCGGTCCCGCAGAGGCGGCTCCGCCGCAGGCCGCAGGCGACCGGGTGATCGACCATTCCGGCAGCTTCGTGATGCCGGGGCTGATCGACGTACACACGCATCTCGCCTATGGCAACGCCAAGTGCGAGGAGGATATCGATCTTTACGCCCCGCTCGAATTCCGCACCTTGCGCGGCATGTTCTTCGCGCAGAAGGTCGCCGCCGCCGGATACACCGGGATCTGCTCGCCCGGAGATGCCGGGCAGATCTCGCTGTCGATCCGCGACGCGGTGCGCGCCGGGCTGTTCGACGGACCCAGGGTCATGGCCGCCGGTCCCTATATCACGACGCATCAGGGTCTGACCGATTGGTATCCGACCTGGATCGGTGCGCCCGAGACCTCGATCGGAAAACTCGTCACCACGATCAACGAGGCGGTGCAGGAGGTCCGGCGGCAGGTCAAAAACGGTGTTGATTGCATCAAGATCGCGCTCGACGGCATCCAGCGCCGCCCGGATGGCGAATTGATCGCCGCCTTCACGCAGGAAGAAACCGACATCATTGTGCGCGAGACGCACCGGCTCGGGCGCAAGGCGATCTCGCACTCGGTCGGGCGCGAGGCAACCTTGTACGCGGCGCACGCCGGGGTGGATCTGATCTTTCACGGGTTCGATCTCGACGCCGAATGCATCGCGGCGATGAAGCGGAACGGCTGCATGCTGTGCCCGACCCTGACGCATCCGCGCAACGTCATCGACTTTACGCAGCCGCACGAGCCGGCCGCGCAAAAGGGGCGGATCGAGGCGACCGAGACGCGCTACCGGGTCGGTATCGCCAATCTGAAAAAGGCCGCCGCCGCCGGCATCCCGTTTCTGACCGGCACCGATACCGGGTTCGCGGTGACTCCCTACGGCGAGTGGCACGCCAGGGAACTCGAATTGTTTGTCGCCGATCTCGGGTTCAGCCCGGCCGCCGCGCTCAGGGCCGCGACCGAGGTCAACGCGCGCTTTATGCGGGTGGGCGACGAGATCGGCGTTCTCGAACCGGGCCGCGCCGCCGATTTCATCGTGTGGGACGGCTCGCCGCTCGCCGATATAAGGCTGTTGCAGGACCGAAGCCGGCTGCGCGCGGTCTATATCGGCGGCAGAAAGCTCGACATCGCCGACCGGCCTTACGACCCGCGCCTTGTGACCGATTTCTCGCTGGCGAACTGGACCGATCTTTACACCCAGGCGCGCGTCGCCGAGCTTGGCATCGGCAGAAGCCGGCTCGCGGCGGAGTGATTGCGAGCCGCCAGTGGCACTCATACCAACTACCCGCACCGGGCCTCGCGGTAGAGCAGGTGCGGTAGTTTGCTCCTCTCCTCATGCTTCGGCGGGGTTATCCCGGTGGCGCTTCACTCTTTCTCACAGGATCGTCGCGCTGCAAAAGCAGTGTAAACCGAAGAAGTTTCGTATTAGCTTCGTCTATTTTCATCACTATATCATCTAACGAGCGAACGTTTAGACCTTCTGCCGATGCAAGTGCATGGCCCGCCCTTCTGCTTTTGATAGAAGTTCCTTTTAATGTCAGCGGAGGTTGTGGCCTAGAG
>JBFWVT010000023.1:0-64756 GCA_050246595.1 Alphaproteobacteria bacterium
CGCGCCGCCTGCCACGCAAGCTGGACGGCGGCTGCCGCGAGCGCTACCCAGAACGCGACCCCGAGACCCGCAGCGGCCCCGGCCAGCCCCCAGAGCAGCGTGGCGCCGGCATAGAACGCGAACAGAAACGGCCGGGTCCGACTTCCCAGCGCCAGCGCCGAGGATTTGACCCCGATCCTGATATCGTCCTCTTTGTCCTGGTGCGCGTAGATCGTGTCGTAGCCCAGGGTCCAGAACACGCCGCCGAGATACAGCAGCACCGCCGGCGCGGAGAGCGATCCGGTCACGGCGGTCCAGCCGATCAGCGCGCCCCAGTTGAAGTTGAGGCCGAGAAAAAGCTGCGGCCAGTGGGTGATCCGCTTCATGAACGGGTAGGTGCCGATCAGCCCGAGCACCGCCAGACCGAGCAGGATGCTGAAGCTGTTCAGACCGAACAGCACCGCCGCGCCGATAGCGAGCTGCGCCGCCAGAAAGCCGAGCGCCTGGATGATTGTTATGCGGCCGCTCGGCAATGGCCGCAGCCGCGTGCGCGCGACCCTGGCGTCGTAGTCGCGGTCGGCAATGTCGTTGAGCGTGCAGCCGGCGCCGCGCATCGCCACCGCGCCGATCGCGAACAACAGCAGCAGCACCGGGTCCGGCCATCCCGGTTGGTCGCCTATTGGGGTTGCCAGCGCGATCCCCCACCACGCCGGGAACAACAAGAGCCACGTGCCGATCGGGCGGTCGATCCGCGCCAGACGCGCATAGGGTTCGGCCCAGCCCGGCAGAAAGCGCTCGACCCAGTCGCCGCAGCGGATGTCGCTCGGGTCGGCCGCAGCCGATCGAGATTGCGCCGATCGAGATTGCGCCGATCGAGATTGCGCCGATCGAGATTGCTTCGTCGCTCCGCTCCTCGCAATGACACCCCTTGTTGTCATTGCGAGCCCAGCGAAGCAATCCCGATGCGACAGAGGGCGGTCATCCCGGATGCACACCGATGACAAACAGGCCGGCTTCATCGGCGCGGCGCACGGTTTCGGCGCGGTCCAGCAGAATTATCCCGCCGGCCTGCGCCGCGACGCCGCGCAGCCCGCTTTCGGCGGCCAACGCGATTGTCTGCGGGCCGATCGTCGGACGGTCGGCACGGCGTTCCTGGCCCGGCTTCTCGGCCTTGACCAGCACGCCGCCGGGACCGTCGCGGCGCAGCCCGGCAACCCGGCGCAGCAGCGCGTCGGTGCCCTCGATCGCCTCGACCCCGAGCACGAGACCCTGCTGCACGACAACCGCCTGGCCGATGTCGAGCGTCCCGATCGTCCGCAGGATATGCAGGCCGCGCGCGATATCGGCCGATGCTAGCGCGTCGGGCCGCACCCGGCCGAGCGGCCCCTCCGGGACATCGACATCGCCGAGAACCTCGTCGGCACCGATGACGCGGAACCCCTCGCGCTCCAACTCCTTGACGATTGCCGACAGCAGCCCGTCATCGCCGAGCGCGCGATACCCGACCTTGGCGAAGAATCTGGCGGCGCGCCAGTCCGGACGCAGCGCGGCCAGCGACGGGCGGCGCACCCCGCCGGCCAGCACCAGTTCGCCGACCCCGTGCGCGCGCAGCACGTCGAGACCGGAAGCCGCGCCGCCAAGACGGCACCAGGCGTGCGGAACGCGCTCGACGGTCGCCGGGTCGGCTTCACCTTCCAGCGCGAGAATAAAGACCTCGCGTCCGGCGGCGCGGCAGCTCTCGATCAGCCGCGCCGGCAGACCGCCATTGCCGGCGATGATCCCGAGCGGGCCGGAATACCCCCTCCCTAACCCTCCCCTCCCCGGACTTGATCCGGGGATCACGGGGGAGAGCAGGGTGGGGGTCGGTGCAACCCGGCCTTCTGCGGGCATTCGCGTTATGCCGCGGCGCGCTCGTTGCCGACCGTCCTTGGCCGGTCGGCGTAGAACGCGGCGTTCTGTCTGCCCTCGGTGCATTCGCGCGCGAAGCGGATCATGTGATGCGCGACCAGCGCCGCCCCGATCAGCTCGGCGACCCGCCCGGCGCGCAGCGCCTTCCCGGCGAACCGCCAGAAAATCCGCCGGTAGTCGCCGCGAAGGCCGACGCGGAAGACAATCTTGGCGAGCAATGTCGCGGCGCGGCGCAGGTTCCGGCGGCTGAGGCGCGCACGGGTCAGCGGCGGCGTCACTCGGTTCGGGTAGGTCGCGCGCAAATTCCATTCGTAGCGCGCGAACATCGCCTCGGGGCTGTAGGCGTGGCGGATCGCGGCGCGCCAGGTGTCGAGGACCTCGCCGTAGGGCCGCGCAAAGACGACGTTCGAGTCGCGCTGCGGATCGAAGCTCAGCCGGCCGGCCGCCGCCAGCCGCTCCCAGAGCGGTGTTTTCGGCAGAGCCTGCAGCAGGTTGATCGTCAGGATCGGGATGTGCGAGCGGTCGATGAACTCGGTCAGGCTCGCGCCGGTCGCTTCGGTATCGGTATCGAGACCGAGAATGATGCCGGAGACGACCTCCATGCCGTAGGAGTTGATCGTCGCCACCGCGTCGAGCAGCGGCATCACCCGGTTGTGCGATTTGCGCATCGCGTCGAGCGCGCCGATCTCGGGGGTCTCGATGCCGCAGAACACGGAATAGAAACACGCCTCGCGCATCATTGCGAGGATGTCCGGGCATTGCGCGATGTTGAGCGTCGCCTCGCACGAGAACTCGATCGGATACCCGCGCTTTTTCTGCCAGTCGATCAGGTGCGGCAGCAATTCGCGTGCCGCCTTCTTGTTGCCGATAAAATTGTCGTCGACAAAATAGACCGCGCCCGCGATGCCGGCATCGCGCATCGCGTCGAGTTCGGCGAGAATCTGTTCCGGGTGCTTGAGGCGGGGCTGGCGTCCGTACAATGCCGGGATGTCGCAGAATTCGCAGCGATACGGGCAGCCGCTCGAAAACTGGACGCTGCCGAGAAAATACCGTCTCCCTTCAATCAACCGATAGGCTGGGATCGGGAAATCGGCGAGCGGCAGCCGCTCGGCGGTCTCGAACCGGCGTTGCGCCGCCGGGGGGCTGATATCGTCATCGAGCGCGGCGATCAGCGCGTCGGTTGCGTCGCCGATCTCGCCGATATGGAGATAATCGAACTCGGAATATTCCTCCGGACAGGCCGAGACCGAGGGGCCGCCGAGCACGCTCGGCTTGCCGGCGGCGCGGGCGCGGCGGGCGATGCCGAGGATTTCCTCTCTCTGGACGTGCATGCCGCTGACGAACACCGCCTCGGCCCAGGCGAATTCCGCCGCCGTGGCCGGCCGGATGTTCTCATCGACGAGCCGGACCTCCCAGCGCTCGGGAAGATAGGCGGCGACGACCAGGATTCCCTGCGGCGGCATAAAGGCGCGCACGCCGTCGGTCAGCTCGTAGGAATGCTGGAACGTGCCGAAGGACGGCGCATAACGCGGAAAGACGCAGAGGATGCGTCTGATGTGGCGCACGCGAAGCTGGCTTCTCATCCCCTCACGATACCTGTCATGATCCCCCCGGTCATGATCCCGGCGCAGAGACCGTGACCGGATGTGTTTTAACCGATCTGACGACCGCACGTTCCGGTTTTCCAGGGAGCATTGAGATGAGCCGATTATTCGGGCCGATGCGGCAGGTCGGGATCGTCGTCCGCGACATCGAGACGGCAATGCACCACTGGGTCGAGGTGTGCGGCGTCGGTCCGTGGTTTTACGCCGAGCGGCTGCCGCTGACCGAATTCCGCTACAAGGGACGGGTCTACGACATCAATATGTCGGTCGCGCTGGCGAATTCCGGCGATGTGCAGCTCGAACTGATCCAGCAGCGTTGCGACAGCCCGAGCCTGTACCGCGACTTTCTCGCGGCCGGGCACGAGGGGATGCAGCACTGGTCGAGCTGGCCGGTCAATTACCACGAGATTCGCGAACGGGCGCTGAGGAGCGGCTGGCAGATCGGCCAGGAGGGCGATACGCCGCGCGGCCCGTTCATCTATTTTCTCAACGAAGGTCATCCCGGCACGATCGTCGAGATGGCCGAGGCGACGTCGACCCGCATGCGCATCTTCGACCAGGTCCGCGAGGCGGCGCTGAACTGGGACGGCAGCGACCCGATCCGGCTGAACTGGCCGCAGGGGTGACGGCGACGGCCGTCTTGCCACAAGGCTTGTCCGATTCAGGGCGGCGGTTGCAGACTGCACTCGAGAAGCCCGCGGCGGATACGGGAGAGAAGCGATGGACCTCAACGGCGCGGTTGCCGTGGTGACCGGCGGCAATGGCGGTCTCGGAACGCGGATCTGTCACGCGCTGGCCAGGGAGGGGGTCCATGTCGCGGTCGTGTACGCGCAAAGCCGCGACCAGGCGGAGAGTGTGGCGCGCGAGTTGGTCTCGCGGTATCAGATCAACGCTGCCGCCTTTGCCTGCGACGTGACCGACGGCGCCGCCGTTGAGCGGGCGGTCGAAGCGGTCATGGAACGTTTTGGCCGGCTTGATATCCTCGTCAACGATGCCGCCTACAACAAGGCGATCCCGTTCGCCGACCTCGACGGGCTGACGATGGAGGTCTGGGACAGGATCGTCGCGGTCAACCTGACCGGGCCGATGCGCCTTATAAAGACCGTCGCGCCGATTATGAAAGCGCAGGGACGCGGCCGAATCGTCAATATTTCGTCGGTGGCCGGGGTCGGGCCGACCGGCTCGTCGATCGCCTATGCGGTCTCGAAAGCCGGGCTGATCCATCTGACGCGCTGCATGGCGGTGGCGCTGGCGCCGCAGGTACTGGTCAACTGCGTTGCGCCGGGGCTGCTCGAAGGCACCCGCGCGACCGCGAATCTGCGGCCCGAGCAGATCGAGAACTCGGCGGCGACATCGCTGCTCAAAAAACCCGCCGACAAGGACGATTGCGCCGATATGGTTGTCGCGATGTGCCGGACCGAGACGATGACCGGTCAGACGGCCGTGATCGATTCGGGGCGCTACTTCCCGTGACGAACCCGGAACCCGGCGCCGACACCGGACCTGTCCTCACTACGGAGAACCCGCCTATGACCCGCCCGTTCGAGGGAATCCGCATCATCGACATCACGCACGTGCTGGCGGGACCGTTCGCGGCCTATCAGCTCGCGGTGCTCGGCGCCGATGTCATCAAGGTCGAGCACCCCGACGATCCGGACCAGAGCCGCGACAGCGGCACCGATCGCAAGCTGAACCGCGCACTGATGGGCACCGGGTTTTTGACGCAGGGATCGAACAAGCGTTCGATCACGCTCGACCTGAAGCAGCAGCGCGGGCGCGAGATCCTCAAGAAGCTCGCCGCCGGGGCCGATGTGCTGGTGCAGAACTACCGGCCCGGCGCGTTCGAGGCGCTGGGTCTCGGCTACGAAGCAATGGCGGCGATCAACCCGCGCCTGATCTACTGCTCGATCTCGGCCTTTGGTCAGGACGGGGTCAGACGCGAGCAGACAGCCTACGATCATGTAATCCAGGCCACTTCCGGGATCATGGCCGAGACCGGCACCGAGGAGGTCAACCCGATCAAGATCGGCGCGCCGGCGGTCGATTACGCGACCGGCACGATGGGCGCTTTCGCGCTGGCTGCCGCGCTGTTCCAGCGCGAGCGCACCGGCAAGGGCCAGCATATCGATCTGGCGATGCTCGGTGTCGCAATGATGATGCAGGCTTCGCTGATCACCGGGTATTTCCGCAACGGCACCGAGCCGAAACCGCACGGCAACAAGCAGCCCTACGCGACCAACAGCGCCTATGATGCGAAGGAGGGCATGGTGATGATCGGCGCCAGCAATCTGCGGCAGCAGGCGCGGTTCTGGCGCGCGGTCGAGCGCCCCGACATGATCAAGACCGACAACGAGGCGCGTCTCGCCGACCGCGAGCGCGAGGCGGCGGTCATCGCCGACATCATCAAGAACAAGACCGCCGACGAGTGGGAGGTCTATTTCCAGGCGCGACACGTGCCGGCGGCGCGCGTGCGCACGATGGCCGAGGCGCTCGCCGATCCGCATTTCGAGACGCGGCGGGTCTTTCACAAATTCGATTCGGCGCCGGGAATCGACGGCCCGTTCGCGGTGCCGCTGGCCGCGTTCAAATTCGCGCATGGCGGCCCGAGCATCGAAGCACCGCCGCCGGTAATGGGGGCGAACACCGAATCGGTGCTGGCGGAACTCGGTTATTCCGATGCGGACATTGCCGAATTTCGCGCGACTCGTGTAATCTGATTAAGGGAATCTTAATAAAAGTTGTATCGGGGCGCAGTCGCCGCCCGGAACGGCGAAGAAAAACCTAGACAAACCCGGTAAGCAGCAACATTCTCGCGTTCGGATTGAGGTTGTCTCGGGCAGCCTCGTCCGTGTCACTTTGGGGAATCGTCTCGTTCGTGAAATCCGTGCCGGCAGGCTGAGCAGCCTGATTGAGCACGGCGCCGGACCCGGCCTCAACCAGCGGTGGGGCGGGTGTAAGGTTGTTCTCGTGTTGGACGGTGCCGTTCGGCTCTCGCGGCTGCGGCGCCAGGGTGGCTTTGCCGCTGATCCGCGCGACTCGGACGAGGCGGGCGTGGGGGGCAAGAGGCGATGCTGTCGTCGTTGCGACAAGCCTTCCTGATGCCGTTCTGGACGGCGCAGGTCTTCAGCCAGGAAAAATTCTTCGCCCGCAATCCCGTCATCGGCAATCGCTGGCTCAACGAGCATGGGCTGCACACGGCGCGGGTCGCTGTCGCCTATCGACTGGCGCAGATGCGCCGGCGCCGCCTCGCCCGGCTGATCCCGGAGGATGACCGCCGCCGCCTCGATCGCGACGGGTTCGTCGTCAAGCGCGACTTTCTGCCGGCCGGGATTTTCGAGGCGCTTGCCGCGCAGGCCCGCGATCTGCGCGCGCCGGCGCGCGAGATGGTCGAAGGCGACACGGTCACAAGGCATATCGCGCTCGACCCTCGCGTGCTCGACCGAATGCCGGCGGCGCGGCGTCTGCTCGAATCGCCGGAATACCGCAACCTGATCTTCTATGCCGGATCGTCCTCGGCGATGCCGATGGTCTATCTGCAAACGATCCTCAGCGGTGCTCGGGATGGCCCGCCCGATCCGCAGACCGATCTGCATACCGACACGTTCCATCCAACCGCCAAGGCCTGGCTGTTCCTGACCGATGTCGCGGCGGACGCGATGCCGTTCGTCTACGTGCCGGGGTCGCACTGTCTGACGCCGCAGCGCCTCGATTGGGAGCGGCGGATGGCGATCGCGGCCAGCGGCGGCCTGCCGCAGAACCCGCGCAGGCTGGTGCGCGCGATCGCCCCAGAGACGCTCGCCGCGCTCGGTCTGCCGCCGCCGCTTGCAATCGCGGTTCCGGCCAACACGCTCGTCGTCGCCGACACGTTCGGGTTTCATGCGCGCGGCCCGAGCGCGCGGCCGACCACCCGCGTCGAAATCTGGGCGATGGGACGGCGCAACCCGTTTCTTCCCTGGGCGGGGCTTGATCCGTGGGCGTTCGCGGCTCTCGGGCTGCGCAAGCCGCTCTTTTACTGGAAATCGGTAGACCTGCTCGCCCGTCTCGGGCTCGGCCGCCAGCGCTGGAAGCCCCGCGGCCCGATCTCCGCCTTTGACCGGGTCTAGACATGGAGGGGTACAGAAGCTACGCCGAGTTCGACATCGAGCGGAGCGCGATCCCGCCGCAGCCCCGTTCGTTTCTGTTTCTGCAGGGTCCGATCTCGAATTTTTTCGACCAACTCGGGCGAGCGCTGGTCGCGCGCGGACACCGCGTCCACCGCATCAACCTGCATTTTGGCGACCAGCTCTTCTGGCGGCTGCCGGCGACGAATTTCCGCGGCCGTTTTGACGAGTGGCGCGGCTTTATCGCGGCGCAGCTCGATCGGCATCAGGTCACCGATCTCGTGCTGCACGGCGACCGCCGGCCCTACCACATCATCGCGGCCGAGGAGGCGCGGGCCCGCGGCATCGCCGTGTTCGCGACCGATCTCGGCTATGTGCGGCCGGATTGGATCACGCTCGAATACGACGGGATGACGACGTATTCGCGCTTTCCACGCGACCCGGATGCGATCCGGGCGCTTGCCGCGGAGGTGGGATCGCCCGATTTGGAGCCGCGCTTCCAGAACCCGTTCTGGCTGATCGCGACGCTCGATATCGCCTACAATCTCGGCCTCGTCTTCGGACGCCCGCTGTTCCCGCGTTACCGTTATCACAGCATCGTCCATCCCTTTGCCGAGTATGCCGGCTGGTTGTGTTCGCGCGGTCGCCGGCTGTTCACGCAACGCGCCGCGAGCGCCGAGAAGACCCGTCTGGAGCGGGCGCCCGGCTCCTATTTTCTCGTGCCGCTGCAATTGGCGACCGACTACCAGATCCGCGCGCACTCGCCGTTCCGCGACGGCCGCGAGGCGGTGCGCGAGATCATCGCGTCGTTCGCCCGCGGCGGCGGTTCCCGCGAGCTGGTCTTTGTCGCACACCCGCTCGACAACGGTCTGATCGCCTGGGGCCGGGTGATTGCCAGGCTGGCGCGCGAATTCGGTGTCGCCGACCGGGTCCGTTCGCTGCCCGGCGGCACGCCGGCCGAGCTGCTGCGCAACGCCGCCGGGGTCGTGACGATCAACAGCACGATCGGGGTCACGGCATTGTATGCCGGGGTTCCGGTAAAGGCGCTCGGCAACGCCGTTTTCGATGTTCCCGGGCTGACCTGCCAGGAGCCGCTCGATCGCTTCTGGGGGTCGCCGCCCCGGCCCGACCCGGATCTGATGCAAGCGTTTCTGCGCGCGCTGATCGGAACGACGCAGGTCAAGGGCGGGTACTACGAACACGTCTCGCAAGCCTGCGCGATCGCCGGATTTATCGATCGGCTCGAAAATCGGCCATATCCGCTGCCGTGTCTGACGCCGGCGGATTTCGCCGCGCGCCCGCCACGCCTGGCGGCGCGCACCGTTGTCGTCGCCGGCGTGTCAAACGGGGTAGGGCTGGCGCTGGCGCGCGCTCATGCCGGACCCGGAATCCGCATCGTCCTTGTCGGGACCGATGCGACTGTCTTGGAACGGGCCGGCAGCGATTGCCGGCACCGCGGCGCTCTGGTCGAAACCTTTTGCGCCCTGGGAGCGACCGCGGATACCGTCTGCGCTTTTCTGGAGGCGGTTGATCGGCGGGCGCCGATCGACGATCTGCTGGTCCAGGTCGATGCCGCGATTGCCGATGGAGGCGGGATCGCCGACAGCGAGCTGGGGGCGGTCATGGAGGTCGTCGCCGCGCTCGCCGAGCCGATGCGTCAGCGCGGGCGCGGGGCGGTGGTTCTGCTCAGCGGTCTCGCCGGACGCAGCGCGATATCGGACCCGCGTACCGCGCTGGAAGCCCGGTCGGCGCTGGTCGAGCACGGAGCGGTCTTGCGCCGCCGGCTTTCCGCCGATGGGGTGACGGTCACGATCGTGGTCCCCGGCACCGTCGCGCTGCGCAGCGCCGCCCGGCTCGACGCACCGCATATCGCCGAACTCGGGGCCGAGCGGGTCGGGGAGGCGATCGGCCGCGGGCTGCGCCGCAATCGCGAGGTCGTATCGGTGCCGGGAAATACTGTCGCTGCTCGCCGCGCGATGCAGTCGCTGATGCGAAAGCTGCGGCGCACCGTGCGTGATACGGTCCCGCCGCTGACCGTACCGGAACCCGACCCCCCGCCGATGAAGCTGGCGGGCAAGTCGGCTGGCGCGGAATAAGCGCGGCGGACGCTAGCGACGGTAGCGGCGGCCGGCTGGCACTCCGTTCTAACCGCGGCGGTAAGGATGTCCGGGCAGACCCGGAACCTTGGCGCGCAACGTGTATATCGAAGTTCGGGCGGTGAAGAACAGCGTCCTCATGTCGGGGCCGCCAAAGCACAGATTGGCCGGCACCTCGGGGGTCCTGATGATTCCGAGCTTTGCGCCGTCCGGGGCGAATACCCAGGTGCCGCCGGGGCCGGTGCAGTAGACGCGGCCTTCGACATCGACCTTCATCCCGTCCGGCACGCCCTCTTTCTCGTCCGACGACATATCGGCGAAGATGCGCCGCCCGGTCATGTTGCCGTCGCCGTCCAGCGCGATCGCGTGGATGTACATCGCGAAGCGGGTATTGGCGACGTAGAGGGTCCGCTCGTCGGGCGAGAAGGCGAGACCGTTCGGGTACTCGACATCGGCGATCTTGGAGACCGAGCCGTCCGGTTTGATCCGGTAGACCGCGGCGGTTTCCTGCTCGCGTTCGGCCAGCTTCACGCGCAATCCGGGATCGGTGAACCAGATGCTGCCGTCGGAGCGGCAGACGACATCGTTCGGACGGTTGAGCCGCCTGTCTTCGAAACGGTCGATCAGGATTTCGGAGGAGGCGAAGATTCCGTCCGCCGGCCACCTTGTCAGCCGGCGGTTGCCGCCTTCGCAGATGACCAGCCGGCCCTGCGGGTCGAAGGTCGTGCCGTTGCCTTCGCCGGTATTCTCGCGCAGCAGTTCGGGCTGGCCGCCAGGGCGGAGGCGGTAGAAGCGGCTGGCCCGCACATCGACGAAATAGTAGAACCCGTCCTTGTGCCAGAGCGGCCCCTCGGTGAACACGAACCCGGTCGCGAGCCGTTCGGCCTCGCCGCTCTCCAGAATCTGCGACAGAGCATTCATTGAACCCCCCCCCGTCCGGGTCAGCGCGTCCATTCGAGGATCGCGGCGGCGACCTCGTCCGGTTTGTCGAGTTCGGCGAGGTGGCCGGCGCCCGGAACCACCCGGATTTCGGTGCGGCCCGCAATCGCGTGCGCGAATTTGTCGGCGTAGCCGCGCGGCACGATTTGGTCCTGTTCACCCCACAGCAGCAGGGTCGGCGCCTCGATCAGCGGCAGACGCTTTTGGAGCTTGGTGTTGCCCAGCGGCCAGAAGATGCGGGCCGCCGCCTCGGCGGCGCGTACCTGCTCGATCGGCCATTCCGGCGAGTTCTGCCCCTCGGGCTCGGCCTTCAGCGCCTCCCAGCGCGCCGGATCGGCGCACAGCAGCGCCGGCACGTCGGGCGCGCGCTGCGCCCAGGGATCGGTCATCGGATCGGCCTCGTCAAACAGACCCCACGGCGCGATCAGCGCCAAGCGTTTCACCGATTGGGGCCAGATCGCCGCGATTTCGGCGGCCAGCGATCCGCCGGGGCCGCTGCCGGCGAGATCGGCCCCGTCGAGCCCGGTCTTTGTCAGCAACTGCCTTGTCGCGAGCACCCAGTCGAGATGCGTGTCGAGCACCGTATGACCGCGCTCGCCGCCGGGGAAGCCGGGCAATGACGGCACGATCACGGTGCGCTCTCGCGCCAGCGCGTCGAGAAACGGGATCCAGCGCGGCAGCCCGCCAAACCCGGCCAGAAAACCGATCGCCGGCCCGGAGCCTTTCTTCCAGACGCGGGATGAGAAGCCGTTGAGTTCGACTGTTGTGGTCTCGGGTTCGGCCATTCGCGACTCGCTCAACTTACCCTCTCCCGCACCGCGGGAGAGGGAGGGGCCCAGCGCGAAGCGCTGGGAGGGTGAGGGTCTGAGGGTGAGGGGACCGGCAGGAGAGGCACCCCCTCACCCCGACCCTCTCCCCCAATGGGGGAGAGGGGGTTTATTCTCCGGACTACTCCGCCGCCATCGCCGCCGGCTCGAACGACGGCAGCGCGGCGCGCTCGGCGCGATCCATCGGTTTCGGCCACCAGCGGTCCTCCCATTCTGAGAAGACATCCCGGAGCTGCGGCACGACCTTCTCGGCGAAGAGGCCGGTGTTGTACTTCGCCAGATCCTTGCTCATGTTGCCGAATTGCAGCAGCAGCATCAGGTGGCCGACATTGAGCTTGTGCGCCACCTCGCGCAATTGGGCCGCGACCTCGTCGGGCGAGCCGATAATCACGTAGCCCTTGTCGACGATCGCGTCCATCTCGCGCGCCAACGTCGTGAATTTCGTCTCGTAGCGCGCGCTTTGCGCGGCGGCCTGCTGCACCTGACCCTGGATGCCGCGGCGCTGGGTTTCCTCGGTCGTGTAGCCCGGCGGGCCGGCGAAGCGCGGGTCTATATGCAGGCAGCGACCGTAGAAATACTCTGCCGGCTCGCGGTAGAGGCGGTAGGCTTCCTCGCGGCTCTCGGCGACCCCGACAAATTGCAGAAACCCGGCATGGTACGGGTTGCGGTCCTTGCCGAGCCGGTCCATCTCGGCCCAGAACCCGTCCATCGTCGCCTGCCCGGCCTTGTAGCCGTAATAAGACAGGTAGCAATAGACATGGTCCATCTGCGCGCACCAGCGCCAGGTCTCGACCGAGCCGCCGCCGGGTATCCAGATCGGCGGGCGCGGCTGCTGCACCGGACGCGGCCAGATGTTGACATAGCGTTGCTGGTTGAAGCGGCCGTTGAACGCAAACGTCTCCGGCTCGGTCCACGCCTTGACGACGAGGTTGTGGGCTTCGAGATAGCGCTCGCGCAGCAATGACGGGTTCTGGCCGTAGGCGTAGCACGTATCCATCGGAGAGCCGACCGGGAACCCGGCGATCAGCCTGCCTCCGGAGATCACGTCGATCATCGCGAACTCTTCCGCGACGCGGGTCGGCGGGTTGTACAGCGCCAGCGAATTGCCGAGCACGCACAGCGCTGTGTCGGTCGTGCGTCGCGCCAGCGAGGAGGCGATCAGATTGGGCGACGGCATCAACCCGTAGCCGTTCGAATGGTGCTCGTTGACGCAGACTGCGTCAAAGCCGCATTCGGCGGCGTATTCCAGCTCGTCCATAAAGTCGTTGTACATGTGATGCGCGCGCCGCGGGTCGAACAGCGAGGAATGGATATCGACCCACACCGACGGGTTCTTCTCGCGGAAATCGTCGGGCAATTCCGTGTACGGCATCAGGTGGAACCACATCAGCTTCATGGCTCTTCCTCCGAACGGCGTTCAGGAAATCTGTCTGGCGGCAGCGTGACCCGACGGCGAGGATGCGTCAACCGTGATTGCGGTCCCTCTCGGGATGGCCCGCTTACTTCGCCCGGCGCTGAGTCGACACATCCGGGGGCATCGCTCAGAGTCGCGGAGGTCAGATATCGTGCACGTCGAGGATGCCCGGCAGCGATTTGACCGCGGCGCGGATGCCGGGGTTGACGCGGAAGCCGCCGGGCAGCGCCAATTCGACCTCGCTTCTCGGGAGGTCGAGCACGACGGTCACCCGGCCGCGCCCGCCGGCCTCGCGCGAAATCAGAGTTTTCAGCCGCGACAGCGCCTCGGTCTCGGCGACAAAGACGCGCAGCCCCGCCGCGGCATGCGCGACGACCCCGTCGACCGGCTCGATCCTCTGCGCCGTCAGACGCAAACTGTCCTCCTCGCGGCGGACATCGACTGTGACGATCAGCGGCTGGCCGCTGTCGAGCAGAGCGCGCGACTGCGCCAGCACCTCCGAGAACACGGTCACCTCGAACGCGCCGGAATTGTCCGAGAACTGGACAAACGCAAAGCGGCTGCCGCGGGCCGAGATGCGCTCCTTGCGGCCGATCACGATCCCGGCCAGACGGAACCGGGTGCTGGCATTGGCGGCCAGCGCGGCCGGCAGATCGACCCAGCGCAGGATGCCGGCGCGCTGGAGGCTCTGTCCATACGGATCGAGTGGGTGCGCCGACAGGTAAAACCCGATCGCGTCGAATTCGTGCGTCAGCTTCTCGACATCAGGCCAATCCGAGACGAGCGGCAAGGAGGGCCGCGCCGCCAACCCACGATCGATCCCGGCGAACAGGTTTTCCTGGCGGCTCTCGCGCTCCTCGGCCGCGCGGCTCGCCTGACGCAGCAGCAACTCGGCGGCATCAAAGCACTGCTTGCGGTTCGGGTCGAGACAGTCGAAGGCGCCGGCCTTGACGAGACTTTCGAACTGGCGCCGGTTGAAGCTTTTTGTGTCGAGCCGCGCCGCGAAATCGAACAGATCGCGGAACGGGCCGTTGCGCTCGCGTTCGGCGACGATGTCCTCCATCGCCTGCGCGCCGACCCCCTTGACCGCGGCGAGCGCGTAGCGGATCGCGGGGTTCCCGGTCTTCGGATCTGTTTCGACCGCGAACGCAACCTCCGAACGGTTGATGTCCGGGGGCAACAGCCTGATGGCGAGCCGGTCGAGTTCGGGGCGGAAATGCGCCAGCTTGTCGGTGTTGCCGAGGTCGAGCGTCATCGACGCGGCCAGAAACTCGACCGGATGGTTCGCCTTCAGATAGGCGGTCTGGTAGGCGACAAGCGCGTAGGCGGCGGCGTGCGACTTGTTGAAGCCGTATCCGGCGAATTTCGCCATCTGGTCGAAGATCAATTCCGCACGGGGACGTTCAACGCCTCGCTCGACGGCGCCCGTCACGAATTGCTGGCGCTGCGCGTCCATTTCCGACTGGATCTTCTTGCCCATCGCGCGGCGCAAGAGGTCGGCGCCGCCGAGCGAATACCCGGCCAGCACCTGCGCGATCTGCATGACCTGCTCCTGGTAGATCATGATCCCGAACGTCTCCTTCAGGATCGGCTCCAGTCGCGGGTGCAGGTAGTCGGGCTGCTCGTCGCCGTGCTTGACCGCGATATAGCGCGGGATGTTCTCCATCGGTCCGGGGCGGTACAGCGAGACGACCGCGATAATGTCCTCGAAACGGTCCGGCCGCATTTTCTTCAGCGTGTCGCGCATGCCGGCGCCTTCGAGCTGGAACACGCCGACCGTGTCGCCGTGCGACAGCAGATCGAAGGTCGGGCGGTCGTCGAGCGGCAGTGTCGCGAGATCTAGCCCGACACCGCGTTTTTCGAGCAGTTCGAGGCAGCGCGCCAGCACGGTCAGCGTCTTGAGTCCGAGAAAGTCGAATTTGACCAACCCCGCCAGCTCGACCCATTTCATGTTGAATTGCGTTACCGGCATGTCGGAACGCGGGTCGCGGTAGAGCGGCACCAGTTCGGAGAGCGGCCGGTCGCCGATCACGACCCCGGCGGCGTGCGTCGAGGCATGCCGGTACAGACCTTCGAGGCGCAGCGAGATTTCGATCAGCCGCGCCACCGCCTCGTCGGACTCTTGCTGCTGCTGCAATAGCGGCTCGCCGGCGATCGCCTGGTCGAGGGTGACGGGGTGCGCCGGGTTGTTCGGCACGAGCTTGCACAGGCGATCGACCTGACCGTAGGGCATGGCGAGCACGCGGCCGACATCGCGCAATACGGCGCGGGCCTGCAACTTGCCGAACGTGATGATCTGCGCCACCCGGTCGCGGCCGTATTTCTGCTGGACGTAGCGGATCACCTCGTCGCGCCGGTCCTGGCAGAAATCGACGTCGAAATCCGGCATCGACACCCGCTCGGGGTTGAGAAACCGCTCGAACAGCAGACCCCAGCGCAGCGGGTCGAGATCGGTGATCGTCAGCGCCCAGGCCACGACCGAGCCGGCGCCGGAGCCGCGACCCGGCCCGACCGGAATGCCCTCTCGCTTTGCCCATTGGATAAAATCGGCGACGATCAGGAAATAGCCGGCGAACCCCATCTGGATGATCGTTTCCAGCTCGAATTCGAGCCGGTCGCGATAGGGGAGATGATCGGCCGAGGCCAGGGCGGGGGAGGCGAGCCGCGCGGCGAGACCGGCGCGCGCCGCCTCGCGCAGCATCGCCGGCTCGTCGGTTCCGGGCGCGCCGAAAGCCGGCAGGATCGGCTTGCGGAAACGCGGGACAAAGGCGCAGCGCCGGGCGATGACGAGGGTGTTGTCGCAGGCCTCCGGCAGGTCGGCGAACAGCGCGCGCATCTCGGCGGCCGGTCGGAAGCAGTGATGCGGCGTCAGCCGCCGGCGGTCGGGGTCGGCGACGACGCGGCCCTGCGCGATGCACAGCAGCGCGTCGTGTGCTGCGTGAAAGTCGCGGTCCGGGAAGTAGGCGTTGTTGGTCGCGACCAGCGGCACGTCATGCATATAGGCGAGATCGACGAGACCCGCCTCGCTGCGCCCCTCCTCGGGCAGGCCGTGACGCTGCAATTCGATATAGAGGCGGCCTGGAAACACCGCTGTCAGCGCGCGCAGCATGGCCTCGGCGGCGTCTGTCTGACCCTCGGCGACGAGACGCCCGAGCGGACCGCCGGCACCGCCTGTCAGGCAGATCAGCCCGTCACTCGCGTCGGCGAGGTCGGCGAGCGCGACGCTCGGTTCGGCCCCGGCCTCGCCTTCGAGATAGGCACGGCTGGTCAGACCCGTCAGATTGCGATAGCCGGTCTCATTCTGGACGAGTAGGACGATGCGGTCCGGCTCGGCGGCCTGTCCGTTACCCGGCCGCGGCGCGCAGGCGGTCTCGCCGCGGGTAGTCTCGCCGGGGGCGAACGCGATCTCGATACCGATGATCGGCTGGATGCCGGAATCGGCGCAGGCGGTCGCGAATTCGAGCGCGCCGAACAGATTGCCGGTATCGGTAATCGCGACCGCCGGCATCGTTTGCGCACGGCACAGCCTGACCAGCTCCTTGATCTTGATCGCGCCCGACGACAGCGAATAGGCGCTGTGGGTGCGCAGATGAACGAAATCGGCGAGCGGCATGGCGCCAGGATCGCACAAACCCGACCCGAAAGCAGCCGGGCCGTAACCCGTATATAAACCGCGGCGCGATTTGCCGCATCCTCACCGCTACCATCGATCGTGCTTGCGCCGATTCGGGTGCGCGACCGGGCTGTTGGCAAGACGACGCCCTCGCGGCGATCCTGCACCGCGCTACGGCTGGATCAGCGGGTCGGGAGGCTCGTCGTCGATGATCGGCCGCGGCCGGTGCAGCTCGAAGCCGATTGGCAGTTTTTCGACCCCGTCCCACGGTTTTGCCGCCAGTAGTCGCTTCACCATTGCGACCATGTGGTCGAACAGCGGCAGCATGTCGGCGGGACTGCCGGGGGCGATGCGAAAACCCTGAAAACCCTCATCGAGCAGTTGGACGTCCCAGGTCTCGCCGCGCGGTTTTATACGCAGAAAAAACGCCAGATTCTGCTTTGGAAACACGTCGCTGTCGCGATCGAGCGTCAAAGAGATCGCAAACCGCCAGAACCCGTCGGGTTCGCGTATCAGCAGGTCGGTCTGCGGATCGGGCGGGACCGCAATCGGCGTGCCGTCCCGGATCTGGAATGACAGCAGCCGCACATAGGGCCGCCGCGTCTCGTCCTCCGGATCGGCATAGGTCGCGGGCGCGCCCAGATAGGCGTGGAATTCGCGCGCGAGCCGCCGAACCGCGAGCATCGACCCGCGCGCATACGCCCGGTAGGTGTCCTGCGACAGGCGATAAGCGCTGCGCAGCTCGTCGAAGATGGTCATCGTGTCCCGCCATGCAGTGCGCGCGATCAGTTGACGGCGCGGAGCCGCCCGTCTTCCAAGGCGACGATCCGATCGAGGCGGTGCGCGAGGTCGAGATTATGCGTTGCGATCAGCGCGGCGAGACCGCTGTCCCGCACGATGCCGACCAGCGCCGCCACGACGTGCTCGCCGGTCGCGTAGTCGAGATTGCCGGTCGGCTCGTCGGCCAAGAGGATTTTCGGGTCGTTGGCCAGCGCGCGCACGATCGCGACCCGCTGCTGCTCGCCGCCCGAGAGGCGGGCCGGCCGGTGGTCGAGCCGCTCGGCCAGCCCGACCCGATCCAGCAGCATCTCGGCCTTGCGCCGCGCGGCGGCGCGCGGCACCGCGGCGATCATCTGCGGCAGCATGACATTTTCGAGAGCCGAGAACTCGGGCAGCAGGTGATGAAACTGATAGACAAAACCGACCGCGCTCCGGCGCAGCGTTGTGCGGTGCTCGTCGGACAGGTCGCCGCATTCGCGCCCGTCGATCAGCACGGCGCCATCGTTTGGCCGTTCCAGCAGCCCGGCGACGTGCAGCAGCGTCGATTTTCCGGCCCCCGACGGCCCGACCAGCGCGACAATCTCGCCGGGGAGCAGCGCGAGGTTCACCCCGTTCAGCACCGCGAGCGCGACGCCGCCCTGCCGGAACACTTTTCGTACGGCGTGCAATTCGAGGACCGCATCGGCGGGCTGCGAGACTTCCGATGGAACTCGGGCCGCGGCGGCGTCGGTCATTCGTATCTCAATCCCTCGACCGGATCGAGCCGGGCGGCCCGCCATGACGGGTACAGGGTCGCAAGAAACGACAGCGCCAGCGCCATCGCGACGATTGCGGCCACTTCATCCGGTTCGATCTGCGCCGGGATGCGGGTAAAGAAATAGATCTCGGCCGCGAACAATTTGACTTGCAGCAAATCCTGCAGGAACTGGCGGATCGCCTCGATATTCAGCGTGAACGCGACGCCGAGCGCGAACCCCGCCAGCGTGCCGACAATGCCGATGCTGGCCCCGCTCAGCACGAAAATGCGCAGGATCATGCCGCGCGAAGCCCCCATCGTGCGCAGGATCGCGATATCGCGGCCCTTGTCCTTTACCAGCATGATCATGCCGGAAATGATGTTGAACGAGGCGACGAGGATGATCAGGGTCAGGATCAGGAACATCACGTTGCGCTCGATCTCGACCGCGCTGACCAGGGTGGAGTTGGCCTGCCGCCAATCGACGATCCGCACCCCGCCGCCGAGCGCCGCCGCGATCTGCCGGCCGACCGCCTGCACGCGATCGGGATTTTCGACAAACACTTCGAGATTGCTGACCGCCTCGGGCATGCGGAAGAAGATTTGCGCCGAAGACAGCGGCACATAGATGAAGCTGTTGTCGTATTCGTAGAACCCGACATTGAACAGCGCCGCCACCCGGTAGGTCTTGAGGCGCGGCATCGTGCCGAACGGGGTGTCGGTGCCCTCCGGCGAGATCAGCGTGATCCGGCCGCCGACCCCGACCCCGAGCCGTCGCGCCAGACGCTCGCCGACCGCGATGTTGTCCTCGCCGAATTCGGCGAGCGAGCCGGCGACGATGTTGTTCGCGATCAGCCGGCGTTCGCGAATGTCCTCGGGGCGGATGCCGCGCACCAGCGCGCCGGAGGCGCCGGCATCGGCGGTCGCCATGACCTGCCCCTCGATCAGCGGGGTCGCGCCGACGACGCCCGGAACCTGCCGCACGCGTTCGGCGGCGGTCTCGAACCCGGTCAGCCGTGCGCTCTCGCCATACACGGCCATGTGCCCGTTGAGCCCGAGAATGCGGCCGACCAGCTCGGCGCGGAACCCGTTCATGACCGACATCACGATAATCAGGGTGGCGACGCCGAGCGCGATCCCGAGCAGCGAAAAGATCGCGATGACCGAGACGAAACCCTCGGCGCGCCGTGCCCGCAGGTAGCGGAACGCAACCATCCGCTCGAATGCGTTGAAGATCATGTGGATTACCTCTCTCCCGCATTGCGGGAGAGGGTGGCAGCGAGCGCAAGCTCGCTGTCGGGTGAAGGTCTGGTCGCTGCTGAAACCCTCACCCTCCCATCGCTGCGCGACGGGTCCCTCCCTCTCCCGCGGTGCGGGAGAGGGGCTTTCCTTGGCACTCTTTCGATCATTGTGGGGATGAGCCGTCCGCGATAGGAGCAAACCGTCCGACCGCGGCCTCGATCGGCAGATCCTCGCGATCGCCGGTGCGGCGGTTCTTGCACTCGATCGTGCCGGCGGCGAGACCGCGCGGTCCCAGGATCAGCTGGTCGGGCAGACCGATCAAATCCATTGCGGCGAATTTGGCGCCCGGCGACTCGTCGCGGTCGTCATAGAGCGCCTCGACCCCGGCACGGCGCAGCCTGGCGTAAAGATCGTCGGCCGCCTCGCGGCATTTGGCATCGCCCGGCCGCAGATTGATCAGCCCGAGACGGAACGGGGCGACGCTCTGCGGCCAGATGATGCCGGCATCGTCATGGTTCGCCTCGATCAGCGCCCCGACCAGCCGCGACACGCCGACCCCGTAGGACCCCATTTCGAGCGGCGCCTCCTCGCCGTTCGGACCCCCAACGACAGCGCCCATCGGCCGCGAGTATTTTGTGCCGAAATAGAAGGTCTGACCCACTTCGATGCCGCGTGCTCTGACCAATTTTTCCGGAGGGACCGGGCACGTCTCGGGGTCGTGAATTTCATCGGTCGCCGCGTAGAGCGACGTAAAATGATCGACGATCGTCTGAACGCGCGGCACGTCATCATAGTCGACGTCGGGGTTTTCGAAATTGAGGTCCAGAAAATCTCGATCGACATAAACCGCGCTCTCGCCGGTATCGGCGAGGATCTGGAATTCGTGGGAGAGGTCGCCGCCGATCGGGCCGGTCTCGGCGCGCATCGGGATTGCCCGCAGCCCCATCCGCGCGAAGGTGCGCAGATAGGCGACAAACATCTTGTTGTAGGAATGCCTGGCCCCGGCTGCGTCGAGGTCGAAGCTGTAATTGTCCTTCATCAGGAATTCGCGACCGCGCATCACGCCAAAGCGCGGGCGCAGCTCGTCGCGGAATTTCCACTGGATGTGATACAGGTTCTTCGGCAGGTCGCGGTAGCTCCTGACCGCGTCGCGGACAATCGCCGTGATCTGCTCCTCGTTGGTCGGGCCGTACAGCATCTCGCGATCGTGGCGGTCGCGGATGCGCAGCATCTCCTTGCCGTAATCGTCGTAGCGGCCGCTCTCGCGCCACAGCTCGGCCGGCTGGATCGTCGGCATCAGGATTTCCTGCGCCCCGGCGCGGTCCTGCTCCTCGCGGACGATCTGCTCGACCCGCTTCAGGACCCGCAGCCCGAGCGGCAGCCAGGAATAGATCCCGGCGCTCGATTGCCGAATCATGCCGGCGCGCAGCATCAGCCGGTGCGAGACGATCTGCGCCTCGCTCGGGTTTTCGCGCAAGAGCGGCAGAAAATACTGGGAAAGGCGCATAACAACTCGCCGGCTCACGGTGCGTTGCAGTCTACTAGCGGGAGGACGGCGAAAAAACCAGCCGGTGCGAAAAAATCGCGTGACCCGGTGCGGCGATTTGCGTACTATGCTGGCAATACGACGCACACAGGCGGAACAGCCTGGCCCGAGTTTAGGGAGGTTTTCACGGTTTCGGGACAACCGGTCCCGACAGAAGAACACACAAGCCGTTTCCCTGGCAGGACCTCGGTCCTGCGTCTCCTCGTTCCCCCATCCTCGCCCGCCGTGTCATCTCCGCGACCAGGCGCCGATGACCGCCTCGCTGGCAACCGTCTCGACCTGTTCGCTGAACCGGTTGCAATAAAGCGTCATCAGTGCATCGTGCGTGCGGTCCGACGAACTGCAGATCGCATCGGTGACGAGCACGACCCGGAACCCGTAATCCACGGCATCCAGCACGGCGGCGAGCACGCACATATCGGTTTCCGCCCCGGTAATCACGAGCGTGTCGGCCTGCCGCTCCCGCAACACCTGCCAGATCGCCGGTTCGCTGAACGGCGAGTAGACCCGCTTGTCGATCGTAATCGCGGGAGGGACGAGCCGCGCCAGCGGCGGAACCAGCTCGATCAGACCGAGGTCGATCCGTTCCAGCGTCAACTCGGCCCAGCGCCGATAGAAGCGGCGCCAGGTTCCGCGCATCTCGTCGGGACGGCGCGGCGGAATAAACCGGGTAAAGATCGTCCGCTCCGGATGAGCCTCGGCAATCCGCGCGACCACCGGCAGGACACGCTCCATCCATGGCGTATGCCACGGCGTTTCCTCCGCAAACAGTCGCTGCATGTCGATGCAGAGATGGATCGTCCGCTCGCTCAGCGGACCGTGGGGAAGGGGGCTTGCGTCCGACATGCCACCCTAACAACCGCTCCGGTCATGCGGTTGCCACGCGCAACCTGCGATGGCATGGCGAAGCTGCTACAAAAGGATGCTGCTCTGGCAGCGAACCCTCGCGGCGGGATTCCCGTTATAGACTGGATCGACAAGGGAACGCGCTTATGACCGACGACAAGCACCAGGAGCGGGCGGAACGGCCCGCGGTCACACCGCAAGACCGGTCCGAGCCGCACCACATCGCCGACGAGCCGGTCGCCGATGTCGACGCGCCCGATGCAACGGTGCGTAGCCCGACCACCGAGACGGGGCTCCCGGTCGCGGAGCAGATCCAGAAGGAGTGGGACCCGAAAAAGGACGGCGGGTTGCCGACCCCGTTATCCGGCATGGGGCGCGATGCGGCGCGATGAGCAGACCGATCGAGGATTACGGGATTATCGGCAACACCTACACCGCGGCGCTGGTTTCGCGCGGCGGTTCGATCGACTGGCTCTGTCTGCCGCGCTTCGATTCGGAATCGGTTTTTGCCGCGCTGCTCGGCGAGGCCAAGCACGGTCGCTGGCTGCTGGCGCCCGAGGACCCCGACGCGCGATCCTCGCGCGCCTATCGCGGCGAGACCGGCATCCTCGAAACCCGGTTCGAGACCGAAGAGGGCGCCGTGACAGTCATCGATTTCATGCCGTTCACCGGCCGCGAGGATCAGGTCGATCTGATCCGTCTCGTGCGGGGCGACAGAGGCCGCGTGCGGATGCGCACCGAGATCGTCCTGCGCTTCAATTACGGGCGCGGCATACCCTGGGTGCGCTCGCATCTCGGCGGCCCGAGCGGTGTTGCGGGTCCGAACGCGGTGCAGTTCATCACCCCGGTCCCGCTGCGCGGCACGCCGGAACTGACGACAATCGGCGAATTCACGGTCGAGGCCGGCGAGACCGTGCCGTTCACGATGAGCTGGCATCCCTCTCATCGGCAGGCTTATCGCTATCTCGACCCTGAGGACCAGCTGCTCGCGACGCAAAACGAATGGTACGACTGGTCGAGCCGCTGCACGCTGAAGGGGCCGTGGCGCGCGGCCATCGTGCGCTCGCTGATCACGCTGAAGATGCTGACATATCAGCCGACCGGCGGGATCGTTGCAGCGGCGACGACCTCGCTGCCGGAGGCGCTCGGCGGGGTGCGCAACTGGGATTACCGGTTCTGCTGGATCCGCGATGCGACGCTGACCTTGTACGCCCTGCTCAGCTCCGGGTACCGGGCCGAGGCGCGCGCCTGGCGCGAGTGGCTGTTGCGCGCCGTCGCGGGGCACCCGTCGGAAATGCAGATCATGTACGGCATCGCCGGCGAGCGCCGTCTGACCGAGTACGAGGTTCCGTGGCTGCCCGGCTACGAGAACAGCCGTCCCGTGCGCATCGGCAACGCCGCTTACGAACAGCTGCAGCTCGATGTCTACGGCGAGTTGATGGATGCGCTGCACGCCTGCCACCGCTACGGGCTCGAGGAGAGTCCGGTGGCGTGGAACCTGCAGAAAAAACTGCTCGAATATCTCGAAAGGATCTGGGACCGCCCGGATCGCGGGATGTGGGAGGTGCGCGGCGAACCGCGCCAGTTCACGCTTTCAAAAATCATGTGCTGGGTCGCGTTCGACCGCGCCATCAAGTCGGTCGAACAGTACGGGCTGGAAGGCCCGAGCGACCATTGGAAAACGATCCGCGAGACGATATGCAGGCAGGTCCTCGACAAAGGTTATGACCGCGAGCGCAACACGTTTGTTCAGTATTATGGCGGCCGTGATCTCGACGCCTCGCTGCTGCTGATCCCGCAGCTCGGCTTTCTGTCGCCCAAGGACCCGCGTGTCCGCGGCACGATAGGGGCGATCGAGCGCGAGCTGGCCTACGACGGTTTTGTCCTCCGCTATACGACGCGTCCCGGTATCGACGGGCTGCCCAGCGGAGAAGGCGCGTTTCTCGCCTGCAGCTTCTGGCTGGCGAACAGCCTGAACCTGATCGGGCGGCGCGACGACGCGGTGGCGCTGTTCGAGCGGCTGCTGGCGATCCGCAACGATCTCGGTCTGTTGTCCGAAGAGTACGATCCGCATTTGGGTCGGCTGCTCGGCAATTTTCCGCAGGCTTTCTCGCATATCGAAATCATCAACACGGCCGCGCATCTCTCCGAGATCGAAAGCGCCTCGGCGGTGCGCGGCGATCCGGAGGAGACCGAGCACGATGGCGAATAGCGGTATCGAGATGCCGGTAGGGCTTTGATGTCCGAAATCGCGATAAGCCGGCCATCGCCGTCGGTCGCGGTCGTGACGATCGATCGCCCGGCCCGGCGCAACGCGCTGAACCTGCAAGCCTGGCGCGATCTCGCCGCCGCCTTTCGCGGTCTTGCCGCCGATCGGGATGTGCGCTTGGCGATCCTGACCGGAGCCGGCGGGCATTTCTGCGCCGGCGCCGATATCAGCGAATTCGCGCGGCTGCGCGCCGACAGCACTGGCGGGGCGGTTTATGAACGCGAAATCGGCGCGTGCTACGAAGCGATCCGGGCCTTGCCGCAGCCCAGCGTTGCGGCGATCGCCGGGGCCTGTGTCGGCGGCGGTGTTGCGATCGCGCTGTGCTGCGACTTCCGTGTCATGCACCGCGGTGCCCGTTTTGGCATCCCGGCGACCAAGCTCGGCACGATCTACACGGTCGAGGAGTGCCGGTTTCTGTTTTCGGTCGTGGGGATGGCGAACGCAAAGCGCATTCTGTACGGCAGCGAATTGTTTGATGCCGCCGCGGCGCGAGAGATGGGGTTCGCCGATACGGTCGTGGACGGCGACGTCGTCGAGAGCGCGAACGCGTTCGGGGCGCCGATCAGCGCCAACGCGCCATTGGCGATCGCCGGCACGAAGCGCATTTTGCAGGCGCTTGCGACCGGCGATGTCGAAACGCAGCTTCCCGCGATCGAAGCGCTGATCCGCCAGGCGCTCGACAGCGACGATTACCGCGAGGGCGCGGTCGCGTTCCTCGAAAAACGCCCGGCGCGGTTCACCGGCCGATAGAGCGGCGTCTGGAGGACGGCTTAGAGATCGGCCAGACGCACCCAGGCGGCCAGTGCGGCGCCGACCAGAACGCCGATTGCGACGCTTGCCGGGTCCGGGCCGCCGAGCAGCAGCACGGTCAGGATCGCGACGCCGATCCCGCAGGCGATCCCGCCGACCAGCGAGGCCTGCGAGCGCTTCAGCCGGGCGGGCGGCGCCCCGAGCTTGTCGAGCGGCGCGGTCATGCGCTCGCCTTCAGGCTGTCGGCGTTATTGGCGCTGTTTGCGGCCTGCTTCAGATCGGCGCGCACGTGCTTTCTGTCATAGCCGTTGAAAACGTGACCGAGAACGCCGCGCGCGAGATCGCTGGTGCCGAACAGCCAATCGGCGAGCGGATAAGTCAGGTTGAAATTCCGTTCCATCATGATCGCCTGGTTATGGTGGGCGATATGGTGGCGGCGGATCGTGTTCATCAGCGGCACATGTCGGATGACCCGGTCGTCCTTGACGTGGCATCCCCAATGAAAGAACTCGTAGTTCAGGTACATGCCGACCGTCGTGCACATCAGCAGCCAGCCGGCGTTGGCCGACCACAAAAAACCCAGCGCCAGCGCCGGCGGGATCGACATCGCGATAAACGTCACAAGCGCGTAGGGCGGAAAGAATGTGATACGAAAATCGCGGGTCGTATCGATCGTCGGCTCGGCATCGGTAAAGAACTGGTGGTGCGCCAGCGTGTGCCGGCGATAGATCCCCATCAACCCGGCCACCGGCCGGTGCATCACGTATTTGTGAATCCACCACTCGAACAGGTTGCAGGCCAGGAACACCGCCGGCACGACCAGCCACTCGGCCCAGCTCGGATTGTCGATGTGCCGGATGAAATAGACCAGCGCGGCAATACCGATCGCGTAGATCACGACGACATGCGCCGTCCCGCTGTACCAGGGCGAGATGCGCGGCCGATAATCTGCGCGGAATTCCGTCTGGCGCTGTGACATCATGAGGGCATTTCCTTGTCGCCGGCCACTCTCTCGGCACTTCGCGCCGTTATGTATAAAGCCGGGAGTGGCGCGGCGAAAGCAAAACCGGTCGCATCGGCAACGCGCCGCCTCGGAACTGTCCGGCGGTCATGTGTTTGCGCCGGCAGACCCGGTCAACGGAGACCGGCCGACGACCGCGATCAGCGGATCGCGTTCATCCTCGACCCATTCCGCGAGGCGATGCGTCTCGATGCGTTCGAACCCGGCATGGCGCAGGTATAATTCGACAAGTCTTGCGTGGCCCGAATCGTCGAGACCGCGCCAGATCGCGAC
Organism: Alphaproteobacteria bacterium; assembly: GCA_050246595.1. Lineage (GTDB taxonomy): Bacteria > Pseudomonadota > Alphaproteobacteria > ATCC43930 > CGMCC-115725 > DATARH01. The sequence goes on from JBFWVT010000023.1 coordinate 25,944, forward strand.
GGCCTTGGTCCAGAAGCAGCGGTTCGAGAAGCTGACCACGACGGGGCCATCGGAGCGCAGCACCCGCGCGACTTCCCGAAACACTGCAACCGGGCGTTGCAGGTACTGCACCGAGACGCAGATCATCGCCGCGTCGATGCTGTTATCGTCAAGCGGCAGGCGCGGGTTCTTGTTCAGGTCCTGGACGAACCGGCGGTCGAGGCGCGGGTTTGCCGCAAGCTCGGCCTCGTTCATGCCGTGGCCGATAACCCCGGCATAGCCGATCTCCGGCGGCAGATGGCTGACCCAGCTGCTCATCAGATCGAGCAGCACGCCGCCTCTCGGCAGCACGCCTCGATAGAAATCGGTCAGCGCGGCGACCGCATTTTCATCGATGTGATGGACGAGCCGCGGCGGCTCGTAAAACAGCGCGTCGTCTTCCTCGTCGATGCGGCGGAAGGCGCCGTCCGGCAGTCCGAGATCGTCAGACATCCCGCATCCTTCTCTTTGTTTTTCCCGCGGCAGAAAGAGCGCGGGCGAGCGTGCCGTATCGATCACGGTGGATATGATTACATAATGGTTTGAGCAGGCTGATGCTGCCATACCGCACAGCACTTGACGACAGGGTTCGCAAGGGAGCGCATTGGGCGGCGCACAGGCCGGTGATCGATGCCGATTGATGCGCTCAAACTGGCGCGCAGGCTGCGCGACGCCGGGTTCAACGAAGCCCAGGCGGAGGCGGTCGCCGACGCCGTGCGCGAGGGTACCGAAGGTGCCAATCTCGCGACCAAGGGCGATCTGGCGCTCACGAGCGCGGAGCTGCGGTCCGAGATCGCGGAGGTGCGGGCGGAAGTCGCCGCGGTGCGCGGTGATATGCGTGAAATGGAGCAGCGGCTCATCTTGCGCATCACCAACGAGATCACCGGGATCAGAAACGAGATTGCCGCCCTCAAAACCGACCTGCTGACCCGGATGTGCCAGATGATCCTCGGGGCGGTGCTGATGAACGCGGTCGCGATGGCCGGGCTGATGTTCGCTTTCGCCAAGCTGCTCGGCTATTGACCGCATGCCGCCGCGGGCGTGGCGAAGCCGGAGCCTGCGGCCTATATTGCGCCTATCTCACCCAGATACGGGGCCACCGATGCTTGTCGAACAGATCTGGACCGCGAATGCCGGCCGCAACTTCAATTACCTGATCGCCTGTCCGGAGACCGGCGAGGCGCTGGCGGTCGATCCGCTCGACGCCGAGAAGTGTCTGGCGGCTGCGAAACGGCGGGGCTGGACGATTACGCAGATCCTCAACACCCACGAGCACCACGATCATACCGGCGGCAACGACCGGATGATCGCCGCCACCGGCGCCAAGCTGCTGGCGCACGCCAATGCGAAGGACCGCATCGCCGGCATCGATCGCGGTCTCAAGGCCGGCGATTCGATCAAGATCGGCCGCAGCGTCGAACTGGAATGCCTGGATACGCCCGGTCATACGATGTCGCATATCTGCGTGCTGGCGCATGGGGCAACCCGGGCGCTGTTCTGCGGCGACACGCTGTTCAACGCCGGCGCCGGCAACTGTCACAATGGCGGTCATCCGAACGAGCTGTACAACACTTTCGCGACGCAGTTGTCAAAGCTGCCGGACGACACGCTGGTCTATCCGGGGCATGATTATATCTGCAACAATCTCCGGTTCACGCTCGATCGCGAGCCGGACAACGCCAAAGCCAGGGAGCTGCTGCCGGGCATGGAGCGGCAGGACACCAATGATCCGCTGGTCACGACATTGGGCCTGGAGAAGGAAATCAACACGTTTTTCCGCCTGACCAGCCCGTCGGTGATCCGCAGATTGCGCGAGACGTTCCCCGATCTGCCGGACAACCCCGACCAGAAGACGGTCTTTCTGAAATTGCGCGAATTGCGCAACAAGTGGTGAAAGGCCCCCGCTGAATGGCTGTCGAGATACCCTATCGCCGCGACTTCGCGTTCGAGTACGGACGGCTCGAACCGGTCGCGCCCGGCATCCGCCGCATCGTCGCCCGCAACCCCGGCCCGTTCACGTTCAAGGGCACCGGCACCTATGTCGTCGGGGAGGGCGAGGTCGCCGTGATCGATCCGGGACCCGATCTGCCCGAGCATGTCGCGGCGCTGCTCGCAAGTCTGGGAGGCGAACGGATCACGCATATTCTCGTGACGCACACGCATCGCGACCACTCGCCGGCCGCGCAGGCGGTAAAGGAGGCGACCGGCGCGCCGACCTACGGGTTTGGACCGCATGCTGGCGGCAGACGCGGCGAGACCGGGGCCGAGGAAGGCGGCGACTGGGATTTTTCTCCCGATATCGTCACGCGCGACGGCGACATGATCGAAGGCGGGAATTGGCGGTTCGAGGCCGTGCATACACCGGGCCACACCTCCAACCATCTGTGCTTTGCGCTGCCCGATTCGGGCATCCTGTTCAGCGGCGATCATGTCATGGGATGGTCGACCAGCGTCGTCGCGCCGCCGGACGGCGATATGGCGGCGTATATGGCATCGCTCGACAAGCTGCTGGCGCGAAGCGACGCGGTCTACTGGCCGACCCATGGTCCCGCGATAACCGAGCCGCAACGGCATGTCCGCGCCTTTATCGCGCATCGCCGCGAGCGCGAAGCCGGCATCGTTGATTGTCTGAGGGCGGGGATCGAGAGGGTCGATGCGATGGTCGAGCGGCTTTATGTCGGTCTGAACCCGGCGCTGCGGCGCGCAGCCGGGCGCTCGGTGCTGGCGCATCTGATCGATCTGATCGGGCGAGACATCGTCGCGGCCGACGGGCCGCCGACTGTCGAGGCGCATTACCGTTTGCGTCACCTGAGCGGAAGCGGGACGAGGACTGCCGGATAGAAGCCGCCTCCGATTCGCGGGGCTGGATCGGACCGTCTGCTCCTTTGCCGAGAGGCTGGGCTGGCTTGCCGCCGGTGTTTGGGGAAAGCGACCAACGGTGCTAGTTGCATACCCGTTGGTATAGATTCCCGAGCCCCAGGAGAAAGAACATGGTGAGGTCAGCGCGGCCGCTGCTTGTTGCCGCCTTGCTAGCCGTTGTCGGCGCCTGCACCCCGACAAAACCGGAGCCGGCGGTGACGCCGATTGCCGCGCTGCCGGACGCACCGCCGCCGATGATGGCTCCGTCGATTGCCCCGCCCGCAACACCGCACGTGGTCCAGAGCACCCCGAAACGGTTCAGCGCCGTCAAGAAGCAGATCAAGAAGGAGCGCAAGCTCGCCGCGAAAAAGGAAAAGGCCGCAAAGGTCGCAAAGCTCTCGAAAAAGACGAAGAAGAAGAAATCGCAGCACAGCAAGGTCGCGAAGGCCTCGGGACGGCCGGCGCCGGCCTCGGCGACGCTCGCATCCCGAGCCAAGCCGGCATCGGTTTCGGTGCCTCTCGATCCGCCGCCACCGGCAATGTCCGCGGCTCCGGCCCCGAGCCCGCTGTCGCCGGGTCTGCGCTGATCGCGTCAACGAGGCCGAACAGGCGCGGCACCCGCCGCGCCTGTTTTATTGGCGGCCGACCAAAGGGCCGGTTCAGCTCAGGTGCTTCAGGTACTGAGCGACAAAGTCGCAATCGACGAGGCGGGCATACGCCTCGCCGATCTGCCGGGTCACCGGACCGGGCAGCGGACCGGGCAGCGAACGCCCGCCGATGCTGCGCACGGGGCAGATGCACAGGCTGGTCGAGGTCATAAAGATTTCGTCGGCGGTCGCTGCGTCGAACAGGTCGAGATCGGCCTCGCGGCACGCGATGCCGAGCTGGCCGCACAATTCGATGACGGTCTCGCGGCTGATCCCCGGCAGAACCCAGCGCTCGTGCGGGGTCAGCACCGCGCCGTCGCGCACGACAAAGATGTTGCTGCCGATCCCTTCGGCCAGATGCCCCTGGGCGTCGAGTAATACCGACCAGGCTTCCCTGTCCTGCGCCTTGGCTTCGAGATCGGCGGTAATCAGGTTCAGGTAGTTGTGCGTCTTGGCGCGCGGGCTCAGCATGTCGGGCGAAGTGCGTCGGGTCGGCGGCACGACGATGTCGATCCCGTCGCGGAACAGCCGCGCCCGCGCCTTCAAGGGTAGCGGGATGCATTCGACGATGACGTTGGGGCCGGTATGCTCCCAGCCCTCGTCGCCGATCGCGTCGACCCCGCGCGACACGCGCTGGCCGAGCCAGTAATCGGTATCTGGGGTCAGAAAATGCCGGTTGCGGTCGAGCACCTCCTCGCTGACCCGGACCATTTCGCCGGGGCTCAGGCCCGGATCGATCCGCAGATAGCGCAGCGAGCGGTAGAACCGGTCGATATGCTCCCTGAGCTTGAACGGGCGGCCCTGGAAGGTGCGCGTCATGTCGAAGGCGGCGTCGCCGTATTTGAAGCCGCGATCGCGGAACGGCAAGACGACCTCGCGCTCGGGCACAATGTTGCCGTTGAAATAGGCGACGCGGTGATTGGCGCGGGTATCGGACATTTTTACCTCCCGACGCAAAACCCTCTCCCCCGGTGGGGGAGAGGGGATTACTTGAAGAGCGGCGCGCGCGTTTCGCAGAAATCCTCGACAGCGGCGACGAGCTTGTCGGCATCGGCCGGTTCGAGCGCGATCGACAGCGCCATCATGCCGCGCTTGGCGAACCAGATGCCGCGCGCGATGAGATCGAAATAGAACAGGTCGAGCAGGTCCGAATTGCCCTTGAGCGCGTCGGCCTCATTGCGGATCGGCGTGTCGGTCATATGGACGCCGGTCATCGATCCCAGCCCGGTGAACTGCATTGCCAGACCGCGCCGCCGCACAATGGCATTCAGCCGCTCGCGCAGACCGTCGCCAAAATCGTTGAGCGCCAGCGCCCGCTCCGGCGTGTACAATTCGGTCAGCCCGACATAGCCGGCATTCATCGTCAGCACATTGTTGTTGAACGTACCGGCGTGCTGGAACCCGTCCTTGCGGCGCGGGTCGAACCAGTGCATCAGCTCCTCCCTGCCGCCGAACGCACCGAACGACATGCCGCCGCCGACATATTTTCCGAGTGTCGTCATGTCGGGCAGGATGCCGTGTTTCTCCTGCAACCCGCCGGGTGCGAGGCGCGAGGTCATGACCTCGTCGAAGATCAGGATCGCGCCGGTCTCGGTCGCCAATGCGCGCAGATCGGCGAGGAACTCGCTTGTCGCCGGGATGCAGCCGCTGCCGCCGAGCATCGGCTCGATCAGGATTGCGGCGAGATCGTCGGCGTGCGGCGCGACCAGCGCGCGGGTGGCGGCGGCGTCATTGTAGGGGGCGATCAGAAAGTCGTAGGGCGCGTTGACCGCGCTGCCCTTGCCGCGGAAGTAAAAGACGCCGCCGTGATAGCCGCCCTTGAAGACGAGCACCTTGTTGCGGCCGGTGATCGCGCGGGCGGCGGCGACCGCCATCAGATTGGCCTCGGTGCCGCTGTTGGTGAAACGCACGAGGTCGATCGACGGGAAGCGGTCGCAGATCGCCTTGCCAAACCGCGCCTCGGCGGGGCCGTGCGCGCCCATGTTCCAGCCCGTGTCGAGCGCCGTGTCGAGGGCGCGGCGGATCGCCGGGTGCGAATGGCCGAACACGCCGGCGGTGAATTCGGACAGGAAATCGACGTATTCGTGGCCGTCCGCGTCCCACAGATGCGCCCCGTCGCCCTTGACCATCGTCAGCGGGAACGGCTCGGCATAGATCGCCGAGCGCGTGTTGCCGCCGGGCAGCGCGGCGCAGGCCTCCTCGTGGATCGCGAGGCTTTTCGGGTGGCGGGCGCGGTACTGCTCCTGCGCCTCGGCGAGCGCGGCGGCGAGGTCGATATTGGCGGGGTGGCTCGTGCTCATCGTCCCTCCTCGGTGGCGGAGGATGTTAGCACGAAGCGGCGCCGGTGGTTCCCTGCATCAGGGAAATTTTCCCTGGTGTCGCGCGATCAGAGAGCAAATCGTTGATTTTCGGGGATTTCCGATTGGATGGCAGGGACGATTCCGGGCCGATCAGGGAGGCATCAGGGATGTGACTTGTATCCGGAACGGACGCGCGGAGGGGCGGATCAATTATCCCATAGCATCAGAGAACGGCGTTATTATGACGGCGTGGAGGACGCGCCGATGGCGGCGCTGCGGGCGTTGCGGCGCGAGGTGATCGATCCCGCGATTGCCGCGCATCAGGGCCGCATTGTCAAGACCACCGGCGATGGGATGCTGGTCGAGTTTCACAGCGTGCTCGACGCGCTGCGCTGTGCCGCCGCCGTGCAATGCGAGATGACCGGGCGCAACGCGGATGTCGCGGCCGGACGGCAGATCGAATTCCGCATCGGCATTCACCAGGGCGATATCGTCGTCGAGGACGGCGACATATTCGGCGACGGGGTCAATATCGCGGCGCGGCTCGAAGGGATTGCCGAGCCGGGCGGGATCTGCGTCTCGTCACGGGTGCAGGAGGACGCGGTCGGACGGCTCGACCTCGCTTTCGAGAATCTCGGCGAGCAGGCGCTGAAGAACATCGCCCGGCCGGTGCGGGTCTATCGGGTGGAAATGGGACCGCCGGCGTCCGGCCGGCATGCCGGCGGTCCCGTCCGTTCCGCTGCCCTTGCCCGACAAGCCGTCGATCGCGGTCTTGCCGTTTCAGAACCTGTCGGGCGACCCGGAGCAGGAGTATTTCGCCGACGGCATGGTCGAGGAGATCATCACGGCGCTGTCGCGCATCCGCTGGCTGTTCGTGATCGCTCGCAATTCGAGCTTTACGTACAAGGGGCAGGCTATTGACATAAAACGGGTCGGCCGCGAACTCGGGGTGCGCTATGTGCTCGAAGGCTCGGTGCGCAAGGGCGGCAACCGGGTGCGCATCACCGCGCAACTGATCGAGGCCGAAACCGGCGCGCATCTCTGGGCCGACCGCTTCGACGGCGCCCTCGAAGACGTGTTCGACTTGCAAGATCGGGTTGCGTCGAGCGTCGCCGGGGTTATCGAGCCAACGCTGCACGCTGCCGAGATCGCCCGATCCTCCCGCCACGCCGACCTTGAAGTTACCGCATACGACATTTTCCTGCGCACTCACGCGATGTTCTCTTCGTCGGCGCGACGCATACCCGAAGCGCTTGAATTGCTGGAGCGGGCAATCGCCCGCGAGCCGAGCTATGCACCCGCGCTCGCGCGGGCCGCGGTCTGCTGCTTTCGGATGCATCTTGACGACCGCACCAAAAATCCCGACGCGACCGCTCGAAAAGGGGTCGATTTTGCAAGACGAGCCCTGGAAGCAGCGCCGGACGATCCCGGCGTTCTCCTCTCGGCCGCTCTGGCGCTGGCCTATTTCGGCGAGGATATCGGCGCGATGCAGGCGCTGATTGACCGTGCGCTGGCGCTTAACCCGAATTTTACAGGCGCTTGGCATGCCCGTGGCCTACTGAGGAATTGGGCGGGTCAGCCCGACAGCGCGATCGAGGATATCGAGACGGCCGCCCGGCTCAGTCCCCACGCCCGCTTCGGCAACAGTAACATTCAGCTGGGTCTCGCCCATTTTCTCGCCCGGCGTTTTGAGGAGGCGATCCCGAAATTGCTGGTGGCGATCCAGGAGGACTCGAGCCATCCGATGCCGCTGCGTGTTCTTGCGGCTTGCTATGCCCATCTGGGACGGCTGGACGAGGCTCATAACATCGTCGCCCGCCTGCGCGCAACCACGCCCCTCGTGATCCCGGACGTCAGCTTCCTGCGCAATCCCGCCCACCGCGAGCTGATCCTGTCGGGTCTGAGGCTTGCGGCGGGTGAGGCGGAATGACCTGGACGCGCCGGCCCGCCTCGACGCTGGAGCGCATGCGGGCGAACCCGCGAGCCGATTGGACGATAGCGGATGTCGAGCGGTTATGTCGCGAAGTGGGATTAAAGGTGACACCGCCGCATCGCGGTTCGCATTACAAGGTGCGGAGGCCGGAAAACGGCACGATATTGACGATTCCGGCGCGTCGGCCGATTAAACCGGTCTACATCCGGGCGCTCGTCGCGCTCGCCGATACCCTGCGCAACAAGGACGAAGGATGATTTATCGCTATCGCATCACGCTGCGCCCGCTTGCCGCCACGGAAGGCGGCGGCTGGCTCGCCGAGGTGCCGGAACTGCCCGGCTGCATGTCCGACGGCGACACCCCGCAGCAGGCGCTCGACAACGTGATGGACGCGATCGCGTGCTGGATCGAGGCCGCACAGGAAGACGGAAGGCCTGTTCCGGCGCCAATGGGAGCCGACGCGGCGTGAGCCGTGGGAGAGCCTGTTGATCGCCGAATTGAACCCCGTGGTGCTGACCATTGACTTGCCCGAGCACGGATTGCGGGCCGGTGATGTCGGATGGGTTGCGATGGTGCATGCAGGGGGCGCCGGGTATGAGATCGAATTCGTCACGCTGGCCGGCGATACCGTGTCGGTCGTGACGGTGCCGGCCGACAGCGTCCGCCCGGTGCAGCAGAACGAGATCGCGCACGCGCGCCGGGTGGCATAGAGGTTCGGGAAGCAGCGAAGGCGGCAACGCGCCGGCTCGGTCATCCGCACCGCCGCGCCCCGAGATCACTTCCCAGCCCGCTCCGCCTTCGTTATTCGGCGATCAGCACGATCTCGACCTGCTCGCCGTCGCGCGCGGCTCCGTTTGCCGCAAGCAGATCGGGAGCCAGCGCGAAAACGGCATCGGACAGTTCCTCGAACGAGCGGCCTTGAACGCACAGGCCGGGAACATCCTCGCCGTCTGTCCACCAGGTCCCGGATTCCGGGTCCCACCGCGCGGCAACTGCGAACGATTTCATGGCCGCCCAGGATTGTCCTCGGACAATTTGCGCATCCGGTTCGGGTGAGGCAATCCGTTCACTCCCGGAAATGCCGCATCAGATAATCGTAGGTGCCGTCCGGTGCTTCCTCAGGGACGTAATGGCCGCAGGGGAGGGCGCCGCCCCAGGCGTCGGTCGCATAATTTTTCTTCCACACCGACAGCACGTCGCCGTGCACGCCCTCCGTATGACTGCGCGCGCCCCAGATCACCAGGAGGGGCACGGTGATCTTATGGCCGGCTGCGAAATCGGCGGTGTCCATCGCGAAGTCGCAGGTGGCGCAGGCGCGGTAATCGGCGCACGAGCCTTTTATCGTTTTCCAGTTGAAGCAGCGGACATATTCCTCGAACGCGGCGGGATCGAAAAAGCCAAGACCGATCCCCGGTTTTGACAGTTTCTTTTCCATGAACTCGCGCGCCGGGATGCCGGCCAACAGGCGCTCGGGCAGATCGTAGGGCTGCGCCATCAACGCCCAGTGCCACGAGCGCAATGCCCATTCGCGCGAGGTGTGGGTCCAGATGTGATGGTTTGGCAGAATGTCGATCAGCGCGGCCTTTTTAACCCGGTCCGGGTGGTCGAGACACATCCGGGCGGTGGTGCGCGCGCCGCGGTCGTGCCCGGCCACGAAAAACTCACGGTAGCCGAGTTTTTCCATGATTTCGACCTGGTCACGCGCCATCGCACGGAAAGAATAGTTGATGCTGTCCGGTCCCTCGTCGTCGGGGCCGACGCTGTCGCCGTAGCCGCGCAGATCGGCGGCGACGACGTGGAAATGCTCGGCCAGACGGTTGGCGATCTTGTGCCACATGACATGCGTCATCGGGTTGCCGTGCAAAAGCAGCAGCGGCGGGCCGTCGCCCCCATGGCGCAGATGGATGCGCGCGCCGCCGAACCCGGAGGAGGGGACCTCGATCTCGGTGCGGGTGAAACCTTCGAACATTTCCGCCTCCTCGGTTGGCCCGCGGCAGCCTGGAGCACCGCGTCCCCAACGGCGCGCATTCGATTTTACGGATTCGATGGCACCGCCTCGTCCGCCGGCGCATAGTAATGCCACCGACGCGACGGGGCAAACCCCGCGCGAGAAGGGGAGGGATCATGAGAAGACGCGTGCTCGCCGTCATCGCCGCGCTGCTGCTTGTCGGCGGTCTTGCCGATCCCGCGGCGGCGCAGAAGCGCGGCGGAGTCCTGAAAGTGTATTTCTTCGACAGCCCGGCGACGATGTCGATCCACGAGGAATCGACAATCGCCGGCCAGGGTCCGGCGATGGGCGTGTTCAACAATCTCGTCATGTACGACCAGCAGGTGTCGCAGGCTGGTCTCAACACAATCGTGCCCGATCTGGCGACCGAATGGTTCTGGAACGAGGAGCGCACCGTACTGACCTTCCGGCTGCGGCCGGGGGTCAAATGGCACGACGGCAAGCCGTTCACCGCGAAGGACGTCAAGTGCACGTTCGATCTGCTGCTCGGCAGTTCCGCCGAAAAACTGCGCCTCAACCCGCGCAAGGCGTGGTATCGCAATCTCGATGAAATCGTCCTCAACGGCGATGACGAGGTGGTCTTCCGGTTGAAACGGCCGCAGCCCGCCTTTATCGCGTTTCTCGCTTCGGGGTTTACCCCGATCTATCCCTGCCACGTGCCGGCGCGCGAGATGCGGCAGCATCCGATCGGCACCGGGCCGTTCAAGTTTGTCGAGTTCAAACCGAACGAATACATCAAGACCGTGCGCAACCCCGATTACTGGAAAAAGGACCGGCCCTATCTCGACGGCATCGACTGGATGATCATCAAGAACCAGGCGACCGGCCAGCTCGCGTTTCTGGCCGGTCAATACGACATGACCTCGCCGTATTTCTTCCAGGTGCCGCTGATCAACGACACGCAGAAGCAGAACCCGCAGGCGATCTGTCGTCTGGTGCCGAGCAACGTCAACCGCAACGTGATCCTCAACCGCGAGAAGCCGCCGTTCAACAACGCCGAATTGCGCCGCGCGGTGGCGCTGACGGTCAATCGGCGCGCCTTTGTCGAAACGCTGACGCAGGGCAGGGGGGATATCGGCGGCACGATGCTGCCGCCGCCCGAGGGGATCTGGGGCATGCCGTCGGAGCTGGCCAGGCAACTGCCGGGCTATGATCCCGATGTCGAGAAGAACCGCGCTGAGGCGCGCAAGCTGATGGAGAAAAACGGCTACGGTCCGAACAACCGGCTCGCCCTCAAGGTATCGACCCGCAACATCGCGCCCTATCGCGACCCGGCGGTGCTGCTGATCGACCAGTTGAAGCAGATCTATATCGACGCCGAACTCGAACCGGTGGACAGCCCGGCCTGGTTCCCGAAAGTGGCGCGCAAGGATTTTACGATCGGTCTCAACCTCACCGGCCAAGGGGTCGATGATCCCGATCAGACATTCTTCGAAAACTACGCCTGCGGCGCGGAGAACAATTACGACGGCTATTGCAATCCCGAGATCGACAAGCTGTTCGACCAGCAATCGACCGAGCCGAACCAGGAAAAGCGCAAGCAGATCGTCTGGGAGATCGAAAAGCGATTGGCCGAGGATGTGGCGCGGCCGGTGCTGTACCATAACCGTTCGGGCACGTGCTGGCATCCCTACGTCAAGGGCTACACGCCGATGATCAACGGCATCTACAACGCCAACCGCATGGAACAGGTGTGGCTCGACAAATAGGCCAGCCGCATGTGGAGAGTGCCGGATGCATGGGTGCGTGGTAACCTGACTTCCGGGCGCCCGCGAGGAGGCCGGCAAACGCTGCGGATTGTCGTGATGCTGCGGATTGAGATAGAGCGCGAAGATGACGGGCGGTGGATTGGGGAAGTGCCCGATCTGCCCGGAGTCCTGGTTTACGGAGCTTCCGAGGCCGAGGCGCGGGTCCGGGCGACTGCCCTCGCCCTGCGCGTCATCGCCGATCGCCTCGAAAATGGCGAGCCCGTGCCGTTCGACCCGCGCTCCCTTTTTATTGCCGCATGAACGGCTGGCCCGCCAGCAAAGCGGGCCGCGTCTTGCGGGCGCTGCATCGGATCGGTTGGCGGGTGAAGCGGCGGTCGGGCTCGCACCGCGTCCTGGTGCGCCCCGGGTGGCCCGACTTTGTCTTCGCATTCCATGACGACGAGGAAATCGGGCCGCGCATGCTGGCCCGCATCGCGCGGCATACCGGGGTACGGCCGGAGGATCTTTAGAGAAGAATTCCGGCCGTATTCCGGTTTAGCGAGGCACGTCTTACGGTTGGCCGGGCAGCCGGCGTCTCACCAGCGCGCACGGCAAGCACGCGTCTCGCGGTATTCTGACCGAGGCAGGGGCGATGAGCGCGGGACGCAGCGTCTCCGCCCGGTGCATCGCTGCGAGCGGGAGGAGGCCGATGACGGGAAGTCTGCACACCGTTCTTATGGGCGTCGTCATCGCGTTGGCCGCCATTGTTGCCGATACCGGGCCGGCGACGGGGCAGAAGCGCGGCGGCGTTCTCAGAATGTACAGCCCCGACAGCCCGGCCAGCATGTCGATCCTCGAGGAGGCGCATGTCTTCACGCAGGGGCCGATGATGGGAGTGTTCAACAACCTCGTCATGATCGATCAGCGCGCCGGACAGAGCCGCCTCGACGCGATCGTTCCCGATCTCGCGACCGAGTGGGCTTGGAACGAGGACGGCACCGCGCTGACCTTCAAATTGCGTCAAGGCGTCCGCTGGCACGACGGCAGACCGTTCACCGCCGGGGATGTGCTGTGCACCTGGGACCTGCTGTTGGAGAAGGCGCCCGAGAAGCTGCGCGCCAATCCGCTGCGGACCGTCTACGACAATCTTGACCGGGTGTCGGCCGACGGGGAATACGAGGTCACCTTTCACGTGAAGCGGCCGCAACCGGGCCTTCCGATGCAGCTGGCCGGCGGCTTTGCCGCGATCTACCCGTGCCACGTGCCGCCGGCGCGGATGCGAACGCACCCGATCGGGACCGGCCCGTTCAAGTTTGTCGAATACAAACCCAACGAGCACATCAAGGTCGCGCGCAACCCCGAGTACTGGAAACCGGACCGGCCTTATCTCGACGGTATCGAATACCCGATCATCCGAAATCCTGCGACCGCCGTCCTGGCCTTTGTCTCCGGCAAGGTTGATATGACCTTTCCAAACCAGTTGACGATGCCGCTCTTGAAGGACGTCAAAAACCAGGTGCCGGGGGCAATATGCGAGATAAAGCCGGACGGCGGCGTCAACCGCCACCTGATCATTCATCGCGAGAAGCCGCCCTTCGATAACCCCGGCCTGCGCCGCGCGATGGCGCTGGCGATCGACCGCAAGGCGTTTGTCGATATTCTCAGCGAGGGCCAGGGCGATATCGGCGGCGTGTTGCAGCCGCCGCCGGGCGGGTTGTGGGGAATGCCGCCGGAGCGGCTGCGCGAGCTGCCGGGCTATGACCCGGACGTGCAGAGAAACCGCGCCGAGGCCCGCCGGATCATGGAAAAGCTCGGCTACGGGCCGAACAACCGGCTGCGGATCAAGCTCTCGACGCGAGACATTCGGCCCTATCGCGACCCGGCGGTGCTGCTGATCGACCAGCTGAAGCAGGTCTATATCGACGCCGAACTCGACCCGGTCGAGACCGCCGTCTATTTCCCGAAGATCCGGCGCAGGGATTTCACGGTCGGGCTGAACGCGCAGACCAGCGGCCCCGATCCCGACCCGATACTCGCGCTGTTTTACGGGTGCGGCTCCAGCCTCAACTGGGACGGCTACTGCAACCCGGAGATCGACAGGCTGATCGAGCTTCAGTCGATCGAGGCCGACGCGAACAAGCGCAAGGAGCTGCTCTGGGAGATCGAGCGCCGTTTGGCCGAGGACGGGGCGCGGCCGATCATCTTCTACAACCGCGCGGCGACCTGCTGGCAGCCTTACGTCAAGGGCGTGACCCTGATGGATAACAGCATCTTCGACCCCAACCGGCGCGAGGATTGGTGGCTCGACAAGTAGCGCCCGCCCCACTACCAAGGTGCGCATGACAGGGCCGCGTTTCGCGATATCCTGCCCTGTCGAAAATGCCGGGCGCGGATGCCGGCGAGCGGGGCTTCGGTCGCCCAAGGGAAGGCGGCCGGGCGCTTGCCGGTTTTCGTCTTTTCGTCAGCGGACCCGGCCGCGCGGGAGGAGTTTTATGTTCGGAAGCAGAGGCATTGTTTTTGCTGCCGCCGTTCTGGCGGCGGCCGCGGGTACGGGTCCGGCGGCGGCCCAGAAATCGGGCGGCACGCTGGTCGTGCAGCACTGGGACAGCCCGGCCAGCATGTCGATCCATGAGGAGGCGACCTATTCGGTCGTCGTCCCGATGATGGGAGTCATGAACAACCTCGTTCTGTTCCGCCAGGACCAGGAACAGAACAGCATGGACAACATCGTTCCCGATCTCGCCGAGAGCTGGTCGTGGAGCGAGGACGGCAAGGAATTGACCTTCAAATTGCGCCAGGGCGTTAAATGGCACGACGGCAAGCCGTTCACGGCCAAGGACGTCAAATGCACGTTCGACCTGATCCAGGGCAAGGCCAAGGACAGGTTCCGCGGCAATCCGCGCAAGGAATGGTACAACAACATCGAAGAGGTCGTCGCCAAGGGCGACTACGAGGCCGTGTTCAAGCTGGAGCGGCCGCAACCGGCGCTGCTGGTGCTGCTCGCCTCGGGCTATTCGCCGGTCTATCCGTGCCACGTGACGCCGCAGCAGATGCGGCTGCACCCGATCGGCACCGGACCGTTCAAGTTCGTCGAGTTCAAGCCGAACGAGCACATCAGGGTCGCCAAGAACCCGGACTACTGGAAAAAGGGAAAACCCTATCTCGATGCGATCGAATACAAGATCGTGCCGAACCGCTCGACCGCGATCCTCGGCTTTGTCGCCGGCCAGTACGACATGACCTGGCCCTATACGGTCACGCCGGCGCTGCTGAAGGACGTCAAGGGCCAGAGGCCGGATGCGGTGTGCGAGATCAAGACGCAGAACGGTACCGCCAATCTGTTGGTTAACCGCGAGAAGCCGCCCTTCGACAAGGCGGAACTGCGCAAGGCGCTGGCCCTGGCGATCGACCGTCAGGCGTTCATCGATATCATGACCGAGGGGCAGGCGAAGATCGGGGGCGCCTTGCTGCCGCCGCCGGAAGGCCTGTGGGGCATGCCCGAGGAGATGCTGCGCACGATCCCGGGCTACGGTCTTGATGTTGAGAAGAACCGCGCCGAAGCCCGCAAGATCATGGAGAAGCTCGGCTACGGGCCGGACAAGCGGCTCCAGGTCACGGTATCGACGCGCAACGTCGCCAGCTTCCGTGATCCGGCCGTGATCCTGATCGACCAGCTCAAGCATATCTATGTCGACGGCGTGCTCGAAACGATCGAGACCGCGAACTGGCACTCGAAGATCACCCGCAAGGACTACACGATCGGGATGAACAACACCGGCAGCGGTGTTGACGACCCGGACCAGCAGTTCTTCGAGAACTACGCCTGCGGCTCGCCGCGCAACTACAGCGCCTACTGCAACCCCGAACTCGACAAGAAGTTCGTCGAGCAGTCAATGATGACCGACCAGGAGAAGCGCAAGAAGCTGGTCTGGGAGATCGACAGGCAATTGCAGGAAGACCAGGCGCGGCCGATCATCTTCCACACCCGCAACGCCACCTGTCTGCAACCGCACGTCAAAGGCGTGACCTTGATGGTCAACAGCATCTACAACGGCTGGCGCTTCGAGGACGCCTGGCTCGACAAGTAACGCGCCACCATTGAGGGCTCGCACCCTCACCGTCCCGCGCCTGGCGGCGCGGGTCCCTCCCCCGGATCAAGTCCGGGGCAGGCTCTCTCCCGCGTTGCGGGAGAGGGATTATCGGGATGATTTATCCCTGCCAGCCGGCCTTGCGCAGCCCGTCGAGCGTGTGCAAGTGGTCCTCCTCGCGGTGCCACGGTACGCGCCGGCGCACGTAGAGGTCGAACGAGGCCGGCGACAGCGAGATCGCGTGCTCCAGCGCCTGCCGGGCTTCATCAGCGCGCCCGAGCTGGCCGAGCGCGGCGGCCAGCCAGCGATAGACCAGCGGGTGGTCGGGATAGGCGCGCAGCACCCGCCGCGCCGCCTCCACGGCCCCTTCGTAATCGCGCGAAAAATACAGCCCGATGACGAGCTGGTTCAGGATCACGCCGGCCCTGGGGTGGCGCGGATCGAGCCGGATTGCGTGTTCGAGCGCGGCGAGACCTTCCTGCGGATGGCCGGAAAACACCAGCGTGCTGCCCAGCGTGCCGTGCGCGATCGCCAGGTTCGGGTTGAGCGCGACCGCCTGCTCGATCGCCGAGCGGGCGCCGTCGTAATCGCCCTGGGTCAGCAGCACGCGCCCGAGACAGGTCAGCGCCTCGGCATCGGCCCCGTCGAGCGCCACCGCCTTGCGCGCCAGGTTTTCGGCCGAGCGCAGCGTCTCGGCGAGGTCGCGCTGCATGAATGTGTTGGCGGCCTGCAACTGCGCCGCGGCGAGACCGCTATACCCGCCGGCGAAGGCCGGGTCGAGCTGGATCGCCTGTTCGAAAAACCGCTCGGCCAGGACGGTGTGATCGGCGTTGAACTGTCCGAGATGCCATAACCCGCGCTGATAGGCGCCCCACGCGTCGAGACTGCCGGGCGGTTTGCGCATCGCGCGCTGCAACTCGGCGTCGGCGATGGCCGGGGCGATCGCCACCGTGACCGCGGTCGTGATCTCGTCCTGCACGGCGAAGATGTCGGCGAGGTCGCGGTCGTAGCGATCGGCCCAGACATGCATCCCGGTCGTCGCCTCGATCAGCTGCGCGGTCACGCGGATGCGGTTGCCGGCCTTGCGCAGACTGCCTTCGAGCACGTAGCGGACGCCAAGCTCGCTTCCGACCTTTTTCACATCGACGGCGCGGCCCTTGTAGGTGAACGAGGAGTTGCGCGCGATGACGAACAGCGACGGAAAACGCGACAGCGCGGTGATGATGTCCTCGGCGATACCATCGGCGAAATATTCCTGCTCGGGATCGGCGCTCATATTGGTGAACGGCAATACCGCGATCGACGGTTTGTCGGGCAGGCCCGGCGCCGGCGCGGCGGCGGCCACGCTCGGGCGCTTGCCGGCGGCCGGCAACACCCGGAAAACGTGCACCGGCTCGGCGATGTTTTTGACCGGCTGCCACCCGGCATCGGCGAAGGCGGCCGAGACGCGGGTTCCGACATGCTCGCGCACCGCCGCCGAAACGCAGATCCCGCCGGGTTCGGCAAGCGCCTGCAATCGTGCCGCGATATTGACCGCGTCGCCAAACAGATCGCCGTCGCGCGGCATGACGTCGCCGCAATGCACGCCGACGCGGAACAGCATGCGGCGCTCGGCCGGAAAATCCTCGTTGTGCTTGGCGAGCGCGCGCTGGATCGCGATGGCGCAGACGAGACCGTCGACGGCGCTCGGAAATTCGACGAGCAGCGCGTCGCCGGCGGTGTTGGCGACGCGGCCGCGATGCTCGGCGACCAGCGCCTCGATAATCGCGCGGCAGGCGGTCAACCCGCGCAAGGTCGCGTCCTCGTCGGCGCGCATCAACCGGCTGTACTCGGCGATGTCGGCGGCGAGAATCGTCGTCAGACGGCGCTCGACATGGCGGGGCATCAGGACGACGCTGCCGGGCCGGGCCGTGGGTTCAGACCGTTCGGAAATGGCCAAGTCCCCCCCTTTCCGACAGGTCGCGCCGGCCGGGATCAGCTTCGGACGCGTTCCGGAAATCGCGCAGCCGCGCCGCCCGCGCGCCCCGGAGAGCGCGCGACGGAAAGCTCGGCGGGACCAGCCCGAAGCGCATGACCAGACCTTCCCCCCAGACCTTTTCCATTGGGGCCGGTGCAGTCTACAGTTTTGCGGCGACCAACGCGAAGGATACCGCGATGACCGAATTCGCCTACGACCACGTCCATTTGCGCAGCCCCGACCCGGAAGAGACCGCGCGCTATTACGAGCGCATGTTCGGCGCCGAGATCATCAAATCCGTCCAGTCGGACGGGCGCGAACGGATCGACATGAAGCTCGGCGGCGTCATGATGTTTATCGCCAAGGTCGAGCCGGACCAGAATCTGGCGCAGAAGCCCGGCGGCTCCTATGTCGGGCTCGACCATCTCGGGCTGCGGGTGCGCAACATCGACGCCGTTTGCGACGAATTGAAGACCAAGGGGGCCGAGTTCACGGTCGAGCCGAGGACGATCCGCCCCGGCGTCCGCATCGCCTTTGTGCGCGGTCCGCAGGACGTGCTGATCGAGATCCTCGACCGCGACGTGGCATAGAGACCGGCCGCGCGGCAGCCGGGTTCGCCGACCGCGCGATCGGGGCGGGAGCGGGAAGCGCGAGCCCGGCTTGTTTAACGGCCGACTGCCGGCCCGCCATGGCCGGATTTGACCGGCCGCCGTTCGGTCCCACCGAGGTGATCCGGGGGCCGCGCCAACCAGGCCGCGGGGTCAGTATGACGGCGACGGCTCGTCGCCGGGGGGCGGTGCGGCGGCAGGCGAGGGGGGCTGGTGCTGATGCTGCTCCGGCGCCGGCTGGTCCTCGATCTCGGCGTTCTCGCCATCGCCGCCCGACATCTCCATATCGGCCGGCGTCATCGGCCGCGGCGGGGCGTTGCCCTGGCCGTCGCCCTGCGCGTTCATGATGCGGAAATAATGCTCGGCGTGCTGGTACAGGTTTTCCGCCGCGATGCGGTCGCCGCCGGTCTGCGCCTCGCGCGCCAGCGCGACATAGCGCTCGAATACCTGATAGGCGCTGCCGCGGATTTTAACATTGGGTCCGTTGCTGTCGAAGGTCTGCTGGCGGTTCGGCATGCGCGGCCGGTTGTGCTGGTGCGGCGGACCGCCGCCTCCTCCCCCGTTGCGACCGCGTGACCGCTTGCTCTGTCCTGGCCTCATGACACCTGTTCTATCGCAATGGATACCGGCGGACCCTGGGTCCTCGGGAGCAAGATCGAGCGCCGTCGATTGCCGCGGCTCGAGCGGCGCCGTCGATTGCCGCGGCCCGCCTCCCAGCGCTTCCAGCCTAGACGGGACCGCCACGTCTTCCAACCGCTTTTTGCGCCGGGCGGCGCTGCCGGCATCGTCGCGGTTGGCGCAAGCGGCGCGCGGGATGGCAGGCGACCCGGCGCATCTTCCCTCACGCCGCCGGCAACCCGCTGCGCCCGGGCGTGCTAGGATCGCCGCGCGAGACCCGAAACCATTGCGGAGGACGCAGAATGCGATCGATTGTCGGAACCTGGAAACTGGTCGCCGCCGCGGCGCGCGACCGGAACGGCAACGAGGTGCCGGACCCCTATGGCGGCAAGCCGCTGGGGCGCGTGATGTTCAGCGCGGAAGGCCGGATGATGGCGGTGACCTGTGACGGCCGCCCGGATTTGCCGGCAGGGGCAAAGCGCGAGTACAGCTCGTATATCGGCACCTATACGTTTGACGGGTCGCGTCTTGTCACGCGGGTTGACGGCGCCTCCGACCCCTCCCGCATCGGGGGCGACCAGGTGCGCGGCGTGCGGTTCGACGGCGAGCGGATGATCCTGTCGCCGCCGCCGCGCCAGACCGATTCCGGCGAGCAGTTCCGCGAACTGACCTGGGAGAAGATCGCGGACGAATAACGGTCGAACCGCAGCCCCGGCTTCCCCCGCGGATCAAATCCGTGGGCTGAAGGCCCACGGGGCTGCGTAGAAGAACAATTATAGATGGACGAGGCGAGCTGCGGATGACCGAACGCTTTCAATTCGGACTTGTCGTGCGCGGACAGGCGGAGCCGGGCGAGGATATCGCGCGAAGGTTCGAGGCGACCTTGCGGTTTGTGCGCGAAGCCGACCGGCTCGGCTTCGATTCGCTGACCAAGACCGCGCATTACAGCGCCCACCCGTTCCAGATGCTGCAACTTGTCCCGATGCTGGCGCGGTTCACGGCCGAGGCGCCGCGTCTCAGGCTCAACGCCGGGGTGGTGCTATTGCCGCTGTTGTCGCCGCTGCACGTCGCCGAGGAATTCGCCACGCTCGACGTGATGTCCGGGGGGAAAATCATCCTCGGGGTCGGGCTCGGCTATCGCGATGTCGAGTTCAAGGCGTTCGGCGTGCCAAGGCGCGAGCGCGCCCGCCGCTTCGAGGACAATCTGATTGCGCTGCGCCGGTTGTGGACCGAGGACACGGTCACGATGACGGCGCGGGCCGGGCATTTCGAGCTGGACCAGGCCTCGTGCCTGCCGAAACCGTTGCAGAAGCCGCACCCGCCGATCTGGGTCGGGGCCAACGCCGACCCGGCCGTCGAGCGCGCCGCCCGGCTCGGCGATTGCTGGTATGTCGGCCCCGGCATCGAGATCGCGACCGTCGCGCGCCAGATGGACCTTTATCGAAGCGCGCTCGATGCCGCCGGGAAACCGTTTCCGGCCGAATTGCCGATGCGCCGCGAGGTGTTTGTCGCGAAGACCCGAGAGGAGGCGATCCGGCTCTGCGCGCCCTATCTGGGGGCGAAATACAAGGCCTATCACGCCTGGCATCAGGATTTGCCGCCCGACGATAGCGGTTTCGACCAGGATTTCGAGGCGCTGATCGGCGACCGTTTTCTAATCGGCTCGCCGGACGAGGTTGCCGGGCAGGTGCTGGCGCTGCACCGGCGGCTCGGGGTCAATCATTTGGTCATGAGCACCGAATGGGCCGGGATGCCGGAAGCGCTGGCGCTCGACACGATCGGGATGATCGCTCAGGAACTGATCCCGCGCGTGCGGCAGGGGCTATAGCAACATGCAGCGTCGCGGGCTGGGACCGCCGGCCTCTGGTCGGCTCAGGCGAAGCCTTGCTTCGCCCGATGCCGGCGGGACGCCGGCGGTCCGGAATCTGGGCGGCGCGCGGCAGAACATCAGCGGTTCGCAGCCTGCCGGGGTCGAAACTCTCCGGCTGGCGGGGAATTCGCCTCAGGTGAACCGGGCGGCGAGCGGTTTCGGGCCGAGCGAAGCCGGGTTGAGCCGGGCGAGCGCGATCAGCGTGCCGGTCAGCGCTCGCAGATCGGCGCGGGCGCCCTCCGACGCGAGCCGCCCATCCTTGAAGTCGTTGCCGGTGACATAGACGCCGGTGGGCGCGACCAGCGCCCCGAACCAGCCCAGCACCGCCCGCAATTGCGTATCGACCGCGAGATAGTGGTGCGGCGAACCGCCCATCGCGAGAATGCCCACCGGCTTGTTCTGCAACGCCTCGACCGGGGCGATGTCGAGCAGGTTTTTCAGCACCCCCGGATAGCTTGCGCGATAGACCGGCGCGCCGATCAGCACCGCGCCGGCACCGGAGATCCGCGCCACGGCCCGCCGCGTCGGCTCGGAATACGCGTCGAGCGCGCGTCCGTCGCAGATGTCGACCGCGGTATCGGCGAGGTTCAGGATATCGACTGCGATCCCCGCATCCTCGGCGCGGGCGGTCTCGGCGGCATGATCGATCGCGGCGGCGAGCCGGCCCGGCGGTGTCGCGGCCCCGACCAGCATCAGCACGGTAATGTCGGTCATTCGACGGCTCCTTTGCCTGGCTCAGGTGCCGGGATTGGCCGATGCGACCGCCCCGGCCCGATGCAATGCGGCGATCTCGTCGGAAGAAAAACCCCAGTCCTTGAGGATCGCGTCGGTGTGCTCGCCGACCCGCGCCGGCGGGCATTGCACCCGGCTCGGCGTGCCGAGAAACCGCGGCGCCGGACCCGGCTGCTCGATGCCGTCCACCTCGACAAAACTGCCGCGATGGACATTGTGCGGATGGCGCATCGCCTCCGACATGCGCAATACCGGCGCGAAGCAGATATCGGTCTGCTCCATGATCGCGGTCCATTCCTCGCGGGTCTTCTGCTTGAAGATGCGCGCGAGCCGCGTCTGCATGTCGGGCCAGGTGGTGCGGTCGGTCTGCTCCGGCAGGCTCTCGCTCTCCAATCCGGTGTGTTTCAGCAAGAGCGCGTAGAATTGCGGTTCGATCGAGCCGATCGCGACATGCTCGCCGTCTTTGGTCTCGTAGACGTTGTAATAATGTGCGCCGCCATCGGTGCGGTTGCTGCCGCGTTTCTCGACCCAGGCGCCGGCCGCCAGCGCGCCGTACATCATCATCATCAGCGAGGCCGATCCCTCGACCATCGAACAGTCGATGACCTGCCCTTTCCCGGTTGCGCGGGCGCTGATGATGCCGGCCAGCACCCCCATCGCGAGATACAGCGCGCCGCCGCCGAAATCGCCGATCAGATTGAGCGGCGGCACCGGCGGACCGCCGGACGGGCCGATCGAGTACAGCGCGCCCGACAAGGCGATGTAGTTGATGTCGTGACCGGCGGTGTGCGCGATCGGTCCGTCCTGGCCCCAGCCGGTCATCCGGCCGTAAACCAGCTTCGGGTTGCGCGCGAGACAGGTGTCGGGGGCGAGACCGAGCCGCTCCATGACCCCCGGCCGGAACCCCTCGATCAGCGCGTCGGCCCGGTCGATCAGCCGCAGCACGGCCGCGACCGCGTCCGGATTTTTCAGATCGACCGCGATGTTGCGGCGGCCGCGCTGCAACAGCGCGAAACGCGGGTCCTCGCCCTCGCGGCCGATATCGCGCCCGACATTGGCGGCGCGATCGATCCGGATCACCTCGGCGCCCATGTCGGACAAGAGCATCGCGCAAAACGGCGCCGGGCCGATGCCGGCCAGCTCGACGATCCTCACCCCCTCAAGCGGTCCCATCGCGTCTTCCTTCGGTTGCGCGTGGTCGAGCTTAGCACGCGAAGACCGCGGCGGCATCCCCACCCCGACCCTCCCCCGCCCGCGGGGGAGGGGGGTATACCGCCGTCGCGGTCGGCTTTTCGAGCCAGACCCTCCCCCGCCCGCGGGGGAGGGGACGAGGGGACCTTCGCCAGCGGGGGAGGAAGTGGGGAGGATGAGCGGACTGCTGCCGATGGGGGATGCGCGGAGCGCCTTCGCTCAGGTTCCGCCCGCCATCAAAATTCCCTCCCCCGCTGGCGGGGGAGGGTTAGGGTGGGGGCATACGGACCCAAAAATCGACAGAGGATCGCGATGGCCAACGAGACCGTCAAACTCGCCGAATACGCGGCGTCGCTGCGCTACGACGATCTGCCGCCGGAGGTTGTCGCCTGCGCCAGGGACGCGATCATCGACACCGCGGCGGCGGCGATCCAGGGCAGCGCCCTGGCGTGGAGCCGCATCGTCATCGCCTATGCCGAGCGCACCGGCCCCGGCGGCAGGAGCCGCATTCTCGGCCGGGGCGGTCAGGTGCAGGCGCCGGCGGCGGCGCTTGCCAACGGCGCGCTGGCGCATGCTTTCGAACTCGACAGCCTGACCCGGCCCGGCGCCGGCGCGCATCCCGGCGCGACCGTGTTCCCGCCGGCGCTCGCCGTCGCGCAGCAGGAGGGAAAGGGCGGCAAGGAGTTGATCGCGGCCTTTGTCGCGGCCAACGAGGTGATGATCCGGATCGGGCGCGCCACCGGTCACACCAACGAGGCGCGCGGGTTTCACGCGCCGGGCACGACCGGACCGTTCGGCGCCGCGGTCGCCTGCGGCCGTCTGCTCGGTCTCGATCCGGCGCGGATGGCCAGCGCGCTCGGGATTGCCGGGTCGCTGGCGGGCGGGCTGCTGGAATTCGCGCGCGGCGACGGCGGCACGGTCAAACGGCTGCATCTCGGGCGCGCCTCGGAGGCCGGCGTGCTGGCGGCCAGTCTCGCGGCGGCGGGTTTCGACGGGCCGCACACCGTAATCGAGGGCGAGTTCGGGTTTCTGCGCGTGTTCTGCACCGAATTCGACCAAAGCCATCTCACGCGCGGTCTCGGCAGCGATTACGTGACCTTGAGCACGGTATTGAAGCGCTATCCGTGCCACGCGACGGCGCATGCCGCGGTCCGCGCGATACGCGATCTGCACGCCGAGCATCGTTTCTCGGGCGACGCGGTCGAGGCGATTACGGTGACCGGGACCAGGCGCATGATCGAGCGGCACAACATCCAGGAGCCGGCCGATCCGATGCTGGCGCAGTATTCGATCCCGTTCTGCGTTGCGCTGGCGGTGTACCGCGAGGCGCGCGACCCCGAGAGCTACGACGACAGCGCGCTCGCCGATCCGCGCATCCGCTCCCTGACCCGCAAGGTACGGCTCGTCCCCGAACCCGCCGGCGGCGGTCACGCTCAGGGCCATGGCGGGATGGGCAGCACGGTAACGGTTACATTGGCCGACGGACGGCGCTTCGAGCGGCACGAGACCAGCGGTCTGCTGGAGCCGGGCGAGCTGGCGGACAAATTTCTCCGTTTGACCCGCGGCGTTCTCGGCGAGGCGCGGGCCGGCGCGCTTTATGAAAGGCTGCAACGGCTTGAAACCGAACCCGATCTCGCCTGGCTCGGCGCGCCAAGCTGAATAATCCCGTCCGGATCGGTCTGCGGACCGGCTTTTCACCGCGGGTCCGGCACGCTACATGCTGCGCTGTGCTTGTCGCCAGGAGGTCTCGCGATGTGGTCGTTGCGCAAAAAGCTGGAAGTCCCGTCCCCCGAGCAGTGTCTGCCGGGGCGCGCGATCCGCATGCCGGTCCCGGAACGGCACTTTGTCAACGGCCATGCGCTCGCAGGCCCCTATCCCGAGGGTCTCGAAAAGGCGGTGTTCGGGCTTGGCTGCTTCTGGGGCGCCGAGCGCAAATTCTGGGAGGCGCCCGGCGTGTGGACGACCGCGGTCGGCTATGCCGGCGGCTCGACGCCGAACCCGACCTATGAGGAGGTGTGCAGCGGGTTGACCGGGCATACCGAGGTGGTGCTGGTCGTCTACGATCCGAAAAAGATCGGCTACGATGCGCTGCTGAAAATCTTCTGGGAGAGCCACGACCCGACCCAGGGCATGCGCCAGGGCAACGATGTCGGCACGCAGTACCGCTCGGCGATCTACACCTATTCGCCGGAGCAGCGGCGCGCCGCCGAGGCCTCGCGCGAGCGCTACCAGGAGCGGCTGAAGGCTTCGGGCTACGGCCCGATCACGACCGAGATCCGCGACGCGCCGGAATTCTATTTCGCCGAGGATTACCACCAGCAATATCTGGCGAAAAACCCGTTCGGCTATTGCGGGATCGGCGGCACCGGCGTGTCGTGCCCGGTTGGTACGGAGGTAAGTGCCTGATCGCGGGCGACCCGCGCTGACGGCGATCTATGTCGATGGCGATGCCTGCCCGGTGCGCGAGGAGGTGTACCGGGTGGTGACCCGTCTCGGTCTGCCGGTGTTTGTCGTATCAAACGGTTCGCGGCCGCTGCGCCCGCCGGGTCTGCCGAATGTGCGGATGGTGTTTGTCGGGCAGGAGGCGGACGCGGCGGATAATTGGATTGCCGAGCGGATCGGGCGGGGCGATGTCTGCGTCACCAGCGACATTCCGCTGGCATCGCGCTGTCTGGCGCAGGGCGCCCGCGCGCTGGCCCCAAACGGGCATGTGTGGAGCGCGGCCAATATCGGCGAAGCGCTGGCCGGGCGCGAGATCGCGCGCCATCTGCGCGAGCTGGGCGCGACAACGGGCGGCCCGCCGCCGCTGAGCCGGCACGATCGCTCGCGTTTTCTGAGCGCGCTCGACACCGAAATCCGGCGGGCGCTGCGCGACGCAGGCGCGGCGTGAGCGGGTGGCGTCAAGATCGGCGGTCGAAAACCGCGTGATAGACGACCAGGATCACGATCGCGCCGATCGTGGCGACAAACAGGCTCCACAGGTTGAACCCGGTGACCCCGGTGCCGCCGAGCGCGCTGAAGATGATGCCGCCGACAAACGCGCCGACAATGCCGAGCACGATGTCGAGCACGCATCCCGAGCCTTCCGACTTGACGATCTTGCTGGCGATAAAGCCGGCGATCAGCCCCAACACGATCCACGCCAGTATACCCATTGCACCCGCCAGATTGGTTCCACGCGGACAATGTTCACAACCGGCGCCGAGTTCAACCCCGACGCGGCGAGGCGGGGCTTCTTGAAGCGGGCGCCCGGCTCGGCTATGACGGTTGGCGGCCGGCTTAGCTCAGCGGTAGAGCAACCGCCTTGTAAGCGGTAGGTCGTCAGTTCGATCCTGACAGCCGGCACTCTGCAAGCAAGAGGTTACCGGATAACAGCGGGACAGCGGGAAATTCGGGCCAGCGAACAGGCTATCAGTTGGAGCGGAATCGGAAAATGCCGATTGTCGATGATTATACCGCCATCGCGGCCGAGCTGCGCCGGCTGCGGAGCGAAAAGCTGCCGAACCAGGATAACCCCGACGTGTCCGCCGGCGCTGGGCAGCAGCATCGGATGCGGGCCACGATAGCGGGCGACTTGCTCTACCGGCGGCTGGTTTCGCAGCGGGCACGGCGCGGAGGCGGGGATCGCGTCCTCCCATTTCGGTTTTAACCCGCCCTCACCGGACATGACTCGACCGGACATGAAAGAGCCTCGCCTTCCGCCGGGGGCGCCCTCCGGTCCGCCTCGGAGCCTGGTCTCATAACGCGACGGCGCGTGTCTCAATTCGCGTTTTCGCGCAGCGCCAGGCAACTGGATGCAGGCTGCTCGTGTTAACGTGTGTGGTTGGACCGCAACGGAAGGCGTTGCGCCGAGCGGATCATCGCATTCGGGAGAGGTGCATTGAGCGACATGAACGACAGGCGCAGGATTGCCGATGAGGCGGTCGGCCAGCGCCCCGAGAGCGCGATCCCGGACGTTGCGAGGGACAGAGTGCCCGAGGTCAGACCGGCAATGTCGGCCGGTCCGAACGCAAGCGTCGCAGCCAGGACGGCCGAGGCGGTCGGCGAAACGGTTCCGGATGCCTATGCCTATCCGGACGCGACGGCGGAACAGGTGAAAAACCGGTCTCGCCAGCTTGTGCGGCGCGGATCGATGCGGGACGGGTCAGGGGTCGCGCAGCCGTTGATGATCGCGGCGGCGGGTTTCGCCGTCGGCTATGCCGCCGCGTTGATGATCCACCATCGTCAGTGACCGGCGGGACGCCCATTCCGGGAAAATGGCTTTGTTCCCGCCGGTTGCGGGGACCGGATAAAGAGAGATCGGACGCCCCCGTCGCCGCATCCGGCGATGTTCGTGTCCGATCGTCCCGTCTCCCGACCGTTCGAAGACCGAGCCGGGGATGACGCGGCGGTGCGGGCGACAGACGCGTTCCCGGGGTGTCGCGCGGTTCTTGTGCCAAGCGGCCGAGAGCACGACCCATCCGTTTGTGACTGTCGACAGTACGCAGCCGCCGATTATACGAAACGGGGAGATACCGGACTGCCCCGGATTTTCGGAATCCGCGGAAGCGTTCGGGCGAAAGGCTCGCCAAGCGGATCGCAATCCAATCGGCGAAGTCAAACCGCGCAGTTCAGAATTCAACCGGTATTGACCTCCGTCCGTGAGAGCAGACGGGGCGATCGGTCCGTCTATCAACTTGTCGTTGGAACAAAGACAGGCAGGGCGGGCGCTGTCGGGAGGCGGCTCGGGGCACTGATCTTTGCCGCCGATCTTTAATTTCGGGCGCGCTCATTCTTTATTAACGACCGTCGTCGATAATCGCGCCATCTCAACCTGCAACCGGAACCGGCGGGAGCGGCTGCCGTGCCGGTGCGCGTCGAGGCGCGCCCGTTCGCCCGCTCCTTCCGGCTGTAGTGACGCCGCATGATCTTGCAACACCTTGCCTTGAGTCTCTTTGCGGCGGTGATGGCCGTCGCCGCGTTCGAGGATTTCCGGCGGCTGACGATCCCGAACCTGCTGCCGCTTGTGCTGTGCGCGGCGTGGCCGCTGCATGTCGCGGCGGCCCCCAGTCTCGCCGGCGCGCTCGCCGCGGTCGGCGTTGCGCTCGCGGTGTTTCTCGGCGGCGCGGTCCTGTTTGCGCGCGGCTGGCTCGGCGGCGGCGATGTCAAGCTGCTCGCCGCCGCGACCCTGTGGGCCGGCGCGCCGCGCGCACTCGGGCTGCTGGTCGCGACCGCGCTCCTCGGCGGCGTGCTGGCGCTGATCCTGCTGCACCCGATCGTCGGCCGGATCGCGGCGGCGGCGCGCTCGCGGCTCGCTCCCCTGGGCAATCCGCGAGGTTGTCCCGCAGCGCCTTTACCCGCGGTGCCGGTTCCCTATGGGGTCGCGATCGCGGGGGCCGGGCTGATCGTCGTCGTGTCGCCTCACTTGGGCTGAAACGGACATGCGCGCCCGCACCCTCCTGCTGCTGACCCTTGCGCTCCTGCTCGCCGGCGGCACGGCGTGGCTCACCCGCGAATGGCTTGCCGCGCAGCGCTTTGCCGGGCTGTCCCAATCCGCCCCGACAATGGCGTCGAAACCGGCCCGCTCGGTCCTGATCGCCCGCGCCGGGCTGAAGCGCGGCCAGATCCTGCGCCCGGAGGACCTGATCTGGCAGGTCTGGCCCGACGGCGCGCTGGACCAGAACTATATCGAGCTGGGCGGGCCGCGCAGCCCCGATGCGTTCGCCGGCTGGGTCGTCCGCAACCCGATCGCCGCCGGCGAGCCGATCACCGAGGAAAAGATCGTTGCGCCGGGCGACCGCGGGTTTCTGGCGGCGGTGCTGACCCCCGGGATGCGGGCGATCTCGGTGCCGGTGACGGTCACTTCCGGGATTTCCGGCTTTATCTTCCCCGGCGACCGGGTCGATCTGGTGCTCAGCTATCCGGTGCCCTCGCCAGCCGGATCGCAGCCCGACGGGGCCGGCAATCACGCGCACAAGGCGTCGCAGACCGTGCTGCGCGACGTGCGCGTGATCGGGATCGATCAGCGGCTCGACGGCAAACCCGGCGAGGCCGTCGTGGCGCATACCGCGACAATGGAGGTCACCCCGAAACAGGGCGAGATCATCGCGCTGGCCGGCGAACTCGGCAAAATGTCGCTGACGCTGCGCAGTCTCGTGCCGGCGCCCGAGGCGGAGGACGAGACCGGGGAACAGCCGCCCGATTCGCCGCTGGCCGGAGCGGCGAGCGTCACGCTGGACAGCGATCTCAGCCCGCTCCTGCCGCGTCTCCCGATTGCGCGGCCGGCTCCGGGCATGGATTTCGGCGGACCCGTCGAGGAAAACCGCGACATCGCCGAGAAAACCCGAGAACCCCCCGCTCCCGGACCGGTGACGATCTTGCGCGGCAAGCCGAACAAAACGGAAGCTGTCGGCGCAACCGGACCTGCGGAAAAGGGGTCGTGATGCGCAACCTTCTGGCGATTATCGCCGCAATCTGCGGCGCAGGGTGGAGCGCGGCGATGGCCGATGAACCGTTGCGGGTCGGCCCGCCGGGAGGCGCGGTCACCGGAGTTCCGCCGCGTGCCGACATCCCGGCACCGGTGCGGCCGGTCGATGTTCCGGCGGCCGGCGCGCAGCTGGTCCCGCCGACCGGCTCGCCGATCGTTCTCGAAGCCGGAAAGGGCACGCTGATCCGCCTGTCGCGCGCGGCGAGCACGGTGTTTATCGCCAATCCGGATGTCGCCGACGTGCAGGTGAAGTCGCCCTCGCTGATCTATCTGACCGCCAAGGCGCCGGGTCAGACCGCGCTCTATGCCGTGGACGCCGAGGACCGTGTGCTGCTGAACGCGCCGGTGCGCGTCGAGCACGATCTGTCGCGGCTGCGGCAATCGATCCACGCGCTGGCGCCGGGTCAGAATGTCACGGTCAGCTCGGTCGACAACGCGCTCGTCCTGGGCGGCACCGTCGCGAGCGCCGGCGAGGCGGCGACGGTCGGCCGCCTTGCCAATCTGATTGCGCGCGAGACCAAGGGAGATGTCTCGAACCGGATGGTAGTTGCGACGCCGAACCAGGTGAACATTCGGGTCAAGGTCGCCGAGGTGGACCGCGAGGTGTTGAAGGCGATCGGGGTCAATTGGCGCACAGTATTCAGACAGATTAGAGGAGAGGATGTTGGGCAGACGTTATTCACAAACCCGATGACGGGTCTCCCGAACGCTTTCGGAACTCTAATAGACAATCCGGTAACCGATAATCTGATCAGGGACCAAAACCAGATCGCCTTCGCGTTTGGCGGGGGCAATACCCGAACTCAGGTCTTGCTCGATGCGCTTGCACAGGAAAACTTGCTGGTCACGCTGGCCGAGCCGAACCTGACCGCGACCAATGGACAGCCGGCCGCCTTTCTGGCCGGTGGCGAATTCCCGGTCCCGGTCGCCACGACGACGGCAGGCGGTTTTTTAATTCCCACCATCGAGTTCAAGACGTTCGGCGTTGCGCTCGACGTCACTCCGACGATTATCGACGCGGAGCATCTGGTCCTGAAAATCCGCACCGGAGTCAGCGAACTGACCAATACCGGCGCGGTTGTCCTGAACGATACTTCGATCCCAGGGCTGACCACGCGTCGCGCCGAAACGACGGTTGAACTCGGCAGTGGGCAGAGCTTTGTCCTCGGCGGTCTGCTGCAAAACGCTGTGACGCAGAACATCTCAAAAATCCCGTGGCTCGGCGATATTCCGATCCTGGGACAATTGTTTCGCTCCGAGCGGTTCCGGCGCCGCGAGACCGAACTGGTCATCATCGTTACACCTTATCTCGTAAAGCCGGCGAACCAGATGCTCGCTACGCCGGTGGACGGGTTCCGTGCTCCGCACGACGCGCAACGTGTCGCGACAGGCAGCGTCTACCGTCAGGGTCTGCCCGCGCCCTCCGGTGTCGTCGCCGCGCCGGGTTCGGCCCCGGTCGGCCCGATCGGGTTCCGGCTGGATTAGGAGACGCGCGATGACCCGCCGTGTTCGCGCCCTCGCCGTCGCTGCCATCCTGCCATTGAGCGCCTTGGGATTGTCAGGCTGCGTTCCCCCGCCGGCCGATTACACCGAAAGCGAATGGCCGAAAAATCTGCGTCTCGACCCCGCGCCGGCGCAGCTCGCTCTCGGCTTCGCGTCGGGTTCGAGCCGCATGCGTCCGGGCGATCTGGCGCGGCTGCGCGCGAGTGCGGGGGGCGGCGGTCTCGTGCTGTCCGACCGGGTCGTCGTCGCCGTCGCGGGGCCGCCGGAGCTGGCCTCGGCACGGTTCGAGGCGGTCGCCGCGGCGCTGCTGCCCTACGGCATCGTCCCGAGCCGGGTCTCGCTCGCCGCCTCACCGCCGGACGCGGCCGTGATCCGGCGCGAGCGATACATGGTCACGCTGCCACCCTGCCCGGATTGGAGCAAACCGGCCGCCGGCGCCGGCGATTTCACCAACACCGCCTCCAGCAATTTCGGATGCGCCGCCGCGGTCAATCTCGGCTTGATGATCGCGCAGCCGGCCGATCTGGTCGAACCGCGTCAGGTCGGCATGACCGATGCGCGCCCCGCCGTCGATGCCGTGAACAACTACCGACTCGGCAAAGTCCAGTTGCCGCCGCCCGCAAATATCGGACCGATTGCCGTCCCAGCGATCCAAGCTCCGCCCGCGCCGCCGCCGGCCGGTGCTGCCGGAGCGGGAGGGTCCGGGGCGCAGCCATGACGGACGCAACGGTCGCAACCGAGCCGGATGCCGCGATCCGGCCCGATCGCGCCGGGATCATCGCGGTCGTGCCGGATCATCAGACGCTCGACCGCGTCCGCGGCATGCTCCAGGACCTGCGGATCGGCGACGAATTGCAGCTCGACGCGACATTCGACGCGGCGCTTCGCCGAATGCGCGAGGGTGCCGCGCCGCGCGTCCTGCTGCTCGATCTGTCGGATTCGCCGACGCCGTTTGTCGTGCTCGGCAACGCGCGAAAGATCGGGGGCGATGCACTGAAAATTGTGGCGCTGGGAACGGTCAACGATGTCGGTCTGTACCGCGATCTGATCGCCGCCGGCGCCTCCGACTATCTCGTCAAACCGGTCGGCCGCGAGGCGTTCGCTGCTTCTCTCAAACGCGGCGGCGCGACCGGATCGGCGGGCGGCTGGCTTGGCCAGGTCGTCGCCTTTGTCGGCAGCCGCGGCGGGGTCGGGACGACGACGACAGCGGTCGCCTGCGCCTGGCTGCTGGCCGAGCAGCACGATGCGCCGACGGTGCTGCTCGATCTCAATCTGCATTTCGGCTCGGTCGCGCTGAAGCTCGATATCGAACCGGGCAGCGGGTTGTGCGAGGCGCTGGAGCAGCCCTCGCGCATCGATGCGCTGTTTGTCGATCGCGCCACGGTAAAGATCACCGATCGGCTGCGGGTCCTCGCGGCTGAAGCGCCGGTTGACGAGACGCTGATCGTCGATGCCGGCGCGCTCGACGCGCTGCTTTACGAGCTGCACCGCAAGTTCGCCTGGGTTGTCGTCGATCTGCCGCGTTGGGTGACACCGGCGCATCGGATCGTTCTCGGCGTCACCAACCGTGTCGCCATCCTCTGCGAGCGCAGTCTGGACGGGTTGCGCGATACGATCCGGCTGCAAGCTTTTCTGCGCGAGTATGCGCCGCAATCCCAGGTGATGCTGATCGACTCGGGTGCTGCCGCCGAGCGCGCCGGGATCGGCAGGAGCGAGTTCGAAAAGGCGGTCGGCAAGAAGTTCGACGTTACGCTGTCGCACGATGTGAAAGCCGCCGCCGCCGCGGCGAATGCCGGCCAGCCCGTTCCGGTCGCAGTGCCGCGCAGCTCGCTCGCGCGCGACACCGGACGGCTCGCCGCTTCGCTCCACGGCAGCGGAGCGCGGCAGAAGCGCAAAATCTTCGGCATGACAATTCCGTATTACAGGCACGCGACACCATGATTGCGAAGTTCGGAAGAGCGCGGTCGGAAGGCGGGCTGGATGCGCGCATCGCCGAACTCTCGGGCCGTGTCGCGAAATCCGAGCCGCGCGGCGAAGACCGGCAGGCGCGGCCGCCGAAGCCTCCCGCCGCGCCCGATCCGGCGGCGGCGCAAGCGGCCGCAATCCTGTCGAGCAAGGACGGGCTGGCGCGCGCCCGCGACGAACTGACCGCGCACCTCGAGGCGGAAATCCGCCCGCAACGGCGGGCATTGCTGAGCCGCGCCGAACTGGCGAACATGGTCGAGGCAACGGTGCAGGCCTACTGGGTGCGGCACGGCATCAATGCCGGCGCGCGGGCGCGCCGCGATCTCGTCGCCGAGATCATCCAGCGCCTCGCGACCACGGGCGAGGGCGAAGGGGAAACGCGGCGGACCGTCCATAGAGCCGCCGTCGAGGCAGCCAAGGCGCAGATCCAGCCGCTGATCCTCGAACACATGGATGTCGCCGCGGCGGCCGAGATGCCGCGGCCGGCTTTCGAGGCGCAGCTGGCCGGCTGGGTCCAGGAACTGCTCGCCGAGACCAAGATCCAGCTGAATTTTGTCGAGCAGCGCGAACTGGTCGACGCGCTGGTCGCCGACATGCTCGGCCTCGGACCGCTCGAACCGCTGCTCGCCGACGAGAGCATCAGCGACATCATGGTCAACGGCCCGAAGCAGGTCTATGTCGAACGCCGCGGCAAGCTCGAACTGACCGATATCGCCTTCCGCGACGATCAGCACCTGATGAATATCTGCAACAAGATCGTGACCCGGGTCGGCCGCCGCATCGACGAGTCGGTGCCGCTGGTCGATGCGCGCCTGCCGGACGGCAGCCGCGTCAACATCATCATCCCGCCGCTGGCGATCGACGGCGCATCGATCTCGATCCGCAAATTCTCGAAAAAATCGATCACGCTCGACACGATGGCGGCAAACGGCAGCATCTCGCCGGCGATGGCGACGGTGCTGAAGATCGCGGCGCGTGTCCGGCTCAACATCCTGGTCTCGGGCGGCACCGGGTCGGGCAAGACGACGCTGTTGAACGCGCTGTCGCGGATGATCGACCGCGCCGAGCGGGTCGTGACGATCGAGGACGCCGCCGAGCTGCAATTGCAGCAACCGCATGTCGTCCGTCTCGAAACGCGCACCGCCAATCTCGAAGGCACCGGCGAGATCACGATGCGCGGTCTGTTGAAGAACGCGCTGCGCATGCGCCCGGACCGCATCATCATCGGCGAGTGCCGCGGCGAGGAGGCGCTCGACATGCTGCAGGCGATGAACACCGGCCATGACGGCTCGATGAGCACGATCCACGCCAACAACCCGCGCGAGGCGCTGACCCGGCTCGAAAACATGATTGGGATGACCGGGATCAGCCTGCCGTCGAAGGCGATGCGGACGCAGATCGCCTCGGCGGTGCATCTGATCTGCCAGGTGAACCGCATGCGCGACGGTCAGCGCCGCGTCACGCAGATCACCGAAGTGGTCGGAATGGAAGGCGACATCATCACGACACAGGATCTGTTCACCTACCAGTACGAGGGCGAAACTGCCGAGGGAAGACTGCGCGGCACGTTCCAGTCAAGCGGCATAAGACCGGCGTTTCTGCCGCGGGCCCAGTATTACGGGCTCGACCGCGCCCTGCTCGAGGCGGTCTGATCGTGTCCGTCTTGCTCGACGATCCGGTCGGCCGGATTTCGCTGCTCATCGGCGTGATGAGCGGCGTGACCGTGCTTCTGCTCGTCGCAGCCTTTACCGGCGGCACGCCGCGGCAGCTCCGGCGCCGCATCCTGCAAGTCTCGGCCAGAGGAGCATCGCCCCGGCCGCACCTGCCGGCACCTCGCGGCGCCCGGCCGATCTCCCGCCGCCGTCCGTCGGGCCGCAGCGAGCGCCTGTTGCGTCTGCTGCCGCGCCGCGCGACCCTGGTGCAGCGGCTGGGGAAAACCGGCCGCAACATCACGCTCGCCCAATATATCGGCTGGACGATCGCCACGGTGCTCGCAGCGACCCTGTTGCTGGTCGTCGCCGCCCGCCTCGGTCTTCTCGCCAGCCTGCTGGCGGGGGCGGCGATCGGGCTGCTGGTGCCGCATTACATCGTCGGGCGCATGGGCCGTCAGCGCGTCGCGCGGTTTATCGCGCTGTTTCCGGAAGCCATCGACCTGATGGTGCGGGCGCTGCGCGCCGGTCTGCCAGTGACCGAGGCGATCATCAATGCCGGCCAGGAAGTTGGTGACCCGGTCGGCACCGAGCTGCGCGGCATCGAGGCGGGCATGACGGTCGGGCGCGATCTCGACAGTCTGTTGTGGGACATCGCAAAGCGGATCACCGCGCCGGAGTTCCGTTTCTTTATCATCGCGCTGAGCGTGCAGCGCGAGACCGGCGGCAATCTGGCAGAAACGCTGAATAATCTCTCCGACGTGCTGCGCCGCCGGCGGGCGATGCGGGCCAAGGCGCGGGCGATGGCGGGCGAGGCGCGCGCCAGCACGGTTATCCTCGGGTCGCTGCCGGTTTTTGTCGCCGGCATCATGAGCCTGACCTCGCCGGCCTATGTCGCGCCGCTGGTCACCGATATGCGCGGGCTGTTGCTGGTGGGGCTGGCGGTCCTGATGCAGGTCACCGGCATCGCGATCATGGTCAAGATGGCGCGTTTCGAGATCTGAGCGCGCACAGGCCGCGATGCCCAGCACCCGCGTCGAAGATTTCCGGCTGCAAGACTGGCTGCCCTATTGGCTCGGCGCCGACGACCTGATCGCCGGTCTCGCCGCGCTGGCGATGCTGGTCGCCGCAATCGCGGTATGGCAGGCGCTGCGCGGACCCAATGCGTTCGAACGCCGCTTTGCCGCGATCGCGGCAACGCGGCAGGGGTTGCGTCAGGCAGCCCTCAACACGCGCTCGTCCCGCCCGCGCCCGACCCCGGCGACCATGATGAGCGCGGTCGTGATCCGGTTCAACCTGCTGCGGTCGCGGCACGCGCAGCATGCGCGCCTGCTGCTGGCGCGGGCCGGGATACGGTCGAACGAGGCGGTGGTCCGCTATCTGTTTGCGCGGCTGTCGATGCCGTTCGTGTTCGGCCTCGCGGTTGTGGCCGACGGGGCGGGACCGCAATTGCTGCCGATACCGGAACATCTGCGCCTGCTCGCCGCGCTCGGCGGCGCCGTGCTCGGGTTCTATGCGCCGGATACATTTCTCAAGAACCGGGTCCAGAAACGCTCGCACCAGATCGAGCTTGGTCTGCCGGACGCGCTCGACCTGCTGGTCATCTGCGCCGAAGCGGGGCTCAGCCTCGATGCGGCGCTGGTCCGGGTGTCGCGTGAGCTTGAGATGACCTGGCCGGAGCTGAGCGAGGAATTCGCGATCACCGCGGCCGAGTTGACCTATCTGCCCGACCGCGGCGCCGCGTTCGAAAATCTGAACGCGCGGACCGACATGGCGTCGATCCGCGGCGTCGTCAACACGCTGTTGCAGACCGCGAAATTCGGCACGCCGCTGGCCCAGTCGCTGCGCGTACTGGCGGCGGAGTTCCGCGACGCGCGGATGACGCGCGCCGAGGAGAAGGCGGCGAAGCTGCCGGCGATGCTGACCGTGCCGATGATCGTGTTCATCCTGCCGACCCTGTTCATCGTCGTCCTCGGCCCGGCGATCCTCAACATTCTCGACACGTTTTCGGGTCGGCCGCAGAAAAAGCCGACCGAGGTCACAAAGACCGTGCGGCCGGGGCGGTCGCCGCAACCGGTGGCGACGACGGTCGTCGTCGAGTACGCGCCGTCCAAGCCGGTCAAGACCACCGAGAAGCTGCCGCCGCCGGAAGCCACGCTCGTGCCGGTGCGGGTCTCGGTGCGCGCCGGCGATCTCGTCACGGTCGATGCCGATGCCCGCGCGCTGCGCGACGGCTCACGGCACCGGGTCGCCCTGGTGCCGGCCGGGACGCTCGACGACGCGGCGGAGGCGCTGCGCGACGGCGTGCCGATTGCGCCGGACCGGGTTCGCGTGTCGCTGCCCGCTTCCTCCCCCGGACCGAACGAGGTGCGGCTCTATTACGTGCCGCCCGCCGGTTCGGACCCGCAGGTCGGGGCACGCGCCGCCGTTGTGGTCACAAGCGGGGACGGCTGAGACGGAGAGCGAAGGGGCGAGGGACTTGACGGCGGCCTCCTACGCCGCGCCGACAGCCGCGCGAGGCGTCGCCGGGGCGGCGATGCGCGGCAGACCGAAATGGTCGCGCAATGTCGTGCCTTCATAGTCCCGGCGGAACAGACCGCGGCGCTGTAGTTCCGGCACGACCAGATCGACAAAATCATCGAACGCGCCGGGGAAATACGGCGGCAGCACGTTGTAGCCGTCGGCCGCGCCTTCGACGAACCACTCTTCGAGCGTGTCGGCGATCGTTTGCGGCGTGCCGCACAAGACCCAGTGGCCGCGCGCCGCCGCGGTCAGGTTATAAAGGTCGCGCAGGGTCATGTTCTCGCGCCTGGCCCGCTCGTAGAGCACATTGGTGAAGGTGCGGCCGCCCGCGAAATCGCCGGGAGGGGGCGGCACCGGCCCGTCGAGCGGGTGGCCGGATACGTCGTAGCCGATGCGGCTGGCGACCAGCACGGCGGCGTTGGTTGGGGTCAGCCAGCTTTGCAGTTTGGCCAGCTTGTCGCGCGCTTCCTGCGTTGTGCGGCCGATGATCGGCATCATGCCGGGCAAGACGGCGATCTCGTCGGGCGCGCGGCCGTATTTCGCCATCCGGCCCTTGAGGTCGGCATAGGCCTTTTTGGCCGGTTCCAGCTCCTGCACGACCGAGAACACGACATCCGCCGTGCGCGCCGCCAGTTCGAGACCGGACGGCGAACCGCCGGCCTGGATGATGACCGGTTGCCCCTGCGGACAGCGCGCCATGTTCACGGGGCCCGCGACCTGGAAAAACCGGCCCCGGTGGTTCAGCGGGCGCACCTTGTCCGGATCGATGTAGCGGCCGGTCTGCTTATCGGCGACAACAGCGCCGTCCTCCCAGCAATCCCACAGACCCTTGACGACATCGACAAACTCGTTGGCGCGCTCGTAGCGCAATTCGTGTTCGAGATGCTCGTCGCGGCCGAAATTCAGCGCGACCTTCGGGTTGGCGGTGGTGACGACGTTCCAGGCGGCGCGCCCCTGGCTGATGTGGTCGATCGAGCCAAAGATGCGGGCGACGTTGAACGGCTCCGCGAAACTGGTCGAGACCGTCGCACCGAGGCCGATATGCGTGGTGCAGGCGGCCAGCGCGGTGATCAGCGTTGTCGGTTCGAAGCGGCACAGAAACGACGGGTGGTCGCCCGGGTTCATCACCATCGAGTCGGAGATGAACAGCAGATCGAACTTGCCGCGCTCGGCGATGCGGGCGATTTGCTGCATGACCGGGAGCTGCATATGGCTGGTAGCGGCGCCCTCGTAGCGCCAGCCGGCCGAATGGTTGCCGGTGCCGAGAACAAAAACCCCGAGATGCATCCGCCGCTTTGTCGCACCCATCGCGCCCGTCCTCTGCTATCACCCCGCCTTGGCAACGTTACCCGCCATCGAATGCCGGCTCAACAGCGGTCGTGATTTGGTAGTGGGTCAGTCTGAATGTAATAGAATGTAATGGATGGACTGTCATTCCGGGGCTGCCCCCACGGGTCCGGCCTTCGGCCGGCCCGAGAGCCTGCCCCGGACTTGATCCGGGGGCAGGCTCCGGGCGGAACCCGGAATCCATGAACACCGAATTTTCCAAAGCTTTCGGGGCCTGTGTTCCTGGCTTCCGGGTTCGCGGGCTACGCCCGCGCCCCGGAATGACGGTGTTACAATCCAAACTGACCCACTACCCGTGATCTGGCCCAAGCATCACACGGTTGCCTCTGCAAACCCGGACATGATGTCACTTAGTGGGCATTGCGAGCGCCCGGCATGCCGCCTCGGGTTCGCGCTCGATAATCCGCAACAGCGTATGAGCCGGACCGCGCGGTACGCGGCGCCGCTGCTCCCAATCGCGCAGAGCCGCAAGTTCGAAATCGAAAGCCTGCGCGAACTCCCGCAGTGACATGCCGAGTCGGGTTCGGATCGCCTTGACGTCGATCGGCTCCATGATCGTCGCGCGCTCGATCGGCCAATCGGAAACGTCCGGCGCGGCGTCCGGGTTTCTCGCGATCTGCTCGGCAATCTGCTCGTCGGTCAGCGCGTCGCTCGCCGCCCAATCCGGCTCATGCCGGTCCGGCGCTTCGGCGGCGTTTTTCGTTTTCATGGATATGGGTAGTGCATCAGTTTGATTGTAACAGATCATCCGACTAGCCGATCGGCTAGCCGGGGGCGCGCTACGCTCGGCTTGCTCGTCAATCAGCCGCACCACGTCCTCCATCGACCATAGCCGCGTCTCGA